>NZ_BAAAMW010000012.1:0-254593 GCF_039529475.1 Actinomadura chokoriensis | reverse complement strand
CGCGGCGGCGGTCGCGGCGGCGATGGCGGCCGCGGCGGCGAGCGCGGAGGTGCCCGCGGCGGCGAGGCCCGCGGCGGCGCCGAGCAGAAGCAGGTTTCCGAGCAGCCGGCCCCGGAGGCCGAGGCTGCTCCGCAGGGTGAGGGGAGCTGAGTAACCGATGCTGATCCCTCGCAAGGTCAAGCACCGCAAGCAGCACCACCCGACGCGCCGTGGCATGGCCAAGGGCGGCACGAGGGTGACGTTCGGCGAGTACGGCATCCAGGCCGTCGAGGCCGCGTACGTGACGAACCGGCAGATCGAGGCCGCGCGTATCGCGATGACCCGCCACATCAAGCGCGGCGGCAAGGTCTGGATCAACATCTTCCCGGACCGCCCGCTGACCAAGAAGCCCGCCGAGACCCGCATGGGCTCCGGTAAGGGCTCCGTCGAGTGGTGGGTGGCCAACGTGAAGCCGGGCCGCGTGCTCTTCGAGATCTCCTACCCGGACGAGCGCATCGCCCGGGAGGCCCTCACGCGCGCGATCCACAAGCTGCCGATGAAGTGCAAGATCGTCAAGCGAGAGGTGGGTGAGTCCTGATGGCCAAGGGTCTTACCGCCGACGACCTGCGGACCGAGCCCGAGGACGTCCTGGTCACCAAGCTCAAGGAGGCCAAGGAGGAGCTGTTCAACCTCCGCTTCCAGGCCGCCACCGGCCAGCTTGAGAGCCACGGGCGGCTGCGCACCGTCAAGCGCGAGATCGCCCGCATCTACACGGTGATGCGGGAGCGCGAGCTCGGCATCGTCACGGTCGCCGAGGACGCCGCGGAGGGCAACGAATGACCGAGCAGCAGACGGAGAAGCGGACCAGCCGCAAGGTGCTGGAAGGCCTCGTGGTCAGCGACAAGATGGACAAGACCGTGGTCGTGTCCGTCGAGGACCGCGTGACCCACCGCCGGTACCACAAGGTGATCCGCCGCACCAAGAACTACAAGGCGCACGACGAGGGCAACGAGTGCGGCGTGGGCGACCGCGTCCGGCTCATGGAGACCCGACCGCTGTCGGCCACCAAGCGGTGGCGCGTGGTGGAGATCCTCGAGAAGGCCAAGTAGGCCCGCGGGGCGCGAGCCCCGCAATGTACATGACTGGTTCCACCAGGCTGGCCGGACGAGGTCCGGTGCAGAACCGGTGTGACGAACAGGAGTTGACGTGATCCAGCAGGAGTCGCGACTCAAGGTCGCCGACAACACGGGTGCGAAGGAGATCCTTTGCATCCGGGTTCTCGGCGGCTCGGGTCGGCGCTACGCGGGAGTCGGCGACATCATCGTCGCGACGGTGAAGGACGCCCTTCCCGGCGCGGGCGTGAAGAAGGGTGACGTCGTCAAGGCGGTCGTCGTGCGCACCCGCAAGGAGCGCCGGCGCCCGGACGGCTCCTACATCCGCTTCGACGAGAACGCCGCCGTCCTGATCCGGGACGGCGGCGACCCCCGCGGCACCCGTATCTTCGGCCCGGTGGGCCGCGAACTGCGCGAGAAGAAGTTCATGCGCATCATCTCGCTCGCGCCGGAGGTGCTCTGATGAAGATCCGCAAGGGGGACGAGGTCATCGTCCTCGCCGGCAAGGACAAGGGCGCGACGGGCAAGGTCCTGCGCGTCGACCCGCGCGCCGAGCGCGTCGTCGTCGAGGGCGTCAACCTCATCACCAAGAACATCAAGGCCGACCAGCAGCGTGCCGGCAAGGACAGCGGCCGCGTCACGGTCGAGGCGCCGCTGCACGTCAGCAACGTCGCGATCGTCGAGGACGGCAAGCCGGTCCGGGTCGGTTACCGCACCAACGACGACGGCACGAAGGTTCGGATCTCGCGCCGTAGCGGTAAGGAGATCTGAGACCGATGACCGAGACCGTCACCGAGCGCCCCGTCCCGACGCCGCGCCTCAAGGTCCGCTACCGCGAGGAGATCGCGGGCCAGATGCGCGAGCAGTTCGGCTACGCCAACGTCATGCAGATCCCCACGCTGACCAAGATCGTGGTCAACATGGGCGTCGGCGACGCGGCCAAGGACGCCAAGCTGATCGAGGGCGCCGTCCGCGACCTGTCGGTGATCACCGGCCAGAAGCCGGCGGTCAACCGGGCCCGCAAGTCCATCGCGCAGTTCAAGCTGCGCGAGGGCATGCCGATCGGCGCGCACGCCACGCTGCGCGGCGACCGCATGTGGGAGTTCCTGGACCGGCTGCTCGCCACCGCGCTGCCCCGCATCCGCGACTTCCGCGGCCTGTCGCCGAAGCAGTTCGACGGCAACGGCAACTACACCTTCGGGCTGACCGAGCAGGTCATGTTCCACGAGGTCGACCCGGACAAGGTCGACCGGACGCGGGGCATGGACATCACGGTCGTGACGACCGCGAAGACCGACGACGAGGGCCGGGCGCTGCTCAAGCTCCTGGGCTTCCCCTTCAAGGAGAGCTGAGCACGATATGGCGAAGAAGTCGCTGATCGCCAAGGCGGCGCGGAAGCCGAAGTTCGGCGTGCGCGCGTACACTCGGTGCTCGCGCTGCGGGCGCCCGCGTTCCGTCTACCGGAAGTTCGGCCTGTGCCGCGTGTGCTTCCGCGAGATGGCGCACCGCGGCGAGCTGCCCGGCATCACCAAGTCCAGCTGGTGACCGCCTCCCCCGGGGCGTGCCCCGGGGGGCGGGACACCGGCCTGTAATAACCAGCCGGGCGCCCGAGAGGGCGCCCACGACCGCGCCAAAGGTCCACGGGACGCATCACCCCGAGGAAACCGTGGCGAGGGAGGGCCAGTAGGCCATGACGATGACCGACCCGATCGCAGACATGCTGACGCGTCTGCGGAACGCGAATTCGGCGTACCACGACTCGGTGGCGATGCCGTACTCGAAGATCAAGGCGCACATCGCCGAGATCCTCCAGCAGGAGGGCTACATCTCGGGCTGGAGCGTGCAGGACGCCAAGGTCGGCAAGGAGCTCGTGATCGAGCTGAAGTTCGGCCCGACCCGCGAGCGTTCGATCGCCGGCATCAAGCGCGTCTCGAAGCCGGGTCTGCGCGTGTACGCGAAGAAGGACAACCTGCCGAGGGTCCTGGGCGGACTGGGCGTCGCGATCATCTCGACGTCCTCCGGCCTGATGACCGACCGTCAGGCGGGCAAGCGCGGCGTGGGCGGGGAAGTCCTCGCCTACGTCTGGTGAGGGGAGGTACAGAACAATGTCTCGTATCGGACGTCTTCCCATCACCGTGCCCAGCGGCGTCGAGGTGAGCCTCGACGGCCGGGAGGTCACCGTCAAGGGGCCGAAGGGCACGCTGTCGCACACCGTCGCCGAGCCCATCGAGGTCAGCCAGGAGGACGGCAAGATCGTCGTCTCCCGGCCGAACGACATGAACAAGGTGCGCGGGCTGCACGGGCTCACCCGGACGCTGATCAACAACATGGTCGTCGGTGTCACCGACGGCTACAAGAAGACCCTGGTCATCCAGGGCGTCGGCTACCGGGTGGTGGCCAAGGGGCAGAACGTCGAGTTCTCGCTCGGCTACAGCCACCCGATCCCGTTCGAGGCGCCGGAGGGCATCAAGCTCACGGTCGAACGGCCGACGCAGCTGACGGTCGAGGGCATCGATAAGCAGCTCGTCGGCGAGATCGCCGCCCGCATCCGCAAGCTGCGCAAGCCCGACCCCTACAAGGGCAAGGGTGTGCGCTACGAGGGCGAGCAGATCCGGCGCAAGGTCGGAAAGGCTGGTAAGTAGTCATGGCAGGCACCAAGACCCTGGCCGCGAAGGCCACGTCGGCGCGGGCCAAGTCCCGCAAGCGCCGGCACCTGCGGGTCCGCAAGAAGGTCGTGGGCAGCGCCGCGCGGCCTCGCCTGGTCGTGACCCGCTCCAGCAGGCACGTGTTCGTCCAGGTCATCGACGACGACAAGGGCCACACGCTGGCCAGCGCGTCGACGATGGAGGCGGACCTGCGCGCCGACTCCGGCGACAAGACGGCCAAGTCCCGCAAGGTCGGCGAGCTCGTGGCCCGGCGGGCCAAGGAGGCCGGCGTCCACGCGGTGGTGTTCGACCGCGGCGGCAACAAGTACCACGGCCGCATCGCCGCTGTCGCGGACGGTGCGCGCGAAGGGGGCCTCGAGCTGTGACGGCCCTGAACCAGAACGAGAGGAACCACTGATGGCAGCGCAGAGGCGTGGCGGCGGTCAGGGTGGCGACCGTCGCGACCGCCGCGACGACCGCCGCGGTGGCGCCGACAAGGGCCAGTCGTACATCGAGAAGGTCGTGGCGATCAACCGTGTCGCCAAGGTCGTCAAGGGCGGGCGTCGCTTCAGCTTCACCGCCCTGGTGATCGTCGGTGACGGCAACGGCACCGTCGGCGTCGGCTACGGCAAGGCCAAGGAGGTGCCCGCGGCGATCGCCAAGGGCGTCGAAGAGGCCAAGAAGCACTTCTTCAAGGTGCCGCGGATCCAGGGCACCATCCCGCACCTGGTGCAGGCGCGGGACGCGGCGGGCGAGGTCCTGCTGCGTCCGGCCAGCCCCGGTACCGGCGTCATCGCCGGTGGCCCGGTGCGCGCCGTCCTGGAGGCCGCCGGCATCCACGACGTGCTGAGCAAGTCGCTGGGCAGCGACAACGCCATCAACATCGTGCACGCCACGATCGCGGGGCTGAAGTCGCTGAAGCGTCCGGAGGAGATCGCGGCCAAGCGCGGCCTGCCGATCGAGGACGTCGCCCCCGCGGCCATGCTGCGCGCCCGCGCGGCGGGCTCCGAGCCCAGGGCGGAGGCGGCGTCGTCGTGAGCAACCTGAAGATCACGCAGACCAAGTCCGTGATCAGCGAGAAGCAGAACCAGCGTGACACGCTGCGCACCCTCGGCCTGAAGAAGATCGGGCAGAGCGTGGTCCGCGAGGACCGCCCCGAGGTGCTCGGCATGATCCGGACGGTGGCGCACCTGGTCACCGTCGAGGAGGTCGACTGACATGGCGGCTGATCTCGGTAAGGACACCTCCGAGGGAACCCCGCTCAAGGTCCACGACCTGCGTCCGGCCCCCGGCGCCAACAAGGCCAAGACCCGCAAGGGCCGCGGCGAGGCGTCCAAGGGCAAGACCGCGGGCCGCGGCACCAAGGGCACGAAGGCCCGCAGCACCGTTCCCGTCGGGTTCGAGGGCGGCCAGATGCCGCTCATCCGCCGGGTGCCGAAGCTGAAGGGCTTCAAGAACCCCAACCGGGTCGAGTTCCAGGTCGTGAACCTGGACAAGCTCGCCGCGCTCTACCCCGAGGGCGGCGAGGTGACCGCGGACGACCTGGCGGCCAAGGGCGCGGTGCGCCGCGGCCGTCCGGTCAAGGTCCTCGGCACCGGCGACATCTCGGTCGCGGTCCAGGTGAAGGCGCACGCCTTCTCCGGTGCCGCGAAGGAGAAGATCGCCGCGGCCGGCGGAACCACCGACGAGCTGTAAGAAAGCGCACTTCGATGCCGGGGCCGTGCTCGCCTACCGCCCGGGGCCGTGAGGCCGCCGGGAAAGGCGGGGCGGCCCCGGTGTCATCTGCTGTTAGAGTCACACGGGCGAAGGCGACTCGCGTGAGATTGCGCACTTACGCGTCTCCTCGGGTATCCTCCGCCCGACCTCATGGACCTGTAACCGGCCCCTCGCTGGCCATGATGAACCCGCCAGTCACGCAGGAGGAATGGTGCTGACCGCGTTCGCTCGGGCTTTCCGTACGCCTGACCTGCGTAAAAAACTCTTCTTCACGTTGTTCATGATCCTGGTGTTCCGGATCGGGTCGATCATCCCGACCCCGAACGTGAACGTGAAGGTGCTGAAGGACACCGCGGACGCGGCCAAGGAGAGCAACCAGCTCTACGGCCTCGTCGACCTGTTCAGCGGTGGCGCGCTTCTCAAGCTCTCGATCTTCGCGCTGGGCATCATGCCGTACATCACGGCGAGCATCATCCTGCAGCTGCTGGTGGTGGTGATCCCCCGGCTGGAGGCCCTCAAGAAGGAGGGCCAGGCCGGGACGACGAAGATCACCCAGTACACCCGCTACCTGACGGTCGGGCTGGCGATCCTGCAGGCCACCGGCATTGTGGCGATGGCGAGCACCGGGCAGCTCTTCCAGGGTGTGTCCGGCAGCGGCGACATCCTCTACGAGACCAGCATCTTCCCGATCATCACGATGGTGATCTGCATGGTCGCGGGCACGACCGTCATCATGTGGCTGGGCGAGCTGATGACCGACCGCGGCGTCGGCAACGGCATGTCGGTCCTGATCTTCACCCAGGTGGTGGCGGTCTTCCCCGCCCAGTTCTGGGGCATCTACAAGGCCAAGAACGGCTTCGTCTTCGCGATGGTCATCATCGTCGGCATGGCCATCATGGCGGGCGTCGTGTTCGTCGAGCAGGCGCAGCGCCGGATCCCCGTCCAGTACGCCAAGCGGATGGTCGGACGGCGCATGTACGGCGGGACGTCGACCTACATCCCGCTGAAGGTGAACCAGGCCGGCATCATCCCGATCATCTTCGCGTCGTCGCTGGTCTACCTGCCGATCCTGGCCACGCAGCTGTGGCCCAACACCAAGTGGCTGCAGAAGCTCCAGCCGTACCTGCAGCAGGACAACGCCTGGCACATGGGGTTCTACTTCGTCCTGATCATCTTCTTCACGTACTTCTACGTGGCGATCACCTTCAACCCCACTGAAGTCGCCGACAACATGAAGAAGTATGGTGGATTCATCCCAGGTATCCGTCCTGGTCGGCCGACCGCCGAATACCTCGACTTCGTGCTGACCCGGATCACCACACCCGGTGCGCTGTACCTGGGGCTCGTGTCCCTGATCCCGATGGTGGCGTTCGCACTCCTGAACGCGGCCGGGGAGTTCCCCTTCGGCGGCGCGAGCATCCTCATCGTCGTCGGCGTCGGACTGGATACCGTGAAGCAGATCGAGAGTCAGCTGCAGCAGCGCAACTACGAGGGCTTCCTCCGGTAGTGCGTATCGTGCTGGTGGGCCCCCCGGGAGCGGGCAAGGGGACGCAGGCCCAGTTCATCGCATCTCATCTGTCGGTCCCGAAAATCTCGACAGGTGACATCTTCCGTGCCAACGTGAGCGGCGGGACCGAACTCGGCCTGCAGGCGAAGCAGTACATGGATCGCGGCGACCTCGTCCCGGACGAGGTCACGATCGCGATGGTGCGCGACCGGCTGGGCGAGGACGACGCCCGCGACGGGTTCCTGCTGGACGGGTTCCCGCGCAACGTCCCGCAGGCGGAGACGCTGAAGAAGATCCTCGCCGAGTGGGACGCGCGCCTCGACATCGTCCTGGAGCTCGTCGTCGACGAGGACGAGGTCGTCCGGCGGCTGTCGGGCCGGCGCACCTGCGACCAGTGCGGCCGGATCTGGCACGTCGACTTCGACGACAAGCAGGACGACATCTGCGACGACTGCGGCGGCCGCCTGTTCCAGCGCGACGACGACAAGGAAGAGGTCGTCATGCACCGCCTGGAGGTGTACCGGCACGACACGGCCCCGCTGGTGCAGTTCTACGCCGACGAGAACATCCTCGTCGGCATCGACGCCACGGGTCCGGTCGAAGAGGTCACCAAGCGCGCTCTGGACGCGCTGCGCCCGCTGGAGAAGTGACGGCGCGGGCGCGGGCCCCCCGTATTGCCGGGGTCCCGCGCCCGCCCGGCGGCGGCTGACCCGGTGCAGGGGGAAATGATGTTCAAACGGCGTAGGCCCACCATCCAGATGAAGACCGCCGAGCAGATCGAGCTGATGCGGGCGGCGGGGCTGCTCGTCGGCCGGACGCTGGAGCTGCTGCGCGACGCGGTGAAGCCGGGGATCACCACCCTGGACCTCGACACGCTCGCCGAGCGGCACATCCGCGACAACGGCGGCATCCCGTCCTTCAAGGGCTACCACGGCTTCACCGGGACGATCTGCGCGTCGATCAACGAGGAGATCGTCCACGGCATCCCGCGCGGCGACAAGGTCCTGCGGGACGGCGACGTCATCTCCATCGACTGCGGCGCGATCGTGGAGGGCTGGCACGGCGACGCCGCCGTCACCGTCCCGGTCGGGGAGATCACCGACGAGCTGCGCACGCTGCTGGACGTCACCGAGACGTCCCTGTGGCGCGGTCTCGCGGCCGGAACCGCCGGGGCGCACCTGACGGACATGTCGCACGCGATCGAGGCTTACATCCGCTCTCAGGGCCGCTACGGCATCGTCGAGGGCTACGGCGGGCACGGCATCGGGACCGAGATGCACATGGACCCGCTGATCCCCAACCACGGCGCGGCCGGGCACGGCCCCGTCCTGGAGCCCGGGATGTGCTTCGCGGTGGAGCCGATGGTGAACCTCGGCACCAAGGAGACCCTCGAACTGGACGACGGCTGGACGGTCGTGACGGCCGACGGGCGGTACTCGGCGCACTTCGAGCACACGTTCGCGGTCACCGCGGACGGCCCCCGCGTCCTGACCGCCGTGGACGAGGGGCGCGAATGGTTCCAGAAGCTCGGTCCGGCCACGCAGAATGGAATGGACAGCCCGTCCTGAGAAGCCGGAGGAACGATGGCGCCGAACCCTGACATCCGGGCCTCGGACGCCGACCGCGACCGGGTGGCCGCGAGCCTGCGCGAGCACTGCGCGCTCGGCCGGATCACGATGGACGAGCTGCAGGAGCGGCTCGACTCGGTGTACGGGTCCAAGACCCTCGGCGACCTCCAGGAGATCACCGCCGACCTGCCGGAGGAGGACCTCTACCAGCTGCCCGTCCCGGCCTCGCAGCCGAAGAGCACCGCGTCCGCGGCGAAGTCCCCCTCCCGGGACCTCGACGTCCGCGGCACGAAGGCGATGTGGGGCGCGTGGGCGACGGTCAGCGCGATCAACTTCACCGTCTGGCTGATCGTCCTGGTGACGACCGGCGCGGTGTACCCGTGGTGGATCTGGGTGGCGGGGCCGTGGGGCGCGATCCTGCTGATGCGGACGATCTTCGGCGACCGGCACGGCGAGGACTGAGCCCGCCGCGTCCCGCTCGACGGCCTGCTCCAGAGCCTGCTCGACGGCCTACTCCACGTCCATGAGCGGCCGGTAGTTGCCGGTCGGGGCGAAGTGCGTGGTGGCGGTGCCGTCCGCGCCGATGAGGTGCAGGGCGAACCCGGCCGGCTCCCCGGTGACGGCGGCGCGGCCCTGCTTGGTGAGGTCGAGGAACAGCTGCCGGTAGGTGCTCGGGCAGGTGGTGCTGACCCGCCCGGCGAGCGACCCGACCGACGCGCGGTGGACGTGCCCGGAGATGATCCGCACGACCTGCGGGTGCCGGGAGACCACGGACGCGAACCCGGCCGGGTCGACGAACCGCAGGTCGTCGATGAACCGCATCCCGATCGGGTACGGCGGATGGTGCGTGGCGATGACGGTCGGCGTGTCGGGCGCGGCCCGCAGCATCTCCTCCAGCCAGCCGAGCCGCTCCTCGCTCATGTGCCCGTGCGGATGGCCGTCCACCGTGGTGTCGCAGCAGATCAGCCGCACCCCCGCGATGTCGACGGCGTACTGGACGGGCGCCCGCGGCGCCGTCCCGGTGGCCGCGACCGCCGGGTGGTCGTCGAACGCCTTGCGCATCTCGTCGCGGTCGTCGTGGTTGCCGCACATGGGGTAGACGGCCATCGGCAGCGGGGACAGCAGCGCGTGCAGCCGCGCGTACTCGGCGGGCAGCCCGGCGTCGGCGAGGTCGCCGGTGAGGACGACCGCGTCGGGCCGCGCGGGCAGCGCGAGGAGGCTCGACACGGCGGACCGCAACGCGCGCACCGGCCCGGAGCCGTCGTCCACCTCGCCGTCCCGCCCGGCCGCCAGATGGATGTCGCTCAGCTGCGCGATGATCGCCATCGATTCTCCCCTTGCCCCAAGCACATCACGGCCCCCTGCCGGCCACCCCGGCCGCGTCCCCCCGACGATCTTCGCGTCCGCCCGCCCGGCTGTCGACTCCACTGCGTGGATAACGACATACGGGCCTCTTCCGTGCCTCGCCCCCGCCCGCTACCTTGCTCGGCGGCGGACCACGGCGGAGGGAAGCGCATGGAGATGCGGCAGCGCGCGTACGGGGCCGTCCGGGGCTGCGCCGGCGGCCGGCACGTGATCCGTACCCCCCGACTGGTGTTCCGCACCGCGACCCGGTCGGACCTGCGCCGCATCGCCGCCACCGGCGCCGAGCTGATCACCGCGGGCCTCGCGCTCGCGCACCGGCACCTGCACTTCGGCGAGGTGCGCGCGGGGGCCGAGCCGGAGAACCTGGCGAGCGTCCACTCGCTGTGGCGCGCGGGCCTCGACCCCACGCTCGGCCCGGACAGGCACCGCCTCTCGGACGGCCGCGTCATCGCGTCCGTCTGGTTCGCGAACGTGGAACCGAACCCGTCCCGGTGCCCGTCCGGCTGGTGAACGCCTCAGCGCCGCTCAGGCCACATGCGGGATGACCAGGGACAGGGCCGAGGTGACCTCTTCGGGTGCCGGGGCCACGTCGGGGACGACGTCGCGGAGGGCGAGCCAGCCGTTGATCGCCTGGACGGTCGGCTTGGCCTCGACGAGCTGCGGGTCGTCCAGCCCGTAGAAGGCGGCCACCTTGGACCAGCGCCACAGCCGGTGGCTGGCGGTGGACATCTCCGAGGGCGGGAAGCCGGTCGCGCCGCGCGCGCCGGTGATCGCGTGCCGGACGGAGTCGAGCGAGCGGCCGACCCGCTCGGCGATGTCGCGGATGGTCAGCAGCGGGTCGGCCTCGACCTGCAGGACGTGCAGGCCGGGCGCGCTCTCCTCGACGTGCCCGACCACGTCCATGATCGCGGCGGCGAGGGTGGGGCCCGTCCACGAGCACGAGGCGTTGCCCAGCCGGTCGGCCGAGCGGAGCTCGTCGTTCGAATGGTGGTGGGCGGGGGCTGGAGGACGGTCGGCGTGCTGCGGCTCGCTGATGATCGATACCGTGACCGCGCCGTGGGTGCGGTCGAACAGCGGGTCGAGCTCGTCCTCGTAGAGGGGACGGCTGAGGATCAGCGCGAAGTCATAGCTCGGCATGCTGACCCTCCTCTGACGTCTCTACTCCTGGAAAGGTACAACGCGCAGGCGATGTATGCTTGTATCGGGAGCAGTCTCCGGACCCGTGGCGTGCGCCGATTTCGCATTGCGCGTCCGGTTGACGTAGACTCCTATGTCGGTCCGTCGCCGACCGCCTGATTCCCCGTTTCCGACGCTGCCGCGTCGTGGTGGGTTGCGGTCGATTCTCCTCTGGAGAGCCGGGCCGCGTCCAATGAGCCGATCAGTGAAGCGCGGAGGACATGCCCAAGAAAGAAGGGGCCATCGAGATCGAGGGCACCGTCATCGAGTCCCTCCCGAACGCCATGTTCCGGGTGGAGCTCGAGAACGGGCACAAGGTGCTCGCCCACATCAGCGGCAAGATGCGGATGCACTACATCCGGATCCTGCCGGACGACCGCGTCGTTGTGGAGCTGAGCCCCTACGACCTCACGCGCGGTCGGATCGTCTACCGCTACAAGTAATCCCACTGGGGTTGCCTTCCCCGTGCGTGGCGGCGCGGGGGTGACCCTTATCTCTAGGAGACCCAGTGAAGGTCAAGCCGAGCGTCAAGAAGATCTGCAACAAGTGCCGCGTCATCCGCCGGCACGGCCGGGTCATGGTCATCTGCTCCGACCCGCGCCACAAGCAGCGTCAGGGCTGACGCTCACCAACCAGACAAGCGCATCGCAGCCTCCGCACGCGTCGCCGTACGAGTCCCTTGACGGGTTCGTACGGCAGCGTCGTGTGGAGGACCACCCTCGGTTCGTCGGAGGCCGGGGCCGCCACCCGGGCAGGGTGTGTGCGGACGCGGTGCGTCCATACCTCCGCACTATGAAGGGAACTGCCCACATGGCACGCCTCCTCGGCGTCGACCTCCCGCGCGAAAAGCGCTTGGAGGTCGCTCTCACCTACATCTTCGGCATCGGCCGGACGCGGGCGCTGGAGACCCTGGCGGGTACCGGCGTCAGCGGCGATATGCGGGTGCACCAGCTCGGCGACGACGAGCTGATCAAGCTCCGCGACTGGATCGAGGCGAACTACAAGATCGAGGGTGACCTTCGCCGCGAGGTCCAGGCGGACATCCGCCGCAAGATCGAGATCGGGTGCTACCAGGGCATCCGGCACCGCCGCGGGCTTCCGGTCCACGGTCAGCGCACGCAGACCAACGCGCGCACCCGCAAGGGCAAGAAGAAGACCGTGGCCGGCAAGAAGAAGGCCGGCAAGAAGTAGTCCGGAGTCGGTCCTCCGGATCGATGACCTCAAGAGTAGAGAGAGCACATGCCTCCTAAGAGCCGTGTCGGCGCCAAGAAGGTGCGCCGCAAGGAAAAGAAGAACGTCGCTCACGGGCACGCCCACATCAAGAGCACGTTCAACAACACGATCGTCTCGATCACCGACCCCAACGGGAACGTGATCTCCTGGGCCTCCTCGGGCCACGTCGGTTTCAAGGGCTCGCGCAAGTCCACCCCGTTCGCCGCGCAGCAGGCCGCCGAGGCCGCCGCCCGGCGCGCGATGGAGCACGGCATGCGCAAGGTCGACGTCTTCGTGAAGGGCCCGGGCTCGGGCCGCGAGACCGCCATCCGGTCGCTGCAGGCGACCGGCCTCGAGGTGGGCTCGATCCAGGACGTCACGCCCGTTCCGCACAACGGCTGCCGCCCGCCCAAGCGTCGCCGGGTCTGAGGCAGGGGAGATCTAGAACAATGGCTCGTTACACCGGTGCGGACTGCAAGCTCTGCCGCCGCGAGAAGATGAAGCTGTTCCTCAAGGGCAGCAAGTGCATGGGCCCGAAGTGCCCGATCGAGATCCGTCCCTACCCGCCGGGTGAGCACGGTCGCGGTCGGCCGAAGGAGACCGAGTACCTGCTGCAGCTCCGCGAGAAGCAGAAGGCGCGTCGCATCTACGGCGTGCTGGAGCGGCAGTTCCACAACTACTACGTCGAGGCCAACCGCCAGCAGGGCAAGACGGGCGACAACCTGCTCGCCCTCCTGGAGCGCCGGCTCGACAACGTCGTCTACCGGGGCGGCTTCGCCAAGTCCCGCGACATGGCGCGCCAGCTCATCCGGCACGGCCACATCCGCGTCAACGGGAAGAAGGTCAACATCCCGTCGGCGCTGGTGGACGAGGCCGACATCATCGACGTCAAGCCCAAGTCGCTGGAGTCGACGCCGTTCCAGGTCGCCAAGGCCGAGATCGGCGAGCGCCCGGTTCCCGCGTGGCTCGGGGTCGACGGCGAGAAGATGCGCATCCTCGTGCACTCGCTGCCCGTCCGGCAGCAGATCGAAGCTCCCGTCCAGGAGCAGCTGATCGTCGAGCTCTACTCCAAGTAGCGGCTCACGCCGTCCCGCCGGGGTCTCCACGTGGGATCCCGGCGGGACGGGGAACACTCCGGAACGCGGTCGTCAAATAGCGGGCACCGCGGAAAGAAGGCACCACCATGCTCATCGCTCAGCGTCCCACTCTCACCGAAGAGCAGGTCGACGAGTACCGGTCGCGGTTCACCATCGAGCCGCTGGAGCCGGGCTTCGGCTACACGATCGGCAACTCGCTGCGTCGTACCCTGCTCTCCTCGATCCCCGGTGCGGCCGTCACCAGCATCCGCATCGAGGGCGTCCTGCACGAGTTCTCCACCGTGCCCGGGGTCAAGGAGGATGTCACCGACATCATCCTGAACCTCAAGGAGCTCGTCGTCTCGTCCGAGCACGACGAGCCCGTGGTCATGTACCTGCGCAAGCAGGGCCCGGGCGAGGTGACCGCGGCCGACATCGCGCCGCCGGCTGGCGTCGAGGTCCACAACCCGGACCTCCACATCGCCACGCTGAACAACAAGGCCAAGCTGGAGATGGAGCTCACGGTCGAGCGCGGCCGCGGCTACGTCTCCGCCGCGCAGAACAAGCAGCCGGGCCAGGAGATCGGCCGGATCCCGATCGACTCCATCTACTCGCCCGTGCTGAAGGTCACCTACAAGGTCGAGGCGACCCGAGTCGAGCAGCGCACCGACTTCGACCGCCTCATCCTGGACGTGGAGACCAAGCAGGCGATGCTGCCGCGCGACGCGGTCGCGTCCGCCGGCAAGACCCTCGTCGAGCTGTTCGGGCTGGCCCGGGAGCTCAACGTCGAGGCCGAGGGCATCGACATGGGCCCGTCCCCGACGGACGCCGCGCTCGCCGCGGACCTGGCCCTGCCGATCGAGGAGCTGAACCTCACGGTCCGCTCCTACAACTGCCTGAAGCGCGAGGGCATCCACTCGGTGGGCGAGCTCGTCGCCCGCTCCGAGCAGGACCTGCTCGACATCCGCAACTTCGGCGCCAAGTCCATAGAAGAGGTCAAGCAGAAGCTCAACGACATGGGCCTCTCGCTGAAGGACTCCCCGCCCGGGTTCGACCCGAGCGCGGCGGCGGACTCCTACAGCGACGACGACACGAGCTACGCCGAGACCGAGCAGTACTAGAAACCCGATTCCGGACGGCCGGGGGCACGGTTCCCCGGCCGGACCGGAACCAGCTGACACCGGTACCTGGTACGGCCGGTGCAGGAAGGAACCACGATGCCCCAGCCCACCAAGGGCGCCCGCCTCGGCGGCGGCGCAGCGCACCAGAAGCTGATCCTGGCGAACCTGGCGACGGCGCTGTTCGAGCACGGCCGCATCACCACGACCGAGGCCAAGGCCCGGCGGGTGCGTCCGCTCGCGGAGAAGCTGATCACGAAGGCGAAGAAGGGCGACCTGCACAACCGCCGCCTCGTGGCCCGCACGATCCGCGACAAGAGCGTCGTGCACGCGCTCTTCACCGAGATCGCGCCGAGCTTCGAGACCCGTCCGGGCGGCTACACCCGCATCACCAAGATCGGCCCCCGCAAGGGGGACAACGCCCCCATGGCGATCATCGAACTGGTGACGGAGCCGATGGCGGCCGCCACCGGCGGCAAGGCGCCGAAGGTGAGCGAGGCCGAGCTGCCCGCCGAGGGCGACGTCACCCTCAGCAAGGCCGCCGCCGACGTCGACGAGCCCGAGGCCTCCAAGGCCGAGGACACGAAGGCCGACGGCGCCGAGGCCGAGGCGGACGCCAAGGACGAGGGCGGCAAGGAGTAGTTCGCCGCGCGAACTGGGCAAGCGTTTGCTCGACATTCGTCAGGGCCCACCGCCTGGAGCAGGCGGTGGGCCTTGATCTTTGCCAGACTGGACCGCATGGTCAGGTCAGGAGGGCGACGATTCACCGGGGAGCGTGTCAGGGGAGTGCCCGATGACCGCGGATCATCGGGTGGATCGGACGACGAACGTTGCAGAAGGACAATTCGGCTGACATGACCGCTCTGGTACGACTCCGGCTCGATATCGGTTACGACGGGTCGGACTTCGCGGGCTGGGCGAGACAGCCGAACCAGCGGACCGTCCAGGGCGTCATCGAGGACGCCCTGGCGCGGATGCTGCGCCTCGACCCCCCGCCCATGCTCACCGTCGCCGGACGCACCGACGCGGGCGTGCACGCGCACGGCCAGGTCGCGCATCTGGTGGTGCCCGTCGCCGCGTACTCGGCGATCAACGGGACGATGCCGCGCCGCCTCGCCGGGCTGCTGCCGCCGGACGTGCGGGTGTGGCGCGTGTCGATCGCGCCCGAGGGGTTCGACGCCCGGTTCTCCGCGCTGTCGCGCCGCTACGTGTACCGGGTGTGCGACAACCCCGTCGGGGTCGAGCCGCTGCGGCGCCATGACGTGCTGTGGCATCCGCGTCCGCTGAACCTGGCCCGCATGAACGAGGCCGCGCGGCTGCTGGTCGGCGAGAACGACTTCGCCGCGTACTGCCGCAGGCGGGAGGGCGCGACGACGATCCGGGAGTTGCTGCGCTACGAGTGGGCCCGCGACGACCGCGACCCGCATCTGGCGCTCGCGACCGTGGAGGCCGACGCGTTCTGCCACTCGATGGTGCGGGCGCTCGTCGGCGCCCTGCTGATGGTGGGGGACGGGCGGCGCGAGGTGGAGTGGCCCGCCGAGGTGCTCGCCGCCCGCGTCCGCGACTCCGGTGTGAACGTCGCGCCCGCGCACGGCCTGTCGCTGGAGGAGATCCGCTACCCCGGCGACGACAGGCTGGCCGAGCGCGCCCAGGAGACCCGTCGCGTCCGGACCCTGAACGCAACAGCCGCCGCCGACCAGCAGGCCGCCTCGTCGCAGCAGGGGACCGCCTAGAGCCAGTCCCAGTCTGGGCGCCGCATGTCTGGACGCCGCATGGCCGCGGAACCCAGTGGGGTCCCGCGGCCATCGCGCGCGTCGGGCGAACCGGGTACGTCCGGTGAACCGTGGACGTCCGGTGAAGCGGGGCGGCTCAGTTGCGGGTGCGGGCCTCGATCGGGCGGAGGTCGTAGTCGAGGAACTGCTGCGCGGCCTGCTTGATCAGCGGGTCGCCCGGCTCGGCCTTCTTGCCGTTCGCCCACTGGACGTACGCGTAGGCCACGTACCGGCCGCGGACGGTCGCCGCCGCGTAGCCGCCGGCGCGGTCGATGTCCGGGGAGTGCTTGCCCGCCATGCCGCGGAACCACTCGTACCGGGCGGGGTCGCCGGCCTTGCTCACCGTCGTCGCGGCCGCCTTCGTCGGCATCACCGCGATCCCGGAGGTGACGGCCAGGCCGCTCTTCCGGTCGATGAACGTCGCGCGGATGATCTTGCGGCACTGCTCGCGTTCCAGGGTGGTGAGCATCGCGCCCCTGGCCGCGTACTTGAGGTCGCGGTTGAGGGACCACCGGTCGCGGAGGTAGGTCCGGCCGCCGAGCTTGATCTCCTTCGCGGGGAACACGTCGCGGAAGGCGAGGTCCTTCGGGTCCGTCTTCTCGTCGGCGATGTTGACGGGGGCGGCCGCGGTGGGGGCCGGGGCCGATGGAGTCGCCGACGGTGCCGCCGCCGAGGCGGAGGGCTCGGCGGCCTTGCGGGCCTCGTTGCCGCCGTCCGAACCCGTCCCGCCGATCGCGAACAGGGCGATGGCCGCCGCGAGGACGACGGCCGCGCCGCCGCCGATCAGCAGCGTGCGGCGCTTGTTCCCGCCGCCGTTCCCGCCGCCCTGGCCCTTCGGCGCCGTTCCGGGCGGCGGCGGGGTGTCGAGGGGGACGCCGCCCTCGGCGTGGTAGAGGGGCGTGATCACCGGGGCCTGGCCGGGGCCGACCGCGGTGGCGTCCGCCGGGCCGGTGTTCGGGAACGGTCCGCTGCCGGTCGGCGGCACGACGCCGCGCGGCAGGATCGCGTCGGGCACCAGCACGGCCGTCTGCGCGGCCGCGTTCTCGGCCTCCTTCGCCTTCTCGAAGGCGGAGAGCGATGCGGGACCGTCCTCCGCGGCCTCGTTCACGACGGAGTTGTCCACGGTGGTCTCGTCCTCTGGATTCTCGGCCTCGGGGGCGGCGCCCTCCGGGCGGACGGCCTGGAAGCCGTCGGGGTCGGTGTCGCCCGCCGACACCGGGGGCTTGACGATGGGCTCGGCGGGAACGGCCCGGCGGGAGTCGACGGCCGGGACCCCCGGGCCGGCGACGAGCGTCCCGGGCGGCGGCGCCGCGACCGGCGCGGTGTCCTCCGGAGCCTCGGGTTCGGCGGCCGGAGCGTCCCGGTCGGCCTCGGGCCGCGCCGCGGCGGGTGCCGGCTCGCCGGCGGGCGGGGCGGTTTCGGCGGGCAGGGGGGTTTCGGGGCGCGGGGCTGTGTCGGCGGGCGGGGATGTGCCGGCGGACTCGGCGGCCCACCAGGGAGCTTCCAGGCCGAACGTGGGCAGCCGGAAGGAGGCGGCCTCGGCGGCCGACTCGGCGGCCGGGTCGGCGGGGGGCGCGGCGGCGGAGTCCGCGGCGGGCTCGGTCGAGGATTCGGCCTCGCCGGCTGTTCCGTCGGCGGCCTCGTCGGCGGTCCCGCCGGCCGGGGGAGGCGCGCCGCCGAAGCTGGGCGGCGCCGGGTCGGCGGGGACGCCTGACGTCCCCGCCGGCTCGGCGGTCTCCCGGGTGTCTCTAGGTCCAGACATAAGCAGTGAGGGTATTCGGAGGGGTCACTTTTGGAGGGGCTTGCCTTCGGTTTCCCTGTAGTGCAGGGCGAGGGCGAGGTTGCTGCCCTTGACCATCTGCGCGCCGAAGACTCGGACGGCCGCATGGTACTTGCTCGCTATCTTCTTGCCGTCCGGGCGTTGCACCCACGTCATGATGACGTAGTGGCCGCGCGCCTGCGAGGTACCGAACGCCTCGCCCTTGCCGTTGCTCTTGGTGACGCCCTTGCCGGGCAGGGCCTGCAGGAATGCGTCCTTGGCGGCGGCGGCCTTCACGGCCGTCTTGGCGGCGGCCTCGGTCTCGAGGTTGAACACGCCGACGGTGCCGATGAGCGAGCCGGTGGAGAGCGCGTAGGTGGCGCGGAGCGCCTGCGTGCAGCCGCCCTTCTTCAGCGCCTTCTCCAGGGCGGTGCCGCCGACGACGGCGGTGCAGCTCCGCTTGCCGTTCGCGGCCGTCCGGACGTACTTGTGGCCGCCCGCCGTGAACTTCCCGTTGCCGAAGACCTCCTTGAGCGTCAGCGGCTTCGGGTCGGTGGTGCGGCTCTGCAGCTTCACCGGCGCGAGGACGGGCTGCGTCGGGCTCGGCGTCGGCTGCGCCTGCTCGGACGCGGCCTGCGTCGGTGCCGGGGCCGGCTTGGAGTCGTCCTTCAGCAGGGACGACAGCCCGACGCCGCCGCCGATGAGCAGGATGCCGGCGACCGCCGACCCGCCGATGATCAGCGGCAGGTTGCGGCGCCGCTCGGGCGGCGTCGGCCCACCGGCCGGCGCGCCCTCGGGGAAGCCGTGGGATTCGGCGCCGTACGCGTCGCCGGCGACGGGCTCGTCGCCCCAGGCCGCAGTGGGCCGCTCGTCCCAGCCGCCGACGTTGCCACCGGTGCTGTCGCCCCATGCGGCGGGACCGTCGTGCCCCGCGTCGCGCGGAGCGAACGGGGACTCGTCCTTGTCACGGCCGTACGGCGGCGCTGCGGCTCCGGGTCCGTACGGCCCGGGCGGCGGCTGCCGTGGGGGCCAGTCGCCGGGTTTGCCTTGATCGCCCGGATAACCCATGCGTTGGACTGTACCGTCCCGCATTCGAGGTCGGGCCCCGGTCACTTCCAGCCGAAGTCCTGCGTCCAGAGCGGGCCGCCGGATCCCGAGGCCATGCCGACGCCGATGGCGCGGAGGCCGCAGTTCAGGATGTTGGCGCGGTGGCCGGGGCTGTTCATCCAGCCCTTCACCACGGCCGCGGCGGTCGGGTAGCCCTTGGCGATGTTCTCCGCGCCGGGGCTCGTGTAGCCGGCGTCCTCCATCCGCTTCCACGGGCTGTCGCCGTTGCGGGACGTGTGGTCGAAGTAGTTGTTGGCCGCCATGTCCGCGGAGTGCCTGCGGGCCGCGACGGCGAGGCGCGAGTCGATGCGCAGCGGCTCGCAGCCCTGCTTGGCGCGCTCGGCGTTGGTGAGCGACACGACGGTGGCCTCGGCACCGGACGAGCCGCCGCTCCCGCCCGTCGTGGTCCCGCCTCCGCCGGTCGGCGGCGGGGCGTCCGGCGCGGACGTCCTCGTGGACTTCGACGGCTGGGCCGACGCGCTCTTGCGCGGATGGATCGGCTTCAGCGGCGGGGTCGGCTCCGCCGTGGACGCGGGCGCGGCGCTGGGCGAACCGGTCGGGGCGTCCGTGGGCGTTCCGGACTCCGCGCCCGCCTCCGCCGGTGCCTCGCTCTGCGGACCCGGCGGGATGACGGCGGACGGGCTGTCCTCGGGCCCTGCCGCGGCGGTCTTCTCCGAGCGCAGCTCGGGCAGCACGAGCCGGTCGATCGCGACGCCGATGCCGATGGCGAGGCCGGACGCGGTGACGACCACGACCAGCCCGGTCGCGCTCTTCATCCGGGACTTCCTGCGTCCCCCGCCCGGGGGGCGGCCGCCGCGCGGGGCGCCGGCGTCCGGGCGGCGTCCGCCGTGCGACGGCCCCGGACGGGACGCGCCGCGCCGCGGGCCGCCGGCGACGAGCTCGTCGCGGTACGGGCCGGCATGGGGGCGGGGCATGGCGCCGCTCCGCCCGTCGGGCCTGGGCTGGCGGCCTCCGGCGGGATCGCCGGGTCTGCGGGGAGTGGACAGCGGGGGCTCCCGGGTACGGGCCGGCGCGAGCCGGCGTGGACTCGGTCGCCCGGCACAATATCCCTATATGCACCCCGAGTTACGAGAATCTCTCAAGAAACCTCACAATAACTACACACCGTCATACGAATGACGCTCACCGTTCTAGAGGTCCGCGACGAGCGCGCCACCGCAAGCCCGCCCGTTGTCTGTCGCTCGTCCGTCGTCGCTCGTCCGTCGCTCGCCCGCCGGTTGTCCGTCGGCCGCCGCGCGCCCGCCGGTCGTCCGTCGTCCGTCGCTCCTCCGCCGGTCGTCGGTCCGGCAGTGCGCCGACCCGCGGCGCCGCGTCTACCATGGGGTTTCGGCGGCGTCCCAGGTGTCAGACGAGTTGCGCAATCTCTCTGCGCTTCGTATCCTGCGTATTTGTTGTGTGTCTTGACGCGTGCCCGATGCGGGTGGGCGGCCACACGACGATGTGCCGGGGTGTTTCCAGCATGTGCGTCCTTTGCGGCTCGTGTGTGGACCCCGGTCTCCCGGAGCGCCAGGTCGGATGATCCTCTGATCGGCGCAAGCAGGATTTCCGCTGACGCTCGTCCCATGTGGGCGGGCGAGGATCGAAACCGCTGAAAGTCGACGAGAAACGAAGGCTGACGACCGTGCGCACGTACACCCCTAAGCCCGCTGACGTCCAGCGTCAGTGGTACGTCATCGACGCGACCGATGTCGTGCTGGGCCGTCTCGCCAGTCAGGTCGCGCAGCTGCTTCGGGGCAAGCACAAGCCGATCTACGCGCCGCACCTCGACACCGGTGACTTCGTCGTCATCGTGAACGCCGACAAGGTGTCGCTGTCGGGCAACAAGGCGGAGCGCAAGAAGGCCTACCGGCACTCCGGTTACCCGGGCGGGCTCCGCTCGGTGACCTACACCGAGCTGCTGGCGAAGAACCCCGAGCGGGCGGTCGAGAAGGCGATCAAGGGCATGCTGCCCAAGACCTCCCTCGGCCGGAAGATGTTCGGCAAGGTGAAGGTCTACGCCGGGCCGGACCACCCGCACCAGGCGCAGAAGCCGGTCCCGTTCGAGATCACCCAGATCAGCCAGATCGCGAAGTGACACCCGCGCCCGCGGGCGCGGTACGAGACATGAGGCCGCCGGGGCACCCGTCGAGACGGGCCAGCCGCCCTGGCTAGAACACCCCGAGGAGAACCGTGGACGACACCACCGGCGCCGAGAGCGTCGAGCTCGACTCGTACGAGGACGCTCCGTCCGAGTACAGCACCGAGACCCCCGAGGCCGCCGGCGAGAGCTACCTCGGCCAGCCGGTCGCGACCGGCCCGGCCGCCGGCACCGGCCGCCGCAAGCAGGCCATCGCGCGGGTCCGCATCGTCCCCGGCAGCGGCCAGTGGAAGATCAACGGCCGCACCCTGGACCAGTACTTCCCGAACAAGGTGCACCAGCAGATCGTGAACGAGCCGTTCGTGCTGCTGGGCCTGGAGGGGCAGTTCGACGTGCTCGCGCGCGTCAACGGCGGCGGCACCACCGGCCAGGCCGGCGCGCTGCGCCTCGGCATCTCCCGCGCGCTGCAGTTCGCGAACATCGAGCACCGCCCGGCGCTGAAGAAGGCCGGCTTCCTCACCCGCGACGCCCGGGTGCCGGAGCGCAAGAAGGCCGGTCTCAAGAAGGCCCGCAAGGCTCCGCAGTACAGCAAGCGTTGATCGACGGTACGAGCCGTCGCACCCCGTGGCCTCCACGCGGCCGTTCCGCGTGGGCGGCGCGGCGGGTGCGGCGGCTCGTCCGCTTTCCGGGGTCATCCAGTCTCATCGGGAGTTGAACTGTGGCTCGTCTGTTCGGGACCGACGGCGTGCGCGGGCTCGCCAACCGCGACCTGACCGCCCCGCTCGCCATGGACCTGTCCGTCGCCGCCGCGCGGGTGCTCGGCGAGGAGGGCGAGTTCAAAGGCCATCGTCCGCTCGCCGTGGTCGGACGCGACCCGCGGGCCTCCGGTGAGTTCCTGGAGGCCGCCGTCGTGGCGGGCCTCGCCAGCTCCGGGGTGGACGTGCTGCGCCTCGGCGTCCTGCCGACCCCGGCGGTGGCGCACCTGACCCACGCGCTGGACGCCGACCTCGGCGTGATGCTGTCGGCGTCGCACAACCCGGCGCCCGACAACGGCATCAAGTTCTTCGACCGCAGCGGCTACAAGCTGCCGGACGAGATCGAGGACCGCATCGAGGCGCGGCTCGGCGAGGCGTGGGACCCGCCGACCGGCGCCGCGGTCGGCCGCGTCCGGGAGGCGCACGGCGCCGTCGAGCAGTACGTCGCGCACCTGGTGTCCACGGTCAAGGTGTCGCTGGACGGCCTGCGCGTCGTGGTCGACTGCGCGAACGGCGCGTCCTGCGACGTCGCGCCGGAGGCGCTGCGCCGCGCCGGCGCCGAGGTCTTCACGATCGGGACGGCGCCGGACGGCCTGAACATCAACGCGGGCTGCGGCTCCACGCACCTGGAGGCGCTACGGCGGGCCGTCCGGGAGTACGGCGCGGACGTGGGCATCGCCAACGACGGCGACGCCGACCGCTGCCTGGCCGTGACCGCGTCCGGCGAGATCGTGGACGGCGACCAGATCATGGCGATCCTCGCCCTCGACCTGCGGGAGGCGGGCGCGCTGCCGTCCGACACCGTCGTCGCGACCGTGATGTCGAACCTCGGCTTCAAGCTCGCGATGCGGGAGGCCGGGATCACCGTGGTCGAGACCGCGGTCGGCGACCGGTACGTCCTGGAGGCGATGAAGGACGGCGGCTTCGGGTTCGGCGGCGAGCAGTCCGGCCACGTCATCATGCTCGACCACGCGACGACCGGCGACGGCGTCCTGACCGGCCTGCACTTGGCGGCCGCGATGGTCCGCCGGGGCCGTCCGCTGGACGAGCTGGCCAAGGTGATGACGCGGCTGCCGCAGGTGCTCATCAACGTCAAGGACGTCGACAAGACCCGGGCGAAGACGTCCGCGGAGCTGGCCGAGGCCGTCGCCGCCGCCGAGGCCGGCCTCGGCGAGACGGGCCGTGTCCTCATCCGGCCGAGCGGCACCGAGCCGATGGTCCGCGTGATGGTCGAGGCGGCCTCCGAGGAGCAGGCCCAGTCCGTCGCCGAGCACCTCGCCGGAGTGGTGAAGACCGCTCTCGGCTAGCGCTCCCCGGTGCTAGTGCTCGTCGATCTCCAGCCGTCCCACCTTGAGGTGCTTGATCTCGACGGTCCCCGCCTCGAGGTGGGCGATGACGGCGCGCTTCACGACGAGCTTGCCGATCGCGACGGCGCCGATGGCCAGCGCGCCGAGGGCCATCGAGCCCACCGCCAGCGACCCGAGCCCGTTCCCGAGCCGGACGGTGAGCCCGGTCGCGGACGCGCCGGTCACCTCCGCCCCGGTCGCGCGGGCGCCGACGCCCCGTTCGGTCCGGACCTTCGGCCGTTCGTCGGGCGTGCCCTGCTCGTCCACGTCATCGCTCATCGGACGAGCATATTCGGCCGCGAGCAGCCGCCGGGAGCCGCCGCCGGGGTCAGCCGCCGCACAGGTCGAGCATGATCTTCTTGTCTGCGCTGGTGACCGGCAGGTCGTACTTCAGGGCCACCTGCGCGAAGCGGACGCTGTAGGAGCAGCGGATGCGCTTGTTCGGCGGCAGCCACGACGCCGGCCCGGAGTCGCTCTTGGCGCCGTTGAGCGGGCCGTCCACCGGGATGAGGTTGAGCGGGTCGTTGGCGAGGGATTCGCGCTTGCCCTTCGTCCAGCGCGACGAGCCCATCTGCCAGCTGTACGACAGCGGGATCACGTGGTCGATCTGCACGGCGGTCGCGTGCGCCTTCTTCCACTCGATCGTCTTGCCGGAGTACGGGTCGTGCAATGTGAGCGAGACGACCACGCAGTTGGACCCGGACCGGTAGCGGACGTCCTCGCCGTCGCGCTTCAGCAGGTCGTTGCGGGTGTCGCAGCCATTGCGGGCGAACGGGACGTCCGGGGCGTTGTCCTTCCACGCGTAGCCGAACTTGTCGCGGTCGTAGCCGGTCTTCGGGCCGCGCCCCTTGGTGGCGACCTTCGCGATGAGCGTGCGCGCCTCGTCCCGGTCGCCGCCGGAGGTGATGGCGGCCAGGCCCGGCTTGGTGCCGTCGGGGTTGTCGAGCGGGCTGGTCGCGTCGCCGTCGCTCTGGCCGGACGTGGCACCGCCGGGCGAGGCGGACGGGTCGCCGATGCTCAGGTTCCCCTCGCAGCCCGACACCGCCAGCGGCACGGCGAGCGCGAGCGCCGCCGCGGCCAGGAGCCTCTTGCCCGGTTCAAACCGATGGCCGGGGTCATGCCGAGTCGGGGCGCGTCGCGTCATGCCGTCACCGTCCTGGGGGTCGTTTTCGTCATATTTCACCAACGAGGCTGCAAATAGTCGATCAAAGCGCATGTCCTGCCGTCCCGGTCACACGACCCCTCCGTTTACGGCACGATTGGCCAGTGCTTCATCTGAGAGCGATCGTCCCGGCGGACCGGACCGACGCGGTCTGCGCGGCACTGTCCGACTGCGCGGGCGCCACCAACATCGTCGTGATCGGCGGCGCCGCCCGGTCCCCGCGCGGCGACCTCGTGACCGCCGACGTCGCCCGCGAGTCCGCCAACGAGGTGCTGGACGCACTGCGCGCCCTGGACGTCCACCGGGACGGCTCCATCGCGCTCGACAAGGTCGACCTGACGCTCTCCGAGACCGCCGAGGAGGCCAAGGAGCGGGCGCCCGGGCACGGCGACGACGCCGTCGTCTGGGACGAGCTCGACCGCAGCGTCAGCGAGGGGACGGCGCTGACCTGGTCGTTCATCGCGTTCCTGGCCCTCGCCACGCAGCTGGCGGGGATCGCCGCGCTGATCGACTCGCCGGTGCTGGTGGTCGGCGCGATGGTCCTCGGCCCGGAGTTCGGCGCGGTCGCGGCGATCTGCTACGGGCTCGTCCGGTGGCAGCCGGCGCGCATCGTGCAGGCGGTGCGGGCGCTGGTCGTCGGATTCGCCGTCGCGATCGCGATCACCTACGTGTGCGCCCTGGTCAGCCGGTGGATCGGGGTGATCGAGCTGGACCGGCTGCCCGCCGAGCGCCCGCTCACCGCGTTCATCTACAGCCCGGACCGCTGGTCGTTCATCGTCGCGCTGCTGGCCGGCGGCGCCGGGGTGCTGTCGCTCACCGCGGGCAAGTCGTCGGCGCTGGTCGGGGTGTTCATCTCGGTCACCACCGTGCCCGCCGCCGGGAACCTCGCGGTGGCGATGGCGCTCAAGCACGGCAGCGAGATCACCGGCTCGCTGCTCCAGCTCGCCGTCAACTTCGCCGGGATGATCATCGCGGGGGCGCTGACGCTGCTCGTCCAGAAGGCGCTGTGGGAGATCGTCCTGCGGCGGGGGCGACGTCCGGCGGTCGGACGTCGTACTTAGGTCGCGGCAAGACCAGACGAAAGGCTGCCCCGCATAGCACTTGAGGGGGACGTGCCGCCCGGCGGCGGCCGCTAGGTTCGGACCATGCCGATAATCGCCACCCAGGGCCTGACGATGAGGTTCCCCCGGGTGACCGCCTTGGACGACCTGAACGTGGCCGTCGAACCGGGCGTCGTCGGGCTGGTCGGAGCCAACGGGGCCGGCAAGTCGACGCTCATCAAGATCCTGCTCGGGCTGCTGCCGCCGACGTCCGGCACCGCGACCGTGCTGGGGCTCGACATCGCGCGCGAGGGCCTGCGGATCCGGGAGAGCGTCGGATTCATGCCCGAGTACGACTGCCTGCCGCCGGACGTGTCCGCGACCGAGTTCGTCGTGCACATGGCCCGCATGTGCGGGCTCCCCCCGACCGCCGCCCGCGAGCGCGCCGCCGACACGCTCCGGCACGTCGGCCTGTACGAGGAGCGCTACCGTCCGATCGGCGGCTACTCGACCGGGATGCGCCAGCGGGTGAAGCTCGCGCAGGCCCTCGTCCACGACCCGAAGCTCGTGTTCCTGGACGAGCCGACCAACGGCCTCGACCCGGCCGGGCGCGACGAGATGCTCGACCTGATCCGCCGCATCGGCGCCGAGTTCGGGATCAGCGTCCTCGTCACCTCCCACCTGCTCGGCGAGCTGGAGCGGGTCTGCGACCACGTCGTCATCATCGACGGCGGGAAGCTGCTGCGGTCCCAGGCCGTCGAGGCGTACACCGCCGCGAGCGGCGTGCTGACCGTCGAGGTCGACGAGGGGCGGGACGTGCTCGGGCGGCACCTCTTCGACCAGGGCGTGTCCGTCCGCCCCGAGGGCCGGTTCCTCATCGTCGACATCGCCGGCGAGACGACCTACGACCTGATCCGCGACGGCGTCGCGGGCCTCGGGCTGCGGCTCATCCGGATGGAGCAGCGCCGGCACCACATCGAGGAGGTCTTCCAGACCGGGCCGCCCGCGCCGCCGGCCCCCGCCGGAACCGTCCAGCAGGGAGCGCCGCGATGAGCACCAGCACCATCCACGACATCGGCTACCGCCACTACGACGGGCGCCGCAACGGCCGCGCGTACGTGCTGCGGTCGCTGTACGTGCACAACCTGCGCGCCGCCTTCGGGCTCGGACGCCCCGCGCGCGCCAAGATCATGCCGTTCCTGCTGGCGGCGATCATGCTGCTGCCGGCCGCCGGGTCGGTCGCGGCGTTCGCGTTCAGCAAGCAGCCGGACGCGCTGTTCCGCTACGCGTCCTACGCGAACATCATGCAGGTCATCGTGGCGATCTTCCTGGCCACGCAGGCGCCGGTGCTGGCCTCGCGGGAGGTGCGCTTCCACGTCATCCCGCTGTACTTCTCCCGCCCGGTCGGCCATCTCGACTTCGTCCTCGCGAAGTTCGCCGCGCTGACGACCGCGCTGTTCGCGCTGATGGCGGTGCCCGTCACCGTCCTGTACGTCGGCGGCCTGATCACCAAGATGCCCGATTCGGGCGAGCAGTTGCTGAAGTACCTCGGCGCCCTGGTCGGCTGCGTCCTGTACGCGCTCGTGCTCGCCGCGATCGGGATGGTGGTCGCGGCGTTCACCCCGCGCCGCGGCTTCGGCGTCGCCGCGGTCATCGCCGTCTACATGGTCAGTGCCGCGTTCGTCGGCGCCGTGCAGGGCATCGCCGAGGCCCAGACCAACTTCACCCTGCAGGGCTGGATCGGGCTGGCGACGCCGTTCAACCTGGTGGACATCGTCCAGGTCCGGCTGCTCGGCGCGCAGTCGTCCTCGCCCGGCATCGCACCCGGCCTCACCGGCGGCGCGGTCGCGCTCGCGCTGTGCGCGGTCATTATCGTCGGCTCGATCGCGGTCCTGTACCGCCGGTTCCGGAAGGCGGGGCTCTCATGAGCGAGCGAAGCGAGACGGGGGGTGTGGGGGGTCGTCCCCCCACGGGGCACATGAGCGAGTTGATACTGGAGAACGTTTCTCGCTGGTACGGGAACGTCGTCGCGGTCAACGGCGTGTCGATGAAGGTCGGGCCGGGCGTGACCGGCCTCCTCGGGCCGAACGGCGCGGGGAAGTCGACGCTGATCCACATGATGGGCGGGTTCCTGGCGCCGTCGTCCGGCAGCGTCACGCTCGACGGGGAGCCGATCTGGCGCAACCCGGGCGTCTACCGCAAGCTGGGGCTCGTCCCGGAGCGCGAGACGGCCTACGACTTCCTCACCGGCGAGCAGTTCATCGTCGCGATGGCGAAGCTGCACAAGCTGCCCGACCCGGCCGCCGCCGCCCGCCGCGCCATCGGCCTCGTCGAGATGGACTATGCCGCGGGGCGCCCGATCGGCAACTACTCCAAGGGCATGAAGCAGCGCATCAAGATGGCGTCGGCGCTCGTGCACGACCCGCCCGTCCTCCTGCTGGACGAGCCGTTCAACGGCATGGACCCGCGCCAGCGCCTCCAGCTCATGGACCTCATCACCCGGATGGCCGAGGAGGGGCGCACGATCCTGTTCTCCTCGCACATCCTGGAGGAGGTGGAGCGGCTCGCCAGCCACATCGAGGTGATCGTCGCGGGCCGGCACGCGGCGTCCGGCGACTTCCGCAAGATCCGCCGGCTGATGACCGACCGGCCGCACATCTTCCTCGTCCGCTCGTCCGACGACCGCCGGCTCGCCGCCTCGATCATCGCGGACGGCTCGGCCCGCAGCGTCCAGCTCACCGACAAGGGCCTGCGGATCGAGGCGGTCGACTTCCAGCGCTTCACGCTCCTGCTCCCGCAGGTCGCCCGCGACGCCGACGTGCGCCTGTGGGAGGTCTCCCCGGCGGACGAGTCCCTCGAAAGCGTCTTCTCCTACCTGGTGGCCCGATGAACCCGACGATTGCGATGATCACGTTCCGGGCGATGCTCGGGCGCAAGCGCGCGCTGCTCCTGCTGGGGCTGCCGCTGATCCTGCTGATCCTGTCGGTCGCGCTGCGCGCGGCCGGGCAGAACGACCTGGACGTCTCCGCCGACGTCATCCAGCAGTTCGGGCTCGCCACGCTGCTGCCGCTGCTCGCCCTGATCGCGGGCACCGGCGTGATCGGCCCCGAGATCGACGACGGCCAGATCATGTACGTGCTGACCAAGCCGATCCCGCGCGAGGTGATCGTCCTGACGAAGCTCGTCGTGGCGATCGTCCTGACGACGGCGTTCGCGACCGTCCCGACGCTGCTCGCGGGCCTCATCCTCACCGGGACGACCGCGCAGCTGACACCCGCCTTCGCGGTCGGCGTCCTGGTCGGAGGCGTCGCCTACAGCGCGGTGTTCGTCGCGCTCGCCGTCGCGAGCCGCAACGCCGTCACGATCGGCCTGCTGTACGCGCTGGTCTGGGAGTCGCTGCTGGGCAGCTTCGCGCCGGGCGCCAAGTCGGCGTCCATCCAGCAGTGGTGCCTGTCCGTCACGGACGCCCTGACGGACGCCTCCCCGGTCACTTCGACGGTCGACCTGCCACTGGCGATCACCCTCCTCGTCCTGGTCACCGCCGCTGCGACCCTCCTGGCCACCTTCCGCCTCCGCACCCTCCCGGTCGCCAGCGCCGACTGACCGCGCCCAGCCGCCACCCGGGGGACGCGGTGATCAGCGGCGCCTGGCCGCGGGGCGATCCGCGGGGCGGGGGCGGGGTCAGGCGGTCAGGTGGGCTAGGTCTGTCAGGAGCTCTGAGGTGGTCACCGGGGGTAGGGAGCCGAAGGGGTGTGCCTGGCCGGAGTAGCGGCCCGTCATGAGGATGACGCGGGTGATGGTCTGCTCCGGGTACTCCGTCGGGTCGGCGACGCTGATGCCGGGGTCGAGTTGCACCATGACGTGGCGGTCGTCGGGGGTGAACAGGGAGATCTCGCGGCGGACGCCGCCCGCCTCCCGTTCGCCCAGGCGCCAGCCGCGGGACGTCATGCCGAGGCATGTGCCGAAGTGGGTCGTGCGGCCTTCGAAGCGCGTCAGGCGGTTCGTGGTGCGTTCGTCGTCGGTGAGCGTGTGGACGGGGCGTCCTAGCTGCGCGAACGGTTGGAGGAGTTCGTAGTCGGCGAAGACCGAGGACCAGGCGGCGACGGCGTCCTCGCCCAGGACGAGGGGGTGCGGGAGCGTCACCGGGCCGTCCAGGGCGAACTCGTCGTCCGCGACGTCGGCGAGGGTGCCGTCCTCGGCGATGCGGAACGGGGTGCCTCCGGCCGACCAGACCAGGCGGCAGGTGATGTGCCGCAGTAGCGGGTGGGCGGCGAAGAGGGTGCGGAACTCGTCCGGTGTCCAGGAGCGGGCGGTGACCATTGCCCGCTCAAGGCGCTTGATCTGGTCGGCGGCTACCGTCCGGGCCTCCTTCTTGAGGTCGGCGAAGCGCTTGTAGGAGGCGGTGGCGAGGGTCTCGTCGTCCTTCACGCCGGGTTTGGGCAGGGTCTTGCGCGGCTTGCCGCCGTCGTCGGTCACGAACGGCTTGAGGCCCTCGTCGAAACCGACCGTGAAGCGGCGCGGGCCGTAGTCGAGGGTCAGCGAGCCTTCGGCGTCCAGGCCGAGGTCGGGGACGAGCCGGTCCGCCAGTTGCTCGGGGCTCAGCCCGCGTTCCCGGGCGATGGCGTTGAGCCGGCCCTGCGCGCGGGTGCGCATGTGCTTGGCGGACGCGGCGCGGCGGGCGAGCCGGTCCAGGTGGCGCAGCAGGTCGTCCGGCGGGGCGTCCATCGACATGAGGACGTCGAGCGCCGTCAGGCCCGTGAACGTCCACACGTAGTAGTTGTCCCAGCGGGCCATCCGGTCGGCGAGCCGCGCGGCCGTCTGCGCGTCGCCGAGCCGTCCCAGCGCGTACTGGACGCCCGGCGCGGCCCACAGCCCGGCGCCGCGCTCGTTCTCGTACAGCGCCCAGGCGAACTCGGCGAGGGAGTCGGGGTCGCACGCCTCGATGACCTGCTCGCAGCCCGCGTACGGCTCGGCCGGCGAGGAGATGAGCAGCATCGTCACGAAGTGCGCGGCGGCCCGCGCCGGCAGCGCCAGCTGCCGGTCGCGCAGCAGGATCCGGGGGAGTGCGGCGCGCACCCGCTCCTCGTCCCATTCCGGCAGGTCGTCGGGATACCGGTCCAGCGGGTCGGTGCCCAGCGCGCCGATCGCCTCGGCCGCGTCGTCGCCGTAGGCTCGCGCCGCTTCGACGAGGCAGGCGCTGCCGTGCTCGCGGGCGATGAGCGCGAGGCCCTGCTCGGCCTTCGTGCGCTTGGGGCCGGGCTTGCGCAGCGCCTCGGGGACGACGAACGCCGCCGCGGCCGGGCCGTGCCAGCCGAACCAGAGCCGGGCGGCGGCGTCGGTCCGGCCGCCGAGTGCGTTGATCATCGCCTGGGCGGTGGCATCGTCCAGGAACGGGACGAGCGCGTCCGCGGCGGACGGATGCTTCTTGACCGCGTGCAGGATCAACCGGTGGGCGGCGATGCCGCGCCGGGCGGCGAAGTGCCTGTGCGGGATCCGGAACACCCAGCCCGCCCAGTCGTCGTGGTAGCGCGCGTCGGCGAGGAGCTCGTCCGCGAGGTCGCCGGGCCCGTCCAGCACCAGCCGGTAGTACCTGCGGGCGCGCTCCCCGCCCCGCGGGTCGTCCAGGGCGGCGCCGCTGCGGAAGTGCTCCGCCACCGCGGGCCAGTCGGTGTCCTGGGGGAGCGGCTCGTAAGCCTTCGTGAAACCTTCCTTGGCCCGCAGCCACTCCTCGCGCAGTCCGGGCGGCCAGGACTCGGTTGCCGGCGCCTTCGGACGCTTCAGACCCGTCAGGACGACCGGCTCCGCGCCGCGGCTCGTCCGGCGGGTCCACGGCGGCTCGACGAGCAGGCGGGGGAGTGCGGCTTCGGTGGCGTCATCGATGCGGGGGGCGTCGTTCATGGGTCCAGTCTCGCGGGGTCGTCACGATGTTGTGATCATGATGCCCTTTTCCGGGAGCGGTCCGGGACGCCAGGATTCGGGCGCACCCCCGAGCCGTACTGGAGCAGCCATGGCCAACCCTCCCTACCAGCCCTACGCGCCGTTAGCCCCCGACATCGTCCGGCCGCCGCGCGTCGCGGCGGTCTTCGCGCTCACCGCGCTCGGGGCCAACGCGCTGGTGCTCAACGTCATCGCCGTGGTGGCGGCGGCCGACATGATCAGCGGCGGCGGCGAGCTGTCGGAGGGCGCCTTCGCGGCCGTGGGCGTTTCGCAACTGCTGCCGCTCCTGGCCGCCTCCGTCGCCGTGATCGTGTGGCTGTGGCAGGCGCGCACGACCGCCGATGTGATCAACGAGCTGCCCGACACGTGGGGACGGCCCTGGATCATCTTCGGCTGGATCGTGCCGATCATCAGCTTCTTCGTGCCGCGCAGCATCGTCAGCGGCGTCTGGCGTGCGAGCGCGCCGCACGCCCAGTCGAACTGGCCGGTGAACGCGTGGTGGACGGCCTGGCTCGTGTACCTGATCGGGTCGAGGGTCCTCGGGCTGCAGGACGGCGGCGGCAACGGCACCGTGATGCTCCCGGTCGTCTGCGAGATCGGGGCCGTCGCGGCACTGCTCGCGATGCTGGTCATCTGGCGGATCACCGGCTACCAGGAGGCGCAGGCCGTCCGCATCCGCGAGGCCATCGCCGCCCCTCCCCCCGGCCCCCGGCCCGCCTGACCGCCGTCCTGGCCGAAGCGGCGCGGGTTGCCCGGCGCCGCGGGGTTTCGGGTATGCCGCTCCACACGCCGAAGACGAGCCGCACCGGTCCGGATGAGAGCGGATCCGCGGCCTGTCGAGGTGTGCCGTATCCCGCCGGTGTGACCCGTGTTACAACGGCTGGAAGGTCGTCGATCGTCCAGACCAGGGAGTGTGCACCCATGTCAGTCACGCGCCGCCGGCTCCTGGCGGGGACGGGCGCGGTGGGGGCGGGCATCGCCTTCACCGGCGCCGTCGAGCAGCTGTTCGCCGGGAGCGCCGCCGCCGCGCCCGCCGGCCGCCACGACGGGTACGGGCCGCTCGTGCCCGACCCGGACGGCCTGCTCGACCTGCCGCGCGGGTTCCGCTACACCGTCCTGTCCCGGGAGGGCGAGCCGCTGCGCTCGGGGGAGGGTGCCGTCCCGAGCCACTGCGACGGCATGTCCGCCTTCCCCGGACGCGGCCGGACGTGGCTCGTCCGCAACCACGAGAACCGCCCGGACGCCGAGCACCGGGTGCCGCCGGTCGAGGGCGTCACCTACGACCCCGAGGGCCTCGGCGGCTGCACCGCGCTGGAGGTCGACCGCGCCGGGCGCGTGCGCACCGAGCGCGTCGCCATCGCCGGGACGGCCGTCAACTGCGCCGGCGGCCCGACCCCGTGGCACACGTGGCTGACCTGCGAGGAGACCGAGGACAAGGCGGGTACCGGGAACTACACCAAGGACCACGGGTTCATCTTTGAGGTCGACCCGTACCGGCAGGACCGGACCGTCCCCGAGCCGCTGGCCGCGATGGGCCGGTTCCAGCACGAGGCGATCGCCGTCGATCCGCGCGACGGCACCGTCTACGAGACCGAGGACGCGTTCGAGAAGCCGTTCGGGCTGTTCTACCGGTTCCTGCCGGAGAAGCCGCGCGGCGGGTTCGGCAGCCTGCGAGCCGGGGGCCGCCTCGAAGCGCTCCGCGTCCCCGACGTCCCGGACCTGTCGGTCGTCCAAGAGCCCGGCACCGTGTTCGACCGCGTCGAGTGGAAGGAGGTGCCCGACCCCCTGGCGAAGGAGACCGCGATCCGGTTCCAGGACTTCGGGCCGGGCGGCATCACGCACGCGCAGAAGCTGGAGGGCTGCTACTGGGGCGGCGACCGCGTCTACTTCGTGTCGAGCTTCGCGAAGACGGCGGACGGTTCGCGCGCCGACCACTTCGGGCAGGTGTGGTCGTACGAGCCGCGCCACCGCCGCCTCACCCTCGTGATCGTGTTCGGCCCCGGCACCGACGTCCAGAAGCCCGGCGAGTCGCCCGACAACATCTGCCTGGCGCCGCAGGGCGGCCTGATGGTCTGCGAGGACGGCAACGGCGCGCAGCACGTGTTCGGTGTGTCCCGCCGCCGCACGGTCTACCCGATGGCCCGCAACCGGCAGAACATCGGCACCGAGGACGAGCCCGAATGGGGCGAGTTCGCCGGCGTCACGTTCTCCCCGGACGCGAGAACGATGTTCGTCAACGTCTACACCCCGGGCACGACCTTCGCCGTGACCGGCCCCTGGCGCTGACCGATCGCGGGCTCCGCCCGGTCAGATGCGGCGGAGGCGGACGCGCTGGATGCAGTGGTCGCGGTCCTTGTGCAGGACGAGGGTGGCGCGGGCGCGGGTCGGCAGGATGTTGGAGACGAGGTTGATCTCGTTGACGTCCCGCCACACGCGCTGCGCGAACGCGGCGGTCTCGTCCTCGTCCAGTTCGTGGGCGTACTTGTGGAAGTAGGAGCGCGGGTCGGTGAACGCGGTGCGGCGCAGCGCGAACAGCCGGTCGATGTACCACTGCCGGATGTCCTCGACCCGCGCGTCCACGTAGATGGAGAAGTCGAAGAAGTCCGACACGCCGAGGGTGCCGGCGGGCGGCGCCTGCAGCACGTTCAGCCCTTCGACGATCAGGATGTCCGGCCGCCGGACGGTCTGCGCCGCGTCCGGCACGATGTCGTACTCCAGGTGCGAGTACACCGGGATCGACGCCTGCGCCGCGCCCGCCTTGATCTCGGACACGAACCGGACGAGGGCGCGCCGGTCGTAGGACTCGGGGAACCCCTTGCGGTCCATGAGCCCGCGCTCGGACAGGACGGCGTTCGGGTACAGGAAGCTGTCGGTCGTCACCAGCTCCACGCTCGGATGCTCCGGCCAGCGGGCCAGCAGCGTGCGCAGCAGCCGCGACGTCGTCGACTTGCCGACCGCGACGCTGCCCGCCACCCCGATGATGAACGGGGTGGGCGCCACCTCGCCGCCGAGGAAGCCGCTGACGGTGTCGCGGAGCCGCCCGTCCCCCAGGAAGAACAGGTTCAGCAGCCGGGACAGCGGCAGGTAGACCTCCTCGACCTCGGTGATGTCGATCGGGTCCTTCAGGCCGCGCAGCGCCTCCAGCTCACCGGGCGTGAGCGGCAGCGGCGTGCTCTCCCGGAGGCCGCGCCAGGCGTCGCGGGAGAGTTCCACGTAAGGGCTCGGCACGCTGTCCCATCCGTCCGTCATGGGCTGAACACTACGGGGCGGTCCAGCCGGTTACCGGGTTTTCACCGGCCGTTCACGCTAGCGGGACCGGCCGCGCCGCCTGCGGGTAGGTCCCGGCCCGGACACCGAATAGAGTTGCCGCCATGTGCGGAATCGTGGGGTACGTAGGCGGCCGGCCGGCGCTCGACGTCGTCGTCGAGGGGCTGGCGAGGCTGGAGTACCGCGGCTACGACTCGGCCGGAGTGGCCGTGCTGGCCGACGGGAAGCTGGCGACGGCGAAGCGCGCGGGCAAGCTCGCGAACCTGCGGGGAGCCCTGGAGGAGGAGCCGCCGCCCGCGGGGACGCTCGGCATGGGCCACACCCGGTGGGCGACGCACGGCCCGCCGACCGACCGCAACGCGCACCCGCACGTCGACTGCACCGGGTCCGTCGCGGTGATCCACAACGGGATCATCGAGAACTTCGCCGAGCTGCGCGCCGAGCTGGAGGAGGGCGGGCACGGCCTCGCGTCCGACACCGACACCGAGGCCGTCGCGCACCTGCTGGAGGACGAGCTGAAGGCGGGCGGCGGCCTCGCCGACGCCATGCGCCGCGTCTGCCGCCGGCTGGAGGGCGCGTTCACGCTGGTCGCCGTGCACACCGGCAACCCCGATCTGGTCGTCGGGGCGCGCCGCAACTCGCCGCTCGTCGTCGGCACCGGGGACGGCGAGAACTTCCTCGCCTCCGACGTCGCCGCGTTCATCGCGCACACCCGCGACGCGATCGAGCTCGGCCAGGACCAGGTCGTCGAGCTGCGCGCCGAGGGCGTCTCGGTCACCGACTTCGACGGGCGCCCCGCCGAGGTGAAGCACTACCACGTCGACTGGGACGTGTCCGCCGCCGAGAAGGGCGGCTACGACTACTTCATGCTCAAGGAGATCGCCGAGCAGCCGCGCGCCGTCGCCGACACGCTGCTCGGCCGGATCGGCTCCGACGGCCGGCTGCACCTGGACGAGATGCGCATCTCCGACCGGGAGCTCCGCGAGGTCGACAAGATCATCATCGTGGCGTGCGGGACGTCCTACCACGCGGGCCTGATCGCCAAGTACGCGATCGAGCACTGGGCCGGGCTGCCCTGCGAGGTGGAGCTCGCGAGCGAGTTCCGCTACCGCGACCCGATCCTGTCGCCGTCGACGCTGGTCATCGCGATCTCCCAGTCGGGCGAGACGATGGACGCGCTGATGGCCGTCCGGCACGCCCGCGAGCAGAAGGCCAAGCTGCTCGGCATCTGCAACGTCAACGGCTCCACGCTGCCGCGCGAGTGCGACGGCGTCCTCTACACGCACGCCGGGCCGGAGATCGCGGTCGCGTCCACCAAGGCGTTCCTCACCCAGCTCGTCGCCGTCTACTTGATCGCGCTGTACCTGGCGCAGGTGCGCGGCACCAAGTGGGGCGACGAGGTGTTCGCGATGGTCCAGCTCCTGGAGCGGATGCCGGAGAAGGTCGACAAGGTCCTGGAGACCATGGAGCCGGTCCGCGAGCTGGCGCGGTCGCTGGCGGGCGAGCACTGCGTGCTGTTCCTCGGCCGCCACGTGGGCTTCCCGGTGGCCCTGGAGGGCGCGCTGAAGCTCAAGGAACTCGCCTACATGCACGCCGAGGGCTTCGCCGCCGGCGAGCTGAAGCACGGCCCGATCGCGCTGATCGAGGAGAACCTGCCGGTCGTCGTCGTGGTGCCGCCGCGCGCCCGGGACGTCCTGCACGACAAGATCGTCTCGAACATCCAGGAGATCCGGGCCCGCGGCGCCCGGACGATCGTCATCGCCGAGGAGGGCGACGAGTCGGTCGAGCCGTATGCGGACACACTGATCCGCGTCCCGGCCGTCCCGACCCTGCTGCAGCCGCTGGTGACGACCGTCCCGCTCCAGGTGTTCGCCTGCGAACTCGCGACGGCGAAGGGCCACGACGTCGACCAGCCCCGCAACCTCGCCAAATCCGTCACCGTCGAGTAGACCCGCCGCGAGCCGCCGGAACCCGCTGATTCCGGGCCGCGTCCAAGGAGATCGGACCGGCCCGGTGGCGGCGGAGGTGGCGAGTGGCGGAAGACGGCGGCCCCGGTGACGGCCTCGGAGTCGGCTTCGGAGTCGAGGCGCGCGGGGTCACGCGGCGGTTCGGGCCGCTGGAGGCGCTCCGCGGGCTCGACATCACCGTCCCGTACGGGCAGGTCACGGCGCTCGTCGGCGCCAATGGCGCGGGCAAGACCACACTGCTGCTGATCCTCGCGACGCTCCTCGCTCCCGACTCGGGCACGGTGCGGATCGCGGGGCACGACGCGCTGGCCGACCCCGCGAGGGCGCGCGACGCGCTCGGCTGGATGCCGGACGTCTTCGGCGTCTACGACCAGCTCACGGTGGACGAGTACCTGGCGTTCTTCGCGGACGCCTACGGGCTGCCGAAGGCGGATCGGCAGCGCCGCGTCAAGGCACTGCTCACCCTCGTCCACCTGGACGACCATGTCGGGCGGCCGGTGCACGCCCTCTCGCGCGGGCAGAAGCAGCGGCTCGGGATGGCGCGCGCCCTCGTGCACCGACCGTGCGTCCTGCTGCTGGACGAGCCCGCCTCCGGCCTCGACCCGCGCTCGCGCGTCGAGCTGCGCGACCTGCTGCGGTCCCTGGCGGCGGAGGGCGTCGCGGTGCTGGTGTCCAGCCACATCCTCGGCGAGCTGGAGGAGATCGCCGACCGGGTCGTCCTGGTCGACCACGGCCGGACGGTCGGCGAGCACACGATGGCCGAGCTCGCCGGGACGTCGTCGTCCCGCGTCCGGTGGCGCGTCCGCTCGCTCCACCGCGGGCGGCTGGTCGCGGCCCTGGCCGACCCGCCCGAGGGGCTGCCGGGGCTCCGGCCGACCGAGCTGCCGGGCGGCGCGGAGGTCGGCCCGCTCACCGAGGCCGAGGCGGCGTCGCTGCTGGCCGGGCTGGTCGAGGCGGGGGTGCCCGTCAGCGGGCTCGCCCCGGCGGGCAGCGCGCTCGAATCGGCCTACCTGGCGATGACCGAGACCCGGAGGTGACCGGCGGTGACCGCGCGCGGAATCGGCCTGGTGGCACGGCAGGAGATCAGGACCCGGCTGCGGACGGGCCGCTGGAAGGCGCTCCTCGCGGCCTGGTTCCTGACCGTCAACGGGCTCGGCCTGCTGTTCCGGCTGGCGCTGGAGGTCGACGGCGGCTCGTCCGATGACAAGCCCGGCATCCCGATGTTCGGCGGGGTGCTGCTCGGGGTGCTGGTGCTGACGCTGCTGGTCACGCCCGCGCTCAGCGGCCAGTCGATCAACGGTGACCGGGAGCGCGGGACGCTCGCCACCCTCCAGGTCACCCGGCTCACGCCCGGCGAGATCGCGCTCGGCAAGCTCGCCGCCGCGTGGGGGACGGGCCTGGCCGCCCTCCTGCTCACGCTGCCGGTCCTGCTGCTCCCGGTCGCCGAGGGGGTGATCAGCCCGCTGCGGGCGCAGGCCGTCCTCAGCGTCACGGCCCTGCTCATCGGGGTGGTCTGCGCGATCAGCCAGGCGTGGTCGGCGATCCTCGCGCGCAGCATCACCTCGGTGCTGATGTCCTACATCACGGTGTTCGCCCTTCTGGCCGGGACGCCGCTGCTGTACTCGATCGCCCTCCAGTTCACCGCGGAGCAGCGGTCCACTCCGTACCGCGGCTACACGGTCGAACACAGCGAGCGCGTCTGGTGGCTCCTGTCGCCGAACCCGGTCGTCGTGCTCGCCGACGCGGCGCCGCGGCTGCCCGAGCGCAGGATCCTCGTCGGCGACGTGGTGTACCGCCGGTCGCCGTCGGCCGATCCGCTGGGCGAGCTGAGCCGCGGCGTGCGCGACATCCGCAAGGGCAAGGGCGCGCAGCGGCACGCCCCGGACGCCGAGGTGGCGGTATGGCCGTGGGGGCTGGCCTTCGACCTGGCACTCGCGGCGGGCGCCGTCGCCCTTACCGCCGCCCGTTTGCGGACGCCCCTATATCGCGTTCCGAGGGGCGTCCGAGTGGCGTGATAACGCCGCCCCGCTGATCACCTCGTGAAGCGTCGAATGAAATTCTCCGGTCGGCTGGAATTCTCAGTCGAGGTGCAAGTTGCAGTGCTTCTTTCAGGGGCGATCGTAACGGCCGTCCCGGACGTGCTCGGTGAACCTGCGCCATTCGCCGGGGCCGAACCTGAGTGTCGTCGCGGTGTCCTCGGTGTCGCGCACGGATATCGCCTCCCCGTCGAGTCGGGCGACCTCGACGCAGCCGTTGCTGGCGCCGCATCGGGTGCTTCTCCTCCACTGGGCGGGGGCTGTCCCACGGAAACTCATTCCGGCTCCCTGCATCGAAAGTTGCATTGTCCGCGGCCGCGCTGCCGGTACATCAAGCACACGGTAACAAGATCGCAAAAAACGCCTGATCACGGACGGGTGGCGCGGTACCCGTGTGACCGGCGCGGCGAGGTAGGACCAGAGTTTCCGGTGGGGTGGCGACAGGCCGGGTCTAGCGTGGACCCGGCCCGTGCGGCGTGTCCCTCCGCCGGCCCTCGTGAGGCGGCGGAAGGGGGCTCAGCGGCGGTTCAGTGCCGCCTCATCGGCCCAGATCGAATTCGCCCTTCTTGGCTCGTTCGAGGAAGTCCAGCCACTCTCCGTGCGAGAACGACAGGACCGGGCCGTGCGCGCCGTGCTTGGCGTCGCGCGCGCCGATGGAATGGGACGAACCGAACAGTGCGGCGATTTCGACGCACGTGTTGCTCGCCCCGCAGTGGGCGCTTCTCCTCCATTGTGGAGCAGCAGTGGCGAAAGGGGACACTCGGTGCCTTTCACAAGGATTGAGCCCCTCCGCGGACCCGTCACCAGGCGTCTTTGGCCGCGGCGATGCGGCGCCGGGATTCGTCGGCGTCCAGCGCCTGGCCCGCCAGGCTTGAATAGGCGAGCCTGTACATATAGGTAACAGCCTCATCCGCAAAGTGGCTGATTGTCAGGGATTCCACGTGCACGATATCAGGGAAAAGGATGTCATGCACAGGTGAGAATTCCAGAAGGATAAACGATTCGGCCAACACCGAGTGTGCGATCCCCAAGGGCAGGATCTGCACGGTCACGTTCGGCAGCCCGGTCATCCGGTACAGATGTTCGAGCTGCTCGCGCATGACCTTCTGGTCCCCGATCAGGCGCTGCAGAACCGCCTCGTCGAGCACCGCCGACAGTTCCAGCGGGCGCGGGCCGTCCAGCAGCTCGCGCCGCCGCATTCGCACGTCCAGCCGGCGTTCCAGTTCCTGCGGCGGCAGCGTGGCGAGGTCGCTCCAGCCCCCGATCACGTGCCGCGCGTAGTTCTCCGTCTGGAGCAGCCCGGGAAAGACGGTGCTGCCCCATTCCCTGGCGGCCGTGGCCTCGGACTCCAGGGCGATGAAATCCGCCAGCGGGCTCGGCAGGTCGCGGTACTCCTCCCACCAGCCGCGCTGGGCCGCGTCCTGGGCCAGGGAGATCAGGTCGGCGTGGCGGGGGCCGTCGATCTCGTACAGTTCCAGCAGCCGGCGGACGTCGTCGATCTTCGCGCCGGTCCGCGCGTTCTCGATGCGGCTGACCTTGGCGGTGGACCAGCCGAGCCGGTCGGCGACCTCGTCGCCCGTGAGACCCCTGCGCTCGCGCAGCCTCCGGAGCTCGGCGGCGAGCCGCCGCTGCCGGACGGAGGGACCTCGGGAAGTGCTCATTGCTCGGGCCTCTCCAGTCCCGGCGGACTGATCTGGGCGCATTCTGCCGCACCGGGGTGCCGCAGTGCGAATACATCGGAGCGGATGAGGAAGATTCTACGGCCGATGATTCTTTTGCGCACATGACACCGAAACTTGCAGCGCAAGGTACAAATCGCTGCTGCGGAGGGTTGCGCGGCGCATTCCCGTGGCACGCTGTCCGTATGATCGACTTGGGGAGCCGGGCATGAGGTACGCGCACGAGGTCGGCAAAGTGCGGGCGGCGGAGAGCGCGCTGATGGCCAGGCTCCCGGACGGCGCCCTCATGCAGCGCGCCGCCGCCGGTCTCGCGTCCGTCTGCGCCCGCCTCCTGCCCGCCGTGTACGGGTCCCGCGTCGTCCTCCTCGTCGGCGGCGGCGACAACGGCGGCGACGCCCTCTACGCCGGAGCCCGGCTCGCCCGGCGCGGCGCCCGCGTGCACGCCTTCCAGGCCGGCTCCAAGATCCACGAAGGCGGGCTGGACGCCCTGCGCGCGGCCGGAGGGCGCCTCCTGGCGGCCGGCGAGGAGGGCGAGATCGCCGGCGCCGACCTGATCATCGACGGCCTCACCGGCATCGGCGGCACCGGCGGGCTCCGCGACCCGCACGCCCGCTACGCCGCGCTCGCCTCCGCGTCCGCCGCCCTGGTCGTCGCCTGCGACGTGCCGAGCGGCGTGGACGCGAGCACCGGCCGCGTCGAGGGCGCCGCCGTCCAGGCCGACGTCACGGTCACCTTCGGGACGCACAAGCCGGGCCTTCTCATCGACCCCGGCGCGTCCCACTGCGGAGTGGTCGAACTGGTCGACATCGGCCTCGGCCCCGACCTGCCCGACCCGGACGTCGTCGCCCCCCGGCCCGCGGACGTCCAGCCGCCCGAGCCGGGCCCCGAGTCCGACAAGTACCGGCGCGGCGTGGTCGGCATCCTGGCGGGCGGCGACGAGTTCACCGGCGCGGCCGTCCTCTGCACCGGCGGTGCCGTGCACGGCGGCGCGGGCATGGTCCGCTTCGCGTCGGTGGCCCATCCGGTGGAGCTCGTCCGGCACCGCTGGCCGGAGGCCGTGACGACGGTCATCGAGCCCGGCCCGCACGGCGCCAAGGTCCTCGAACGCATCGGACGCGTCCAGGCGTGGGTCGTCGGCCCCGGCCTCGGCACCGACGCCGCCGCCGAGTCGCTGCTGGAAGCCGTCCTGACCACCGACCTGCCCGCGCTGGTGGACGCCGACGGCCTCACCGTCCTGTCCCGCCGCCGCGACCTGCTGAGCCGGGCCGCCCCGACCGTCCTCACCCCGCACGCGGGCGAGCTCTCCCGCCTGATCTCCGCCGACCGCGCCGACATCGAGGCCGCCCGCCTGGAGCACGTCCGGCGCGCCGCCGCCGAACTCTCCGCGACCGTCCTCCTCAAGGGGTCGACGACCCTGGTGGCGGAGGCCGACCGCCCCGTCCGCGCCAACCCGACCGGCACCCCCCGCCTGGCGACGGCCGGCACCGGCGACGTCCTCTCCGGTCTGATCGGCGCGCTCCTGGCCGGCGGCCTTCCCGCCCTGGACGCGGCCACCGCCGGCGCCTACATCCACGGCCTCGCCGCCCGCCTGGCCGCCGCCCCGACACCGGGCGGCGAATCCCCGATCAGCGCCTACGACGTGATCGACGCCCTCCCCGCGGCCTTCCGCAGCATCTGACCGAGCCCCGGCCCTCCTCGCGGCGGGCCGTGCCGAACCCGGGGTCGGGCGTTCGCGTCCTATCGGACGGCGAAGGCTCGTCGTTCCGCTGTGAGCTGGGCGATGATGCTCCGGGCACGGTGATCGGAGCGGCAAACTGGGTGTCATGAAGGTTCCTGCGGAGGCGCGCGTCGATCTGGACGCCATCGGCGACAACATCGGGGTGCTGCGCGAGCGGGCCGGGGGCGCCGAGGTCATGGCCATGGTGAAGGCCGAGGCGTACGGGCACGGGCTGGTGGAGGCGGCGCGGGCCGCGCTCGCCGGCGGCGCGTCCTGGCTCGGGGTCGCGAAACTCGCCGAGGCGCTGCGGCTGCGCGACGCGGGCCTCACCGCCCGGACGCTGGTGACCCTCGGCGTGCCGGGCGAGCCGTACGAGGAGGCCGTCGCGCGGGACGTCGACCTGACCGTGGGCGCGATCTGGCTGCTGGACGAGGTCGTCCGGGCGGCGGAGCGGACCGGGCGGCAGGCCCGCGTGCACCTCAAGGCCGACACGGGCATGTCGCGGGGCGGCGTCAGCGGCGCCGAGTGGGAGGCGCTGGTCGACGCGGCGCTGAAGGCGGAGGCCGCCGGGCCGGTCCGGGTGGCCGGGGTCATGTCGCACTTCGCCTGCGCGGACGAGCCGGGCCACCCCTCGATCGCGGCGCAGATCGGCGCGTTCACCGACATGGTCGCCCACGCGGAGAAGGCGGGGGCGCGGTTCGAGGTCCGGCACCTGGCGAACTCGGCGGCGACGCTGACGCTTCCGGAGGCGCGGTTCGACCTCGTCCGGCCCGGGATCGCGACCTACGGGCTGACGCCGGTGCCGCGGCTCGGCACGTTCGGGCTGCGGCCCGCGATGACGCTGGTGGCGGACGCGGCGCTGGTCAAGCGGGTCCCGGCAGGCCGCGGAGTGTCATACGGTCACACGTACACCACGCGAGAGGCCACCAACCTGGCCGTGGTGCCCGTGGGGTACGGCGACGGGATCCCCAGGCACGGGTCGAACCTCCTGGAGGTCCTCGCGGGTGGGCGCCGCAGGACGATCGCCGGGCGGGTCTGCATGGACCAGTTCGTCATCGACCTCGGCGACGACCGGCTGTCGGCGGGTGACGAGGTCATCCTGTTCGGGCCGGGCGACCGGGGCGAGCCGACCGCGCAGGAATGGGCGGACGCCCTGGGCACGATCTCCTATGAGATCGTCACCCGCATCGGGTCCCGGGTGCCGAGGGCGTATCCGGGCCGGGCCTTGTAGGGGGCACGTGCATGGAGAGCAGCAGCAGGCGGCGCCGGCTCGGCGTCGCCGGCGTCGTCGCCGGTGTGGGCGCGGCGGGGGTGGGCGCGGCCGTCGGGCTGCGGCACTTCGCCGTCGGCCGGGTGCGGCTGCGGCCCGATCCGGACGCGGGCGAGCCGTTCGGCGCGCTGCGCGGGCGGGAGCTCACCGTCGAGGCCGATGACGGCGTCCCGCTGCACGTGGAGGTGGACGGCCCCGGCGACGCCCCCCTCACCCTCGTCTTCTGCCACGGATACACCCTCAACCAGGACTCCTGGCACTACCAGCGCCGCGATCTCCAGGGCGCGCTGCGGATGGTCTTCTGGGACCAGCGCAGCCACGGCCGGTCCGGGCGCGGGGCGCTGGAGCGCGCGACCATCGAGCAGACCGGCGACGACCTGTTCGCGGTGCTGAAGGCGACGGTCGGCCCGGACGACCCCGTGGTGCTCGTCGGGCACTCCATGGGCGGGATGTCGATCATGGCGCTGGCCGACCGGCATCCGGAGCTGTTCGAGCGGCAGGTCGTGGGCGTCGCGCTGGTCAACACGTCCTGCGGCGACCTGGCGGAGATGACGCTCGGGCTGCCGCTGGTGCTGGCCAAGGTCGTCCGGCCGCTGGCGCCGGGGACGCTGCGCGGCCTCGGCCGCCGCGCCGACCTCGTGGAGAAGGCCCGCGGGCTCGGCGCCGACCTCGCGTTCGTCGTCACCCGGAAGATGGCGTTCGCCGACAAGTACGTCAGCCCGTCCGTCGTCGACTTCCTGGAGCAGATGATCAGGGCGACGCCGATCGACGTGATCGCGGAGTTCTATCCGGCGCTGATGGGCCACGACAAGGCCGGCTGCCTGGGCGTCCTCGGCAACGTGCCCGCGGTGGTGCTGGTCGGCGGCCGGGACCGGCTGACCCCGCCCGAGCACGGCCGGCGCATCGCGGCGGCGCTGCCGGAGGCGGAACTGGTAGAGGTGGAGGTGGCCGGGCACGTGCTGCCGCTGGAGTATCCGGGGGTGGTGACCGGCGGCCTGCGGCGGCTGATCGCCCGGGTCCGGCCGGACCACGAGCAGGAGGAGGAGCGCACCGCGTGAACGCGATCACCGTTGACGTCCCGACCGCGGCGGACATGCACGAGTTGGGGCTGCGGCTCGCCGCCGTGCTCCGGGCGGGCGACCTGCTCGTCATGACCGGGCATCTCGGCGCCGGCAAGACGACGCTCACCCAGGGGATCGGCGAGGGCCTGAAGGTGCGGGGGCCGATCACCTCGCCGACGTTCGTCATCGCGCGGGTGCACCCGTCGCTCGCGGGCGGCCCCCCGCTGGTGCACGTGGACGCCTACCGGCTGGGCGGTTTCGCGGAACTGGACGATCTCGATCTCGACGCCTCCGTCGACGAATCGGTGACGATCGTGGAATGGGGAGAAGGGCTCGCGGAGGGCCTTGCCGACGACCGGCTGGAAGTGATCATTTCGCGCGGGGACGGCCCCGGTGAAGATCGTGAAGTAAGGATCGTCGGGGTCGGTCATCGCTGGTCCGACCTGGAACTCCGCGCCGTCTGAGGGCCCGCGGGCAACTTCGCCGGTTTTTGCCATCCAGGATGGACCACTTTACGGCTACATGTCGTACTCTTTGCCGGAACAAGCCTCACCTACGCGACATATCGATTTCCTCAACGGGAGTGGGAACCGGTGAGTGGTAGCCATCGCAGCGGTAGTGACCGCGACAGCTACCGCGGTTCGGGCGATGGCCAAGGGCCAGGCGGTGGTTACCGGCCGGACGGCGGTGGATACGGCACGGGCCGCGACGAGAACGGGCCGTACCCGGGCCGGGACTCCGGAAGCACCCCGGGAACGGGCGGTTACGAGACCGGCAAGTACAGCACCGGCTCCTACGAGACGGGCGCGTACGGCACGGGCGCCTACGAGACCGGGAAGTACGGCACCGGCGGTTACGAGACCGGCGGTTACGGATCGGGCGGCTACGCGTCCGGGCAATCAGGTAGCGGCCCCTACCAGAGGGACAGCGGCCCCTATCAGCGCGACTCCGGCCCGTACCAGCAGCCGGGTTCCGGCCAGTACCCGTCGGAGCCTGGCTCGTACCAGCGGGAGTCCACTCCGTACCGGCGCGACGACGACCCGTACCAGCGCGACAGCGGGCCGTACCAGAGTGACAGCGGGCCTTACCGGCGCGAGACCGGCCCGTACCAGGCCGGCAGCGGCGGCTACCGCTCCGAGAGCGGCGGATACGGGACCGACACCGGCGGCTACCGCGCCGGCGGCGGACGCCGCACCGGGTCCGGCGGTTACCGGTCCGACACCGGCGGCTACCGCACCGGCAGCCACCGGGTGGCGCGCGAGCGCGGCGGCGGACGGCGCTGGGGAGTCATCCTCGGCGGCATCGTCGCGGGTATCGGCGTCTGCGTCCTCGCGGTGGTCGTCATCCTCGGCGGGGTCGGCGCGAGCGGCGACAAGGACGGCGGCGACATCGTCGGCAGCGGCGCCGCCGAGAGCTCTCCGACGGCGAAGGGCGAGCGCGCCCTCGTCCCCGACTCCTGCACGATCGTCGGCCAGGACCTGATCGACCGGCTGGCGCCGGGCTCCGAGCGCACCCAGGCCGACAACTACCAGAGCAACGAGCGGCAGAACCAGTGCGTGTGGGGCGCCTACGCGGGCGACACCAAGCGGCAGCTCACCGTCGAGCTGCGCGCGATCGCCGGCAGCGCCGACGAGACGCCCACCAGCACCGCGACCAGGACGTTCACGTCCGAGCGCAGCGCCGACGAGTCCGGCAAGGCGCTGCTGCCCGGCCAGAAGCTCACCGACAAGATCCGCCTCAAGGACGTCGGCGACGACGGGTACATCGTCTACAGCGTGGACGGCAAGCAGGGGGCCGGGGAGGCCGTCGGCAACGTCCGGCTGGCGAACGTCCTGATCACGATCCACTACTCGGGCTCCAACGACGGCGACCCGCTCTCGTCCAAGGACGCGACCGACGGCACCACCGAGGTGGCGAAGGCCGTGGTCGAAGCCCTCAACCAGGGGTGAACCGGAACAAGTCGGGAGCCGAACCAGCCGCCCCCGCCTGACCGGTAGGCTTACAACCCGTGCTGGTCTTGGCTTTCGATACCGCGACCGCCGCGATCACCGTGGCGCTGTACGAGTGGATTCCGGGTGAGGGCGCCGTGCCGCGCGGCGTGGCCGAGGCGGTCGACCGGCGCAGGCATACCGAGTTGCTCACCCCGTCCATCGCGCAGGTGATGGCGGAGGCCGGTGCCGCGCCGGGCGACCTCAGCGCGATCGCCGTCGGCGTCGGGCCCGGCCCGTACACGGGTCTGCGCGTCGGTCTCGTCACCGCGCGCTCCATGGGCGAGGTCCTGAGCGTTCCCGTGCACGGTGTCTGCACGCTGGACATCATCGCCTGGGCCACCGGCAGGGACGAGCCGTTCGTCGTCGCCACCGATGCCCGCCGCAAAGAGGTCTACTGGGCGCGGTACGACTCGGCCCGCGTGCGCGCCACCGAGCCCGCGGTGGGCCCGCCGTCGGACGTCCCACAGGGGCTGCCCGTCGTCGGTGAGGGCGGCGCCCTCTACCCGGAGATCCTCGGCGATTCCGGGCACGAACCCCTGCTGCCGACCGCCGGCGCCCTCGCGGAGCTGACCGTCTCCCGCCTGGCCGGCCTCAAGGTGCCCGAACTCCTCCCGCCGGAGCCGCTCTACCTGCGCAGGCCGGACGCGAAGGAGCCCGGCCCCCGCAAGAAGGTGACTCCGGCATGACCGGCGTCGCCCTGCGTTCCATGACCGAAGCGGACCTCCCGGCCGTCCACCGCCTGGAGCGGGCCCTGTTCCCCGAGGACGCCTGGAGCGAGGAGATGCTCCGCGGCGAGCTCGCCGAGCAGCCCCGCACCCGGCACTACGTCGTCGCCGAGGAGCCGGACGGCGAGATCGTCGGCTACGCGGGCCTCGCGGCGGCGGGCGGGCAGGCCGACGTGCAGACCATCGGGGTGCGCGCCGACCGGCGCAAGAGCGGCGTCGGCGCGGCGCTGCTGACCGCGCTGCTGAACGAGGCCGTCCGCCGCAACAGCGAGGCGGTGTTCCTGGAGGTCCGCGCCGACAACGACGCCGCGCACCGCCTCTACGAGCGGTTCGGTTTCGTCAGGGTCGGCCTCCGCAAGCGCTACTACCAGCCCTCCGACGTGGACGCGATCGTGATGAGCCGCCCGCTCAACCGCCGTCCCGCCATGGGCTTCAACCGGGAGAAGTGATGATTCGGGACGAGCCGCTGGTGCTCGGCATCGAGACCTCGTGCGACGAGACCGGGGTCGGGATCGTGCGCGGACACACGCTGCTGGCGGACGCCATCGCCTCCAGCGTCGACCAGCACGCCCGGTTCGGCGGCGTCGTGCCGGAGGTCGCCTCGCGCGCGCACCTGGAGGCGATGGGGCCGACCATCGAACGCGCCCTCGCGGACGCCGGCGTCGCGTTCGCCGACGTCGACGCCTTCGCCGTGACCGCCGGCCCTGGCCTGCCGGGCGCGCTGATGGTCGGCGTCGCCGCCGCCAAGGCGTACGCGCTCTCCCTCGGCAAACCCCTCTACGGCGTCAACCACCTGGCCGCGCACGTGTGCGTCGACCAGCTCGAACACGGCCCGCTGCCCAAGCCGTGCGTGGCGCTGCTGGTGTCGGGCGGCCACTCCTCGATCCTGCTCGTCCCGGACGTGGCGGGCGACGTCCGCGCGCTCGGCAGCACGGTGGACGACGCGGCCGGCGAGGCGTTCGACAAGGTCGCGCGGGTCCTCGACCTCGGCTTCCCCGGCGGCCCGATCGTCGACCGCATGGCCCGCGAGGGCGACCCCGCCGCGATCGCGTTCCCGCGCGGCAAGTACAACGACGGCACCTACGACTTCTCGTTCTCCGGCCTGAAGACGGCGGTGGCCCGCTGGGTCGAGGCGAAGGAGCGGGCCGGCGAGCCCGTCCCCGTGCCGGACGTGGCCGCGTCCTTCCAGGAGGCCGTGGTCGACGTCCTGACCCGGAAGGCCCTGAAGGTCTGCAAGGACAACGACGTCCACGACCTGCTGATCGGCGGCGGCGTCGCCGCCAACTCCCGCCTGCGCGCCCTGGCCGCCGAACGCTGCGAGGCCGCAGGCGTCCGCCTCCGCGTCCCGCGCCCGAAACTCTGCACCGACAACGGCGCCATGGTCGCCGCCCTGGGCTCCGAACTGGTGGCCACCGGCCGCCCCCCGTCGGACCTGGAACTACCGGCGGACTCCAGCCTCCCCATCGAGACCATCACCCTCTGACGGGTCAGCACTCCACCAGAAGAGTGGCGAGGTAGTCCTCGTAGAGGGGGACCTTGGCTTCGTCCATGGGAGTGTCATGGTTTTCGGGGAGTAGGTCCAGGAGGCAGCGGACGTCCCAGTACGGGTCGTGGTCGTGGCCGCCGGAGACCTGGTCGAAGGCCGACAGGAAGCGGTCGGCGACGGACGTGCCGTAGTGGAGGGCGAGGCCGCGGCGCATGCGGGCGATGTCGACGGCGACGGGGCCGGACGAGGCGTCCGACCAGTCGACGACGCCGGTGAGCTTGCCGTAGGACCACAGCGTGTTGTCGGCGTGGTAGTCGCGGTGGATGAAGCGGGCGGGCGCCTCGGGGGCGGGGCGGGCGGCGATCTCGAAGGCGCGTTCCCACAGGGCGGGGCGGAGCGCGTGCTTGGGCGGGCGCCGCACGTCGAGCCGGTTGTAGGGGATGTACGGGGGCATCGTGGCCGCGCCGTTCAGCGCGTGCACCGCCAGCAGCGCGGCGGCCAGCTGGATGAGGTACTCGGGCAGGTCGTCGGGGGACGGCCGGGGCGGGTGTCCGGGGAGCCGGGTGATGAGCAGGGCGGGGACGTCGCAGTAGGCCCCGGCGGGGTCGGCGGCGACGAGGGCCGGGGTGGGGATCTCGCAGCCGGCGAGGAGCGCGAGTGCGGCGATCTCCCGTTCGGGGGAGAAGTCGGCGTTGCCGCGCACCGGGTCGCGGCTCGTCCAGCGGCGCAGGACGAGCCGGTGGGCGCTGCCGGAGCCGCTCTCCACGAGGAGGGCGTGGTTGGCGTGCGCGGTGCCGCCGGCGAGCGGCCGCACCATGCGGACCTCGGCGCCCTTGCCGAGGCACTCCTCGACCCAGCGCAGGGTCGGGTGGCCGGGCGGGGCGCCGGTCGGCAGGCAGGGAGCCGGTGTGCGAGTCACCTGATCCATGAAAACGGATTCCGAAGGGTATTGGGAGTGATTTTACGAAGACGGAAAGTAACAGAACGCACGTCAGCGGGGCGAGCGGCGGGAACCTCTTCGGTCGTCGCGGCCGTTTGCCGGACAAACGTCACGGATTCCGTGGGGTATCCGTACGCACCCGGGCGGGGCCGCGAGCAGGCCCCGCCCGGATTCTCGCTCGGCGTCGATGGGGGCGACCCTCCCCCGGCGGCGGCCAGTGTCATGGTGGGGGCGAGCCCCACACCCCCGAGGGGGACTGACCGCCGCGGTCAGTCCTTGGGGTCGCGGCGGGGGCGCAGGAGCGCCTCGGCCAGGGCGAGCATCGTCTCCTCCAGCGTGGACAGCCGCTTCAGCACGTCCTCGTGCACCGCGTTGACCTGCTTGGAGACCTCGTCGTGGACGCCGTCGACCTTCCGGCCGACCTCGTCCTCGACGTGCACGAAGCGCTTGGCGAACTCGGCCTGCGCGGCGTCGGCGCGCCGTCCGGCCTCGTCCTGCATGCTCTCCACGCGCCGCGCGAACTCGGCCTGGACGCCGCCGACCTGCCGCGCGACGTCCTCCTGCATGTTGCCGACCTGCTTGGCGACGTCCTCGTGGATGCTGCCGACCTGCCGGGTGACGTCCTCGTGGATGTCGCCGATCCGCTTGCCGAAGTCGTCGTGTACGCCGCTGACCTGGCGCGCCACCTCGCTGTGCACGGACTCGACCTGCTTGGCGACGTCGGCGTGCACCGACTCGACGCGGCGGGAGACGAGGTCGACCTGCGCGGTGAACTCCTCCAGCGCGCCGTCGACCCGCTTGGCGACCTCCTCGTGGATGTTCTCGATGCGCTTGCGGACGTCGTCGTGCACGTCCTCGAAGCGGCGGGAGAACTCGTCCATCCGCTTGGCGACGTCGCTGTAGGCGGTCTCGGCGATCTGCGACATGGTCGCCTTGACCTCGTCGCGGTCCGGCCGGGCGCGCAGCTCCTCGATGAGCGGGTCGACCGCCTCGGCGAGGTGCTTCTCCAGCGCGTCGAACCGGTCGCCGTACTCGGCCGCGGGACGCTCCGCGAGGTCGCGCAGCACGCGGTGCAGCTCGGCGATCTCCAGCGTGGCGGGGAGCCGGCCGATCCGCTCGCCGACGCCGTCGATGCGGCCGTCGAGGCTCTCGAACCGCCCGTCCAGGCCCTCCAGCTTGCCGGACAGCCCTTCGAGGCGGCCGTCGACGCCGTCCAGCCGGCCGTCCAGCCCGTCGAGCCGGCCGCCGACGCCCTCGACCCGGCCGTTGACCGCCTCCAGGCCCTGCTCCATCCGCTCGGCCATCTCGCCGAGCGCCTGGTCGACCCGTGCCGTGACCCCGTTGATCGAATGCTCGAGCCGCTCGGACCGGTGGCCCAGCTCCGCGAGCGACTTGTCCAGCCGGTTGAAGCGGACGGACGCGGCCTCCATGCTGCCCTGGAGCTTGTCCAGCCGCTTGGTCATCTCGTCCATGCGCTGGGACGCCTGGCGGGTGGCGTCCGTGATCTGCTGCGCCGAGTCGAGGACGGCCTGGATGCGGGTCAGGCCCTCGTCGACGTTCTCCGCGACGACGCCGACGTCGGCCCACAGCGCCGGCAGCTCGGCGACGGGCTTGACCCGCTCGCCGAACGACTCGATGTGCTCGGCCAGGCCTTCGGCCCATTCCGGGGGCTTGCCGGACAGTTCGTCGACCTGCCCGCGGACGCTCTCGATCTGCCCGGTCAGCCCGCTGAGCTCCCGCTCGCGGACCTCGCGGAGCAGCCACTCCATGCCTTCCAGCCGCTGCCGAATCTCGTCCAGGACCTGACCCTGTGAGCGCTGTTCGTAGACGTGGTCCTGCGCCGCACGGGCGAGCAACTCCCGCATCCGATCCGAGACCGGTTGACCCCCCGTCTGCAGGAAGTTGTGATTCGTTTCCACCCGATGCTCCTTCGTGTGCCGGCGCGACGAAATGACGCACGGCAAATGAATCTCTGAGGTGGCCACTGTAGTGCGTGTGAGGGGCCGCTAAAACGGGTAGCAGAGAAGATTGCGAGTTCTGCGGAATGCGCCTGTTATCCGACTGGGGTGAATAGCGGTGAATGGCCGGGGGCGGGGTAGTTCTCCGCTTCGCGACAAGCGTGATGATCATGGGGATATGGACGGTGTTGCGTGGCGCGGGCGGGGTGGTGCTCTGTCCGTACATCTCGTCCAACATCCGCAGTTCCCGAACCGCCGGTGGACGCCGGCCGCCGGTGCGCGGCCGCGGGGACACGGCCCCGGACGCCAGGTGCGGGCCCCATTTCGGAGGGTATTTCATGGCGCCGAAGTCACGGTCGCTGAACCTGCCTTGGCGTTTTCGGGTGCGTTGATCTCGGCGCGCCGATTTGCGGGCGGCGCCGTGCCCTTGCCGGGCGCCCGCAATCCCTGGTGAACGCGATGCCGCAAAACGCCGATGATTTGCACCGCCGTGGCGCGTCGCCCGGCCCGGCTTGGTGTTGCCGGTCGGCCGGAAGATCTTTGGGCAGGGTTGCCGGCGGGTGCCCGCTCCGGGCGGGTTCCGGGCGGGTTCCGGGCGGTTCCCCGGCGGATCAGGCGGTGCGGACGGGACGGGTGAGGAGGGCGACCGGGTCGCGGCCCACGCGCGTCACCACCAGCGTCAGCTCCGCACCGCTCCGGCCCGGCCGCCGCCCGCCGAAGCCGAGGTCGCGCCGCAGCCGGTCGACGTCGACGGCCGAACCGCGCTTCTTGACGGTCAGCACGCCGACCTCGCGGCGCTTCAACTCCGCCCGCAGGCGCTTCACGGAGAACGGCAGCACGTCCTCTATCTCGTACGCGGACGCGAACGGCGTCGGGCACAGCCGGTCGGACGTGACATAGGCAATGTGCTCGTCCGCGAGCCCGCCGCCGACCAGTTCCGCCACCTCGCCCACCAGATGGGCGCGGATCACCGCTCCGTCAGGCTCGTACAGGTAGCGACCCCACGCGCGTACTTCGGGGACGTCCGCCCCATGCGGGGTCAGCGTCCAGACCTCCGGGTCGGTGTCGGACGAGAGCAGCGTGGCCCGGCGTCCCGCGTCCCCTGCGAGCGACCCCAGCCAGAGGGCGGCCTCTTTGACGTCACCGTGCACCGACACCCACTCGGCCTCCGCGCCGTCCGGGACGGCCTCATGCGGTATGCCGGGCGCCACCTTGACGCAAGCGGCGGGTACCTTCCGCGCCATATCCAGGACGACGTCAAGCGGAGGTTCATAAGCGCGGGGATCGAAGACCCTGCCCCGGGCCGTACGACGTCCAGGGTCGGCGAACACGGCACCGAACCCGTCCACGGTGGCTTTGGTGGCGTCCCCAACGCGTATGGGAGCGTCCAGCCCGAAAACGGTCGCGTTCGCCTGCGCGACCTCCGCCGTCAACGGGTCGAGCTCCACGCCCTCCCCAGGGAGCCCCGCGCGCCCCCGCGCTATGAGGTCGGCTCCTATCCCGCACCCCAGTTCCAGCACACGCGCGCCGTCCAACCGGGTCGCGAACCGTCGCGCACGATGCGCCGCCACACTCGCCCGGGTCGACTGCTCAAGGCCGGCCTGCGTGAAGTACATGCGGGCGGCGTCCGGACCGAACTTGGGCCGCGCGCGCTCGCGGAGCCGCACCTCCGTGAGCGCCGCCGCGACGAGCGCGGGATCGTGCCGTTCGCGCAGCCGGGTCGCCGTCGCGAGCAGGGCGTCCTCGCGCACGTCCGCGGCGGCCACCTCGTCCAGGAGTGCCTGTCCCGACGCGGTGCGCAGGGCGCGGAACGACGCGATGTCCATGGAGCGAAGTTAGCGGTCGGTGAACACCGCCCGGTGCGTCCGTGTCCGTGTTGACGGGCTCCCGGGCACGGAATAGTCTCCATGACTGGCACTCTCGTAGCGAGAGTGCCAACACAGCGACGAAGGTCGGTCTGGCACCCGCGACGGCAGGCCGGTCCAGGGTCGCCTCTTCTGTCACATGTGCTGGCCGGTCATCCGTGGCCGGCCGAGGACCAATCGAAGGGGAGGTCAGATCGTGACGACCGCCACCAAGGTTGTTCTCAAGCCGCTTGAGGACCGCATCGTCGTCCAGCCGCTTGAGGCCGAGACCACCACCGCGTCGGGCCTGGTGATCCCGGACACCGCGAAGGAGAAGCCCCAGGAGGGCACCGTCATCGCGGTGGGCCCGGGCCGCGTCGACGACAAGGGCGAGCGCGTCCCGGTCGACGTCAAGGTCGGCGAGGTCGTGCTCTACAGCAAGTACGGCGGCACCGAGGTCAAGTACAACAACGAGGAGTACCTCGTCCTCTCGGCCCGCGACGTGCTCGCGGTCATCGAGAAGTAATCACCGAGACGTGATGCACCCGCCCCGGTCGGCGCCGCCTTCGGCGGGGCGGCCGGGGCGGATCGCGTAATAGAGGAGTATCCGCATGGCGAAGATCCTGGAGTTCGAGGAGGACGCTCGCCGGGCTCTTGAGCGCGGCGTCAACGCTCTCGCGGACGCCGTCAAGGTGACGATCGGCCCGCGCGGCCGCAACGTCGTCATCGACAAGAAGTTCGGTGCGCCGACCATCACCAACGACGGCGTCACCATCGCCCGCGAGGTGGAGCTGGAGGACCCGTACGAGAACCTCGGGGCCCAGCTCGCCAAGGAAGTGGCGACCAAGACCAACGACATCGCGGGCGACGGCACCACCACGGCGACCGTCCTCGCGCAGGCGCTGGTCCGGGAGGGCACCCGCAACGTGGCGGCCGGCGCGTCCCCGCTCGCGCTGAAGCGCGGCATCGACGCGGCCGCCCAGTACGTGTCCGACCAGCTGCTGAAGTCGGCCCGCGAGATCGTGGAGAAGGGCGAGATCGCGCACGTCGCGACCATCTCCGCGCAGGACGCGCAGATCGGCGAGCTGATCGCCGAGGCGTTCGAGAAGGTCGGCAAGGACGGTGTCATCACCGTCGAGGAGGCCCACACCATGGGCCTGGAGCTGGAGTTCACCGAGGGCCTCCAGTTCGACAAGGGCTACCTGTCGCCGCACATGGTGACCGACCACGAGCGCATGGAGGCCGTCCTGGACGACGCCTACGTGCTCATCGTGGACGGCAAGATCTCCAACGTGCAGGAGTTCCTGCCGCTGGCCGAGAAGGTCGCGCAGACCAAGAAGCCGCTGCTCGTCGTGGCCGAGGACGTCGAGGGCGAGGCCCTGGCGCTGCTCGTCGCCAACAAGATCCGCGGGACGTTCACGTCCGTCGCGGTGAAGGCGCCGGGCTTCGGCGACCGCCGCAAGGCGATGCTCGGCGACATGGCCACCCTCACCGGCGGCCAGGTCGTCAGCGAGGCCATCGGCCTGAAGCTCGACTCCATCGGGCTGGAGGACCTCGGCCGCGCCCGCCGCATCACCGTCACCAAGGACGCCACCACCATCGTCGACGGTGAGGGCTCCGCGGACGAGATCAACGCGCGGGTCAACCAGATCAAGGTCGAGATCGAGAACTCCGACTCCGACTGGGACCGCGAGAAGCTGCAGGAGCGCCTGGCCAAGCTGGCCGGCGGGGTCTGCGTGCTGCGCGTCGGCGCCGCCACCGAGGTGGAGCTGAAGGAGAAGAAGCACCGCCTGGAGGACGCCATCTCGGCGACCCGCGCGGCGATCGAGGAGGGCATCGTCTCCGGCGGCGGCAGCGCGCTGGTGCACGTCGCCAAGGAGGGCTTCGACACGCTCGGGCTGTCCGGCGACGAGGCCACCGGTGCCGAGGCCGTCCGCCGCGCGCTGGCCGAGCCGCTGCGCTGGATCTCCGAGAACGCCGGCCAGGAGGGCTACGTCGTCGTCTCCAAGGTGCAGGCGCTGCAGGCCGGGCACGGCTACAACGCCGCGACCGGCGAGTACGGCGACCTGATCGCCCAGGGCGTCATCGACCCGGTGAAGGTCACCCGCTCGGCGGTCACCAACGCCGCCTCGATCGCGGGCATGCTGCTCACCACCGAGGCGCTCGTCGTCGACAAGCCGGAGGAAGAGGAGCCGGCCGCCGGCGGTCACGGGCACGGCCACGGGCACGGCCACTGAGCCGTCCGCTCGCCGCATCGGCAGACCCCCGTCCGTTCCGGACGGGGGTCTCGTCTTTTATCGGTTAATGGGCTGTTTGTAGCAAGATGAGCCATTTAAGATTTCGTGACGCCGGGCAGCGAAATGAACGCGCGGTGTAGTATTCCCAGGTTCGTTCCAGCACTGTGACCATTCCGTTGTCTTCGACGGGGCAGACACGCCCGGCGGTGCTGGGCATCATGCAAGGCGTGACCGAGGGATGCTTCGCCGGGACCATGACCGCGCGCGCTGCCGAACCCTCGGGAGGCCATTCCCCTCCACCGCCCCGCGACACCGGCCGCGGAACGCGGACGCTGCGCGCGGCGGACGCGGCCGACGACGGCGACCTCAAGGAGCTGACGACGCTCGCCGTGCAGGGCGACCCGGGCGCCATCGAGGTCCTCATCGCCGAGGTGCGCCCCATGATCGTCCGGTACTGCCGGGCCCGGCTCGGCCGCGTCTCCGGGCAGTACCACATCGCCGACGACGTGGCCCAGGAGGTCTGCATCGCCGTCCTGTCGGCCCTGCCCCGCTACCGGGACATGGGCCGCCCCTTCGCCTCCTTCGTGTTCGGCATCGCCGCGCACAAGATCGCCGACGCGCTGCGCAGCGCGGTGCGCGCCGCCGTCCCCACCGAGGACCTGCCGGACGGCCCCGACGACCGTCCCGGGCCCGAGGAGACGGTGGTCCGCTACATCGAGGCGCAGCGCGCCCGCGACCTGCTCACCCGGCTGCCCGAGCACCAGCGCGAGCTGGTCCTGCTGCGCGTCGTCGCGGGGCTGTCGGCGGAGGAGACCGGCAACGTGCTCGGCATGTCCGCGGGCGCGGTGCGGGTCGCGCAGCACCGGGCCCTGGCGCGGCTGCGGGCGATGGCCAGAGAGGAGTCGATCGCTTGACGGAGCGAGGCCCCCTCACCGGCATCGGGGGCGCCCCGAATCCGGCCGAGCCCTCGCACTCCGGTGATGCTCCGGCCCCGGCGGCCCGCCCGCCGTCCGCCGCTCCGCCGCCCGTCGCCCCGACGGCCGCCGCTCCGACGGCCGTCGACCTGTCGGCCGTCGCTCCGACGGCCGTCGACCTGTCGGCCGTCCGCGGCACCGACGCCCTCGTCGAGGCGCTCGCCACACGGCGCGCGCTCGGCGCGGCGCGTCCCGCCGACGACACCGACCCCGCCGTGCGGCTGCTGCACGCGCTGATCACCGACGTGGACGACCAGACCGCCGACCCCGCCCCGCCCGCGCCGTCCGGGCCCGGCCCGCGCCGCCGCGGACCCCGCACCATCGTCGCCCTCGGCGTGGCGGGCGCCGTCCTCGCCAGCACCGGCGTCGCGGCCGCGGGCGGCGGCGTCGCCGACCGCCCGTCGGCCGCCCCGGCCCCGAGCCCGACCGGGGTCACCGAGCAGGCCGGCGCACCCGCCGCGGACGTCGAAGCCGCGACGCGCGACCGCGCCCGGCCGCCCGTCCGTCCGGCGCCGGAACCGGTCACGGCCCGCAAGCCGTCCCGCGACCCGGAGCGCGCGGACATCGAACGCCTCAAGCGGCGTCTGGAGCACCTGTTCCCGTCCCGCCACCACCGCGCCCCCCGGGACGCCCCCGCCATGACGAAATCGGCCCCGTCCTCCCACCCGGAGGCGGCCCCACCCACCACCGCTTCTCCCGACGACGCCCTGCGCCACCTGGAAGCCCTACGCCGCGAAGCCGAAAAACAGGCGAACCCCTACAAAACCCCCCGCTGGGACGACTAACCCCGCCAGCCCCGACAAACACCGCAGCTGACGTGAACAAGCACAGGACGGTGCGCAAGGGCCGCTAGTGACGAGGGTCGGGTGGCATGTCAGGCCCCGCGTATTTGGCGGTTTTCAGGGCAGGCGTGTCGGCGGGTGTTAGGCCCGGGAGGCTGGTGAGGGTGGCGGGCTAGTTCTCGTCGTGGCCCTCTTCGCTGTCGATCACGCCGTCGACGTAGCCGCGGGCGTACTCCCAGCTGACGTAGTCGACCGGGTCGGGGGAGAGGGCGGGTTCGTGGACGCGGGGCAGGCCGGCGTCCAGCAGGTGGCGCAGGTTGCCGTGCAGCAACTCCCAGTCGATGTAGTGGAGCTTGCCGCAGTCGCCGCAGTCGACGGTGAGGCCGCGCACGCCGAGCGGCTCCAGCAGCGCGCGGAAGACCTCCAGGTCGGCGAGGTCGGCCAGCACGTCCTCCCGCTCCGTCACGCTGAGCGGAGCGGCCTCGTCGCCGGGGTCGCCGAGCGCCGCCGCCGGATCCTCCGGGTCTCCGGCGAACGGGTCGAGCGGTGCGTCATCGTGCACACTCCCACGCTACTGCCGGACGGACCGAAAGGTGCACCCCCCGCTCTCCTCTGTGCGCGAACAATCGCGCTGCGTGTGCGCCCGCCGGGAATGCACGGTGCCGTCCCCGGTGTTCTGCGATGTCATCAAGACCACGTGCCCGCCGTCCGCAAGAGCCGGTCCCGGCACGGCCGGACGCCCTACCATGGGAGCAGGGTCCCGCGTGACCTGGCCCGATGCCGCCACCATTACGGGAAGGTTGTCATGAACCCCGCCGCCGAGCCCGACAAGATCCTCCCCCAGGGCCTGACTTTCGACGACGTGCTGCTGCTCCCCGGGTACTCCGACATGCAGCCCGGCGAGGCCGACACCACGACGCGGCTCACCCGCGGGATCTCGCTGCGGATCCCGCTGGTCTCGGCGGCCATGGACACGGTGACCGAGGCGCGGACGGCGATCGCGATGGCGCGCCAGGGCGGCATCGGCGTCCTGCACCGCAACATGTCGATCGAGGACCAGGCCGAGGAGGCCGACCGGGTCAAGCGGTCCGAGTCCGGGATGATCACCAACCCGATCACCTGCCTGCCGGACGCGACGCTCGCCGACGTCGAGGAGCTCTGCGCCCGCTACCGGATCTCCGGCGTACCGGTCACCGATGTGCGGGGCGTCCTGGTCGGCATCGTGACGAACCGCGACATGCGGTTCGAGTCGGACCTGTCGCGCCCGGTCCGCGAGGTCATGACCCCGATGCCGCTGGTGACGGCGCCGGTCGGCGTGTCGCGGGACGATGCGTTCCGGCTGCTGGCGGGCAACAAGGTCGAGAAGCTCCCGCTCGTGGACGCCGACGGCCGGCTCAAGGGCCTCATCACCACCAAGGACTTCACCAAGAGCGAGCAGTACCCGAACGCGACCAAGGACGCCGACGGCCGGCTGCTCGTCGCCGCGGCCGTCGGCGTCGGCGAGGACGCGATCCGCCGCGCCAAGGCCCTCATCGAGGCCGGCACCGACGTCGTCATCGTGGACACGGCGCACGGCCACTCCAAGGGCGTCGCCGACACGATCGCCGCGATCAAGGGCAACTCGGGCGTCGAGGTCGTCGGCGGCAACATCGCCACCCGGGCCGGCGCGCAGGTGCTCGTGGACGCGGGCGCCGACGCGGTCAAGGTCGGCGTCGGCCCCGGCTCGATCTGCACCACCCGCATCGTCGCCGGCGTCGGCGTCCCGCAGATCACCGCGATCACCGAGGCGGCCCGCGCGGCGAAGGCGGCCGGCGTCCCGGTGATCGGGGACGGCGGCCTCCAGTACTCCGGCGACATCGCCAAGGCCCTGGTCGCGGGCGCCGACACGGTGATGCTCGGCAGCCTGCTCGCCGGGGTCGAGGAGTCGCCGGGCGAGCTGATCTTCGTCCACGGCAAGCAGTACAAGTCGTACCGGGGGATGGGCTCGCTCGGCGCGATGCGCAACCGCGAGCGCGGCGCGTCCTACTCCAAGGACCGCTACGCGCAGGCCGACGTCAGCGCCGAGGAGAAGCTGATCCCCGAGGGCGTCGAGGGGCAGGTGCCCTACCGCGGCCCGCTCGCCAACGTCGCGCACCAGCTCGTCGGCGGCCTGCACCAGTCCATGTGGTACGCGGGCACCCGCACGATCCCCGAACTCCAGGAGCGCGGCCAGCTGATGCGCATCAGCGCCGCCGGCCTCCGCGAGAGCCACCCCCACGACATCCAGATGACCGTAGAGGCCCCCAACTACCAGGGCCGCTGACCCCACCGCCAAGCCCCCGGACGCCCACCCCGCCCGGCCCCGCCGTCGAGCGGACGGACGCGTGGGCGCGCCGATGATGCCGCGACGTGCGGTGGTGTCCGCGCGACGGCATCTCGGACGGCATGTGTGTCCGGCGGCGTGGTGGCGTGCGTGCGGTGTGCGGTGGCCCGTGTAGGCGGTGAGGTCGGCACGGAGATGGCCGCGTTGTGGCACCTGCGCGGCGGGCGGGTGGATTCCGCGTGCGGTGGAGTGCGTGCGGTGGCGTGGTGTGCGGTGGTTTCCGGGCGGTGGCGTCTCGGGCGGTGCGTGTGGGGCGGTGCGTGTGGGGCGGTGCGTGTGGGGCGGTGCGTGTGGGGCGGTGCGTGTGGGGCGGCGTGTGGGGCGGTGCGTGTGGGGCGGTGCGTGTGGGCGGCGGCGTTCGTGTGGGGGTGTGCGGTGGCGGGGCGGATGTGTACGGGCGGAGCGTATGTGTGGGTGGATCTCGGGGGTGCGGGGGGCTGACGTAAGCTCTTCGGGGCTTGTTCCCGCGGTCGGCGGGAACACCGACCAGGCGATGACCGGCACGGCGCCGGGCGAGGAAGAGGGGCGCAGTGGCTGCTGAGGTGGAGATCGGCCGGGGCAAGAGCGGCCGCCGGGCGTACGCCTTCGATGACATCGGCATCGTGCCGTCCCGCCGGACGCGCGATCCCGAGGAGGTCAGCGTCGCCTGGCAGATCGACGCCTACCGGTTCGAGATGCCGCTGGTCGTCGCGCCGATGGACAGCGTCGTCAGCCCCGCCACCGCGATCGCCGTCGGGCGGCTCGGCGGGCTCGCCGTCCTCGACCTCGAAGGGCTCTGGACGCGGTACGAGAACCCCGAGCCGCTGCTCGCCGAGATCGCCTCGCTGGACGACGTCCGCGCCACCCAGCGGCTCCAGGAGATCTACACCGAGCCGATCAAGGAGGAGCTGATCGGCCGCCGGATCGCCGAGGTCCGGGACGCCGGCGTCACCGTCGCCGCGCGGCTGTCGCCGCAGCGCACCGCCCAGTTCCACAAGGCCGTCATCGACGCGGGCGTCGACCTGTTCGTCATCCGCGGGACGACCGTGTCCGCCGAGCACGTGTCCGGGCGCGCCGAGCCGCTGAACCTCAAGCAGTTCATCTACGACCTCGACGTCCCCGTGATCGTCGGCGGCTGCTCCACCTACACGGCCGCGCTGCACCTGATGCGGACCGGCGCCGCCGGCGTGCTGGTCGGGTTCGGCGGCGGCTCCGGGCACACCACGCGGACCGTCCTCGGCGTCGCCGTCCCCATGGCCACCGCGGTCGCGGACGTCGCCGCCGCCCGCCGCGACTACATGGACGAGTCCGGCGGACGCTACGTCCACGTCATCGCCGACGGCGGCATGGTCAACAGCGGCGACATCGCCAAGGCGTTCGCGTGCGGCTCCGACGCCGTGATGGTCGGGTCCCCGTTCGCCCGGTCGACCGAGGCGCCGGGGCGCGGCTACCACTGGGGCAGCGAGGCCCACCACGGCGACGTCCCGCGCGGCACCCGCCTCGAACTCGGGACGATCGGGACGATGGAGCAGATCCTGTACGGCCCGTCCCATGTCGCGGACGGCTCCATGAACCTCATCGGGGCCCTGCGCCGCGCGATGGCGACCTCTGGTTACACCGAGTTGAAGGAGTTCCAGAGGGTACAGGTCGTGGTGGCGCCGCGCCGGTCCACCGACTGAGAGCGAACCCACCCTCGGTGGAGAAATTTCCGGGGTGGGCCTGTCCTTACTCTTGGGTAGGTACTGCTCGGAAACCGAACGCTGTGGGGGGATACGCGATGACGGCATCACCGGTGACCGGCCTTGGAAGCTCCCGTCTGGGACCGGCCGAGCGGGCCGCGGCACTCGACCGGATGGCCCGCGAGGAGTTCGACGTCGTCGTGGTCGGCGGCGGCATCGTCGGAGCGGGCGCGGCGCTGGACGCCGCCACCCGGGGGCTGTCGGTCGCGGTCGTCGAGGCGCGCGACTTCGCGTCCGGGACGTCGTCGCGGTCGTCCAAGCTGATCCACGGCGGGCTGCGCTACCTGGAGCAGTACAACTTCGACCTCGTCCGGGAGGCGCTGACCGAGCGCAGCCTGCTGCTGCAGCAGATCGCGCCGCACCTGGTGAAGCCCGTCCCGTTCCTGCTGCCGACCACGCACCGCGTGTGGGAGCGCGCGTACTTCGGCGCGGGCGTGGCCCTCTACGACCTGCTCTCGTTCCAGATGGGCAGCACCCGCGGCGTCCCGCACCACCGGCACCTGACGCGGCGGGGCGCGCTGCGGCTCGCGCCGTCCCTGCGCAAGGACTCCTTCACCGGCGCGATCCAGTACTGGGACGCGCAGGTCGACGACGCCCGCTACGTGATGACGGTGCTGCGGACGGCCGCGGAGTACGGCGCCCAGATCGCGTCCCGCACCCAGTGCCTCGGCTTCCTGCGCGAGGGGGAGCGCGTCACCGGGCTGCGCATCCGCGACCTTGAGGGCAACACGACCAGCGAGGTGCGCGCGAAGCAGGTCGTGAACGCCACCGGCGTGTGGACGGACGACATCCAGGAACTCGTCGGCGGGCGCGGCCAGATCCACGTGAAGGCGTCCAAGGGCATCCACCTGGTCGTCCCGAAGGACCGCATCCACTCCTCGACGGGCATCATCCTGCGCACGGAGAAGTCCGTGCTGTTCGTGATCCCGTGGGGACGGCACTGGATCATCGGCACCACCGACACCGCCTGGGACCTCGACAAGGCCCACCCTGCAGCGTCCAAGGCCGACATCGACTACATCCTGGACCACGTCAACTCGGTCCTGACGACCCCGCTCACCCACGACGACGTCGAGGGCGTCTACGCGGGGCTGCGCCCACTCCTCACCGGCGAGACAGACGAGACCTCGAAACTCTCCCGTGAACACGTGGTCGCGCACCCCGTCCCTGGCCTGGTCCTGGTGGCGGGCGGCAAGTACACCACCTACCGCGTCATGGCCAAGGACGCCATAGACGCCGTCGCCCACGGACTGGACGGCAAGGTCGCCGAGTCCTGCACGGACCGCATCCCGCTCGTCGGCGGCGACGGCTTCCAGGCCATGTGGAACTCCCGTCAGCGCCTCGCGTCCCGCTCCGGCCTGCACGTCGCCCGCATCGAGCACCTGCTGCGCCGCTACGGCAGCCTCGTGGACGACCTGCTCGAACTGATCGCCGACAAGCCCGACCTGGCCAAACCGCTGACCGGCGCCGAGGACTACCTCCGCGCCGAGGTCGTCTACGCCGCCACCCACGAGGGCGCCCGGCACCTCAACGACGTCCTGTCCCGGCGCACCCGCATCTCCATCGAGACCTGGGACCGCGGCGTCGGCGCCGCGCAGGAGGCCGCCGACCTGCTCGCCCCCGTCCTCGGCTGGTCCAAGAAGCAGCGCGACCGCGAGATCGAGTACTACCGCAAGCGCGTAGAGGCCGAACGCGCCTCCCAGACCAAGGAGGACGACCAGGAGGCCGACGCCCACCGCAAGGGCGCCCCCGACATCGTCCCCACCGCCACCCCCTAGCCCTGCCTCCTTCACCGAGCGTGCCGCCCGCACGTCACCCGTACATGGTCGTCTGTCCGATATTGGGTGCGGGGTGTGGGTTACCGTCCCCGCGTGACCGAGGTTCTCGGGCGACTGCTGCTGGACCGCTACCGGCTCCTGGAGCCGCTCGGACGCGGCGGCATGGGCACCGTCTGGCGCGCCTACGACGAGCGGCTCGGCCGCAAGGTCAAGGAGCCTGCCCGACGCCCCGGACGCCGACGGACGGGCCGCCTGGACGGCGCGCCTCGCGGGCGAGGCGCGCGCAGCGGCCCATCACCGTCCACGACCTGGTCACCACCGGGGACGGGCAGCAGTGGCCCATCACGGACCCGTTGCCCGTCCGGTCCTGCCGGGCTGGTCTCTGCCGGGCTGGTCTCTGCCTGGCTGGTCTCTGCCCGGCTGGTCTCTGCCCGGTCGGTCCCTGCCGGGCCGGTCCCTGGCCGACCTGCTCGCCAAGCAGGCCGCTCCCGCCCGCACCTGCCGCCGCCCTCGGCCTGCAAGTCCTGGACGCACTACGCGCGACCCACCGGCGGCCCCCGCCCATCAACCGGTGGTCTCCGCTCATCAACCGGCGGCCTCCGCCCATCAACCGGCGGCCTCCGCCCATCAACCGGCGGCCCCCGCTCATCAACCGGTAGCCTCCGCCCATCCACCGGCGGCTGGTTCGCCGCGTTGCTCCTGGCCCTGCTGGCCGTAGTGCTGGGCCCTGGCCGTGGGCTTGACCCTGGCCGCCCGTCGGCGCACCCCTGACCCAGCCGCCCTCCGTGGGGGTGGTGGTCAGGTGGGGCGGGGGCCTTGGACTAGGGATTTGCCGGTTCGGTAGAGGTCGGCGGGGACGCGGGCAGGGTCCAGGAGGTGTTGGAACGCCAGGCCGAAGTCGAGGGCCATGGTCAGGGCGGCGCGGTCGGCCGGGGCGATGCGGTCGGGGTCGTCGGGATCGTCGCCGGTGGGGGTGCCAGTGGCGACCCCGTTGGCGGTGCCGGTGTCGGCCCCGGTGGCGGCCCCGGCGTCGGTGTCGGTGCTGGTGCCGGTGGCGGGGGTGGTGCCTTCGGTGGGTTCGAGTTCGCGGGCGAGGCGGTCGCGGCGTTCGGCGTACCAGTCGGCGATGCGCCAGCCTGCGGCGTAGTCGCGCATGCCGTAGAGCCAGAACTCGACGAGCAGCAGGGCGAGGCGGCGGGGGCGGTCGTCGTCGGCGGCGGCGCGGCGGGGCGGGCGGCCGGTGAGGGCGGCCTCGCGGGCGGCGTCGCGGGCGGCGTCCTGCTCGGCGGCGCGGAGTTCGTCGCAGACGTCGGGGCGGGTGCGGTCGCTGGTGATGCGCTCCATCAGGGCGAGCAGCAGGTCGGTCTTGCCCGCGAAGTTGGAGTAGACGGCGCCCTTGGTGAGGCCGGCGGCCGCCGCGATGTCGTCCAGGGAGGCGCCGTGGATGCCGCGTTCGGCCCAGAGGCGTTCGGCCGCGGCGAGCAGCGCGGTGCGGGTCTGCTCACGCCGGTCGCGGCGCGGCCGGGGGCCGCCGCCGGACGGTTGCGGGCCGTCCCCCGTGCCGGCCTCGGGCCGCGTGCCGCCGTGGGCGTCCGTCATTCGCGCTTCACTCCCTCTCCGTCACTGGTCAGGTGCTTCCCTTCGAGATACACCGGGTCGCCATGGTCAGTCTGGGAGTTGCACAAGTCCGGGCGGGTTGGAACGCTCCGTTCGCCCGCCGGTTGTCAGTTGGGGACGGAGATAGCGGGGCCACGTGGGGCATATCACCGCATGTAGCGCGTTACTTGCGGGTAGCCAAAATGGGCAGGTGGTCATACCCTGCGTGCATGGCATCCCCGACGGTCCCTGCCAAAGGCACGCAGCTCTCCCAGACCCTGATCGAGCGGCTGGCCGCCCGCGTCGTCTCGGACGGCTCCGACAGCGCGACGATCCCCAGCCCGTTCACCGGCGAGCCCCTCGCGACCGTTCCGCTCTCCAGCGCCGACGACGTCCGCAAGGCCCATGAGCGCGCCAGGGAGGCGCAGCGGGCCTGGGCGGCGCGGCCCGCCGCGGAGCGGGTCAAGCCGTTCCTGCGGCTGGCGGACGCGCTGGTCGACCGGCGCGAGGAGATCCTCGACATCATCCAGCTGGAGACCGGCAAGGCGCGCCGCCACGCGATGGAGGAGTTCCTCGATGTGGCGCTGTGCTCGCTGTACTACGCGCGGCGGGCCCCGAAGCTGCTGAAGCCGAAGCGCCGGCAGGGCATGATGCCCGGGCTGACGCGCGTGCGGGAGCTGCGGCACCCGAAGGGCGTCGTGGCGCTGATCGCGCCGTGGAACTACCCGTTCGCGCTGGGGGCGAGCGACATCGCGCCGGCGCTCATGGCGGGCAACGCGGTGATCCACAAGCCGGACACCCAGACGTGCCTGTCCAGCCTGTGGGTGCTGGACCTGCTGGTATCGCTCGGGCTGCCGAAGGACCTGTGGCAGATCGTCGTCGGGGAGCCGGCCGAGATCGGCGACCCGCTGGTGGAGGAGGCCGACTACGTCTCGTTCACCGGGTCGACGCGCGGTGGCAAGGCCATCGCGGAGAAGGTCGCGCCCCGGCTCGTCGGGTACTCGCTGGAGCTCGGCGGCAAGAACCCCATGATCGTCATGGCGGACGCCGACGTGGAGCGGACCGCGCGCGGCGCCATCCGCGCGTGCTTCACCAACGCCGGGCAGCTGTGCATCTCGATCGAGCGGCTGTACGTGCACGAGGACGTCTACGACCGGTTCGTCCCCCGGTTCGTGGAGCTGGTCGAGGGCATGAAGCTCGGCACCGGCCTCGACTTCGACGCCGAGATGGGCTCGCTGACGTTCAAGCGGCAGCTGGACGCGGTGACGCGGCACGTCGACCAGGCCGTGAAGGAGGGCGCGACCGTCCTGGTCGGCGGCAAGGCCCGGCCCGACGTCGGCCCGCTGTTCTACGAGCCGACGATCCTCGCGGACGTCACCGGCGACATGGACCTGTGCGCGAACGAGACGTTCGGGCCCGTCGTCGCGGTCTACAAGTACCGGGACGAGGACGAGGTCGTCGCCCGCGCCAACGACACCGCCTACGGGCTGAACGCGTCGGTGTGGACGAAGAACGCCGCGCGGGGCCGCCGCCTCGCGTCCCGCATCCAGGCCGGGACCGTCAACGTCAACGACGGCTACGGCGCCGCGTTCGCGTCCTACGACTCGCCGATGGGCGGGATGAAGCAGTCCGGTGTGGGACGCCGCCACGGGGCGGAGGGCCTGCTGAAGTTCACCGAGGTGCAGACCGTCGCGAGCCAGCACTTCATGGACCTCGAACCTCCGGGCGCCATCGCCTACGACAAGTTCGCCGACTACATGGCGTCCGGGATCAAGCTCATGAAGAAGCTGCACATCAAGTAGGGATCGTCTGTGAAGCATGACTTCGACGTGCTCGTCGTCGGATCGGGGTTCGGCGGCAGCGTGTCGGCGCTGCGGCTGACGGAGAAGGGCTACAAGGTCGGCGTGATCGAGGCGGGCCGCCGCTTCGACACGAACCCGTCGGGCGCGCCGGGGTCGCGGTATCCGGAGCTGCCCAAGACGAACTGGCGCGTCGGCCGCTACCTGTGGGCGCCGGCGCTGGGCCTGACCGGCATGCAGCGGATGCACCTGATCCGGGGTGAGAAGGCGAGCCGGGTGCTGGTGCTCGCGGGGGCGGGCGTGGGCGGCGGGTCGCTGAACTACGCCAACACGCTGTACGTCCCGCCGGAGCCGTTCTTCAAGGACCGGCAGTGGGCGCACATCACCGACTGGCAGGACGAGCTCGCGCCCTACTACGAGCAGGCCAAGCGGATGCTGGGCGTCGTCCAGAACCCCACCACGACCGAGGCCGACAAGGTCATGAAGAAGGTCGCCGACCGGATGGGCAAGGGCGACACGTTCGTCAAGACCCCGGTCGGCGTCTACTTCGGGCGCGGTGCCGGGGTCGAGAGCGCCGACCCCTACTTCGGCGGGGCGGGCCCGCGCCGGCGCGGCTGCCTGGAGTGCGGCGAGTGCATGGTGGGCTGCCGCCACGGCGCGAAGAACATGCTCACGGAGAACTACCTGTACCTCGCCGAGCAGGCCGGCGCCCGGGTGATGCCGCTCAGCCGCGTCACCTCGGTCAGGCCGCTGCCCGGCGGCGGGTACGCGGTCGAGATCGTCCGGACCGGCTCGTTCGGACGCGACCGCAAGACGTTCACCACCGAGCAGGTGGTCTTCGCGGCCGGGACGTACGGGACGCAGAAGCTGCTGCACAAGCTGAAGACGACCGGGACGCTGCCGCGCCTGTCGGAGCGGCTCGGCGCCCTGACCCGCACGAACTCCGAGGCGATCCTCGGCGGCGGGCGCGGCAACGGCAGGCCGGGCCCCGACTTCTCCGAGGGCGTCGCGATCACCTCGTCGTTCCACCCGGCGCCGGACACGCACGTCGAGCCCGTCCGCTACGGGCGCGGCTCCAACCTCCTCGCCGGCCTGCAGACCCTCCTCGTCGACGGGGACCGCCCCGGCGAGCGGCACACGCCCCGCATCCTGAAGTTCGCCCGCGAGGTGGTGCGCCGACCCCGCGACTTCGTCCAGCTGTTCGACGTCCGGCACTGGTCGGAGCGGACGGTCATCGCCCTGGTCATGCAGACCCGCGACAACTCGATCACGCTGCGCCCGAAGAGGGGCCCGTTCGGGTGGGACGTCCGGGCCTCCGCCGGGCACGGCGAGCCGAACCCGACCTGGATCCCCGAGGGGCACGAGGCCACCCGCCGGATCGCCGAGGAGATCGGCGGCATCGCGGGCGGTACCTGGGGCGACCTGTTCGACGTCCCGATGACCGCGCACTTCCTCGGCGGCTGCGCCATCGGCGACTCCGCGGACTCCGGCGTGATCGACGCCTACCACCGCGTCTACGGGCACGCCGGCCTGCACATCGTGGACGGCTCCGCCGTCTCGGCGAACCTGGGCGTCAACCCGTCCCTCACCATCACGGCCCAGGCCGAACGCGCCATGTCGTTCTGGCCGAACCGCGCCGAGGACGACCCGCGCCCGGCCCTGGGGACCCCGTACCGCCGCATCACCCCCGTCTCCCCGAAGAACCCGGCCGTCCCGGCCACGGCCCCGGCGGCCTTGAAACTGCCCATCGTCGACATCACCTGACGCGTCCGCCCTTCCAACCAGTCCGGCCACCTCAGCAACCTGGTCACCTCAGCGCCTTCCGCCCCCTCTACTTGCACGGTGGGTTGCCATCTCCTGACTACGCGACGTTCTCACCGTGAATCGGCTAGCATGTGAGACATGGCGCGGCAGGTGAAGCGGGCGTTCAAGTACCGCTTCTATCCCACGGACGAGCAGGCGGCAGAACTCGCTCGCACGTTCGGTTGCGTCCGACTGGTCTACAACAAGGCGCTGGAAGAACGCACCCGCGCTTGGTACACCGAGCAGCGCAGGGTCTCCTACGTGCAGTCCTCGGCCGCGCTGACGGAGTGGAAGAAGACACCGGAGTTGGCGTTCCTGGCCGAGGTGTCGAGCGTGCCGTTGCAGCAGGCGCTGCGGCACCTGCAGGCCGCGTTCACCCACTTCTTCGCCAAGCGTGCACAGTACCCGCGGTTCAAGGCGAAAAAGAGGTCGCGGGATTCGGCCGAGTACACCAGCAGCGCCTTTACGTGGCGCGGCGGGCGCCTGATGCTGGCGAAGATGTCGGCGCCGTTGAACATCGTGTGGTCGCGTCCACTGCCGGAGGGGGCCGTGCCGTCCACGGTGACGGTGTCGCGTGATCGTGCAGGCCGCTGGTTCTGCTCGATCCTGTGTGAGGACGCCGTTGCCCGGCTGGACCCGGTGGACCAAGCAGTGGGCCTGGACGCGGGTGTCACTTCGCTTGTAACCCTGTCGACGGGGGAGAAGGTCACCAATCCCCGGCACGAGCGCCGCGACCGGGAACGGCTCGCCAAGGCGCAGAAGGACCTGGCCCGCAAGGCCAAGGGATCGAGGAATCGGGACAAGGCCCGCAGCAGGGTCGCGCGGATCCACGCCGGGATCGCCGATCGGCGCCGGGATTTCTTGCACAAGCTGTCGACTCGGCTCGTCCGTGAGAACCAAACGGTCGTGATCGAGGATCTGAGTGTCCGCAACATGGTCGCCAACCACTCGCTGGCCCGCGCCATCTCGGACGCGGCGTGGCGGCAGTTGCGGGCGATGCTGGAGTACAAGGCCGACTGGTACGGCCGCGAACTGGTGGTGATCGACCGGTGGTTCCCCTCCACCAGGACGTGCTCGCAGTGCGGGAGCATCACTGAGAAACTGTCCCTCAGCGTGAGGGAGTGGGAGTGCGGCGTGTGCGGTGCCCGGCATGACCGGGACGTCAACGCCGCGAAGAACGTTATGGCCGCCGGGCTGGCGGTGTCGGCCTGTGGAGCTGATGTAAGACCCAAACGGCGCAAGCCCGGCGGGCAGACGGCGACGAAGCAGGAAACCCAGCGGGCGACCGCTGGAATCCCCCGCCTTCAGGCGGGCGATGAGGCCAACTGGCGCTCGTAGCCTTTTGGTGGCAGGCAATTCTCTCCGCATCCCCGGTGCGGCGGCGTAGCGTGTCCGCATGGACGTGGAGGGCGAGGCGGCGCGCGTCATGGCGGAGCTGCGCGCTCAGGGCGATCCGGCGCGGGCCGAGCGCGAGAAGAGCTATCTGAAGAGCGATTTCGTCCACATCGGCGTGCCCGTGCCGGCGGTGCGCAGGGTCGCCGTGTCGGCGGTCAAGGCCGAGCCCACGCGGGACAAGCTGCTCGAACTCGCCCAAGCCCTCTGGGACGTCACCGACGGCGGACGTCCCGTGCACGAGGCTCGCATGGCGGCCATAGACGTGCTGGCCAAGCGCGCCGCCCTGCTGGAGCCGCGCGACGTGGCGGTGGCCGAACGGCTCGTCCGCGACTCGGCGAGCTGGGTGTACGTCGACTACATCGCGGAGAAGGTCATCGGGGGACTGGTCATCCGGTACCCCGACCTGGCGACGGTCCTGGACGCGTGGGTCGCCGACCCCTGCATGTGGATACGGCGTACGGCCGTCCTGGCGCTGCTGCCGTGCGTCCGGACCGGAAACCCGGATTTGGAGCGGATCAGCCGTTTCGGAGACGCGCTCATCAGCGAGCGCGAGTTCTTCATCAGGAAGGCCCTGGGATGGGTCCTCCGGGAGCTCTCCAAGAAGGACCCGTCCTGGGTGGTGCAGTGGGTCGAGCCCCGCCTCGACACGATCTCGGGTGTGACACTGCGCGAGGCCGTCCGACGCCTACCCGCAGAGGATGCCGACAAGCTGCGCAGGACGCCCTAGGCGCGGTACGCCTTCCACACCTTGTGCATACGGTCGCCCTGGCCGGCGGTGAAGGACGTCATGCAGGTGTCGTAGCTGTAGTCCATGTAGTTGTGCACCGGGTCGGCCCCGGGAGCCGGGCAGGTGTCCTTGTCGGTCGGGCAGCCGTTCGACGGGTCGCGCTCGGGTGGGGTGTCGGCGACGCGGTCGCCCTGGCCGCCGCAGCCGTCCTGGAAGGTGTGGTAAAGCCCGAGCCAGTGCCCCACCTCGTGGGTCGCGCTGAACCCCTTGTTGAAGTTCTCTATGTCGCCACCCGGCATGCTGCCGTAGTGGATGGTCACGCCGTCCATCTTGGGGTCGGCCTTGTACTTCCAGGGGAACGTCGACCAGCCGAGTAGGTTCCCGCCTATGTAGGTGCTGTAGAGGTTCAGCGTTCCCTTGTCGCCCTTGTGCAACTGCGGCTTGTACGTGCCCTCGTAGCGTTCCGGGTCCTGGAACCAGGCGGCGTTGTCGGAACGGCTGATCTCCCGGAGCGTGAAGGAGATCTCCGTGTTCGCGCCGCCGTTCCGTCCGCCGTAGGACGTGTTCATGGTGCTGATCTGACGCTTGATCTCCGCCTCGGACACGTTGCCCTTGTCCCCGTCATGGATCACATGGAAGTAGACCGGGACCGTGATCTGCGCCTGCGTACGGAGGTCGCCGCCGTCCGACTGGTCGTTCGCGCCAAGACTCAGCCCGAGCCCGTCCAGGATCTGGTCGAGGCGCTGCTCCACGGTGGCGGCCTGTGCGGGGGTGAGGGCGTTGCGCTCCCGCCCATGCCCGCCCGTCCGCAGCCGCGCCTCCGGGTGCACGCAGTCAGCCGCAGATCCGTGCTCCACGGCCCTGTGCTCCGTTGCCCTGTGCTCCGTTGCCCTGTGCTCCACGGCCCTCCGCAACGCGGGCCCGGACGGCACGGCGGGGACGAGAGCGGCGAGCAGGACGGCGGCGGCGAGCAGCTTCACGGCACTCCTAGGGAGGTCGCTTGCGGACGGGAACCATGCGGGATACATGCTTTCGACTACAGGACGTCATCAAGACGTACCAGAACGAAGTCCCCCGATGAGCGTGATCAAGGTAAATGGATGCCGACCGTTATCGGCCGATCGCACCATGTGATGCCCCCGCCGGGGGTGCGGCGCATCGGCGCAGGCAGCGGGCCCGTAGACTGGAGACCCCTTCCGGCCGTGCGAAAGGCTTAGTTGGTGGCCGCAGACCAGTCCTTTGACACCGTTCTCGTCGTCGACTTCGGCGCGCAGTACGCCCAGCTGATCGCGCGGCGCGTCCGCGAGTGCCACGTGTTCAGCGAGATCGTGCCGTCCACCATGCCGGCGGCGGAGATGCTCGCGAAGCGGCCGAAGGCGATCATCCTGTCCGGCGGTCCCGCCTCGGTGTACGAGACGGGCGCCCCCGTGGCGCCGGAGGGGCTGTTCGACATCGGCGTCCCCACGCTCGGCATCTGCTACGGCCACCAGGTCATGGCGCAGGCCCTCGGCGGGACCGTCGAGAACTCCGATGTCGCCGAGTACGGCGGCGCGACCGTCGCCGTCACGTCCCCCGGCATGCTGTTCGCGGGGCTGCCGCACGAGCAGGCGGTGTGGATGTCGCACCGCGACTTCGTCAGCGGCGCCCCGGCCGGCTTCACCGTGACGGCCAGCACCGACGTCACCCCGGTCGCCGGCATGGAGGACCTGGAGCGCGGCTTCTTCGGCGTCCAGTTCCACCCGGAGGTTCTGCACACCGAGCACGGGATGGAGATTCTCCGGCGGTTCCTGTACGAAGGCGCCGGATGCCGTCCCAACTGGACGATGGTGAACATCGCGGACGAGTCGATCGAGGCCGTCCGGGAGCAGGTCGGCGGCCGGCGGGCGATCTGCGCGCTGTCGGGCGGGGTCGACTCCGCGGTCGCCGCCGCCCTCGTCCAGCAGGCCATCGGCGACCAGCTGACCTGCGTGTTCGTCGACCACGGCCTGCTGCGCAAGGGCGAGCCCGAGCAGGTCGAGAAGGACTTCGTCGCCGTCACCGGCGTGAACCTCCACGTCGTGGACGCCCAGGACCGCTTCCTCGCCGCCCTCGACGGGGTCACCGACCCCGAGGAGAAGCGCAAGATCATCGGCCGCGAGTTCATCCGCGTGTTCGAGGAGGCGGCCCGCGAGATCGTCCACGGCGGTTCCGGGGAGTCTGGGGGGTCGTCCCCCCACAAGAGTGCGGAGGACGCCTCCGAACCGGTGGAGTTCCTCGTCCAGGGCACCCTCTACCCGGACGTGGTCGAATCGGGCGGCGGCACCGGCGCGGCCAACATCAAGTCGCACCACAACGTCGGCGGCCTCCCCGACGACCTGCAGTTCAAGCTGATCGAGCCGCTGCGGACGCTGTTCAAGGACGAGGTCCGCGCGCTCGGCGAGCAGCTCGGCCTCCCGGCCGAGATCGTCTGGCGGCAGCCGTTCCCCGGCCCCGGCCTCGGCATCCGCATCATCGGCGCGGTCACCCGCGACCGCCTCGACATCCTCCGCGACGCCGACGCCATCGCCCGCGAGGAACTGACCCGCGCGGGCCTCGACCGCGACATCTGGCAGTTCCCGGTGGTGCTGCTGGCGGACGTCCGCTCCGTCGGCGTGCAGGGCGACAGCCGCACCTACGGCCACCCGATCGTCCTGCGCCCCGTGACCAGCGAGGACGCGATGACGGCGGACTGGGCGAGGCTCCCCTACGACGTCCTGCAGCGGATCTCGACCCGCATCACCAACGAGGTCCGCGAGATCAACCGCGTCACGGTCGACATCACGTCCAAGCCCCCGGGCACCATCGAGTGGGAGTGAGCACGGCGAGGGCCCGGACGGTGAACCGTCCGGGCCCTTCTGCCGCGTCGTGTCAGACGGTGGCGGGGGCCAGCGCGGCCTCGGCGTCCAGCGTCGCGGCGGCCGCGTTGACGACGGCGGCGATCCGCAGCGCCTCCTGGACGAGCTCGCGCGACAGGCCGGCCTCGCGGACGACCTTCTCGTGCGACTCCAGGCAGCGCCCGCACCCGTTGATCGCGGACACGGCGAGGCACCACAGCTCGAAGTCGACCTTGTCCACGCCCGGCTTGCCGATGATCGACATGCGCAGCTTGGCGGGCAGCGTCGCGTACGTCTCGTCGCCGATCAGGTGGGTGGCGCGGTAGTACACGTTGTTCATCGCCATGATCGACGCGGCGCCCTTGGCCGCCTCGAACGCCTCGGCGGACAGGTAGTCGCCCGCCTCCTCGGCCAGCTCGCGGATGACGACGGCGCTGCGCGTGGCGAGCGCGCAGGCGAGGACCGTCCCCCAAAGCTGCTGCTCGGTGAGCTGGGACGTGGAGGTCAGCGACCCCAGGTTGAGCTTGGTGTCCTTGGCGTAGCCCGGGAGGGCGCTCTTCAGCGCGTCAACGCTCATGATCATGCGTCCTTTCATGCGTACGGCCGGTCATGCGCTGGCCGGTCATGCGTACGGCCGGCCGCGCGTCGCGGCCGGCCGTGCGGAGTTGCGGGGGATCAGGCGCCGGCCAGCAGCTTGGCGGCGTCGAGGGTGTCCTCGCCCTTGTTCCAGTTGCAGGGGCACAGCTCGTCGCTCTGCAGCGCGTCGAGGACCCGCAGGACCTCCTTGACGTTCCGGCCGACGGAACCGGCGGTCACCATGGCGAACTGGATCTCGTTGTTCGGGTCGACGATGAACGTCGCGCGCTGCGCCACGCCGTCCTCGGTGAGGATGCCGAGGGCCTCGCTCAGCTCGCGCTTGAGGTCGGACATCATCGGGAACGGGATCTCGCGCAGGTCCGGGTGGTCCTTGCGCCACGCGAAGTGGACGAACTCGTTGTCGACGGACGCGCCGAGCACCTGCGCGTCGCGGTCGGCGAAGTCCTCGTTGAGGCGGCCGAACTCGGCGATCTCGGTCGGACACACGAAGGTGAAGTCCTTCGGCCAGAAGAAGACGACGCGCCACTTGCCCTCGTAGGACTTGTGGTTGATCGTCTCGAACGCGTTCTCGGCGTCCAGCGAGACGCAGGCGGTGAGCTCGTACTCGGGGAACTGGTCACCGACAGTAAGCACGCATGCTCCTTCGTCATGAGAAAGGGTCGCCTCCACATGAGAGGCGCAGGAGGGGCCGCGGGCGTTGTCCGCCTCAGCGGCCGATGTCACTCAGCGTGCCTCTGATCGATCAAAAAGAGAAATCGATAAATCTCAAGAGCGCGATAGGAGTTCCCTATCAATGCCTCGGAAAACGCCGTGACCTGGGTAGATGAGGTGCCCTGGCGTCACTGAACGTCCATCCAATAGACGTAAATCACACAGACTCATCCCAAATCGGGCCTAACGCTGTGTAGCGCAGCAAGTGTAAGGGTTCCACCGCTTTTGATGGGCATTGAGTGACGAAAGCCGCACAACTGGAGATTCACGGCTCATCCGGGATCACGCGCCGGCCGCGCTGCCGGAAAGGCCGCCGTCAATTGCTGAGGGCCGCTTTCAGGACGTCCTGGAGCGGGGTCGGAGGCCGGTTCAGCATGCGCCCGAGCGTGGGGTCGACGTTGGCGAACTCGCCGTGGCGGCTGGCGGCGAACATGGCCACGAGCATGTCCGCCGCGAACTCGGGGACGCCGCGGGCGATCACCCCGGCGCGGAACTCGGCGTCCGGTACGACGACGTGCTCGATCGGACGTCCGGTCAGCTCCGACGCGAGCGCCGCGACGCCGGCCATGTCGATCGCCTCACCGCCGGTGAGGCCCGGGGTGATGCCGTCGAAGGTCTCCTCGGCGAGGGTGATCGCGGTGGCCTCGGCGAGGTCGGCGTGGGCGGTCCAGGAGACCGGCCCGTCCTCCGGCACGACCAGTTCGCCGCTCTGGAGTGCGGCGGCGATGAGGGCCACGGTCGTGGACGCGTAGAAGCCGTTGCGCAGCGACGTGAACGGAACGCCCGAGGCCCGCAGCATCTCCTCGGTGGCGGCGTGGTCCGGCATGGGCGGGAAGACCGAGGACGGGTTCGCGCCCATGTGGCTGGTGTAGAGGATCCGGCGGGCGCCCGACGCTTTGGCCGCGTCGATCGCGTTGCGGTGCAGCCGCAGCAGATCCTCGCCGATGGAGTTGGCGGAGACGATCAGGACCTGCGATGCACCCTCGAACGCGTGGGCGAGGCCGGCGGGATCGGCGAAGTCGCCATGACGCACGCGCACGCCCTGATCTGCGAGGTCTTTCGCCTTCTCCACGTCCCGGACGCTCACTCCGATCCGCTCCGCCGGAACGCGTTCGAGCAGCCGCTCGACCGTGCCGCGCCCGAGCTGCCCACTGCCGCCGGTAACGATGATCATGAGGTTCCCCTGTCTCCCTCTGCCGAGCGATGGTGAATCACTGCTAACAAGGTAACGCTAACACTGCTATGCAAGCGGCGCTACCACAAACCTGTTATCGTCATTAGCGTGCAGGTCGATGAGGGAGCGGCCGGGAGCGGCCCGCGCGAGCGCATCCTCGCCGCCACCGCCAAGCTCCTCGCCGAGGGCGGACGGGAGGCGGTCTCCACGCGCGCGGTCGGGACGGCGGCCGGAGTCCAGGCACCGACCATCTACCGCCTCTTCGGCGACAAGCAGGGCCTACTGGATGCCGTCGCAGCCGAAGGCTTCGCGACCTACCTGAGCACCAAGTCCACCCCGGAGCCCGACACCGACCCGGTGGACGACCTTCGCGCCGGCTGGGACGAGCACCTCCAGTTCGGCCTGGCCAACCCCGCCCTCTACATGCTGATGTGCGAGCCGCGCCCCGGTGCGATGCCACCGGCGGCCGCCGCCGGGATCGAGATCCTCGCCGCCCGCGTCCACCGGATCGCCGAGGCGGGACGGCTGCGCGTCGGCGAAGAGCGGGCCGTCCAGCTCGTCCACGCCGCCGGCAGCGGCACGACCATCGCGCTGATCGCGATGCCGGAGGCCGCCCGCGACCTCGAACTGTCGGTCATGGCCCGCGAGGCGGTCATCGCCGCGATCACGACCGACGCCCCCGCGCCATCAGCCCCCGGCCCGGTCGGCGCCGCCGTCGCGCTCCGCGCCGTCCTGCCGCAGACCACCGCCCTGACCGAACCGGAACGCGGACTCATGCGCGAATGGCTGGACCGCATCGCCGCCGCACCCCGCTGACGTCCCAATTGCGGATGCTCAGTGGCAGGGCTGGGCGGTACCGACAACGGCCAGATGCAGGTGGATGGACGAATTGAGCCAGAAACCCCAGCACAGGTCGTTGCCGCACCGCAGGTTGTAGAGGGCCGTCCCGAACCGCGTCTCGTCCGGAACAGCGGCGGCCTCCTGACCCACCTGCCCCTGATTTGCTCCCACTGGCCATTCGCTAGTCGTCACGGGACTTGCGCGTGGGGTGGGTGTTCGGGATAGCAAGGACGCCTTGGGGCCGTGCCCGGTCATCGCCCGGAAGCACTTCGCTGCACTTGTCGCCCGGGTCAAGGCGGGGGACTGCGATCTCAGGTGATCGGGGCCGGCCTGGTGACGTGAGACTTGGCGCTCTGGTGGGGTGTGGGCGGCCGCGGGGGATTCACTAGCATCCGTGGGCGTGCTTGCAGCGAGTGTTGCCATCGGGTTGGCGTTCGTCGGTTATGTGGCCACTTACCTCAACGGGCTGCGGTTGGCGCAGCGGCAAGAGCGGCTTGCGCGGGTCAATCGGCAGCTCAGCGACTTCTACGGGCCGCTGCTGGCGCTCACCCGGGCCAATGAGCGGATCTTCGGAGCCTTCGTCGAACGGCATGCGCGGCCGGGCGGGGTGTCGGTCTTCCAGGATGCGACGCCGCCCACCGAGGAGGAACTCCGAGAATGGCGGCTGTGGGTGACGGCGGTTTTCCTCCCCAACATCCGGGCCATGCGCGATCTGGTCGTGGGCCACGCCGATCTCCTGGTGGAGGCAGAGATGCCGCCGCTTCTGCTCGACTTGTGCGCGCATGTCTCCGGCTATGAGATCACCGCGGCGCGGTGGGCGGAGGGTGATTACGGCGACCATCTGTCGGTCGTCCACTTTCCTGCTGAGGCGATCGGTGACTACGCCCGGCAGCACTTTGCCGCCTTGAAGGCCGAGCAGGCTTCGCTGCTGGGACGGCGCGGGGTGCTTCCCAGGCGGGGCGGCGGCTGAGGCGGCACCGTCGGTTCCCTCGAAAGCGCCGGCTTCCAAGCCTCCGGCGCGTAGAGGATCTTCACTCGGCTTCCGGGCCGTCGTCCTCGATGAGTTCGCGCGGCTCCGGGTGTACGTAATCACGTACATCGAGTGCGAGCCGGCCGTTTGAGTGTGGCGGGAGCAGATTTTGGGCTGCGGCGGAGTGAAGGGTGACCGTTTTCGTTCGCAATCCGTTCGCAGAGAGGCGGCTCGATGACAGGTCACCCGACGTGAAGGGCACCGGGACCGTGCGGCCCGAACCGCGGCAGGCCGATGACTTCGCGGTGCATTACGACGAGCATTTCACCGATGTCCACCGCTACATCGCCGGGCGGCTCGGACGGGACGTGGCGGACGACATCGCCGCCGACACGTTCGTCATCGCGCTCCGGCAGCGGCACCGGTTCGACCCGGAGCGGGGGAGCGTCCGGCCGTGGCTGTTCGGCATCGCCACGAAGCTGGTGGCGCAGCACCGGCGGCAGGAGTCGCGCCGGTACCGGGCGCTGGCGAGAGTCGGCCGGGAGGCGGTCGACGGCGGGCACGAGGAGCAGGTCGTCAACTGGGTCCGGGCTGAGGGGATGCAGCCGCGGCTGGCGAAGGCGCTGCGGTCGCTCAACCGGGACCAGCGGGACGTCCTGCTGCTCAGCGCGCTGAGCGAATTGTCGAACCAGGAGATTTCGGAGGCGCTCGGCGTTCCGTACGGCACGGTCACGTCGCGGCTGAGCCGTGCCCGCGCCAAGGTGAAGGCCGCCCTCGGGGAGGACAGCGATGAACGATGACCGCATGATCCGCGCGCTGCTGCTGGAGGACCCGCCGTCCGAGGAGGTCGTCGCCGAGGGGCGGCGCCGGATGCGGGAGGGGAGGCCCACGGCGCGGCGCCCGGTCAGCCGGCGTCCCGTGTTCGGGCTGGCCGGTGTCGCCGCCGCCATGGCGCTCGTCGCGGGGGTCGCCGCGGTTCTCACCGGCGGCGGGACCGCGACGGACGGTGAGACACCGCAGACGGACCCGGACGCGCGGCGCGTCCTGCTCGCCGCGGCCGAGCACGCGATGAACGAGCCGGCCGGACGCTACTGGCATGTCGTGAGCGAGGAGGGCGACGTGTACCGCGTCGGGGGCGCGGACGGCTACTCCGTCGTCGCCGCCGACACCTGGGACCGCTGGAAGGCGCGTTCCGGCTCCGACCCCGATGTCGAGTACGCGAAGGTGGCGCCCGGCGCGAAGCCGCTCACGCCGGAGGACGCCGCCGCCTGGAAGAAGGCCGGTTCGCCGCAGAGCATGCGCGTGTGGGCGGACGGCCACTGGCTGACGCTGACCACGAAGGACCTGGGGACGGCCGGTTGGGAGAAGCAGGTCGCGACACCGGAGCGGAAGAAGGCCGCGCTGGCGCGGCACGACCCGGCGGACATCCGGAAGAAGTGCGCGGCCAACGCCGACCGGCCGGGCGAGTGCGAGTTCCAGATGCTGACCCTTGAGCAGCAGCTCCAGCGGTTCGGTGAAGCGCCCGAGCGGTACAAGACCCTCATGCTGGGCGATCCCGACGGGACCGCGGCGGTCGACTACCTCTGGAAAGGGCTCCGGCTCATCACGCTGAACCCCGTCCCGCCGCGCGCCCGGTCGGTCGTCTTCCGGGCGATGGCCGACGTCCCGGGCGTGCAGGCGATCGGCGAGGTGAGGGACGCCAAGGGCCGCACCGGCATCGGGCTCGCGATGCGGGACGCCGCCACGGAGACGCGCGTCGTCCTCGACCCGGGCACCTACCGGCTGATGGGCTTCGAGGTGATCGCCGTGGACGTGCCCAGGCGGCAGCCCGGAGACGTCCTCAGCTACACGGTGATCGCGTCGGCCGGCTGGAGCGAGGAGAAGCCCCACCAGGGCTGAGCATGGTCCCCGGGCCGTCGGCGGACGGCCCGGGGGCGCACGTTGACGCGGCGGTAAGTTTCAACTTACGTTTCTGGGGACGTCTGTATCCAGATCGGGAGGCCGCCGTGCCCTTGCAGACCGCGCCGGACATGGAGAGCATCTTCACCCCGCTGATGCACGAGCACGACTACGTCGTCGACGACGTCAAAGGGGACCTCCCCGGCGAACTCACCGGGACGCTCTACCGGATCGGGCCGGGCAAGTGGGAGGTCGGGCGCACCCTGCTGCACCACCTCTTCGACGGCGACGGCATGGTCTCGCAGTTCGCCTTCGACGGCCGCGAGGTCCGGTTCCGCAACCGGTACGTGCGGACGCCGCAGTTCGTGGACGGCATGGTCGCCGGACGGGCGCGCAGGCCGGCGGTCGGGACGGCGCTCCCCGGCGGGTTCTGGACCAACTTCGCCAAGGCGAAGGGCCCCGCCAACGCCGCGAACACCGGTGTCGTCATGCACGCCGAGCGGCTCCTGGCCCTGTGGGAGGGCGGCCCGCCGTACCGCCTCGACCCCGACACCCTGGAGACCCTCGGCGTCCACGACTTCGGCGGACGGCTCCGGGGGATGCTCAAGGCGTTCTCCGCCCATCCGAAATGGGACCCGGTCACCGGGGAGATGTTCAACTTCGGCCAGGAGTTCGCGCCGCTGCCCCACCTGAACTGCTGGAAGGTCGACCGGCAGGGCCGGATGCGGCGGCTCGCCAAGGTGCGGATGCTGAACATGCCGTGGAACCACGATGTCGCGCTGACCACCGGGCACATGGTGTTCGTCCTGGACCCGTACATGTTCGACCTGCGGACGATGCTGAGCGGCGGGCCGATGTTCGACGCGATCCGGCACCGCCCGGACAAGGGGACGCGGTTCGTGCTCGTCCCGCGCGACGGCGGCCCGGCGCGGATCGCCGAGCACGAGGCGCTCGTCCACCTGCACGTCGCCAACGCCTTCGAGGACGGCACGGAAACGGTCGTCGACCTGGTGGAGTTCGACGACTACGAGGACATCCGGCGCGACCTCACCGGGTTCCGCACGCGGTTCCCCGAACTGCCCGCGAGCAGGCTCATGCGGTACCGGATCACGCCGGCGGGGCGCGTGATCGCGACGCGGCTCTCCGATGTGCCGGGCGAGCTTCCGCAGTACGACTGGCGCCGCTCCACCCGTCCGCACCGGTTCACCTACATGAGCGGACGGACGGGCCCCAGCGGCGAGTACGACAGCGTCCTGAAAGTGGACAACGACACCGGCCGGACGGAGGTCCATGAGATGGGGCCGCACACGTACGTGGGCGAACCCATCTTCGTGCCCCGCGCACAGGACGCCGCCGAGGACGACGGGTGGCTGCTGGCCGTCGTGTATCTCGGCGCAGAGCACCGGTCGCAACTCACCATTCTCGACGCCCGCGGCCTGGACCACGTCGCCACACTGCGGCTCAAGCACCACATCCCGTTCGGCTTCCACGGCACGTTCACGAGACGTGTCGCCGACCCCGGCGCCCCCATCCCGCACCCGGACCGCCTGCCGATCCGCTGACCGGCCGACCGCACGCCCCTGCCGCCGAACCCGGATGTGGTGGAACACACTCGCTCCGACCTGGGGTTCCTCACGGTCCGTGATGGCCGTTGGAGTAACGTTCGGGTGAGATGGCGAACAGCAGACCGACGGTGGCTCAGTTGCGGGCGTTCCTGGCGCTCGCCGAGCATCTGCACTTCCGGGACGCCGCCGCCGCTCTGCGCATGAGCCAGCCCGCCCTCTCCGGGGCCGTGGCCGCGCTGGAGGAGACCCTCGGAACACGCCTCGTCGAGCGGACCACCCGGAAAGTCCTGCTGACCCCCGCCGGAGAGCAGGTCGCACGCCGTGCGGAGGTCGTCCTAGCGGAACTCGACCGCCTGGTAGACGAGGTCAAGGCCGTCCAAGGGGCGCTGGTGGGGCCGCTCAGGGTGGGCGTGATCCCGACCGTGGCGCCGTACCTGCTGCCCATCGTCCTGCCGAGGCTCGCCAAAGAGTTCCCCGACCTGAAGCTGTCGGTGCACGAGGAACGGACGGAGCATCTCGTCACGGAGCTGCTCGCCGGGCGGCTGGACGTCGTGCTCCTGGCTCTGCCCGTCTCCATGGCCGGCGTGACCGAGATCGTCCTGTACGACGAGGACTTCGTGCTCGTCGCGCCCGCCGGGTTCGACCTGGGCGACGAGGAGATCCCGCGCGAGGCGCTGAACGACCTGGACGTCCTCCTCCTCAACCAGGGGCACTGCCTGCGCGACCAGGCCCTCGACATCTGCCGCGACGTGGGCGCTCGCGCCGCCGCCGCGACGTACGCGACGAGCCTCGCGACCCTGGTGCAGCTCGTGTCGGGCGGGTTCGGCGTGACGCTCGTCCCGGAGACGGCGCTGCCGGTGGAGACGCGCCGGGCGCCGAACCTCGGCCTGCACCGGTTCGCGCCGCCGGCGCCGTTCCGCCGGATCGGGCTCGGGTTCCGGTCGACGTCGCCGCGCGCGGACGAGTTCGCGGCGCTCGCGGAGAGCGTCCGCGCCGCCGTCGCCGAATCCGGCGTCGCCCCCGGCCTGCGCCCCGTGCGGCCGTAGGCCGCCCGCGAACCGCCACCGGCGGGGACACGGCGCCTGCCGGGCCGCACAGCGCATTCCGGGGCGACACAGCGCGTTCCGGGCCGCAAAGGGCATTCCGCGGGAACCGGGATTGGGCGGGATGCCTCTTATGGGTGTCTTGTCGATCACACACCCGGGGGAGATCGGTGATGCCGAGGGAACGGGCGGCCCAGCGCCGTCGCAGGCGGTGGGCGGTCCTCAGCGCGGTGCCGGCCCTCCTGCTGTCCGTCGCCGCCTGCGGGGCGGGGGACGGCGCGCCGCTGTGGACTCTGGACGGCCGGGCGATCAGCGGCGGCGACTTCCTGAAGCCGCGGATCTGGGCGGCCGGGCCGACGCTGGCGATCACGCGGGCGACCGAGGTGACCGGGTACGACGCCGCGACCGGCGAGCGGCGCTGGTCGGTGCCGCTGTCCGGCAGGGTGTGCGCGGCGTCGCCGCGCGCGGACGGCGACCGGGTCGCCGTCCAGTTCGGTCCGAGCAGGCAGCGCTGCGACCGGATCGCCGCCGTCGATCTGAAGAGCGGCCGGAAGCTCTGGGAGCAGCCGATGCCCTCCGCCGAGCGCGTGCGGGAGGGGCAGGTCGTCATCAGCGGCGGCGTCGTGGTGGTGGACGAGAGCTACACCACCGCGGCGTTCCGGCTCGCCGACGGGCGGCCGCTGTGGAACCGCGCCGGTCGCGGCGCGGATTGCGCGATGAAGGGGCTTGCGGGCGGTCCGGCGCTGGTGGCCGGGTTCTCCTGCGACGGGGACGCGGGCAAGGCCCGCCGCGTGGACGGGATCGACCCGGACAGCGGCCGGTCGCTGTGGAGCTACGTGGCGCCCCCGGGGTACTCGGTCGCGATGATGCCGTCGAGCCGTCCTGTCGTCCTGGGGCTGAAACGCGGCTCGCGCGAAGAGCGGACACGGTACGTGGTCCTGGACGAGTCCGGTGCGCAGGTCACGACCATCGACGTCACCGGGAGGTTCTCGGTGCGGTGCTACCAGGACCCCAACCGCTGCAACAACGTCGTGGTCAGCGACGACAGCCTCTACATCAGGACGAGCACCGGCCCGGTGAAGGACGAGAAGGAGAGGACGTTCGCGCCGATCGTCTCCTTCGACCTGGCCACCGGCCGCGCGCGGTGGAGGACCGAGAACCCGGACGGCAACCACCTGTTCCCGATCGGGATGGACGGGGGCCGGCTCATCGCCGCCCAGCCCAAGACCGGGAGGTACAAGAACAGGGGCCGGCGGCCGAGGCTGGTGTCGGTCGATCCCGCGAGCGGCAGGACGTCGGTCATGTGGGACTTCTCGCGGAAGGCCGACTTCGCGTTGCGCAGCGGGTCCGACCGGCTGTACGCGCACGGCCGCCTCTTCCTGATCAAGCAACTCGTGTCGGGCAACGAGGACAGGGTTTTCAGTGCCTTCGGGAAGCCCGCGGAGTGACCCTCCGCGGCTAGTGCCGGGCGGACGAAAGGTCACGGGACCGTAAGCGCGGGGCCAGGCGAGGTCAAGTCTGTGTCAGGGGAGGCCCCGGCAATGGCGATGCGTGTTCATGTGGTGGCGTAACGTCACCATGCTCGGTGGGGCGAGGAGGAGGCCCCATGCCGAAGCTCAGCGTCGTCGTGCCGTTCCACAACACCGAGGAGTACTTCAGGGAGTGCCTGGAGTCGCTGGCCGGGCAGACTCTGCGCGACCTCGAGGTGATCCTGGTGGACGACGGGTCCACCGACGGCAGCGCCGTGGTCGCCAAGGAGATGTGCGCCCGCGACCAGCGGTTCCGCCTGTTCACGCGCGAGCAGGAAGGCCCCGGCCCCGCCCGCAACGCGGGGGTCCGCCAGGCGAGGGGCGAATACCTGGCCTTCGCCGACGCCGACGACGTCGTGCAGAAGGACGCCTACGCGCGGCTGGCCGGCTCCCTGGACCGCACGGGTTCCGACATGGCGTCCGGCAACGTCGAGCGTATGGACGCCGACCGGAAATGGCAGTCGCCCCTGCACGACGGTGTCTTCACGGAGTCGTGCTCGCGGACGCACGTGTCGTCCAAGCCGGTGCTCATGCGCGACCGCACGCCATGGAACAAGGTCTACCGGCGCGAGTTCTGGACCGAGGCCCGCCTGGAATTCCCCACCGGCTTCTACGAGGACCCGCCCGTCTCGGCGCGCGCGCACGCGCTGGCCAAGTCCGTGGACGTCCTGAGTGAGACCGTCTACTACTGGCGCAAGCGGCCCGGGTCCATCACGGAGGACCGCTACGACTGGGACAACATCAACCAGCGCCTCGCGTCCGCACGCGCACTGCGCGACGGGCTCGCCGACTACGCGCCGCAGCTGCTGAACGCCTACGACGAGCACGCCCTCGTCCCGATCGAGCTGCGCGTCCTGTTCGAGGCGCTCCCGCGGACGCAGGACGAGCACCGCGAGGAGCTCGTCGCCATCGGCGCCGCGCTCGCCCGCCGCGTCAGCCCCCGCGTGGTGAAGCGGCTGCCCGCGTTGACGCGCCTGCAACTGCACCTGCTCTGCCGCCGGATGCTGCCGGAGCTGCTGGAGGTCCTGCGGTTCGTCCAGCTCCGCAAGGCGGCGGACGCGCCGCGGGTCCGGCGCGGCCTGCGGCACCGCTGGTACGCGGAGTACCCGTTCTTCGAGGACGAGGAGCGGGGCGTCCCGGCGCACGTGTACGACGTGACCGACGAGCTGAAGCCCGTCGCGGCCATCGACCGGGCCGCCTGGGTGGACGGGCGGCTCCGCATCGAGGGGCACGCCTACATCCGGCACCTGGACTCCTCCACCGAGGACGGCTCCCGCATCCGGGTGTGGCTGGTCGCGGCGAACAAGCGCGGCCTGATGCGCGTCCCGGTCGAGCGGGTCCGGCGGCCGGACGTGACCGCCCGGTCGCGGCAGTCGGCGGTCTCCTACGACTGGTCGGGGTTCGTCGCGGAGATCGACCCGTCCGCGCTGAAGATGTTCGGGCGCTGGCGGGACGTCGACTGGGTCCCCTGCGTGGAGATCGTCAACCGGGGCCTGCGGCGGCGCCGCACGTTCGCGAACCCGCGCCTGCCCGGCCGGCAGTGGCCGGACGACCGGGAGTGCGCGCCGGGCGTCCTCGTCCAGGGCGTCGCGGCCCGGAACCGGTTCGTGGTGCAGGTGCGGCGGACGCCCGCGGCGGTCGTCGGCTGCCATCTGGACGGCGGCGAGCTGTGCCTGGACGGCTGGAGCAGCGCCCCGCTCGGCGACGAACCGCGCGTCACCGCCGTGCCGAAGGCCGGCCGCGCCACGGTCACCGGGCCGGTCGAGCGGGTCGGCGGCGAGGGGTTCCGGGCCAGGCTGCCCGCCGCGGGGCTCGCCCGGCGGTCGGTCGACTGGGAGATCAGCCTGCCGGGCGGCGTCAAGCCGTACCTGGACGCGGACGCCGCCGGAACCGCGTTCCCCGTCCCCGGCGGGGAACTGGAGATCGCCCGGACCCGGCGGAGCACGCTGCGCATCGTCGTGCGCGGAAAGGCCCTCATCCTCGACGAGGTGTCCTGGTCGTCCGACGGTGCCCTGCACCTGGCCGGTACCTGCACCGACCGTGCCGGACGGCCCGATTCCCTGTTCCTCCGGCGGCGGCGGTCGGCGGAGGAGCACACCGTCAAGCTGTACTGGGACGGCGACCGGTTCACGGCGAAGTTCTCGCCCGCGCGCATGCCGGTGTTCGGACTGTCCCGTCCCCTGGTGTCCGGCCGTTGGGACGTCCTCACGACCATCAGCGGGCAGGAGCAGCCCGTCCTCATCAGGCGCCACACCCTCCGGGACCTGCCCGAGCCGTTCGAGGCGGGCCTGCACCGCATCACCGTCCGCGCCTACAAGACCGACCAGTTCGTGCTGCGGATCGAGACCGCCCTGGACGACGACGAGCGCGGCGCCTACGCGCAGAGCCGGATACGGTCCGGGCACTACCGGCGCCACCTCAACCTGCCCGTCCGCGACCTCGCCGTGTTCGACGCCTACCGGGGACGCCAGTACTCGTGCAACCCGCGCGGTATCTACGACGAGCTCCGGCGGCGCGGAACCGACCTTGAATGCGTGTGGGTCACCGAGAACGGACAGTTCGGCAGGCCGGTGGGGGCCCGCACCGTCCTGGTCGGCACGCGGGAGCACTACGAGGCCCTCGCCCGCGCGCGCTTCGTCTTCGGCAACTGGTCGCAGAAGGAATGGTTCACCAAGCGCGACGACCAGACGTACGTGCAGTGCTGGCATGGGACGCCGCTGAAGAAGCTCGGCTACGACGTCAAGCAGATGCCCTACAAGCGGACCGAGGGCGTCAACTGGATGGAGCACGACGTCCCGCAGTGGGATCTGCTCCTCGCGCAGAACGCGTTCTCCGTGCCGCTGTTCCGGCGCGCGTTCGGCTATGAGGGCGACGTCCTCGAAAGCGGCTACCCGCGCAACGACATCCTGAGCAGCCCGCACCGGGACGAGATCGCGGCGGCGGTCCGGCGGCGGCTCGGCATCCCCGAGGGCAAGCGCGTCGTCCTGTACGCGCCGACGTGGCGGGACGACTTCCACCACGCGATCGGCAAGCGCGCGTTCCGCCTCGAATTCGACGTCGACCAGTTCAGGGCGGCGCTCGGCCGCGACCACGTGCTGCTCTTGCGGACGCACTACCTCGTCACCGACCGGCCGAAGCTGGCGCCGGGCGACTGCGTGATGGACGTGTCCGTCTACCCCGACATCTCCGAACTCTTCCTGATCAGCGATGTGCTGGTCACGGACTACTCGTCGGCCATGTTCGACTTCGCCGTCACCGGCCGCCCGATGGTCTTCTTCACCTACGACCTGGAGCGCTACCGCGACCACGTGCGCGGCTTCTACTTCGACTTCGACGCCGAAGCCCCCGGGCCGATGCTCGGCACGTCCCGCGAGGTCGTCGAGGCGCTGGGCGACCCGGCCGCGCTGGAGACCGGGTACCGGGAGGCGCGCGCCGCCTTCGCCGCCCGGTACTGCCCGCACGACGACGGCCACGCCGCCGCCCGCGTCCTCGACCGCGTCCTGGAGCGCACGGGCGACCGGGCGGGCGACCGCATGCCCGACGGCGTGCTCGACCGGGTCCCGCCCTCCGGTCGCTGACCGGCCGCCCCACCTCCTCCTAACCCCGCTCACCCCATCACGGAGTCGCTCGTGTCCCCGCAGATCAGCATCGTCGTCCCGTTCCGCAGCACCGGCGGCCGCCTCGCCGAGTGCCTGGAGTCGCTCGCAGGGCAGACCCTGCGCGACGTCGAGGTGCTCATGGTGGACGACGGTGCCGACGACGGCGAGGCGCTCGTCGCCAAGGAGTTCGCCGGGCGTGACGACCGGTTCACGCTGCTCCAGCCCGGCCCGGCCGCAGGGACCGCCGACGCCGGTGTGGAACAGGCCAAGGGCCGGTACCTGGCGTTCGCGGACGGCGAGGACGCGCTGCCGCCCTACGCCTGCGAACTGCTGGTCGGCACCCTCGACTCCACCGGATCGGACCTCGCCGGCGGAAACGTCATGTGCCTGGACGCGGAGCAGGTGTGGCAGTCGCCGCTGCACAGCGAGCCCTACGCGAAGACGATGCTGTCGACGCATGTCACCCGCCACCCCGCGCTCCTGCAAGATCGGACGCTCTGGAACAAGGTCTACCGGCGCTCGTTCTGGGACGCGCACGGCTTCGAGCTGGGCACCGACCAGGACGCCCTGGTCGCCGTCCAAGCCCAGCTCCTGGCCTCGGTGGTGGACGTCCTGGACACGACCGTCTACTTCTGGCGCGACCGCCCGGGAACGGCCCCGCGCCTCCGTCCCGACCCGGACCACATCACCGACCGGATCGCGACGCTCGCGGCCATCCGGAACTTCGTCCACGACCACGCACCGGAACTCCTCGCCGTCCACGACATGTACGCGCTGGACCTGGACGTGCGCGACCTGATGCTCGCCCTGCCCGCCGCCACCTGGGAGGAGCGGGAACGCCTGATCGAGCTGGGCGCGGAGGTCGTCGCCGACGCCGACCGCTCGGCCACCGAGGGGCTCGACGCGATCCGGCGCCTGGAGCTGCATCTCCTCCGCGGGCGCATGGTTCCCGAACTGCTGGACGTGCTCCGGTTCGAGGAGTACGGGCTCCAGGACGTCCCGATCGTGCCCAGAGGCCGCCTGCGTCCGCGCTGGTACGCGCGCTACCCGTTCTTCGAGGACGCCGAACGCGACATCCCCTTGGACGTGTACGACGTCACCGACGAGATCGGCCTGTGGGCGGACGTCGACCGCGTCGAATGGGACGTCGACACCCTCATCGTCGAAGGGCACGCCCACTTCGACAGGTTCGACGTGTCGGCGGCGACCGATTCCCGTATCCGGGTCTGGATGCGGGACGTGAAGACCGGCAGGGAGATCCGGCTGCCCGTGGAACGGATCCGCTGCCCGGAGGTCACGGCACGCTCCGGTCAGGCGAGCGTCTCCTACGACTGGTCGGGCTTCACCGTGCGGGTGGAGCCGGAGTACCTCCTCGACGGCGACGAATGGCGCACGGCCACCTACGAGCTGTTCGCCGAGGTCTCCACGGCGGGACGCAGGGCCGTGCAGCGCCTCACCGCGACGCCCCCGGCCGTGCGGTGGACGGCGGCACGGCAGGTGGACGAGCACGTGGCCGTCCAGCCGGCGGCCGGCGACGACGACGTGTTCGTCGTCCACGTCAAGCGCGCCAAGGCCGTCCTCACCCGGATCCGCCGCGACGGGGACATGCTCGAACTGACCGGCTGGACGCGTCGTGCCCTCGGCGCCGGGGTCGCCCTGGTCGCGGCCCGCCGGCACGGAGGGGAGGAGGTCCGCGGCGAGGTGACGCTGCGCCAGTCGGCCGTCCTGCGCATGGCGGAGGGCACCGGGTTCGACTTCACGGCGAAGCTCCCGCTGGAGTTCCTGGCCTCCGGGCGGGGCGGGCCCGCCCCGCACCAGCCGCACCTGCGCGACGCCATCGACTGGGACATCCGGCTGACCGGCGAGGGCGGCCCGCTGCGGCTCACCGTCGCCGGCAACGTCAAGCCCGCCCGGTTCGCGCTGCCGGGGGAGCACGGACGCGAGCTGGCGCTCACGCGGACGGCGTTCGGCAACCTGCGCGCCGTCGAGCGCACCCTCCGCCCCGTCGTCCGCGCCGCCGAATGGGACGCCGCCGGCCACCTCACCCTGACCGGCGACCACGCCGGCCCCGAGGACAGGCCCGACCACTTCGTCCTGCGCCGGCGCCGGTCGGGCGACGAGCACCGCGTTCCCGTCACCTGGGAGCAGGACCGCTTCACCGCCGCCTTCACACCCGCGACCATGGCCGTGTTCGGCACCGACCTGCCGCTGATGAGCGGAACGTGGGACGTGCTGGCGCGCGCGCGTTCCGGCGAGGTGGCGGTCGTCGTCGAACGCGAGGCGATCCCTAGACTGCCCGACCGGCGGCGCGTCGGGACGCACGAATTCGAGGTCGGCGTCCACCAGATCGATGCGCTGACCCTGCACAGCCGTCCCGCCCTGGGCGACGACGAGCGGGGCGGACACGCGCAACTGCTGCTCCAGCAGCGCGACTACCCCGTCTATCTGCGAAGCCCGTTGGCGGACATCGCCGTCTTCGACAGCTACGACGGCGCCCAGTACAGCTGCAACCCCAGGGCCATCTACGAAGAACTCGCACGCCGCGACACCGACCTTGAATGCGTGTGGGTCACCCAGGACGGCCAGTTCCCGATCGACTGCACGACCGATGTGAATACCAGGACCGTCCTGGCCGGAAGCCGTGAGCACTACCGCGTCCTCGCGCGCGCACGGCACATCGTCACCAACCGCGGGCTCCCGCCCTGGTACTTCAAGCGCGACGGCCAGACCTACGTCCAGACGTGGCACGGCACCCCGCTGAAGCGTCTCGCCCACGACCTCAGGGACATGCCCTACCAGCGCACCGAACGCAACGACTGGCTGGACTGGGAGGTAGCGCGCTGGGATCTGCTGCTGTCCCCGAGCCCCTACGCCACCCAGATCATGCGCCGCGCGTTCCACTACGACGGGGACGTCCTGGAGACGGGGTATCCGCGCAACGACATCCTCAGCAGCCCCGAATGGGAGAGCGTCGGGACGCGCATACGCAAGCGCCTGGGGATCCCCGACGGCAAGAAGGTCGTCCTCTACGCGCCCACGTGGCGGGACGACCGGCGCCACGGCCCCGGTAGGCAGGGCTCCTCGCTGGAGCTGGACGTGGAAACCCTGCAGGACGCCCTAGGCGACGACCACGTCCTCCTCCTGCGTACGCATCACCTCGTCACCGACAGGCCCCGTCTAGCGACGACCGGGGCCGACGGCTTCGTCATGGACGTCTCCCGCTACCCCGACATCGCCGACCTCTACATGGCGGCGGACGTCCTCGTCACCGACTACTCCTCCGCCATGTTCGACTACGCCGTCCTGGGCCGGCCCATCGTCATCTACGCCTACGACCTGGAGCGCTACCGCGACCACGTGCGCGGCCTCTACATCGACCTGGAGGCGGAGGCGCCGGGTCCGGTCGTGACGACGTCGGCGGACGTCGCCAAGGCCGTCAAGGCGGCACCGGAAAGCGAGCAGCAGTACGCCGACGCCTACGACCGGTTCTTCGTGAAGTACTGCCCCCACGACGACGGCCAAGCGGCCGCCCGCGCCGTAGACCGCATCCTCAATCGTTGACCTGCGGCGTGTTGTTGTTATCAGGGGCGTCATAACAACAACACGCCGCAGATCAACGGGGGGTCAGCCGGGGTGGCGGGCTCTTGCCCACAGCCATACGCCGGGGCAGCCGGCCAGCGGCAGGCGGCGCTCCAGCGCGGCCGTCAGGCGCAGCGCCTCGTTGGCCAGCGGGTGCAGCGGGGCCAGGTCCTCGCGGCGCGCCGTCCGGTGCCGGAACCGGCGCAGCAGCGGCCGGACGAGCACGCCCCGGCTCCACACCGCCTCCAGCACCAGCCCGGCGCCCTCGACCAGCTCGGTGAGCGCGCGGCGCGGGTAGCGGCGGACGCGGCCGAGCGCCACGTCGTGCGCCGACCACAGCGCCATGTCGCACGGCACGGACACCAGCGCGACGCCGCCCGGACGCAGCACCCGCGCGATCTCCGCCGCCGCCCGCGCGTCGTCCTCGATGTGCTCCAGGACGTCCAGCGCCAGCGCCAGGTCGTAGGCGCCCGGCGCGAGCGGCAGGTACCGGGCGTCGCCCTCGTACGCCTCGACGCCCTGCGCGCGCGCCAGCGCGACGGCGTCCGGGCTCAGGTCGATGCCGGTGGCGCGCCAGCCGTGCTCGGCCAGCACCCGGCAGCTCGCGCCGGACGCGGCGCCGATGTCGACGGCCGCCCCCGGCACGCTGAACCGCAGCAGTTCCGCGGACAGGATCTCCCGCCGCTCGCGGTACCACCAGTTGTCGTTCTCGATCCGGGCGATCCGCTGAAGCTCGATGGTGTCCACGAGACAAGCCGACGGCATCGGCGGCGGCCCGTTCCACCGTCGCCGCCGTCCGCGGGCCGATCGTTGACCCCGGTTTGACCCCGTTCGGGGCTCAGCGCCTGCGGCGCCGCCGGACGAGGAACCGGATCGCCAGCAGCAGCGCGACCAGCCCGCCGAGCGCCGGGACGGCCCGCTTGGCGACCGACGGCCCCGCGACCTCCAGCAGGTCGATCGCGTCGTCCCCGTCCGTCACGTGCAGCCGCCGCGCGGGACGCTCGGGCGCCGCGGCGGGAACGGCGGCCTCGGCCCTGGCGGCGGCCTCCTCCGTGGCCTTCACCGGGCCGGGCTTGCCGGCGTCCTCCGCGGGCTTCACGGCCTCGGCCGCGGGCGCGGCGGGTTCGGCGGGCTCAGCGACCGGCGCGGCCTCGGCGACCGGTGTCGACTCGGCGGCCGGTGCGGCGGCGGCACCGACGGCGGTCTCGCCGGACGACTCCAGCTCGGTCGCCAGCGCCTTCGCGAACCGCGAAATGATCTTCGAACCGACCTCGGACAGGATGTTGCGGCCGAACTGCGCCGGCCGCCCGGTCACGTTCAGCTTGGTGTGCACGCTCACCCGCGTCGTGGTGCCCTCGGTGTGCAGCCTCGCCTGGACGGTCGCGGACGCCGTGCCCGACCCGCGGGCCTCCTTCGCGGCCGCCTCCAGGGTCACCACCCGGGCCGACTCGTCCGCCGAGACGATCCGCGCGGTGCCGCGGTAGGTGATGGTCATCGCGCCGACCTTCACCTTCATCCGCCCCGAGTACTCCTCGCCCTCGACCGAGTCGAGGGTCGCGCCCGGCATGCAGGCCGCGACCCGCTCCACGTCGAGCAGCACCGACCAGGCCTGATCCACCGGTACGGGGACGGTGAAATCGTGGTCGAGCTCCATGATCAAAAGTCCTTATCGTCCGGAGAACTTGTCCGCGACCTTACGGCGGCGGCCCATCCCGTCGCCAGTGGGGGCCCGGTACCCGGGGAGGGGGCGATCATGCGGCCGGGGCCCGGCGGGCGCCGGTACCCGGCCGCATGACCGCGTCATGCGCGTGGCGTGCGGCCCGTCAGCCCGTGGCCGCCGCCAGCGCCCGCGCGGTGAGCACGGTCGCCAGATGCGTCCGGTACTCCGACGACCCGCTCAGGTCGGTGGGCGGTTCGGTGCCCGCCGCGGCCTGCGCGGCGGCGGTCCGGAACACGTCCTCCGTCGCGGTCCGGCCCGTGACGGCGGTCTCCACCGCGCTCGCCCGCACTGGGGTCGGCCCCATGTTGGTCAGCGCGACGCGCGCCTCCTCGATCCCGTCGCCGTTGCGGCGGACGGCGCACGCGACACCGACGATCGCCCATGCCTGCGCCGTCCGATGGAACTTCTCGTAGTGCACGCCCCAGCCCGCGCCCAGCTTCGGCACGCGCACGCCCACGAGGAGCTCGTCCGGTTCCATCGCCGACGTCATCCAGTCGACGAAGAACTCCGACGCCGGGACCTCCCGCTCGCCGCGCACCGACCGGACGAGGAGCACCGCGTCCAGCGCCAGCGCCACGGCCGGAAGGTCGCTCGCCGGGTCCGCGTGCGCGAGCGACCCGCCGAACGTGCCGCGGTGCCGGACGGCCGGGTCGGCGACCGTCTCCGTCGTCTTCGCGATCAGCGGGACGTGCTCGCGCACCAGCGGATCGCGGATCACCTGGTGGTGCGTCGCCATCGCGCCGATGACGATCGAGTCGCCCTCGTCGCGGATCTCCCGGAGCCCGTCGAGGCGGTCCAGGTCGATCAGCGCGTCCGGGATGGCGAGCCGCATCCGCAGCAGCGGCATCAGGCTCTGCCCGCCGGCCAGCACCTTCGCGTCCTCGCCCGCGTCGGACAGCGCCCGCACGGCGTCGTCCAGCGAGGCGGGCCGCACGTAGTCGAACGTCGCGGGGATCACTGGTCACCTCCGGCCGAACCGAGCCCGCCGGCCGCGCCCGGTTGGGCGGCGCCCGGTTCCGCTTCTCCGCGCAGCGCGCGCCACACGCGTTCGGGCGTGCACGGCATCTGCACGTCGTGCACGCCGTGCGGGCGCAGCGCGTCCACGATGGAGTTCACGACCGCCGGGGTGGAGGCGATCGTGCCCGCCTCCCCGACGCCCTTCACGCCCAGCGGATTGGTCGTCGCGGGCGTCTCGGTGCGGTCGACCGTGAACACCGGCAGGTCCGCCGCCGACGGGATCAGGTAGTCGGCCATGGTCGTCGTCGTGAGGTTGCCCTCCGCGTCGTACACGGCCTCCTCGTACAGCGCCTGCGCGATGCCCTGCGCGAGGCCGCCGTGGACCTGCCCCTCCACGATGAGCGGGTTCACGACCTTGCCGACGTCGTCCACCGCCACGTACTTGCGGATCTTCACCATGCCCGTCTCCGTGTCGACCTCCATCGCGCACAGGTGCGTGCCGTGCGGGAAGGAGAAGTTCTCCGGGTCGAACGTGGCGTCGGAGTCCAGCGAGGGTTCGATGCCGTCGGGCAGGTCGTGCGCGGCGAACGCGGCCAGCGCGACCTCCTGCAGCGTCTTGCCCTCCTGCTGGACGCCGCGGACGCTGAACCGCCCGGCGGTGAACTCGAGGTCCTGCTCGGACGCCTCCAGCAGATGCGCGGCGACCTTGCGGGCCTTGTCGACGACCTTCTCGCAGGCGGAGAACAACGCGACCCCGCCCACGGCCAGCGAGCGGGAACCGTAGGTGTCCATTCCCTTGTGCGAGATGGCCGTGTCGCCGTGCAGGACCTTCACGTCCTCGAACGGGACACCGAGCCTGTCCGCGGTGATCTGCGCCCAGGCCGTCTCATGGCCCTGCCCATGCGCGGACGACCCCGTCACCACCTCGACCTTGCCGGACGCCAGGACGCGCACAGCCGCGTGCTCCCAGCCGCCCGCGCCGTACGACAGCGAGCCCAGCACACGGGACGGCGCGAGCCCGCACATCTCGGTGAACGTGGACACCCCGATGCCGAGCTGCACCGGGTCCTGCCGTTCCCGCCGGTCGGCCTGCTCCGCCCGCAGCTTGTCGTACTCGAACAGCTCCAGGGCCTTGTCGGTCGCCGCCTCGTAGTTACCGGAGTCGTAGGTCAGGCCCGCGATCGTCTCGTACGGGAACTCCTCGTGCTTGATCCAGTTGCGGCGCCGCACCTCGATGGGGTCGACGCCCACTTCGGCGGCCAACTCGTCCATCAGCCGCTCGATCGCGTACGTGGCCTCGGGCCGTCCCGCGCCCCGGTACGCGTCCGTGGGCATCTTGGTGGTGAACACGCCCGTGCAGGTGAACGACAGTGCGTCCATCTTGTAGATGCCGTTGAACATGAACGCGCCCAGCAGCGGGATGCCGGGCGTGACCAGCATGAGGTAGGCCCCCATGTCGGCCAGCAGATCCACCTTCAGGCCGCGGATCCGTCCGTCGCGCTCTGCCGCGAGCGTGAGCCGCTGGATCTGGTCGCGTCCGTGGTGGACGGTCATGTTGCCCTCGCTGCGCGTCTCCGTCCACTTGACCGGACGGCCCAGCCGGCGGGCCAGCAGCAGTGCGAGGACCTCCTCCCCGTACACCTGGAGCTTGGAGCCGAAGCCGCCGCCGACGTCCGGTGCGACGACCCTGATCCGGTGCTCGGGGATATTGGTGACCGTGGCCAGCATCAGCCGCAGGATGTGCGGGATCTGCGTGGCCGAGTACAGCGTGAACTCGTCGCCCTCCGGGACGCACAGCACCGACCGCGGCTCCATCGCCGTGGGGATGAGCCTCTGCTGGACGTAGCGCCGCTCGATGACGACCGGCGCGTCCCTCATCGCGGCATCGAGATCCCCGTTCTCGAACACCCACGTGTAGGACTTGTTGGTCCCGAGGTCCTCGTGGACGAGGTCGGCGCCCTCGGCCAGTGCCGCCTCCATGTCCACCACCGCGGACAGCGGCTCGTAGTCGACGTCGATCTCTTCCAGGGCGTCGACGGCCGCGGCCTTGTCGCGGGCGATGACGCAGGCGACGGGCTCGCCGACGTAGCGGACCTCGTGCACCGCCATGGGCGGATGCTCGGGGAGCTTCATGTCCTCGGTCACGACCCACGCGCACGGCAGCGACCCCTGCTCCTCGGCGAGGTCCTGCCCGCTGAACACGGCGACCACGTTCGGGCTCTGCTTCGCCCGCGAGGTGTCGACACCGGTGATCCGGGCGTGCGCGAGCGGGCTGCGCAGGAACGCCACGTGCAGCGTCCCCGCCGGGGTCATGTTGTCGGTCCACTTGGTGCGGCCCGTGATGAGCCGGGCGTCCTCGGACCGCCGGCGCGGGCTGCCGACCTCCTGCACGGTCACGGCGTCACCTCCTGCCCGGCGGGTTCGCGCATATCGCTCGCCGCCCGCCGCACCGCCTTCACGATGTTCTGGTAGCCGGTGCACCGGCACAGGTTGCCCTCGAGACCCTCGCGGACCTCCTGCTCGGACGGGTCGGGGTTCTCCCGCAGCAGATCCAGCGACGCCATGATCATGCCGGGCGTGCAGTAGCCGCACTGGAGCGCGTGCTCCTCGTGGAAGGCCGTCTGCATCGGGTGCGGGGTCCCGTCGACGCCGAGGCCCTCGACGGTCGTCACGTCGCGGCCGTCCGCCTGGACGGCCAGCACGGAGCAGCTCTTCACGCTCATCCCGTCCATCAGGACGGTGCAGGCTCCGCAGTTGCTGGTGTCGCACCCGACCGGGGTCCCGACCTTACCCAGCCGTTCGCGCAGATAGTGGACGAGAAGGAGGCGCGGTTCGACGTCGTCCTCGTACGTCGCGCCGTCGACCTCGACACGGATTCGTGGCATGCGTTTCTCCCAGGGACGTCTCGGGGTGGACTCGGAAGAGAACGTCCACCGGGCGGAGCGCGCTGGTCAGGCCACGTCATCGGGGCCACCTCCGTGGAAGGCGACCCTACGAACCTAATCCGCGGTTGAATCCCGTACTAGCCCCTGGCATCGCTTATTTACCGACGTCTGGGGGAATGCTGGCTAATGCACGCGAAGGAGAACCGACCAGGTTATCGGACCGACGATGCCGTCGTCATCCACCTTGCCCCACCGCTGGACCGCCTTCACGGCCTTCTCGGTGACGTCGTCGAACGTCCCGGTCATCCGCACCTCGGGATGGCTGCGCGCCTGCAGCAGCCCCTGCACGCTCTGCACGTGCTCGCCCTCGTCGCCCTTGCTCAGCTCGGGGAGCTTCCTCACCATGTCCTCCGTCCAGTTGCCCCCGCCGTACGCGGGCCGTCCGTAACCGGCGATCACGCCGGAGCCGCGGACGCGGCGCTTCACCGCGTCGTCGGTGTTGCCCTCGATGGTCTGCAGCCGCCCGCCGCCGAGCACGGCCTCGACCACGCCGACGTGGTCGATCGCGCCGATGCTGTTGCTGGCGCCCCAGTCGAAGAACACGATGTCGCCTGGCTTCGCCCGGTTGACGCCCGCGGTGGTCCCGCTGTGCCAGCGTCCGGCCTTCTGGAAATCCTGCGCGTGCCAGACGGTGTAGGCGCGGTCTCCGCCCGGCAGGGCCGCGGACGCGTTCCCGCTGTGCCGCGCCCAGTAGGTGACCGCCATGTCGCACCAGGCGGCGCGCAGGAATTCGCTCCCGTGCCTGGACGCGTACTCCTTGGTGATGGTGTTCGGCCGGCCCGACATTCCGAGCGATTTCCGGGCCTGACCGATCATTCCGCTCGCACCCGTCGCGGCCGCGCCGATGGCCGTTCCGATCAGTGCGGCGGCCCGGAAAACGCCGTCGTCGTCCGGGTCGCCGTACAGCTCCCGGAGGACCTGCTCCTCGTCGGACTCGGTGGCGTGGTGGACGCCGTCATGGACGTCCACCTCGTCCATATGTGCCGCTTCGTTGGTATTTGTTTGATTTTGGGGGGTCACGTGCTCCTCCAGGAGCGTCGACTCGACCGCGCCCGTTCCGGGGCGGCTCCCGTCCGACCGTATCGGGGTAACCCTCTTCTTCTCCTGTTTCCGCAATGAAACACACGTAACCGTCTATGCAGGGTCTCCATCAGGTAAGACGTCGGATGGTCACCGGACGGTGACGGATGATTCGGGGGAGGAGGGCGCTATGTTCCTCTTCTTCTCATCGCGACTTGGTTGTCTGGGTTCGCTGATCGTGACCCTCGTTCTGAGCGGCATCGTCTACCTGATCATCAGCCGCTGATCCCGCGGTCGGCGCGTCCGTGAGCGGCTCGCCCGCGATCGGTTTGACAAGGCGCGGCGGTGCGTGTCTTCTTGTGTTCGTGACCCAGCGTGCGTCGACCGACAGCCCCGTGGCCCTGCGCCGCGCGGCCAGCGCGCTGTGTCCTTCGTGTTGTCGCTGAATCCGCATCTCACCGGCCGACATCCGTACACGCGACACCAGTACACGAAGGACCTTTCCCGTGGACCTTTCCGTGGTTCCCGATCTCACCATGCACGGCCAGGACGACCCGCACGGTCGTGCTCTCGGCGTCCGTCCACCGACCGTGGGCCAGCTCGCCGCCCGCGTCCGTGAACTGGCGGCGCGTCCCGACGAGTGGTGGCGGCTCGTCCGGTTCGACGCGGCCGAGCCCCGGCACGTCCCGCTGGACGACGAGGCCGGGCCGACCGCCGGGCTGACCGTGTGGCTGACCACGTGGCCGCCCGGTCACGGCGGGACGCTCCACGGCGGCGTCAGCACCCTCGTCGCGGGCGAGCTGGCCGTCGTCACGATCACCGAGCGCGGCGTCACGGAGCGGCCGCTGCGCGCCAACCGCATCCGCGTGCACGGTACGTCCCAGGCGCTGACGAACCCCGGCCCGGCCTTCGCCGTCACCCTCCACGCGCAATCCCCCGCACGCTGAGGGTCGCCCGCGCGCTGAGACCGGTCAGCGCGGGTCAGCGCGGGTCAGTGCGGGTCGTCGGTGAGGTAGCGGGAGGCGGCCTCGCGGCCGATCAGCGGGAGCAGTGCGAAGTAGGTCAGGGACGGCAGCAGCGACGGGAGCTCGTCGGCCGCGCCCGTCTCCATCTGGACGTGGATCGCGCTGTAGATGCCGCCGACGATCGCGTCCACCACGGCCCCCGGGACGGGCGGCAGGGACGCGCCGGTGAGGAAGTCGCGGAACCGGGCGAGGTTGTCCAGGCGCGCCTGCCGGACCCGCGGACCCGCGGCGTTCACCTCCACCAGCGACACCCGCGCGAAGCGGGGCTCGCGGGCCAGCGCGGCGAGCAGCGTGCGCAGCGCGGCGTGGATGCCGTCCGGCCGGTCGGCGGCGGACTCGTACGCCTGCGTCATGCGCGCGAGCAGGATGTCCATGCCGCGCTGGTAGGCGGCGAGGAAGCAGTCGTCGAGGTCGGTGAAGTGCGCGTAGAACGTCTTCTTCGTGACGCCCGCGCCCTCGGTGACCCGGCTGATCGTGGTGTGCGCGTAGCCGCGCTCGGAGACGACCTGGACGAACGCGTCGATCAGCCGCTCGCGCTGGATGCCGGCGACGGTCTCGGGGGAGAGGCCGTGCCGGCCCGGTTTGATGGCCCGGCCCGGGTCCAGCGCCGAACGAGACCCGGGCAGCACGTCCGTGCATCCCGCCTGCGGTGTCCCGGTCTGCCCTGACATCCGACTCCATTCCGTCACCTGCCGTCGGGATCACACTACTTCCCGTTCCGGGGGCCGGGGGAGAGCGGGCGGGCCGGTCAGCGCAGGTCGCGGCGGCGGGCGCGGGTCAGCACCCGGACGGTCCCGACGACGCCGAGCCCGATCAGCACCACCGGGGCGAGCACCGTCGCGGACGCGATCGGCTCCTCCGCCAGCCCCTCCGCGAGGAACAGCCCCGCGAGGACCAGGAAGAACAGCCCGGTCACCGGGCCCGCCGGGTCGAACCGGAACCGCTTGGCCATGTCCACTCCAGACTCGTTGTCAGCCGCGCCGCCGTTAACCACGGTGCACGTCCACGTCGCCGACCTTGCCGCGGATCCGCAGCTCGATCACCGGCGGGTTCGCGCCGGGCGTCTCCGGTTCCAGGACGCGGGTGACCTTGGCGTTCGGGCCGCTGGTCGTCCGGTGCTGGATGTTCAGGTCGCCGAGCGTGATCCGGGCGTCCACCATGACGCGGGCGGCGGCGGGCAGCGTGACCGCGAGCCCGCCGAGACCCACCTGCGCGTCGATCGTGATGCGCTGGCCCGGGGTCATCGGGAGGGCGGTGAGGTCGAGGTCGCCCTGGCCGACGCCGACCTTGTAGGTCTGGGTCGTCTGCGCCACGTCGGTGGGGCGCCAGTCGACGTCGCCGTAACTGGCGTTGCGCGGCATGTCGCCCACCACCGTCGTCGTCAGCAGGCCGAGGGTCAGCAGGGTGCCCGCCGTGGCGAGGCCGTGGGTGCGGAACCAGCCGCCGACGACGAGGCCGAGCCCGATGACCGCGAGCGCGGGCGCCATGACGATCATCCAGGAGTCGGGCGCCGGGTAGCCCTTGGCGACCGGGATCATCGCCGCGCCCGCCGCCATGGCGGCCAGCAGCGTGATCGCCGCCGCCGGTGCCGGGCCGCCGCGCCCGTCCTTCTTCTGCCTCTTCCGGCGGTTCGGCGCCGCGGGGAGATCGTCCGCGAGGGCGTCGGCCCGGGTCGCCGAGTACGCGGCGAGGTCGACCATGCCCGGGGGCAGGCCGCCGCTCGCCGGCGCCGGCCGGGAGAGGTCCTTGTAGAGGGACACGCCGCCGACGACGACGTCCTCCGACCGCGTCCACGCGGCGGACGGCTCCGGCGGGTGCCCGGCCAGCCGCTCGGGGACGGACCGCGCCGCCGCCACCAGGTCCGTCCCGCGCGAGTGCGCTACCACCAGCACCAGCCCGAACACCACCAGGGCGGCGATCGTGCCGGTGTAGGCGCCGCCGAACACGGTGAACGCGAGGCTGACGCACAGCAGCGCGCCGAGGATCGACAGGACCGCCTGCGCGTCGAACCACCGCTTGAACAGCTGCTCCGCGAGCGACGACTCGCCGGGGCTCGCGGGCATCAGCAGCGCCGCCGCGACGTAGAGGAAGATCCCCTGCCCTTGCGCCAGCACGAGGATCGCGAAGCCGACGCGGAAGACGACCGGGTCGATGCCGGTGTAGCGGCCGAGACCGGTGCACACGCCGGCGAGCAGCCGCCGGTCGGCGTCGCGCGCCAGCCGCTGGTAGCCCCGCTCGGAGCGCTCCCGCATCGTCCGCCCGCCCGCGGCCTGCGAGCCCGCGCTTTCCGCACCCGCGGCCTGCTGGCCCGCGCCCTGCTCGCCCGCGTCCTGACGGCTCGTGCTCTCCGCGCCCGTGTGCTGCTCGTCCGGGCTCTGCTTCGCCGTGTCCTGCTCGGTCGGGTTCTGCGGGCGGTCGTTCCGCTCGCCGTCGTTCCGCTCGCCGTCCATGCCTGCCATCGTGGCCTCTCATCCGCGGCCGGCGGTATCGGGGACGTCCCTGAGCGGACCCTGAGCCGGTTCCAGGGCCGGTCCCTGATGCGGTTCCCCGTGCGGGCGTGTGACGATCGGTGGCGTGGGAGTACCGAGGGAAGGGCAGCGGTGAGCCAGGAGGCGCCGGGTGGGACGACGGCGGCGGAGCGACCGGACGCCGTGCCGCTGCGGCCGCCGGCGCTGGAGCGCGTCGCCGAGGGCAGGCTCGTGGCCGGGGTGTGCCGCGGCCTGGCCGTGCATCTGGGTGTGGACGTCGTGCTCGTCCGGGCCGCGTTCGTGCTGCTGACGGTGGCGAGCGGGCTCGGCGTCGCCGCGTACGCGGCGTTCTGGATCCTGGTGCCCGCGCCGGAGGCGGTCCCGCCGGACGAGCAGGCGGCGCCGGCGGGCGAGACCGCGAAGACCGGGCGCCTGCGCGGCCGGGACTGGGGCCAGCTGCTCGCCTACGCGGCGGTCACGCTGGGCCTCGCGGTGCTGCCGTGGGGCGCGGCCGGGGTCGTCCAGTGGGCGCTGTGGCCGTTCGTCGTCGGCGGCGTCGGCGCCGCGATCCTGTGGCAGCAGGCCGACCGCGACCAGCGGCAGCGGTGGACGCTGCCGCTCCGGCAGCGCTGGCTGCGCAGCCTGATGGGCCTGCTGCTGGTGGTCGGCGGCATCGGCGGCGTCGTCGTGCAGAACGTGGAGGCGGCCCAGGCGCGGTCCGTGATCGTCGCCATGCTGATCATCCTGACCGGGGTCGCGGTGATCGTGACGCCGTGGGTGGTGCGGCTCTGGCAGGACCTGGACGCCGAGCGGCACGAGCGCATCCGCTCCCAGGAGCGCGCCGAGCTGGCCGCGCACATCCACGACTCGGTGCTGCACACGCTGACGCTGATCCAGCGGAACGCGCACGACACGCGGGAGGTGCAGCGGCTCGCCCGGTCCCAGGAGCGGACGCTGCGGACGTGGCTGTACCAGCCGCGCGCCGACCCCGACCAGACGTTCGCCGCCGCGATCAGGGAGCTCGCCGGCGAGGTCGAGGACGACCACGGCGTGCCGATCGAGATCGTCTGCGTGGGCGACACGGCGCTGGACGAGCGGCTCGGCGCGGCGCTGCAGGCGGCGCGGGAGGCGATGGTGAACGCCGCGAAGTACTCCGGGGCGCCGTCGGTGTCGGTGTACGCGGAGGTGGAGAGCGACGAGATCGCGGTGTTCGTCCGCGACCGCGGCAAGGGATTCGACCTGGACGGGGTCCCGGCGGACCGGATGGGCGTCCGGGGGTCCATCATCGGACGTATGGAGCGCAACGGCGGCAAGGCGACGGTCCGCACCGCGCCGGGCGAGGGCACCGAAGTGCGGCTGGAGATCAAGAAGTCATGAGCGAGGCGTTGAAGAGGGTCGTGCTGGTCGACGACCACCAGATGTTCCGGACCGGCGTCAAGGCGGAGCTGGGCGGCGGCGTCGAGATCGTCGGCGAGGCGGGCGACGTCGACGAGGCGGTCGCGGTGATCCGCGCGGCGCGGCCGGACGTGGTGCTGCTGGACGTCCACCTGCCCGGCGGCGGGGGCATCGAGGTGCTGCGGCGGCTGCACGGCGCCGTCCCGTCCAAGTTCCTCGCCCTGTCGGTGTCGGACGCGGCGGAGGACGTCATCGGCGTCGTCCGCGGCGGCGCGCGCGGCTACGTCACCAAGACGATCTCCGGCCCGGAGCTGACGGACGCGATCGGCCGGGTCGCGGAGGGCGACGCGGTGTTCTCGCCCCGCCTCGCCGGATTCGTGCTGGACGCGTTCGCCGCCACGGACGTCCCGGCGGTCGACCCCGAGCTGGACCAGATCACCCAGCGGGAGCGGGAGGTCCTGCGGCTGATCGCGCGCGGCTACGCCTACAAGGAGATCGCGAAGGAGCTGTTCATCTCGGTGAAGACGGTGGAGACGCACGTGAGCAGCGTGCTGCGCAAGCTCCAGCTGTCGAACCGGCACGAACTCTCCCGCTGGGCGGCCGCACGCCGGCTCGTCTAGCATGCGCGCGAGTTCCGGACGCGAGTTCCGGACGCGAGTTCTGGGCCCCTCAGCGCGAGTCGCGCAGGGTGCTCACCACCATCTCGGCGACGTGCTCGACCGTCGCCACCCCGGCCCCCATCGTCGGGCTGTCCCCACTGCACACCGCGATGAGGAAGTCATGGTCGCGTCCGGTGATGCGGCCGATGCTGTTCACCGCCCAGCCGTGGCCCTGGTGGTAGACCGGCGTCCACCCGTTCTTCAGCGCCACCTTCTCGCCCGGACGGGCCGCCGCGCTCACCCCCCACGACTGCTCGCGCAGGACGGAACCCATCAGGCTCAGGATGTACGCACGTCCCGACGCGTTGATGGGGCTCTTGTTCGACACCAAGTTCGTGAGCAGGCGCACCTGATCGGCCGGTGTCGTCAGGGACGAACCCCACGACCCCGAGAACGGCGTCGTGTTCTTCAGGGCGAAGCTCTTGTTGGCCTTCCGCACGCCGCTGCTGCCGCCGGCCGCGGAGTACAGGGCGTCCGCCGCGTTGTTGTCGCTCTCCCGGATCATGTGCCCGGCCAGTTCCCGCTGTCCTCGCGTCAGGGCGCGGCGGTCGCGCTGCCGCTGCAGGACGAGGCTCGACAGGATGTCGACCTTCATGATGCTGGCGGTGACGAACCGGCCCTTCTCGTTCTCCCCGAAGGTCAGCCCTGTGCGCAGGTCCGTCGCCATGACCCCGGCCTTGCCCGGACGCGTGCCGAGGTAGGCGCGGACGGCCTGGGTCAGCGCCGGCCGGTCGAACGGCCGGGTCGGCTCCTTCGCCGCCGCTCCCTGCTCGGCCGTGATGGCCTGGGTGGCCCCGGCGGTGACCCCGGTCCTGCGGGCCGGTGCGTCGGAGACGACCCAGTGGGCGGCGAGCCCCGCCCCGGTGGCGCCCGCGGCCAAGGCGAGCACGATGATATGACGCCGCATCGATCCCCCCGAATTCGTGCGACCAGTGGTGAGAAAGCGCCTAGCGCGCGGGCTCCTAGAGGACGCCCGGAAGGCGGGCGGGGCAGCCCGGTTCGCAGCGCTCGGAGTGCCAGGCGACCCGGCGCGCGTAGGCCCCGAAGCGGCGGCGGAGCGCCGCCCGCGTGAACGGACCGGTGCCGGGGAACGCGTCGATCTCGCCGCGCCAGCGGATCAGCGTGCCGCCGCCCGCGTTGGGCTCCAGCGTGACGTCCGCCAGGACGCGGCACCGCGGCGGCCCGGCCAGCGCGACGTACCCGTAGTGCCGCGGCGGGTCCCAGGCCACGACCTCTTCGCGCCAGGGCGGGACGGACCGGACGGCCCCGATCCCGTTCGGGTGCTCGGTCCCGTCGGCCTCGCGCCGCGCGCGGATCCAGAAACCGCCCCACTCGCCCCACGCCTCGGCGACGCACAGATGCTTGAAGATCACATCCGGCTCGGCGCAGGAGGTGGCGGTCGCTTCGATCTCTTCGGACATGACAACCCCCCGTGTTCTGTCACATGGGGTGCATGCCCGATCTGCAGTTAATTACGGCTTGTGAGTAACTGTATTTGGAGTGTGACCGGAAAGGCTTGGGAGATCAGACGGCGCCGACGGTGGATCACGGGGGGCGGCGGCACGCCGTATCGACCGCGGTTCAGGCGGTGTCGACGACCTGGAAGGACTCGGCGAGCCGTCCCTCGGGGAGGCCGGCCGCCGCGGCGTTGGCGCCGAGCCAGCCGCGCAGCATCTCCGGCAGCCCGTCGCCCATGTGCCCGGTCTGGCTCACGTGCGCGCGCAGCGCGTTCACCTTCCGCTCGAACTGCTCGGTGATGTCGACGTAGTGGTTCACGACGGGACCGCCGGTGATCCACACCTCCCGCGCCGTCCACGCGTCGAGGCCCTCGTCGGCGAGCAGCTCCGGGAACGCGTACGGGTTGCGGGCGTCGGGGTAGACGGCGTCGAGCGCGGCCGAGCCGACCGCCCGGTGGTCGGGGTGGCTCGGGTAGATCCGCTCGTAGTTGCGCTCCGGGCTCGGCATCAGCACCCGGTCCGGCCGCACCTGCCGGATCACCTGGGCGATGTCGCGGCGCAGGTCCAGCGTGGCCTCGACCCGGCCGTCGGAGTACCCGAGGAACCGGACGTCGCTCACGCCGACGCACTTGGCCGCCGCGCGCTGCTCCTCCCGGCGCAGCGTCGCCATCTCCTTGCGGGACACGGTGTCGTCGAAGCCGCCCGCGTCGCCGTCGGTCACCATGAGGTAGACGACCTCGATGCCCCGGTCGGTCCAGCAGGCGATCGTCCCGGCCGCGCCGAAGTCGACGTCGTCGGGATGGGCCATCACGACCAGGATCCGCTGCAGCTCACCGTCGTCTAGAACGTTGGTCACGGTTTCAACAATAAGGTCAGTGAACGATCCGGGCACGTCCGAAGATCAGGAACTTCCCGCGGCGGGCGCGCGCGACGGCCGCTCAGACGCGCGCAGAGCCGCCTTACAGCGAGGTCAGCGCGGTGAGCAGGCGCTCCTGGAACGCTCGCACGTCGCTGCCGACGGCGACCTTCACCGGGCGGCGGACGTCCTCGGCGGGCAGCGACCGCGCGTCCCACACGGTGGTGCCGCGCGTCAGCTCGCCGCGCAGCTCCACCCGGACGGGACGGTGGGCGTACTCGCCGAGCCCCGGATCGACGGCCAGCATCGCGGCGAGCGCGTCGTGGATGACCGCGCCCCGGCGCTTCAGCGTGGGCGTGTAGGCGACCTCGTAGAACGTCAGGATGCGGGCCGCGAACCGGGCGACCTCGCTCTCGTGGGCGGCCAGCCGGTCGAGCCAGTCGTCGTGGACGGCGGTCGGGTGCGTGGCGTCCAGCGGCACCAGCACGACCGGCCAGTCCGCCGCGAACACCAGGTCGGCGGCCTCCGGGTCGTGCCAGATGTTCGCCTCGGCGTGCGTCGTGATGTTGCCGGGGTGGTCGAACGCGCCGCCCATGACCACGACCTCGCGGACCAGCGACGGCAGCTCGTCGTCCAGCAGCAGCGCCGCGCCGAGGTTCGTCAGCGGACCGGTCGCCAGCAGCGTCAGCTCGCCGGGCCGCTCCCGGGCCAGCCGGACGATCTGCGCGGGCGCCGGCTCGGCGACGGGCCGCCCGGCCGGGTCGGGCAGGTGCGTGTCGCCGAGGCCGTCCGTCCCGTGCCAGTCGAGCGCGTAGTGGACGTCCTGCGCCATCGGCCGGGCCGCGCCGACCGCGACCGGCACGCCCTCGGTGATCCCCGCCGCCTCCAGCACGCGCAGCGTGTTCAGCGCGCCGGTCAGCGGGTCGATGTTGCCGTGCACCGTGCCGACGCCGACCAGCTCCGCCTCGCTCGCCCGGACGAGGGAGGCCAGGTACAGCAGCGTCATCGCGTCGTCGATGCCGGTGTCGCAGTCGTACAGGAATGTGGGTCTTGCGCTCACGGACGAACTCACGGATGCAACCTATACGGACCGCACGGCCCCGGCCGATCGCCGATTGGGTCTGGGAGGCGGCGCCGGACGCGGGTAGAGCATGAGACATGCGCAAACTCATCAACGCCCCGTCGGACGTGGTCTCCGACGCGCTGCGCGGACTGGCCGCCGCGCATCCGTCGCTCACCGTCGACCCGGAGAACGGCACCGTCGTGCGCGCGGACGCGCCGCGCACCGGGAAGGTCGCCCTGGTGTCGGGCGGCGGGTCCGGCCACGAGCCGCTGCACGCCGGGTTCGTCGGCTTCGGCATGCTGGACGCGGCCTGCTGCGGCGAGGTGTTCACCTCCCCGGTGCCCGACCAGATCATCGCGGCGACGATGGCGGTGAACGGCGGCGCCGGCGTCCTCCACCTCGTCAAGAACTACACCGGCGACGTCATGAACTTCCAGATGGCCGCCGAGCTGGCCGAGGACGAGGACATCGAGGTCACGTCCGTCATCGTCGACGACGACGTGGCCGTTGAGGACAGCACGTTCACGGCGGGGCGGCGCGGAACGGGCGCCACCCTGTTCGCCGAGAAGATCGCCGGTGCGCTCGCCGAGGAGGGCGCCGCGCTGGACGCCGTCGCCGCGGTCGCGCGGGAGGTGAACGAGCGCAGCCGGTCGTTCGGCGTCGCGCTGTCGTCCTGCACGGTCCCGGCCGCCGGGACGCCCACGTTCGAGCTGGGCGAGAACGAGATGGAGCTCGGCATCGGCATCCACGGCGAGCCCGGCCGGGAGCGGGTCGAGATCGGCACGGCGGCGGAGATCGTGGACGCGTCGCTCAGCGCGATCGACGCGGACATGCCGCTGTCCGGGTCCGAGGTTCTGGTGCTGGTGAACGGGATGGGCGGCACCCCGCTGATCGAGCAGTACATCGCCTACGCGGCGGCGGCCGAGTGGCTGGAGGGGCACGGAGCGACCGTCGTCCGCCGCCTCGTCGGCCCGTACGTGACCAGCCTGGAGATGGCCGGCTGCATGATCAGCGTGTGCCGGGTGACGCCCGAGCTGACCCGGCTCTGGGACGCGCCGGTCGAGACGCCGGGGCTGCGGTGGGGCCGGTGAACGGCGCGGATCTCGGCGCCTGGATCAGGCACGCCGCCGAGCTGGTGTCGGCGGACGCCGAACGGCTCACCCGGCTGGACGCGGCCATCGGCGACGGCGACCACGGCCACAACCTCGACCGCGGCTTCCGCGCCGCCGTCGAGGCGCTCCCCGACGATGCCCCGCCGGGGAAGGTGCTGGTCGCGGCCGGGCGGGCGATCGTGTCCAAGACCGGCGGCGCGTCCGGCCCGCTCTACGGGACGCTGCTCCGCCGCGCCGGCAAGGCGCTCGGCGACGCCGACGAGGCCGACGCCGCCGCGCTCGGTTCCGCGCTCCGGGCGGGGCTGGACGGCGTCCGCGACCTCGGCAAGGCCGCCGACGGCGACAAGACGATGATCGACGCGCTGGCACCCGCCGTCGCGGCCTACGAGGCGGCGCTGGCCGACGGCTCCGACCTGGCCGGATGCGTGCGCGCCGCCGCCGAGGCCGCCGCCAAGGGCGCGGAGGACACCGTCCCGATGCAGGCGCACAAGGGGCGGGCCAGCTATCTCGGCCCGCGCAGCGCCGGGCACATGGACCCGGGCGCCTCGTCCACCGCGCTGATCCTGCGCGGGCTCGCCGACGTGGCGCAGGCCGACGCGGCGGGGGAGGGCTGACATGGTCGGCATCGTGATCATCTCGCACAGCCGGACGCTGGCCGAGGGCGTCGCCGAGGTCGCCCGCGCGATGGGCGTCGGCAAGGCCGTCGTCGAACCCGCCGGCGGCGACTCCGAGGGGCGGCTCGGCACCAGCATCGACCTGGTCGAGCAGGCCGTCGCCGCCGCGGACGGGGGCGAGGGCGTGGTCCTGCTCGCCGACCTCGGCAGCTCCGTCCTCACCGCGAAGATGCTGATCGAGGACGCCGGCGGCGACGACGTGCTGCTCGCGGACGCGCCGCTCGTCGAGGGCGCGGTCGCCGCCGCGTCGATGGCCGCGACGGGCGCCGACCTCGCCGCCGTCCACGCCGCGGCCGAGTCCGCCCGCGACCACCGCAAGACGTCCTGACGCCCCGGCTCCGGCGGGCCGGGCGACCGGCCCGCCGGCCCGCCGGAGTCAGGCCGGGTCGTCGGGGCCCCGGAGGAGGGCGCCGAGGACGGACGCCGCGCCCGTCGTCGGGTCGCCCCGCACCTCGAAGACGCGGGGCTCCTCGCCGGTCTCGTCCACCGTGATCCGGTAGGCGGGAAGGTCGGCGCCGATCTCCCCGGGCCCGCCACCGGCCTCGTCTGGCCCGCCGCGGGCCTGGGCGGCGGCGAGCGCGTCGACCGCCTCCCGGATGCGTCCGGCCCGCCCGGCGGGGAGGGCCGAGGTGTCGTACAGCGCGACGACGGCGTTCCGGCCGGTGAACCCGCCGGTGCTCTCGATCTTCACGCGCATGGCGCCTCCCCGCCGGAGCGTCCGGCCCGCTACTTGCTGAAGGCCCGGCGCAGCTCGTCCAGTTCGTCCCGGAGGATGTCATCGTCCTCCAGCGGGCCCCGCATGGCCAGTTTCTCCGGGGCGACGACCTGGTACTCGGGCATCTGCATGGTGCCGCAGCAGCGCGACCTGTCCTGGTCGGCGCGCAGGCTCGCGGACTGCTCGTCGTGCGCGGCGACCTCGGTGACGTCCCGGCCGTCCCCGGTGTAGCCGGGCTCGGTCATCGCCATCCGCCCGCTCATCAGGTCGCGCAGCGGCGTCTCCGCCGTGGTGATCTCGCGGACCGCGAACCGGTTGCGGATGAACGTCCGGTAGATCGCGGGGTCGCCGCGGCCCGCCGACACCTGCAGCATCTTGTTCGCGACGTCCACGTACCGGGCGCCGGTCGCCGGGGACGCCACGATCGCGTCGAACACCAGCTTGCACAGCGCGGACGCCGTCTCGATCAGCACGATCGTCGGGTCCTTCGTGCGCCGCTGCCGGTTCATCTCGAACGTGAACACGTCCGCGAGCACGTCGTAGACCGCCCCGGTGAACACCTGCGAGATCGCGTGCACCTCGTTGCCGACCTGGCTGAGCTTCAGGTCGTTGTCGGCGTTGCGGAGGCCGGCCGGCATCCCGAGCGCCTTCCCGAACTGCTCGGCGAGCTCCGGCAGGAACGACTTGTCGTGCAGGTTGGCCTTGGTGAGCGCGACGAGCGCCTCCGCCTGGTCCGGCTCCGCCAGCGCCAGGAAGATCGCGGTGATGTCGCCGAACGCCTCGTGCAGCCCGCCCGTCTGCGGCGGGTTGCCCGCCGACAGCCAGCCAGGCTTGAGGCCGTCCAGGACCGCGTGTCCCGTCTCGTGCGCGACGATGTCCAGCGACCGGCACGTGTACAGGACGTCGCTCTGCCCCTGCGGGGTGAAGAACAGGAACTTGAGCGCCTGGCCCGTCCGCGTGTAGAAGGCGTTCGCGCCCTCGCCCGCGTGCGGGAACACCGTGATGCGGTCGGTGTTGCCGGTGACGTTCCACGCGAACGGGATCGGGTTGCCGCCGTTGTGCCGCTCGTACATCGCGATCGTCTGCCGGACGACGGCGAACGTGTGCGCGCAGTCGAACTGCGGGCTTCCCGCCGCGAACACGAAGTCGCCGCTGACGTTGCGGGCGACCGGGGTGACCTGCGCGAGGTCGGTCCGGACGCGGGCGTCCGCCGGGCCGTTCAGCACGACGGTCGGGATGAACGCCAGCCGGGCGCCGGGGTCGGTGACCGACGGGTCCTGCTTGTAGACGAGGAACCGGTGCCCGGTCCGCGGCGGCACCGGGACCGGGACGGGACGCGGCACCGGACGTGGCGCGGGCCGCGGGATCGGGGGGATCGCCCCCCGCACGCGTGGAGCCTGGACGTCATGCTGGTGGATCGTCATCGAAACCACCTCCCCTGACGGTGCGCGAGTCCCTGATGACCCTGCGCTCCGTCCGTTCAACGTCCGCCGGTCCGGAGATCGAATCAACCCGGTGCGGGGCAGCTGTCCACATGCTGCCGCGGGGGCCGGACTTCGGGACGCGCCGAAATCGTCCGCGCCGCGCCGTAGACTCGCACGTGATGTCGAAGACCGAAGCTCACCCCTTGCTCGATGGCCTCAACCCGCAGCAGCGCGCCGCCGTCGTGCACTCCGGCGGCCCGCTGCTGATCGTCGCGGGCGCCGGCTCGGGCAAGACCCGGGTGCTCACGCACCGCATCGCGTACCTGCTCGGCGAGCGGGACGCGCACCCCGGCCAGATCCTCGCGATCACCTTCACCAACAAGGCCGCCGCCGAGATGAAGGAGCGCGTCGGCGCCCTCGTCGGGCCGCGCTCGCGCGCCATGTGGGTGATGACGTTCCACTCCGCCTGCGTGCGGATCCTGCGCCGCGAGGCCAAGCGCCTCGGCTTCCCCACGAGCTTCTCGATCTACGACCAGGCCGATGCGAACCGGCTGATGGCGCTCGTCTGCCGCGAGCTCGACCTCGACCCGAAGCGGTACCCGCCGAAGTCGTTCAGCGCCCAGGTGTCCAACCTGAAGAACGAGCTGATCGACTACGAGACGTTCAAGAACCGCGCGTCCACGCACATGGAGCAGACGCTCGCCGAGGCGTACGAGATGTACCAGGCGCGGCTCCAGCAGGCCGGCGCGATGGACTTCGACGACCTGATCATGATGACGGTCAACCTGCTGCAGGTCTTCCCGGAGGCCGCCGAGCACTACCGGCGGCGGTTCCGGCACGTCCTGGTCGACGAGTACCAGGACACGAACCACGCGCAGTACGAGCTGGTCCGCGAGCTGACCGCTCCCGTCGAGGGGGTGGGCGCGGCGGAGCTGTGCGTCGTCGGCGACGCCGACCAGTCGATCTACGCGTTCCGCGGCGCGACGATCCGCAACATCCTGGAGTTCGAGCGCGACTACCCGGACGCGACCACGATCCTGCTGGAGCAGAACTACCGCTCCACGCAGACGATCCTGTCGGCGGCGAACGCGGTCATCGAGCGCAACCCGCGCCCCCGGCCGAAGCGGCTGTGGTCCGACCAGGGCGAGGGCCACAAGATCACCGGCTATGTGGCCGACAACGAGCACGACGAGGCCGCGTTCGTCGCGCACGAGGTCGACCGGCTCACCGACGACGGCGACGCCCGTCCCGGCGACGTCGCCGTCTTCTACCGCACCAACGCCCAGTCGCGCGTCTTCGAGGAAGTGTTCATCCGCGTCGGGCTGCCGTACAAGGTCGTCGGCGGCGTCCGCTTCTACGAGCGCAAGGAGATCCGCGACGCGCTCGCCTACCTGCGCTGCCTCGCCAACCCCGAGGACACCGTCTCCCTGCGGCGCATCCTGAACGTCCCCAAGCGCGGCATCGGCGACCGCGCCGAGGCGTGCGTCGAGGCGTACGCGTCCCGCGAGCGGATCTCGTTCTGGCAGGCCCTCCGCGTCCCCGAGGACGTGCCCGGAATGGCGACCCGCTCGATCAACGCCGTCCGCGAGTTCGTCACCCTGCTGGACGAGCTGCGCAACGCCGCCGAGAGGCTCACCCCGGCCGACCTCCTCACCGAGGTCCTCAAGGCCAGCGGCTACCTGGAGGAGCTCCAGAACTCCAAGGACCCGCAGGACGAGACCCGCGTCGAGAACCTCCAGGAGCTCGAAGCCGTCGCCCGCGAGTTCGAGGAGCGCCTCGACGGCGAATCGGCCGAGGGCCGCCTCCCCGAATTCCTCGAGCAGGTCGCGCTGGTGGCCGACGCCGACTCCATTCCCGGCGGCGCGAAGGGCGGCCCCGTCCCGCCCGGCGAGCAGCCCGAGGAGACCGACCAGGGCGTCGTCACGCTGATGACCCTGCACACCGCGAAGGGCCTCGAATTCCCGGTCGTGTTCCTGACCGGAATGGAGGACGGCGTCTTCCCGCACCTGCGCGCCATGAGCAACCCCAAGGAACTCGAAGAGGAACGCCGCCTCGCCTACGTCGGCATCACCCGCGCCCGGCAGCGCCTCTACGTCTCCCGCGCCGCGATGCGCAGCTCCTGGGGCGCGCCGCAGGTCAACCCGCCGTCGCGGTTCCTGGGCGAGGTGCCGGTGACCCTCGTCGAATGGGAACGCGAGGCGTCGTCGACGTCCACTCCGGCGATGTCGAGAATGGCGGCACGCCCGGGCACCCGCTCGCCGGGAAACCGCGCCGTCCCGTCCCTTTCCCCCGGCGACAAGGTCACCCACGACGCCTTCGGCCTCGGCACCGTCGTCTCCGTCTACGACCGCGGTGAAAAGGCCAGCGTCGATTTCGGCGGCGAATACGGTGTCCGCACCCTGGTCCTCCGCTTCGCCACCATCGAAAAACTCTGATCCCCGCCTCGCGCGCTGGTACGGAGGGCAGTCCGTCCACCACGCGAGCCCGCGGATGCAGGTCGGAGGCCCGCGCCCGTTCGCCGCGGCCGCCGCCGTTGCGATGCGGGCTAGCCGGGGCGGCGGCTCAGGAGGTTGGCGGGGAGGGTCGACAGGACGATCTGGTCGTCCTGGGTGAGGAGTTCGGCGCGGGTGCGGACGATGCCGCGGTCGGGCTTGGAGCGGGACGGGCGGGCCTCCAGGATGGCCACGCGCAGCCGGAGGACGTCGCCGGGGCGGACGGGGGCGGGCCAGCGCAGTTCGTCCAGGCCGGGGGAGGCGAGGCTCGCGACGCGCGACAGGACGTGGTCGGCGAACAGCCGCATCATGATCGAGCCGGTGTGCCAGCCGCTGGCGATGATGCCCTTGAACGGGCCGGTCGCGGCGAAGTCCGGGTCGACGTGGATGGGCTGCGGGTCGAACCGGCGGGCGAACTCCAGGATCTCGGCCTCCGACACGGTGACGTGCCCGTACTCGTAGACGGCGCCGGCCGTGTAGTCCTCGAAGTAGCGGTCGTCGATCGGGGCGGCGAAGTCGGTTCCGAGGGCGCGCGTGCTGATCGTCATGCCACCAGCATCGCAGCGCCGCCCCGCTTCCTCAGCGTGCCGGGGTCAGGGACGTGAGGAAGGCGTCCAGCAGGGCGATCTGGCGGCCGGGCGGGAAGCGGTCCGGGTCGAAGAGGGCGTGGACGACGAGGCCGTGCGCGAACGCGGCGGCGGACGCGACGACGTCGTCCGCGTCGGTCGAAGCGGGCAGTTCGCCGAGTGAGACGGCCGCCGCGACGTGCGGGCGGAGGCGGCGGCGCCAGTCGTCGTAGCGGTCCTTCTGGCGGGACGCGAGGGCGGGGTCGGCGAGCGAGACGTCCCAGGAGCTGACCCATACGCGGTTCATGTCGGTCCCGGCGGGGGTGAGGCTGAGGACGTCGAGGAGGGCGGCGCGCAGGGCGGCCATGCCGGGCGCCGCCGTCGCCGCGCGCAGCGGGCGGTTCCTGGTGCGTTCCTCGGCCACGTCGAGGGCGTGCGCGACGAGGGCCTTCTTGTTCGGGAAGTAGTGGGTGAGCAGGCCGGTGGAGGCGCCCATCTCCGCCGCGACGGCGCGCAGGGTCAGCCCGCCGAAGCCGTGCTCGGCGAGGACGCGCCAGACGGCCTCGGACACGTCCCGGCGGCGGGCGTCGTGATCACCTCGGGCGGGCATTCCCGTAGGGTACATAACAAACGTTCGGTATGTACCCCTCGGGAGGCTTCATGTTCGCTCGCACGATCGGAGACGGCGCCGAGCTGCGTCCGTTCGAGCCCTGGCAGGCGGCGGAGTTCGCCGAGCACGCCGAGCGCGTCCGCAAGGACATCGAGGAGTACATCCCCTGGGCGCGGACCGTCGTGGACGCGGAGTCGGCCCGTGCCCTGCTCCAGTCCTACGCCGACAAGCAGGCCGAGGACTCGGGCCGCTTGTACGGCATCTGGGTGGACGGCGTCCTCCAGGGCGGGACGCTCTTCCGGGTGTTCGACACGGCGCGCGGCGTCTGCGAGGCGGGCGTCTGGCTCGCGCGCGAGGCGCGGGGGCGCGGCCTGGTCACGGCGGCCGTCCGCGTCATGATCGACTGGGCGGTCCGGGAGCGCGGGATGCACCGCGTCGAGTGGCTCTGCGCCCCGGAGAACACCGCGAGCGCCGCGGTGGCCGAGCGGCTCGGCATGACGTGCGAGGGCGTCCACCGGCAGGCGTTCGTGATGGACGGCGAGCACCGCGACGTGCAGGTCTGGGCCGTCCTCGCCGACGAGTGGACCTCATGACACCCCCGTGACGCGCTCATGAAGCCCGCATAACGCCCCCGGGACACCGCTAGGGTAATCAGTGATCTCCGCTTAACTCCTTACCCCCCGGAGTCCCCGTGCACGCCGAGCAGGTGCTCATGCTGCTGGCCGCCGCCGTCGCGGCCGGCTGGATCGACGCGGTGGTCGGCGGGGGCGGGCTGATCCAGCTGCCGGCGCTGCTGCTGGCCAACCCCGGGCAGCCGGTCGCGGCCGCGCTCGCCACCAACAAGCTCGGCTCGATCGCGGGCACCGCCTCGGCCGCGGTCGCCTACGCGCGCAGGGCCAAGCCGGACGTCCGCGTCGCCGTCCCGGCGGGCGCGCTCGCGGTCTGCTGCGCGGCGGGCGGGGCGCTGTGCGCGTCGGCGATCTCCTCGGACGTGCTGAAACCGGTCATCATGGTGGTGCTGCTGGCCGTGGCCGCGATCGTCGTGCTCAGGCCGGACCTCGGCCGGGCGCCGCGCACGGTGCTGCGGACCCGCCGCCGGGTCGCCGCCGCAGTCCTCGTCCCGGGCGTCGCCATCGCCTTCTACGACGGGCTGGTCGGGCCCGGCACCGGGACGTTCCTGGTCGTCGCGTTCACCGCGCTGCTCGGCCTGGACTTCGTGGACGCGTCCGCCACCTCGAAGATCATCAACGCGTGCACCAACCTCGGCGCGCTGGTCGTCTTCGCGGCGCAGGGGCACGTGCTGTGGGCGGTCGGGCTGGGCATGGCCGCCGCCAACGCGGTCGGCGCGCAGCTCGGCGCCCGCATGGCGATCAGGCGCGGCGCCGGCTTCGTGCGGATCGTCCTGCTCTGCGTGGTCAGCGCCCTCGTCGCGAAACTGGCCTACGAGCAGTTCGGCTGACGGCCCCGTCAGCCGTCCGCCGGCGGGACTGGCAGCGGGCGCTCCAGCGCGGACAGGCTGAGCAGGACGAGCGACGCCGTCCAGCCGAGCGGTGCCGGCCCGGCGGGCTTGCCGGTCGGCCCGACCTTCTCCGGCAGGACGCCGAGGGACGTCCGGTGCGCGGAGAGCCAGCCGAGCCGGCCGACCGCCTCGTCCGTGCGGCCGGACGCGGCGGAGTTCAGGCCGAAGAGGGCGGTCTCCGGCGTCCAGGCGACGTCCGGGGTGCCGGACCAGCGCTCGCCCGGCAGCACGCCGCCGTTCGGCAGCGCCTGCTTGCGGGCGGCGTTCTGGATCGCGGCGGTGATCCCGTCGTCGGCCGGGGCGAACGGCGGCGCGAGGAAGGTCACCGAGGTGTCCATCAGCCCGCCGGGCAGCGGCGAGCGCGGGTAGCCGTAGGGCGCGAACTGCCTGGCCACGGCGTCGGACACGCGCTGCGCGGCGTGCTCCCATTCGGCCTGCTTGCGGGCGTCGCCGCGCAGCCGCGCGAGGTCGGCGGCCGAGCGCAGGCCGGCGAGCACCGGTCCGACGACGCCGAGCGTGGGGCGCCTGGGGTCCTGCTCGCGGAGCGGGTCGCGCTCCCAGTAGTCGGACGAGGCGGGCGGCAGGCCCTCGGCGTCCAGCGAGTGCGCCAGGTGGTCGGCGGCGCGCTCCACCATCGTCCACAGGTCGGGAAGCTCGTCGGGCGGGCCGGTCCGGACGCGGTAGAACCAGGCCGCCCACAGCACCCAGCCGAGCGAGTCGAGCTGGGGCGGGCGGCCGTCGGCGACCGCCGTCCCGTCGGCGTTGTAGCGCGCGGCCCACATGCCGTTGCCGCTCTGCGTCCGGGCGAGGAAGCGCAGCACGCGCCGGGCCTCCGACGGGTGGCCGGTGACGGTGAACGCGGCGACGGTGAACGCCGAGTCGCGCGGCCAGCAGTACCGCCACTTGGTGTACCAGGACGCCAGCGACGCCCCGTTCGGGCGGGTGAGGAGCCGCAGGTCGAGCAGGGCGCGGGCCGCCATGTCGCGGTAGGTCTGGCCCATCCCGCCGGTCGGGACCGTGCCCTGCGACAGCCACGCGTTGTCGGACCGGACGGCCGTGTCGACCCGCGGGTCGGACGCGTCCACGGTGATGGGCGTGTCGCCGCCGGACGGGATGAGCCGGACGCGCCCGTCCGCGAGCCGGACGACCGAGCTGTCCGGCAGGTAGGAGGCCCCCTCGGCCTGCTCGGGGGAGAGCGGGACGCCGGCGAACGGCCAGCCGCCCCCGCCGACGAGCCCGGGGCTGGCCCAGCCGGGGCTGGACGGTTCCGGCACGGTGGCGCCGCCGGTCGCGACGAGCGCGGCGACCATCAGCAGGGCGGCGGTGCGGCGGACCTTGCGCGCACCCGACCGCCTCCGCGCACGCTGCCGTGCGGTCTGCGCGGGCTGCGTCCTCTGCGCGGCCCCGGCGCGCCCGGCAGGCCCCGCCTGCCCGGCGGACCCCGCGGACCGTCCCGCGCCGGTCTCCGCGGGCTGTGCCGGGCCGGTCTCGGCGGGCCGGCCGCCTACGGGGGCGGTGACGCGCGGGTCCTGTTCCTCCGCCATCGCCATGCGTCCGCCCCCTTACCGCACCCTGCACCCCGCGTCTGCAGAAGCGAAATAAGTACATCAAACTACGTCAATTGGTTCATCCTCCTCACGAGCCACTCGTGCCCACCCCTCAGGAGGAGACACCTGCCGTCCGGTGACAGTTGCCTTCTAGGCCGGACACTCCGTGACATATGGACCCGGCGGCATCACCACGAAGACGGGTTGACTAGGCTGCATCGACGGAGCGGACCGCAGAGTGCCGGCCGCACGGAAACCCGTGTAGATCGCCGACTCGTGTGGTCTTTGGCTGTCGATCCGTTAAGGACGCCCTCGTGGACCTGTTCGAACATCAGGCGAAGGAACTCTTCGCCGAGTACGGGGTACCGGTGCCCACCGGCAAGGTCGCCCATACTCCCCAGGAAGCGCGCGCCATCGCGGAGGAGCTGTTCTCCGCGGGCAGCAAGAAGGTCGTGGTCAAGGCCCAGGTGAAGACCGGCGGCCGCGGCAAGGCCGGCGGCGTGAAGCTCGCCGACAACGCCGACGAGGCGGAGGCGCTCGCCGGTCAGATCCTCGGCATGGACATCAAGGGCCACACGGTCCACAAGGTCCTGATCGAGGAGGGGAGCGCGATCGCGCAGGAGTACTACTTCTCCTTCCTGCTCGACCGCGCCAACCGCACCTTCCTGTCCATCTGCTCCGTCGAGGGCGGCGTGGAGATCGAGGAGGTGCCGCACGACCGGCTGGCGATGGTCCCGGTCTCCCCGCTGGACGGCGTGGACCGGGCCAAGGCCCGCGAGATCGCCGAGCAGGGCCGGCTGCCCGAGGAGGCGCTGGACGGCGCCGCCGAGCTGATCGAGCGGCTGTGGGCCGTGTTCACCGACGAGGACGCGTCCCTCGTCGAGGTGAACCCGATGATCCTCACCGCCGACGGCCAGGTGAAGGCCCTCGACGGCAAGGTCACCCTGGACGACAACGCCGGGTTCCGCCAGGACCACGAGAAGTTCGAGGACAAGGCCGCCGCCGACCCGCTGGAGGCCGCCGCCAAGGCCAAGGACCTCAACTACGTGAAGCTCGACGGCAGCGTCGGCATCATCGGCAACGGCGCGGGCCTGGTCATGTCCACCCTCGACGTCGTCGCCTACGCGGGCGAGCAGTTCGGGGGCCAGAAGCCGGCGAACTTCCTCGACATCGGCGGCGGCGCGTCCGCCGAGGTGATGGCGAACGGGCTGGAGATCGTCCTGTCCGACGCGGCCGTCAAGTCCGTCTTCGTGAACGTCTTCGGCGGCATCACCGCCTGCGACGCCGTCGCGAACGGCATCGTCTCGGCCTACAAGCTGCTGGCCGACCGCGGCGAGGCCGTCGACCGCCCGCTCGTCGTCCGGCTGGACGGCAACAACGCCGAGCTCGGGCGCACGATCCTCAACGACGCGGCGCTGCCCGGCGTCCAGCAGGTCGAGACCATGGACGACGCGGCCAAGCGCGCCGCCGAACTCGCAGCGGCAGGTGCATGACAATGGCCATCTGGCTCACCGAGAACAGCAAGATCATCGTTCAGGGCATGACCGGTTCGGAGGGCATGAAGCACTCCCGCCGCATGCTCGCGGCCGGCGCCCAGGTCGTCGGCGGCGTGAACGCCCGCAAGGCCGGCCAGTCCGTCGACTTCGACGGCACGAGCCTCCCGGTGTTCGGCACCGTCAAGGAGGCCATGGAGCAGACCGGCGCGGACGTCTCCGTCGTGTTCGTCCCGCCGAAGTTCACCAAGGACGCCGTGGTCGAGGCGATCGACGCCGAGATCCCGCTCTGCGTGGTCATCACCGAGGGCATCCCGGTGCACGACACGGCCTACTTCTGGGCGTACGCCGAGAAGGCGGCCAACAAGACGCGGATCATCGGGCCGAACTGCCCGGGCATCGCGTCCCCCGGCAAGTCGAACGCGGGCATCATCCCGGCCGACATCACCACGCCGGGCCGCATCGGCCTCGTGTCGAAGTCGGGCACGCTGACCTACCAGATGATGTACGAGCTGCGCGACATCGGCTTCACCACCTGCGTCGGCATCGGCGGCGACCCCGTCATCGGGACGACCCACATCGACGCCCTCCAGGCGTTCCAGGACGACCCGGAGACCGACGCCATCGTGATGATCGGTGAGATCGGGGGCGACGCCGAGGAGCGCGCCGCCGCCTACATCGAGAAGAACGTGACCAAGCCGGTCGTCGGCTACGTCGCCGGGTTCACCGCCCCCGAGGGCAAGACCATGGGCCACGCGGGCGCGATCGTGTCCGGCTCCGCCGGCACCGCGCAGGCGAAGAAGGAGGCCCTGGAGAAGGTCGGCGTGCGCGTCGGCAAGACCCCGAGCGAGACCGCCGTCCTCATGCGCGAGATCATGAAGAACCTCTGACCTCCCGCGCAGCACCGAAAAGACGCCCGAGCCGCCCCACGGCCCGGGCGTCTTTCGCGTCTCTCCCCCCCGAACCCGGCGGCGGACGGCGGGCGCGGGGACGGGGGCGACGACAAAGGCGACACGCCGGGCGGGCGGGGGCGCCGGAGGCGGGGGTGGTGCCAGCATGGAGCGGTGAGCGACAGGACGCCCGGGCAGCGTGCGCGGCGGGAGCCGCCGGAGGCGGCGCCGGCCAAGGGGGCGGCGCCCGTGAAGGGTGCCGCGCCGGTCAGGAACGCGGCGCCGGTGAAGGGCGCGGCCGGGCGGGCGCGCGCCGGCGACGGCAGGCCGCGGACGGCGGTGCAGCCCGCGCGTCCGCTGTACGTGACCGGGCTGGTCGCGGCGCTGTGGTGCGTCGGGATCGGGCTCGCCGTGCTCACCACGATCACGCTCATCGGATGGATCGCGGCGCCGAAGACCGCGATGGGCAACGGCCTGTCCGGGGTGTTCCGGACGGCCGTGAACTTCTGGCTCGTGTCCCACCACGCGGGCTTCTCCTACGGGCAGGGGCGGGTCGGGCTGCTGCCGCTCGGCGTCATCGTCCTGCCCGGCGTGCTGCTGTACCGGGGCGGCGGGTGGATGATCCGGGTCGCGGGGCTGCGGCAGCGTCCGCGCATCGCGGTCGTGCACGTGGCGGTCGCGCAGGCCGCGCCGTACGCGGCGCTGGCCGCGCTGCTCGCGCTCGCGGCGTCCTCGAAGGAGGTGCGGCCGTCGGCGTGGCAGGCGCTCATCGGATGCTTCCTCGTCGCGGTGACCGCGGGCGGCCTCGGCGCCGCGCGGGCCGTGGTCGCCGCGCAGGTCGCGGCGGAGGCGAAGGGGCGGCGGGTGCGGTCCGGGCTGGGCGCGCTGCTGCGGCTGCTGCCCGAGCGGCCCCGCTCGCTGGTCATCGGGGTGGCGGGCGCCCTGGGCGTGCTGCTCGCGTCCGGTGCGGTGCTCGTGGGCGCGGCGCTCGCGATGAACATGGCGGGCGCCGACGACCTGTACGACATGCTCGCCCCGGGCGTCGTCGGCGGCGTCCTGCTGCTGCTGGTCGAGCTGGCCTTCCTGCCGAACGCCGTGATCTGGGGGATGGCGTACGCGGTCGGCCCCGGGTTCTCGGTCGGCGCCGGCACGAGCGTCTCGCCCACCGGGGTGTTCCTGGACATCGTCCCCGCGTTCCCGCCGCTCGCCGCGCTGCCGCAGCCCGGCCCGGCCCCCGCGCTGTCGCTGATCGCGCTGGCCGCCCCGTTCGTCGCGGGCGCGGTCGGCGGCGTTCTCACGATCAGGTCGCTGCCGAGCCCGGTGGCGGAGGGCGCGCCGCTGTGGGGGTTCGTGTCCGGGGCGCTGACCGGTGCCGTGGCGGCCCTGCTCAGCGCGCTGTCGGGCGGCCCGCTCGGCGGCGGACGGATGGCGACCGTGGGCCCGTCCGCCTGGCAGGTGGGGCTGCTCGCGGCCCTGGAGGTGGGGATCTCGGCGGCGATCGCGGCGTGGGTGGCGAACTCGATGGTGCTGCGGCGCCCGGCCCGCGCCGAGGCCGGGAAGACCAGGGCCAAGAAGCCGAAGAGGGCGAAGAACCCGAAGCCGGCCGCCCCGCCGAAGCCCGCGACGGTCCCGCTGTCGGCCCCGGTTCCGGGTGACTACGACCCTCCCGCGCAACCCGCGCCGGCCGCGCCGAGGGCCCCGCACGCGCCGGATCCGGTGGAGTTCGAGGAGGCCGAGCCCGTCCTCGCCCCGCGGCGCACCCGCCGCCGGAGCGACCCGCTGCCCGACCTGGCCGAGGAGCACGAGCCCACCGAGGAGCGGAGCCGGCGACCGGCCCAACCGCCGGCGGGCGGAGGCACGGTCGTCGTCGAGGGCCACATCGTGGACGAGCCGGAGCCCGAACCCGAGGAGCCGCGCAGGCCCGTCCCCCCGCCCCGCGCCGACCCGAGCCGCACGGAGAACCGCGGCGGCGCGATCTACGTCCTCCGCGAAGACCCCGACCGGGACGACTGACCGAACAGCCCCCAGGAGGCGGCTAGAGGAGGTCGCCGTACTTGTTCATCCAGCCGCGCGGGAGGTCGAGCTTGTCCTCGATCTTCGGGTAGTACTCGTCGCGGCACGCCTGCTCGTCGGTGTGGGTGTTGGAGGCGTTGACGCAGTCCCAGTAGCCGCTGAACTCCGTCCGCAGGACGATCGCGCCCGCGACCATCACCAGCGACATCGCCAGGCCGATCCCGCCCATCACCATGCCCGGGACGGCCCCGGGGACGGCCTCGCGCGCGCCGCCCGCTCCACCCGCTCCGCGCACCGCGCGGCGGGCCTTGATCCCGACGACGAGGGCGGCGATGCCGAGCACCAGGCCGAGCGGGTAGAAGAACAGCGAGGTCACCAGCGCGATGCCGCCGAGCCACAGGGCCCGCACGCCGGCCTGACGCGCCTCGGCCTGCCCCGCGGGCGGCTCTCCCGCCGGCCGCCCGTCCGGGCGGTCCTCGGGACGGACCTCACGGTCCCGCTGCTCGCTCACGTTCGTTTCCTCCTGGCCCGTGGGGTGCTCTGCGATGGTGGCGGCGCCGAACCGGCCCGATAGGCTTCATGTCGGCCGCACACCCCGTCAACGTCCAACTGGGAGTCATGGTGTCCGCCCGGCTCGTCGTCCTCGTCTCCGGTGCGGGGACCAACCTACAAGCGCTGCTCGACGCGTGCGCGGATCCAGCCTACGGGGCGAAAGTCGTGGCCGTGGGGGCGGACCGCCCCGATATCGCGGGAACCGAACGCGCAGAACGTGTGGGTTTGCCCACTTTCACGCTCTGCATCCCGGATTTCCCGTCCCGGGACGACTGGGACGCCGCGCTGACCGAGGCCGTCGCCGTCCACGAGCCCGACCTCGTCGTCTCCGCCGGCTTCATGAAGATCCTCGGCCCGCGCTTCCTGGCCCGGTTCGGCGGCCGGACGGTCAACACCCATCCCGCGCTGCTGCCCTCGTTCCCCGGCGCGCACGCCGTACGGGAGGCCCTGGCGTACGGCGTGAAGGTCACGGGTTGTACCGTTCACTTCGTCGACGAAGGCGTGGACACCGGACCCGTCATCGCCCAGGAGAGCGTCCCCGTGGGCTGGCATGACGACGAAGACTCCCTGCATGAGCGGATCAAGCAGGTGGAGCGCCGGCTCCTCGTCGACGTCGTCGGACGGCTCGCCCGCGACGGCTGGACGACGCGCGGCAGGCGGGTCTCGATGAAGTGCAGGACCTGCGGCGACGCGTCCGGCGGTGCGTCCTCCGCCGGCGGATCTTCCGACGGCTAGCGGCCGCCGGCGGCTGGATCTCCGGGCGGCCGGGCCCTGCGGAGGCCGGGCCCTGCGAAGGCCGGACCTCCGAAGACCGGACCGTCGAAGACCAGGGAAATGTCCGACGACTAGGAACTTCCGACGACCATGAGGGGAGCTCGGCCGGTGAGTCGGGTGGCGATTAAGCGTGCGCTGATCAGCGTGTACGACAAGACCGGGCTGGAGGAGCTCGCCCGCGGCCTGCACGAGGCCGGGGTGGAGATCGTCTCGACCGGGTCGACGGCGGGCCGGATCTCCGCCGCCGGGGTCCCGGTGATGAAGGTGGAGAAGCTCACCGGGTTCCCCGAGTGCCTGGACGGACGGGTCAAGACCCTGCACCCCAGGGTGCACGCGGGCCTGCTCGCCGACCGCCGCAAGGAGGACCACCTCCAGCAGCTCGAAGACCTCGCCGTCGAGCCGTTCGACCTGGTGGTCGCGAACCTGTACCCGTTCGCCGACACCGTCGACTCGGGCGCGAAGCCGGACGAGTGCGTCGAGCAGATCGACATCGGCGGCCCGACGATGGTGCGCGCCGCCGCGAAGAACCACATGAGCGTGTCCGTCGTCGTGGACCCGTCCGCCTACGGGACGGTCCTGGACGCGGTGAAGGCCGGCGGCTTCACCCTGGACGAGCGGCGCCGCCTCGCCGCGCGGGCGTTCGCCCACACCGCGTCCTACGACGTGGCCGTGGCCTCCTGGTTCGCGAGCAGCTACGCCCCGGACGAGACCGCCGCCGAGACGGACTGGCCCGACTTCCTCGGCGCCACCTGGGAGCGGTCGAACACCCTCCGGTACGGCGAGAACCCGCACCAGCGCGCCGCCCTGTACCGCTCGCCCGGCGAGACCGGGCTGGCGGGCGCGGAGCAGCTGTACGGCAAGGAGATGTCCTACAACAACTACGTGGACACCGACGCCGCCCGCCGCGCCGCCTACGACTTCACCGAGCCCTGCGTCGCGATCATCAAGCACGCCAACCCGTGCGGCATTGCGGTCGGCGCCGACATCGCCGAGGCGCACCGCAAGGCGCACGCCTGCGACCCCGTGTCCGCCTACGGCGGCGTGATCGCGGCGAACCGCCCGGTCACCGCCGCCATGGCGCGGCAGGTCACCGAGAGCTTCGCCGAGGTGGTCATCGCCCCGGCGTTCGACGACGAGGCCGTCACCGTCCTGAAGGACCGGTTCAAGAACGTCCGGCTGCTGGTCTGCCCGGACGCCCCGGCCGGCGCCACCGAGTACCGGCGCATCGACGGCGGCGTCCTGCTGCAGGGCGTCGACCGCGTGGACGCGCCCGGGGACGACCCGTCCACCTGGGAGCTGAAGACCGGCGAGGCCGTGGACGAGGCCACGCTCCGCGACCTGGCGTTCGCGTGGCGGGCGATCCGCTCGGTGAAGTCGAACGCGATCCTGCTCGCCGCCGGCGGCGCCACGGTCGGCGTCGGGATGGGGCAGGTCAACCGGGTCGACTCCGCCAAGCTCGCGGTCGCGCGGGCGGGCGCCGAGCGCACCGCGTCCGCCGTGGGCGCGTCCGACGCGTTCTTCCCCTTCCCGGACGGCCTGGAGGTGCTGACCGAGGCGGGCGTGAAGGCGGTCGTCGAGCCCGGCGGATCGGTCAACGACGACAAGGTGATCGAGGCGGCGCGGAAGGCCGGGATCACCCTGTACTTCACCGGCGTCCGGCACTTCTTCCACTGACCGGTCGCAGGACCGCGGCGAACCCGGTGTGACGCGCAACACAGTCGCACCGGGTTTAGCCGCGGTTTTTGCACTTGACGGCTGCGGGTAGCCTCGGCGCAGCCGCGCCCCCTCATGACGCTCCCTTGACTCCGGCGCGGGCATTCCGTGATGGAGGCGCGATGGACGTGCTGCTGGCCCTCATGCTGAGATCGGTCTACCTGGTCGACTCCCTGCTGATGGACTCCCGCCAGGTGATCGGCCTGCTCGCCGCGTTCGTGGCCGCCATGCTCGCCGCCCAGCTCGGCTGGCACGGCACCGACCGCGTCCTCGCCTGGCGCAGCCGCTCCGAGGACTAGCCCCTCCCGCTACCGCAGCCGTGCGCGCAGGGCTCGGGCGGCGGCGGGCCATTCGTCGTCCGTCATGCCGTAGGCGGCGGTGTCGCGGATCGAGCCGTCCGGGCGGATCCGGTGCTTGCGGTGGACGCCCTCGAACGAGGCGCCGAGGCGTTCGATCGCCGCCCGCGACCGCTCGTTCCGGACGTGCGTGTGCCAGCCGACCCTGATCGCGCCGAGGTCGTCGAACGCCCGTCCCATCAGGAGCAGCTTCGCCTCCGTGTTGATCCCCGTCCGCTGCCAGCGCGCGCCGATCCAGGTGCTGCCGATGCACAGCCCGCGGTGGGACGGCGCGATCTCGTAGTACGACGTCGTCCCCGCGACCTCGCCGGTCGCCGCGTCGATCTGCGCCCACGGCAGGCGCGCCCCGCGCTCGCATTCGGCCAGCGCCTTGTCGACCAGCACGCCCATGCCGTCGGCCGTCGCGGGCTGCCGCTCGTTCAGCCACGTCCACACGTCCGGGTCCTTGGACGCCTCGAACAGACCCCCGGTGTGCGCGCGGGACAGCGGCTCCAGCCGCACATACCGCCCGGTCAGGACGGGCCGCTCGAACCATGCGTCGCTCATGCCGACCACGCTAGAAGGCGCCGGACCGGCCCCGGCAGGGCCACTCGGCCCCGATTTCCGGGTGCCACTCGCCCGTTACCATGGGTTTTCACGCGACTGGCGCGGCAAGGTGGATCACCACCGGGGAGCGAACGACAGTCCGGACACCGCGCGCCTGGGTGGACGGGACCTCGAGCCGGGCTCGGTCCTGCGGGGCCGTCCGGGCACCGGCGAGATCCACGCGGAGGAACGCATGACGGCACAGATTCTGGACGGCAAGGCCACGGCCGCCGAGATCCGCTCGAACCTCAAGGTGCGCGTCGAGGCGCTCCGCGACCGCGGCGTGACCGTCGGGCTCGGCACCGTGCTGGTCGGCGACGACCCGGGCAGCCACTCCTACGTCAACATGAAGCACCGCGACTGCGCCGAGGTCGGCATCGAGAGCATCCGCCGCGACCTGCCCGCCACCGCCACCCAGGACGACGTGGAGCGGGCCGTCGCCGAGCTGAACGCCGACCCCGCCTGCACCGGCTACATCGTCCAGCTGCCGCTGCCGAAGGGCCTGGACGAGCAGCGCGTGCTGGAGCGCATCGACCCGTCCAAGGACGCCGACGGCCTGCACCCGACGAACCTCGGCCGGCTCGTCCTCATGCAGCCGGGCCCGCTGCCCTGCACCCCGAAGGGCATCATCGAGCTGCTGCGGCGCTTCGACGTCCCGATCAAGGGCGCCGAGGTCGCCGTCGTCGGCCGCGGCATCACGGTCGGGCGCTCGCTCGGCCTGCTGCTGACCCGGCGCACCGAGAACGCGACCGTGACGCTCTGCCACACCGCGACCCGCGACCTGGCCGCGCACACCCGCGCCGCCGACATCGTCGTGGCCGCCGCCGGCGTCCCGGGCCTCATCACCGCCGACATGGTCAAGCCGGGCGCCGCCGTCCTCGACGTGGGCGTCTCCCGGGTGGACGGCAAGCTCGCCGGCGACGTCGCCGCCGACGTCCGCGAGGTCGCCGGCTGGGTCGCCCCCAACCCCGGCGGCGTCGGCCCGATGACCCGCGCGATGCTCCTGGCGAACGTCGTCGAAGCCGCCGAGCGAACCGCCTGACGAACCTCCGCACGGGCGCCGGCACGTGGACGGGGCCGCCACTCAGCACCGAGGTGGCGGCCCCGTACACGTTGCTCCGGGCGGGGCCCTGCGCCGTCACCTGCGCGGACCCCGTCCAGGAGGTTCAGCGATCGCCCTCGTACGCGCTGCCGGGAGGGCGACCGCAGGTTCACATCAGCTGGCCCTCCGTCCGGCGGCGCTAGGGGCCGGGCGGCTCGGCCCGTGGCCGTGGCCCGGCCTGCGGGTCTCCGCCGTCCGGACGCCGGGGACCCGGCCGTCCATCGGCGGACGGCCCTGGTGGGGGACGTGCACCGGCGGCAGCGGACGGACGAGGCCCATCGCGATGACCTCGTTGGCGAGCCGGGTGCGCCGGTTGGCGCCCTCGGGGATGCGGAACTTCTGGTAGAGGCGCAGCAGGTGCTGCTTGACGGCGGCCTCCGTGACGACCAGCTCGCCGGCGATGTCGCGCGCCGTGGCGGGGGCCACGAACGCTTCGTCGGACAGGGCGGGTCGGCACAGCGAGGTCAGCACGTCGACCTCGCGGCGGGTGAGCTCGGGCGCGACGGCGCGCCGCAGTTCGACGTCCGGGTCGACCTCCTCACGGGGGATTCCCCCCAACCGGCAGCGCGCCGTGCCGAAGCTCACGACGTCGCCGTCCTCCAGGACGCGGCGGGCGATCGGCCTGCCGTTGACTCGGGTCCCATTGCGGGACAGGCCCATGTCCACCACGTAGACGTACGGGCCACGTCGGACGATTTCTGCGTGCAAACGGGACACACTCGGGTCGTCGAGGCGTACGTCGACTCCTCTCCCTCTCCCGACCGTCGTAACGTCGGGGCGCAGCGGCATCACCAGCCCGCTGTCCTCGATCCGCATGAACGGCCCCTCCACGGCAGTCCTCCCAGCTAGTTAGCGACCCCTGTCTGCCGGGTTACCCGGGCGCCGTGCCGTCACACCCTCCTACTGGCGAGTAGCACCGATGGGACAAGGGATTCCGGCCTCTCGGGCATCACCCGGGCACCTTCCGTCACATCCCTATTCCCGGCGCCGGGCGACAAGACGGACCGTTCCATCGCGGTCGCGGCTGCGTTCCGTTGCCGCCGCGGGTACGTTGCGTCGCGCTTCCGGAAGCGGCGCGATGTGGTTTCGGGCCCGGTCTGCCGTGCTCGCGGGTGGACGATGTCGTCCCGTCCGGCGATCGGCGATACCGTGAGAAGCATGAGCACTCAGGTGCAGCGGCGCCGGCGTAAGGCGCCGCGCCGCAGGGGCGCCGCACCGCACTGGCTGGCGCAGCTCCCGTACCTGTTCGTGCTCAGCGGGGTCGGGGCCGGCCTGACCCTGTGCGCCTTCAATTACTTCCGCAAGGGCTCCGGCCTGATGGCCGCCGCGCTGCTCGTCGGCGCCCTCGCCCGGCTGCTGCTGCCCGAGTCGCAGCTCGGCCCGCTCGCCGTCCGCAGCCGGTCCGTCGACTGCTGGACGCTCGTCCTCCTCGGCGAGATGGTGGCGTTCGTGTCGCTGAGCGTCCCGCCGATGAACAAGACCGGCCTCGCGCTCGCGGGCGCGTTCGGCATCCTGATCGCGCTCACGGCGGTGGCCCGCGGCATCCGGCTGCTCATCGCCGGACGCCGCTCCGCGGCGGTCCCCCCGGCCGGTGGCGGGCCGGGTTCCCCGCCCGGAAACGGGCCGCCGGGCTAGCGCGTCGTCCCAGGTAGAGGCGTTCGGGGCCAGGCCAGGTCTAGACCGCATGACCGCCTCGGCTAGCCTAGCCAGTTGAGCCTTACAAGGACTGCTGGCCAGGTGTAGGAAAGGGACAGCACAAGCATGCCCAAGATCAAAGTAGCGGGCCCGGTCGTCGAACTCGACGGCGACGAAATGACGCGGATCATCTGGAAATTCATCAAGGACCAGCTGATCCTGCCCTACCTCGATGTGGACCTGAAGTACTACGACCTGGGGATCGAGCACCGTGACGCCACGGACGACCAGGTCACCGTCGACGCCGCCAAGGCCATCCAGGAGCACGGCGTCGGCGTCAAGTGCGCGACCATCACCCCCGACGAGGCGCGCGTCGAGGAGTTCGGCCTGAAGAAGATGTGGCGGTCCCCGAACGGGACGATCCGCAACATCCTGGGCGGCGTGGTGTTCCGTGAGCCGATCATCTGCTCCAACATCCCCCGACTCGTCCCCGGCTGGACCAAGCCGATCATCATCGGCCGGCACGCGCACGGCGACCAGTACCGCGCCACCGACTTCGTCGTCCCCGGCCCCGGCAAGGTGACGATCACCTACACGCCGCAGGACGGCTCGGAGCCCATGGAGTTCGAGGTCGCCGACTTCCCCGGCGGCGGCGTCGCGATGGGCATGTACAACTTCGACGACTCGATCCGCGACTTCGCGCGGGCGACCATGCGGTACGCGCTCGACCGCGGCATGCCGCTGTACCTGTCCACGAAGAACACGATCCTGAAGGCCTACGACGGGCGCTTCAAGGACATCTTCCAGGAGATCTACGAGTCGGAGTTCAAGGCCGACTTCGAGTCCAAGGGCCTGGAGTACGAGCACCGGCTGATCGACGACATGGTCGCGGCGGCGCTGAAGTGGGAGGGCGGGTTCGTCTGGGCCGCCAAGAACTACGACGGCGACGTCCAGTCCGACACGCTGGCGCAGGGCTTCGGCTCGCTCGGCCTGATGACGTCCGTCCTCATGACCCCCGACGGCAAGACCGTCGAGGCGGAGGCCGCGCACGGCACGGTGACCCGGCACTACCGGCAGCACCAGCAGGGCAAGCCGACGTCGACCAACCCGATCGCGTCCATCTTCGCCTGGACGCGCGGCCTCGAGCACCGCGGCAAGCTGGACAACCAGCCCGAGGTCATCGACTTCGCCCGCAAGCTCGAGGCGGTCTGCGTCGAGACGGTCGAGCACGGCCAGATGACCAAGGACCTGGCTCTGCTGGTCGGGCGCGAGACCCCCTGGCTGACGACGCAGGAGTTCCTCGCGGCCCTCGACACCAACCTCCAGAAGAAGGTCAACGGATAGTTGACGCGCGTATGGGCACTCCCCCGCCGCTCGCGGGGGCTGAGTGCCCGGAAGGGCGCCTGCTCACCGTGCTGCCCGCGCACGCGCAGGCCGAGGCCGTCCCGGATTCGTCCGGGGCGGCCTTTCGCGTGCTCGGGAACCGGCGCGGCATGCCGGTGGGTGCACCTGGGCGCCGGCGGGTAGGGGGCGCGCGATAGCCTGAACCACGGAACTATCTCGACGGCGAGAGAAACCGCGGCGGCGCGGCTCTTCGGCGGTCGGGTTCGAAGGATGGCCGCCTGAGCCCCGTCAGGTCACTGCAGGAGAAGAAGGACAATGACGCGCACCCCAGTCACCGTCACCGTTACCGGCGCCGCGGGCCAGATCGGCTACGCGCTGCTGTTCCGCATCGCGTCCGGGCACCTCCTCGGCGCGGACGTCCCCGTACGCCTGCGCCTGCTGGAGATTCCGCAGGCGGTGAAGGCCGCCGAGGGCACCGCGATGGAGCTGGACGACTGCGCGTTCCCGCTGCTGTCCGGCATCGACATCTTCGACGACGCGACGAAGGCGTTCGACGGCGTCAACGTCGCGCTGCTCGTCGGCGCCCGCCCGCGCACGAAGGGCATGGAGCGCGGCGACCTGCTGGAGGCCAACGGCGGCATCTTCAAGCCGCAGGGCGAGGCCATCAACGCGGGCGCGGCGGACGACGTCAAGGTCCTCGTGGTCGGCAACCCGGCCAACACCAACGCCCTGATCGCGCAGTCGCACGCGCCCGACGTCCCGGCCGACCGCTTCACCGCGATGACGCGCCTCGACCACAACCGCGCCCTCGCCCAGCTGTCGAAGAAGGCCGGCGTCTCCGTCGCCGACATCAAGAAGATGACGATCTGGGGCAACCACTCCGCGACCCAGTACCCGGACATCTTCCACGCCGAGATCGCCGGCAAGAACGCCGCCGAGACGGTCAACGACCAGAACTGGCTGGAGAACGACTTCATCCCGACCGTCGCCAAGCGCGGCGCCGCGATCATCGAGGCGCGCGGCGCCTCCTCCGCCGCCTCCGCCGCGTCGGCCGCCCTCAACCACGTCCACACCTGGGTGAACGGCACCGCCGACGGCGACTGGACGTCCATGGCGGTCATCTCGGACGGCTCCTACGGCGTCCCCGAGGGCCTCATCTCGTCCTTCCCGGTCACCACGAAGGACGGCAAGTGGGAGATCGTCCAGGGCCTGGACATCAACGACTTCTCCCGCGCCAAGATCGACGCCTCGGTGAACGAGCTCTCGGAAGAGCGCGACGCCGTCCGCAAGCTCGGCCTCATCTGACCCCGACACAGACGAGCCCCGGCCCACCTCGGCCGGGGCTCGTCCCATTCACCCGCCCTGCCAGTCATCCCCGTGAGCCGTGCCGATGAGCCGTCGAAGCGGCGCAGGCGGATGTGGCGATCATTTTGCGACCGGCGCATGGTCGGCGTTTGCTGAAACCGCATGGTGGCGTGCCTGATCGTGGCGAACTGGCAAAGCTGAGTGTCGTAGTGCCCACCAGCATCTGGGCGCCTTTCGCCAGGATGGAGATACCGTGCCTGCCAACTCCGGCCGCAAGCGCCGCTCCGACACTCCGCCGCCCCGGACGGGAAGCAGCGAGGCCGAGGTCCTGCGCGGGTTCCTCGACTACCTTCGGGCCTCGATCGCCGCGAAGGTCGACGGGGCTCCCGAACCGCAGGTGCGAACGGCCGCGGTACCGTCCGGCACGAACCTGCTCGGCCTGCTCGACCACCTGACGTCCGTCGAACGCGCGCTGTTCCTAGGGGACGACGTCACGGACTGGCAGGCGACGTTCGAAGCGGCGTCGACGGACAGCGTGGCCGAGGTCGTCGCCCACTACCGCGAGACGGTCGAGCGCGCGAACGAGGTGCTCGACGGCTGCGCGGACCTCGCCGCCCCGCTTCCCCGGCCGAGACCGGGCCGCCCTGCTCCCAGCGTCCGCTGGGCGCTCACCCACATGATCGAGGAAACCGGCCGCCACGCCGGCCACGCGGACATCCTCCGCGAACTCATCGACGGCACAACGGGTCGCTGACCTCGGAGGCGGGGCGTGCTAGGGGAAGAAGCCGCGTACGTACGGGTCGGCGAGGGCTTTCAGGGCGGCGAGGTCGCCGGTGGCGGTGATCTTGCCGGCGCGCATGAGGACGAGGCGGTCGGCGACGCCGGTCGCGGTGAGCATGGCAACGTCGTGTGTGATCGCCAGGACGGCGGCCCCCTCGGCGGCGTACTTGTACAGCGTCACCCATACCTCGTACGCGAGTCCGGTGTCGAGGGAGGCCGTCGGTTCGTCCGCGACCAGGACGTCCGGGGCCGGGAGGAGCGCGGCGGCGAGTGCGGCGCGCTGGATCTGGCCGCCGGAGTGCTCGCCGGGATAGAGGTCGAACAACTCGGTGGGGTAGCGCGCTGCGGTGCAGGCCCGCTCGATGCTCCATCGGCCGTGGCGGCGTTCGAGATCGCGCAACTGCGTGCCTACAGTTTCCGCGGTATCGAAGGCGTCGATTCCCGCCTGGGGCAATAGGCCGATGGTGCGACCGCGGAGACGGCGCCACTGCCGCTGATCACGGACGAACGCGCCATTGATGACGACTTGGCCGGTGCTGCGGGCCGACTCCGGCAGCAGCCCGGTGAGTGCGGCGGCGACCATGGACTTGCCGCAGCCGGATTCGCCGAGGAGGGCGGTGATCTGCCCGTCCGGGACGACGATGTCCACGGCGTCGAGGACGGTCTCGCTCCATCGGCCGGTGTCGACGTGGACCGTTACGTCCCGCAGTTCGGCACCCACCGCACCTTCCTTTCGCTGGCCACACGACGCCTCAGGATAGGCCCGGCCGCACGGAAATCGTCATCGGCGAATCGTTCTCATTCGCCTGCTCTGTCCGGGCGGAGTTCGCTACCCTTGACCGGCTTGCTGACACATTGCCTGCCCAGACCATGACAGTCCGCATGCCTGGAGTGGAAATCGCATGAGCCCTCCGAACCGGGTCGCTCAGGCCCTCGGAACGCAGACCGCCGGTGCGCCGGGGCCCGTCACGCCGCCCGGGGGCCGTACGCCTCCGTCCATGGGGCCGGCGCAGCCGAAGTCGCCGTTCGGCAACATGCCGGTCTCGACCGGGTCGGACGAGGTGCGCTTCAAGCCGGACGACCTCGTGCGGCTGGGTGGCGAACTCGTCGGCAGGCTGGGGGACGACCTGACCCAGGCGCGGCGCCACGTGAACGCCGCGCCCCGCGAGGTCGAGGCGGGCGCCTTCACGACGTTCTGCGCCCACCTGGCGCACGCCTACGTGCAGGGCGTGGAGTACACGGACGTGGATCTGGTGACGAAGCTGCGCCAGCTGAAGGAAGTCCAGGACGGGCTGAACACCACCGCCAAGATCGCCTTAGATACCTCGACGGCGGCGGCCTTCGTGATCCCCACTGCCTGGCCGTCGGTCTCGGTGATGTATATGGCCCAGTCGGACCCCTCGCAACTGTGGGACGCGGCGGAGGACTGGAAGAAGGCCGCCGACAAGATCAAGTCGGCGCGCGACCGGATCGACGACGAGTTGCGCTCGCTGCCGCACGACAGCTGGTACGGCAAGGACCGCGACGCCTTCGAGAAAAAGATGAACGACTACGCGAACCAGCTGATGCTGGCGTTCGCGTACGCCTACGTGATGTTCATCGTGCTCACGATAATGGCGCTGCTGATCGCCATGTTCATCATGATGATGATGGTGTGTGCGCTCGTCCTCGTGGCCTTTGCCATATGGGTGATCATCGCGCGGATCCTGGCGGCGATACCGGCGTACGGCCAAGCGGAGCTAGCGGTAGCGGAGGAAGGCGCACGGCTGGCCGCACGGCAGGTGCGGCAGATGCTCCGCATGGGCGAGAAGGCACTGGAGAAGACGGGCACGACATGCGTAGCGGCCATCGCCGCCGCCACCGGGATTGACGTGGTCGGCCAGATGCTCACCGGCAACACCAACGCCTTTCCGGACTTCTTCGAGGCGACCGTCCGCAGTGCCGATGATGTGGCTATCAGCCGGCTCGCCCTAATCGAGCAGAAGCTTACCGGGCAACTCATGCGCGGCCGCGCCGTCGGTGGCACAGGCTACGGAAAGTGGCGGCTGCCCATGCAACGGCTCCCGCAGAAGTACAAGTCGCTCTGGTCGGGCATAGGGGGCGCTAAAGGTATCTGGGACACCGGCCTTCCCTACACCTCTGACGGCGTCCTGAACCCTGGGGCGCCATTGGCCAACAAGGGGATCACCTCCGTAACTGGTCAGGAGGGGTACGGCGATGACTACGTTAAGCGCACGAACCCGATCCCGGCCGACACGGGCAAGGAGCTTGACTGATGGCCGCTTCCGAGGATTTCAGGGTCGTCCTGCAGGACCCGAAGCGGAACGCGCCGACGACACTCGGCCTCTTGGCTTTCCTGTGCGCATTGTGCACGTGGGGCGCAGTGGCTGTGGACAACGGCTGGCGTTTCGTTCTGGCCGCGCTTGCGCTTCTGCTCGCCGCTGCGCTGCTTTTGATCGGAGCTCAATTCCTCCCCGGAAACGAGTTTCTCACCTATGTCGATGGTCGGGGCTTGGTGATGAAGAGTGGCAAGAGGCCCGCGCAGATTCTTCCTGCTGAGCGGTTCGTACGGTTCGAGGTCATCGACCCGGGGGACGGCGCGGCGGTGACGCTGAAGCTCCGCTACAGCAAGGAGGGGGGCTACAAGCCGCCGAAGATGATCCAGCGTATGGAGGAGATTCCTGGCCGGCTCTTGCTCGCCGTCGTAAAGGACGAGGACGGGTTCGGCTCCCTCAGCCTGGAGGATCTGTGGCGGCTCCGCCGGTTCGTCGAGGAGACGGGCATGGGGACGTGGGAGGCAGAACCCCGCCGCTACTGATGCGCGCGACGGCGGGCCGGTCACCGCTGCTGGAACGCCCGCCGCAAGTTGTCGATGATCACGGTGGTCTCCTGGAGAGTGCCTTCGAAGGTCGTGTGCATATCGGTGATGAAGGCGGCGGCCTCCTCCGCGCTGGGCGGTACCATCTGCTCGCCGTCCGGCCCGAATGACTCGGTCGTCATATCGGTCACCCGGCGTTCGAGTTCTTGCTGTGCTGCCTTCACGGTTTCGGTGATCAGGTCGCCGAGTTCGGCGGCGGGCATGCGGAGTGCTCTCGGGTCGAGGTCGACGCCGGCCAGGCCTGCGCTGGTCCAGCGGGCCTTCACTCGGCCGTCGGCGGACTCGGCCTCGGTCTCCAGCTCGTCGATCCGGCGCCGCAGATCGTCGGAGTTGGCGGCGAACTGCTGGGCGCTGTCGGCGAGCGCGGCGAAATCGAAGACCATCAATTCTCTCGTTTCGGCGGAGGGGCTGTTTCTCGGTTACGGGGTGCGTTGAGCTTGGAGTTCGGCGGCGACCTCGGCGGCTATCGCCAGGGCCATGAGGAGGAATCGCCAGCGGTCGCCGTCGTCGGGGCATCGGATCGTGGTCATGCCGCCGCTGGTCGAGACGTGCCCGATGGGCATGTTCCGGGAGTCCATGACCTCGAACGTTGTGTAGAGGGAGTCGCCGCGGATGTCGCCGAAAGGATCCCCGTTGGTGTCCGATGCCTGGAACAGGTTCGCGGTCATGGCCTCTCGGCCGGTACGCCGCAAGGTCGCGATCCGGGTCTCGGAGTCGTCCTCGATCCAGAGCTGGTCGATGTCCCGGGTCCGTTGCGGCGGCATCTGGAAGAGCAGGGTTCCGTTGGGGGAGAGCACCCGTACCGGCTGGCCGGAGCTCCGGAACAGGTCGCGGAAAGACCAGCGCGGACGTTCGATGACCGCGAACTCGTTTCCCTTCCAGTCAACGAACTTGTCACCCGTCATGAGGAAGTGGCGCTGGTCTTTCTCCTGGGAGCTCATCGTCCGCCTTCGAGTCGGCCGGGGCATGCGGGGCGGCGGCTGAGTTTAGTGGCGCCGTGCCGACCGATGGAAGGAAATGCGTCTTGTGGCCGAACCCGGCTGCGCGGTCGTGATCACTTGCGTTTCGGTGGGCTTCCGAGGGCGATCGAGAGGACGAGAACGAGGCCGGCGATGGCCGTCACCTGGAGTTCCCCCGTCGTTGACATGTCTGATTTGGGGCCGCTGATCGGCGCGAATCGTCCGGCCGGGTCGAGGACGATCTGAAGGGTGTCGCCGCGTTCGCGGCCTTCGCAGTTCGACGCGTACTCGCGGGGGAGCGGGGTGCCGTCGGTGCGGTGCAGTGTGCAGCGGTGCTGCGGCCTGCCCTTGGTGCCGCCGGTCGTCCAGGTCTTGGCCACGATCGCCTCGGCGTCTTCGCCGACCATTGTCATCGTGACGTCCCGGACGGCGATGACACCGACGGCGTAGAGGGTGAACAGCGCCAGGAAGCCGAGCGTCAGGGCCACACCCTTGAACCGGAGATCACGTCCGGAGCCGTACAGCATCCCCAGGGCGACGGCCGAGCCGACGCAGCCGACGATGGCGAGCAGGGCCGCGTTCGCGACGCCCCACCACAGGTAGCCGGCCGAGACCGCCGCCAGGCCGACCAGGGCGATGCCGAGCGTCCGGGCTCCGCGCCACAGGGCGGGGCGGGCGTCGGTCATGCGTCCTCCATCAGGCGTCGGTTCGGCTGATCGCACCGTAGTCGTCGCGAAATGATCTGAAGGCGTCGGTACCGGTCGCTAGTGTTTGATCGCTCGGAAAGTGATCGGGGAGGCGGATGGTGGCGGAACAGGCGTTTCAGGTAGATCTGCGTGGCGTGGTGGATCTGCTGAGCCGCCATCTCTACGCCAGTCCGCGCGTCTACCTGCGGGAACTGCTGCAGAACGCGGTGGACGCGATCACCGCGCGGGGCGACGGCGGCCGGGTCGAGATCGAGACCGGCGGCGGGACGCTCCGGGTCCACGACGACGGGGTCGGGCTCACCGAGGACGAGGTCCACACGCTGCTGGCGACCATCGGACGCTCGTCCAAGCGGGACGAGCTGGGCTTCGCCCGCCACGACTTCCTCGGCCAGTTCGGCATCGGGCTCCTGTCGGCCTTCCTCGTCGCGGACGAGATCGAGGTCGTCACCCGGTCGGCGCGCGGCGGTGACGCCGTCACGTGGACGGGCCGCTCCGAAGGCAGCTACCAGGTCGAGCCGGGCAAGCGCGACGAGCCCGGCACGACGGTCACCTTGCGGGCGCGGCCGGGCGCGCAGGAGTTGCTCGCCCCGGAGGTCGTGGCCGAGCTGGCCCGCACGTACGGGTCGCTGCTCCCCGTCGAGCTGGTCGTCGACGGTGTGCCGATCACGGGCGACGGGCCGCCGTGGCAGGCGTCCCACCGTGATCCGGCCGGACGCAGGCGCGCGCTGGAGCAGTACTGCGAAGAGCTCTACGGGTTCACGCCGTTCGACGTGGTCGATCTGGACGTCCCCGAGGCGGGGCTGACCGGCGTCGCGTTCATCCTGCCCGCGCCCGTCTCGCCGACCGCGCGCGCCTCCCATCGGGTCTACCTGAAGCGGATGCTGCTGGCCGAGAGCGTCGAGGGGCTGCTGCCCGAGTGGGCGTTCTTCGCGCGGTGCGTCGTCGACGCCGGGGAGCTGCGGCCCACCGCCAGCCGCGAGGCCCTGTACGAGGACGAACTGCTCGACTCGACCCGGCAGGCCCTCGGCGACGTCCTGCGGCAGTGGCTGGTGAAGCTGGCCGAGACCGACCCGGCGAGCCTCCGCGCGTTCCTGCGGCTGCATCAGCTCGGCGTGAAGGCGATGGCGCTGCACGACGACGACATGCTGCGGATCGTCGACCGCTGGCTGGAGTACGAGACGTCCGCCGGGCCGATGACGCTGCACGAGTTCCGCCGCCGCCATCCGGACGGCCGGTTCACCGCGAGCGTGGACGAGTTCCGGCGGCTGTCGGCGGTCGCGGGCGCGCAGGGCGTCGGGCTGGTCAACGGCGGCTACGTGCACGACACCGAGATCATCGAGCGGCTGCCCGACCTCGACCCCGACATCCGGCTGGCCCGGCTGGACGCGGCGGAGCTGACCACCACGTTCGGCGTCCTCGACCCGGCGGCGGAGCTGGCGCTGCGGCCGTTCCTCGCGGCGGCGCAGCGGGCGGTGGAGCGGCTCGGCTGCGAGGTGGTCGTCCGCGACTTCGATCCCGCGTCCCTGCCCGCGCTGTACCTGACCAGCCGCGACGCGCAGTTCCGCGAGGAGCTGACGCGGGCCAGGGAAGAGGCCGACGAGCTGTGGGCGGACGTCCTCGGCGCCGTCAACCCCACCGGGGTCGAACGTCCCCAACTGGTGCTGAACTACCGCAATCCGCTGGCCCGCCGCATCACGTCGCTCGGCGACGGCGGGCCGGTCGAACCGGCCGTCCAAGCCCTGTACGGGCAGGCGCTGCTCCTCGGCCACCATCCGCTGCGGCCCGCCGACACGGCGGTGCTGAACCGTTCCTTCATCGGCCTGCTGGAGTGGGCCGTCCACTCCCCGGAGGCCCCCAAGTGAGCACGGACGACGTCTACGCGCTGATGGCGCGTTCGCAGGAGCTGCCCTACGGGGAGGCCCGCACCGTCCTGGTCGAGGACGCGCTGCGCCGTGCCGAGGCGGCCGGTGACGAGGTGCTGGCCTTCCACGTGCGCGTCCGGCTGACCGACGCCTACCGGTACGGCGGCGAGCCCGCGAAGGCGTTCGCGACGTTCAGCCGGACGCTCGCCGACCACGACCGCGACCCGGGCCGGTTCGACGAGACGCACGGTCTGCTATGGCAGATGAAGGCGATCGTCAGCTCCCTGACCCTCTTCCCGGAGATCCCGCTAGACCGCACCTACGCCGTCCTGGACGACATGGAGCGCCGCTACAAGGCCGGTGGGCACAGCCTCCAGGCGGTGTACCACTACCGCAACGTGGTGGCGCGGCACGTCGGCGACGGGACGGCCGACGACTGGTACGTGAAGTGGCGCTCCGCCGAACGCGACGAGCTGTCGGACTGCGAGGGCTGCGACCCCACCGGCATGGCCCGCCACCTCGTCGAGGCCGGCCGGCACGAGGAGGCCTTCGAGGTCGCCGCCCCCGTCCTGAGCGCGCAGCTGAACTGCAACGAGCAGCCGCAGTCGATCCAGACCGCGCTGCTGCCGGTCTACCTGCGGACGGGCCGCGCCGACCAGGCCGCCGACGCGCACCGCCGCGCCTACCGGGTGCACCGGACGCGGCTCGCCGACCTCGGCGACATCGCCGAGCACCTGGAGTTCTGCGCGGTCACCGGCAACGAGGCCCGCGGCCTGGAGATCCTGCAACGGCACATCGGCTGGCTCGACCGCGCCCCGAGCGCCCACGCGGACATGGAGTTCTCCGCCGCGGCGGCCCTCCTCCTCGGTCGGGTGGCGGCCGCCGGGCACGGCGCCGCGACCATCCGCCGGCCCGGACCGGACGGACGGGCCGCCGACGTCCCGCTGGACGAGCTGCGCGCCGACCTGGCGGAACGCGCCACGGCGCTGGCGGCCCGGTTCGACGCCCGCAACGGCACGTCCCACCAGGGCGGCAAGGTGCGCGCCACGCTGGACGCCGAGCCGGTCGTCGAGTTCGTCCCGCTGGCCGCCCACCACCGCCGCCCCGCGACCCCTCAGGCCACCGCCCCGGAGCCCGCCCCGGCGCGGCAGGACGACCTGGCCGCCGTCGACGACCTCGACGAGATCCTGGAGATCGGCGACCAGCGCCGCAGGAGCAGCGACCTCCCCGGGATGCTGGCGGCCTGGCGCCGGTTCGACGCCGTCGCCGAGACGGCCGAGCCGACGCCGCTGCAGCGGGCCCGCCGGCTGGACGCCCGGGGCGTCGAGCACGCCGTCGACGGCGACGCCGAGAAGGCGGCCGCCGCCTGGGACGAGGCGTCCCGGCTGTTCGGCGAGCTGGGCGACGAGACGCGCCGGCACCGCACGCTGGGCCGTCTCGGCGCGGTCCGCATCGACCTCGGCGACGAGGACGGGTTCGACCTGCTGGTCACCGCGGCCGACCACTTCACCGCGAACCCGGGAGAGGCCGCCGACACCGCGTCCGCGCTGCTCCGCCTCGCCACCGCGCACATCCGCTTCGACCGCCCCGGCGACGCCCTCGCCGTGCTGGACGGCGTCCCCGAGGACGCGTCCGGCCAGGCGCCCGACCACCTCGGCGAGCTGTGGTTCCTGCGCGGGCAGGCGCTCCTGCTGACCGACCGCGCCGACGAGGCGGCGGCCGCGCTGCGCCGCTCGATGGAGGCGGCGCGGGCGTCCGCCGATCCGGAGCTGGTCGCCTCGCCCGCGCTGCTGCTGGCCCGGACGCTGGCCCGCCGGGAGAGCGGCCCGGACGACGAGGTGTTCGCCCTCCTCGACGAGGTGATCGGCGTGGTGCCGGGGCCGTCGCCGATGCTCGCGGCGGCGCATTCCGAGCGCGGCCTGGCGTTCCTCGCCGTCGACCGTCCCGCCGACGCCGTCGCCGACCTGGTCGAGGGCATCGCGGCGTGGACGGCCGCGGGCCTCCAGCCGCAGGCCGTCGAGCTCCGCGTGGACCTCGCCGCCGCCTACCTGTCCACGGACCGCGCCCTGGAGGCCGCCGAGGCCGCCGAAGAGGCCCTGCCGGGCCTCGACGGCGACTACGCGCGGCGCTGCCGGCTGATCCTCGCGCACGCGCAGAAGCAGCTCGGCGAGGAGGAGGCCGCGACCCTGTTCACCGGCCTCGCCGAGGACGCGGCGCGCGAGGGGCAGCACGACGCCGTCGCGCACTTCCTCAACGAGGCCGCCGACGTCCTGACGGCCCTCGACATGGACGCGCAGGCCGCCGAACGCTACGCGCAGGCCGCCGAGGCGTACGAGAAGACCGGCGACCCGTTCGGCGTCGTCCGCACCCGCCGCCGCGCCGCGCTGTGCCTGATGTGGAGCGGCGACCGGGACGGGGCCGTCACCGCGATGGAGACGGCCCGTGCGGCGCTGGCGGCCCTGCCGCCGGACAACGAGCCCGCCCGCGTCTGGGAGACCGCCCTGACCTCCTTCGAGCAGGCCCGCGTCCTGGCCCAGGCGGGACGGCTCGACGAGGCCGCCTCCCACGCGTCCGCCGCCGTGGACGGTTTCACCGCCATCGACCAGACCGACCCCGCCGAGGACGCCACCCGCCTCCTGGAGGACATCCGCGCCGCGCTCACCTGACCCCCCGCCTCCACCTGCCGGTGTTAAGCCTGTCCGCGGATGTCAACACCGTCCTGTGGGTTGAGCCTGTCCGCCGGTGTTAATGGACGCGGGGTCAGTTGACGCGGCGGGCGCCGTCCGAGGGGACGGCCTCCAGGAACTGCGGGGGCGTCCAGTCGCGCTTGGCGTAGGCGGCCGTGATCGCGTCGCGGACCTTGTCCGCGCGGGCCGAAGGCGTCAGGACGATGACGGAGCCGCCGAAGCCGCCGCCGACCATGCGCCCGCCCCGGGCGCCGGCCCGGAGCGCCACGTCGACGGTGGTGTCGGCCTCCGGCCACGACACCTCGAACTGGTCGCGCAGCGACAGGTGGGACGCGTTCAGCATCGCGCCGAACTCCGGCAGGGCACCGGCGCGCAGCAGGCCGACACCGGCCTCCACCCGGTGGTTCTCGGTGACGACGTGCTGGACGCGCCGCCGCAGCGCGGGATCGCGCAGCGACCCGAGCGCGGCGGCCAGGTCCTTGACGTCGCGGAGCGCGTCCACGCCCAGCAGGGACGCGGCCTCCTCGCACTCGGCGCGGCGGCGGCCGTACTCGCCGCCGGTCAGCGCGTGGGAGGCGCGCGTGTCGACGATCAGCAGCGTCAGTCCGGCGGCGGCAGGGTCGAACGGGACCTGGGACGACAGCCCGCTGCGGCAGTCCAGCATGAGCGCGTGCCCGGCCGTGCACAGCAGGGACGCCGACTGGTCCATCAGCCCGCACGGCATGCCGACCTGCTCGTTCTCCGCGCGCTGCGCCAGCCGCGCCAGAGCGGGACGGTCGATCTCGACGCCGTGCAGGTCGCAGAGCGCCAGCGCCGTCGCGCATTCCAGCGCGGCGGACGACGACAGCCCCGCGCCCTGCGGAAGGTCGGCGTCGATCAGCAGCGACGCGCCGCCCGTCCCGTGCTCGCGCAGCACCCGTGCGACGCCGACCGGGTACGCGGCCCAGGCCCGCTCGGCGGGCCACCCCTCGGAGACGACCGGCGGGCCGACCACGGGTGCGGTCACGGCGGTCGGAGCCTGGCGCGACCGCACCTCGACCATGCCGTCGTCGCGGCGTGCGGCGGCCACGGAGACCCCGCGCGACAGCGCGAACGGCAGGACGAACCCGTCGTTGTAGTCGGTGTGCTCGCCGATCAGGTTGACCCGGCCGGGTGCGCGCCACACCCCGTCCGGCGCGCGCCCGAACGCGGCGGTGAAGTCGTCGATCATCGGGACCGCAGGAAGGTCCAGGCGTCGTCCACCATGGTGCGCAGGTCGCGCTCGGGCTTCCAGCCGAGCCGCGACTGGATCTTGTCCGACGAGGCGATCAGCACGGCCGGGTCGCCGGCCCGGCGCGGCGCCACCTCGGCGGCGATATCGCGCCCGGTGACCTCGCGGCACACCTCCACGACCTCCCGGACGGAGTAGCCGGTGCCGCTGCCCAGGTTGAAGACCTGGTGCGCGCCCGGCTCGCAGGCGTCCAGCGCCAGCAGGTGGGCGCGGCCGAGGTCGATGACGTGGATGTAGTCGCGGACGCAGGTGCCGTCCGGCGTCGGGTAGTCGTCGCCGAACATCTGGACCGCCCCGCCGTCGCCCTGCGCGATCTTCAGCACGTTCGGGATCAGGTGGGTCTCGACGGTGTGCCGCTCGCCCTGCCGCCCGTAGGCGCCCGCCACGTTGAAGTACCGCAGCGACACGCCGCCGATGCCGTGCAGCCGCGCGTACTCGGCGAGGGCCGTGTCGATCGCCAGCTTGGACGCGCCGTAGGGGTTGGTCGGACGGGTCGGGTCGGTCTCCAGGATCGGCGTCGACTCCGGCTCCCCGTACGTCGCGGCCGTCGAGGAGAACACGATCCGGGGGACGCCGGCGGTGCGCATCGCGTCCAGCAGCGCCAGCGACTCGCCGAGGTTCTTGTCCCAGTACAGGCCGGGCTTCTCCACCGACTCGCCGACGAGGGACCGGGCCGCGAAGTGCAGCACGGCCTCGAACCCGGCCCCGGCGAGGAGGTCGGCGGCCGTGTCGCGCAGCGTGCCGCGCACCAGCCGGGCGCCCTCGGGGACCGCGTCCTCGTGCCCGGTGGACAGGTCGTCCAGCACGACGACCTCGTGCCCCGCCTCCAGGAGCAGAGCGGAGACGACGCTGCCGACGTAGCCGGCGCCTCCGGTGACGAGCAGCTTCACTGACGGACCTCCACGATGATCGCGAACACCGGGGAGTCGGGCACGGCCGATTCGGGACCCCGGAGCCCGTCCAGGCTATCCGGAAGGCCGATCGGGGAAGGCTGAACCCATGGACCGGACGCCGCCCCGGCCGCCCGCGGGCCCCGTGCGCCCGCTGGTGTGGCTGCTGTCGCGCTCGGCGGGCCTCGTGGTCCGGCTGTCGGGCGGCGACCCGGCCGCGCTGCGCGAGGAGATCACCGCCGAGCGGATGCGGGCGCTGATCGCCGAGAACACCCAGCTCACCGCGGAGGAGCGGGCGCTGATCGGGGAGGTGTTCGCGGCGGGGGAGCGGCCGCTGCGCGAGGTCCTCGTGCCGCGCACCGAGGTGGTGTTCCTGGACGCGGCCCTCCCGCTGCGCGACGCCGCCCGGCTCGCCGCGCGCAGCCCGCACTCCCGCTTCCCGGTCTGCCGCGAGTCCCACGACGAGGTGGTCGGATTCGTCCACATCCGGGACCTGCTGGCCCCCGACGCGCCGGAGCAGGACGGTCCCGTAGGCGGTCTTGTCCGTCCGGTGAAGTTCCTGCCCCCCTCGAAACGGGTACTGCCGGCGCTGTCGGAGATGCGCCGTGAGGGCTGCCACCTGGCGATCGTCACCGACGAGTACGGCGGTGTGGCCGGGATCGTCACCCTGGAGGACCTGCTGGAGGAACTGATCGGCGACATCCGCGACGAATATGATGTGCAGGACGCGCAGGCACGGCGCCTGCACGGCGGGGTTGTCGAGGTCGACGGCCTGCTCAACCTGGACGACTTCGCCGCCGAGACCGGCATCCGGCTGCCGGACGGGCCGTACGAGACGGTCGCGGGGCACATCATGGCGGTGCTGCGCCGGGTCCCCGCCGAGGGCGACTCGGTGGAGGCCGGCGGCCGCCGCCTCGCGGTGGCCCGGATGGACGGCCGGCGGGTGGCCCGCGTGCGCGTCATGCCGCGGGCGACGCCGCAGGCCGCACCGGTGCCGCCCGGCACGCCGTCCGCGACCCCGCGGGCGGTGCCCGGCGACGCCGCCGGCCCGCTCACCGCCCCGCCCGGCGGCCGGAGCACCGGCGGCGAAGTCCCCACGTGACACCTGAGAGAATCGTGCCCATGTCCGAAGCGCCCAGCCAGCCAGCGTCCGGAACCACCGCGGCCAAGCCGCGCGTGTTCTCCGGCATCCAGCCCACCGCCGACTCGTTCCACCTCGGCAACTACCTGGGCGCGCTCCGGCAGTGGGTCGCGATGCAGGACACGCACGAGGCGTTCTACTGCGTCGTCGACCTGCACGCGATCACCATCGAGCACGACCCGGCGCTGCTGCGCCGCCGCACGAAGGTCGCCGCCGCGCAGCTGTTCGCGATGGGCCTCGACCCCGACCGCGCCACCGTGTTCGTGCAGAGCCACGTCCCCGAGCACGCCGAGCTGGAGTGGATCCTCGGCTGCCTCACCGGGTTCGGCGAGGCGGGCCGGATGACCCAGTTCAAGGACAAGTCGTCCAAGCAGGGCACGAGCGGCACCAGCGTCGGGCTGTTCACCTACCCGGTCCTGCAGGCCGCCGACATCCTGCTCTACACCCCGGACCCGGCCGCCGGGCGGGCGCTGCGCGTCCCCGTCGGCGAGGACCAGCGGCAGCACCTGGAGCTGACCCGCACCCTCGCGGGACGGTTCAACCACCGGTTCGGCGAGACGTTCGTGCTGCCGGACGCGCACATCCCCGAGGGCGCCGCGAAGATCACCGACCTGCAGGAGCCGGGCGCGAAGATGAGCAAGTCGGCGTCCTCGCCGCAGGGCATCATCGACGTGCTGGAGGAGCCCGGCCCGATGCGCAAGAAGATCATGCGCGCGGTCACCGACACCGGCTCCGAGGTCGTCTACGACGAGGAGAAGAAGGCCGGCGTCACCAACCTGCTGCGGATCTTCTCCGCGCTGGAGGGCACGTCCGTCCCCGACCTGGAGGCCCGCTACGCGGGCTCCGGCTACGGGCAGTTCAAGAAGGACCTCGCGCAGGTCGTCCTCGACACCTTCACCCCCATCAGGGAGCGCACGCTCAAGCTGCTGGACGACGAGGAGCACCTCGACCGCCTCCTCGCCCAGGGCGCCGAGCGCGCCTCCGACGTCGCCGTGCGGAATATGGAGACCGTGCGCGAACGGGTGGGATTCGTGGGACGTGGTCGCTGACCGCGAACCGCGCGACGCCGCCGCGGCGGGCCAGGGGGAGGCCCGCTCCGCGGCCCATACCACGATGGTCGGCGGCATTCCGGCGGTGAGCGCGCCCGGCCGCCGCGCGATCGGCGTCGCCATCCCCATCCCCGACCCGCACGGGTCCTACCTGCAGGCCAGGCGCGCCTCGTTCGGCGACCCGCTCGCCCACGCCATCCCGACGCACATCACGCTGCTCCCGCCGACGGAGGTGGACGAGGCCGCGCTGGACGGCATCCACGCCCACCTGCTGAGGGTCGCGCACACCGAGCGGGCCTTCCCGATCAGATTGCGCGGCAGCGGAACGTTCCGGCCGGTGTCCCCGGTCGTGTTCGTGGCGCTCGCCGAGGGGATCGGCGGCTGCGAACGCGTCCAGGAGAAGGTTCTGTCGGGCCCGCTGGCGCGTCCGCTGCCCTTCCCGTACCACCCGCACGTGACCATCGCCCACCACCTGCCCGACGACGTCATGGACCGCGCGTTCAAGGAGCTCGCCGGCTACGGCGCCGACTTCCACGCCTGGGGGTTCTCGCTCTACGAGCACGGCCTGGACGGCGTCTGGCGCCGCCACTGCGACTACATCTTCGGCGACGGCGCCGTCCCCGCCCCCGGATCCATCACGTAGGAGCCCGGGCCCCGGCGGGTGAAGCTCGGCCGGCGGTTACGGGACGGGCACGCGGAGGGCGCCCCAGCGCCCGGAGCGGGCATGCCCGGCGCGCCGCGTCCCCGCAGCGGAGCGCTAGCGGAGCGAGGAGACCCGTGCCGCGCAGCCGGGGGGTGCGGGGGGTCGTCCCCCCGGTAAAAACGGGTACGTTCCGTGCATGCGGCAGGTGATCAACGGGGTGCAGGGGCGGATCGAGTCCCTGTTCGGTAAAGGGAAGGGCCTGCTGCGCGACGCGCGGGAGCGGTGGGGGTGGCTCGACCACCAGGCCCGCGCGTTCGAGCGGTACCAGGACCGGCGCGGCGACCGGCTCGCCGCCGCGCTCACCTGCTATGCGTTCCTGTCGTTCTTCCCGCTGCTGGCGCTGGCGTACTCGCTGCTCGGGTACCTCGTCGGGGTCAGCGCGCAGGCCCGCGACTACTTCGTCCGGGCGGTCAACTCGCAGCTGCCGGGCCTCGCGGGCCAGCTCCAGGTCGAGCAGATCGCCCAGTCGAAGACGACGGTCGGGATCGTCGGCCTGGTCGCGCTGCTGTTCACCGGGCTCGGCTGGGTGCAGGTGCTGCGCGAGTCCCTGCGCGACATCTGGGGCAACGAGCCGGGCGGCGGCGGCAACTTCGTCCTCAAGCGGGTCTGGGACGCGGCCGTGCTGGCGTTCCTCGGCGTGATCCTCATCTGCGGCATGGCGGTCACGACCGTCACGACGTCCGCCACGCACACCGTCCTCGGCTGGCTCGGCTGGGACCACGTGGCCGGGGCCGGGACGGGGCTGCGGCTGCTGGCGCTGGCCATGGCGGTCCTGTTCGACACCGTGGTGTTCCTGGTGCTGTTCAGCCGGCTGTCGGGCACCCGCGCGCCCTGGCGGCGGATCATCCGGGGCGCGCTGCTCGGCGCCGTCGGGTTCGAGATCCTGAAGCAGGGCGCGGCGATCCTGCTCGCGCGGACGACGCAGAACCCCGTGTACGGGACGTTCGCCGTCCTGGTCGGGCTGATGGTGTGGATCAACATCGCGTCCCGGTTCGCGCTGTTCGCCGCCGCGTGGACGGCCACCCGCCGCGTCGTCCTCACCGCCGACGCCGAGAACCCGGAGAACTGCGCGGACAAGGCCGAGGTCGAGGCCCTCCGCCACCGGGCCGACGCCGACGCCGACGCCGACGCCGGAACCGACGCCGACACCGACGCGGACGGCGAGCCCTCGTCCGCGCGCTCCGCGCGGTGAGCCGCCGGCCGGTGTGAGCTACCGGCGGGGGTCGCGGCCGATGGAGCCGGAGCGGGCCGCCTCCAGGCGGCGACGGCGCCGCAGGACGACGAACAGCACGGCGACCGCCAGCAGGGCGCCGGCCGCGCCGCCGCCCACGAGGAGCCACCTGCGGGACGCGTCGTCCGAGGCGAGCGGGGCGTCGGGCAGCACGCCGCCCGCGTGGCCGTCCTTCTTGGCCTGCTCCACCTCACCGGGCGGGACGAGCGCGCCGACCGGCCGCACCTTGCCGCGGGCGGCGAAGCCCCAGTCGAGCAGCTTGGCCGCGTACGGGGACGGCGGCCGGTCCGCGTGCATCAGCGAGATCACGATGGTGTGGCCGCCGCGCCGCGCCTCGGCGACGAACGTCTGCTTGGCGGCGATCGTGTAGCCGTTCTTGCCGCCGACCATGCCCGCGTAGGCCTCGCGCTCGCCCGCCAGCATGTGGTTGTGCGTGTGGATCGGGTACCCGCCGACCTTCTTGCCCTTCTTGCGCTCCTTCTTGGTGGGCGGCGCGGGGAAGGGGAAGTCGATCGCCTGCATGTAGGCGCGGTACTGCGGGTTCTTCATGCCCTCGCGCAGGATCAGCGCCAGGTCGTAGGCCGAGGTGTGCTGGGTGCGGACGTCCAGCCCGAGGTCCTTGTCGAGCCCGTTCGGGGACCCGGCGAGGGTGTCGCGGGCGTTGATCCGCTTCGCCTCGGCGTTCATGTCGGCGAGGGTCTTGCGCACCCCGCCGTCCGCCTCGGCGAGCGTGTACGCCGCGTCGTTGGCCGACATCATCAGCATCGCGTGGAACAGGTCGGAGACCTTGTACTGCATCTTGGGGGTCAGCCCGACCTTGGTGCCCTCGACGTCGCACGCCTTCTGCGAGGGGCGGACGAGCCGGTTCGGGTCCAGCTTGGGGATCAGCGTCAGCGCGGTCAGCGTCTTGATCGTGCTGGCCGGGAGGTAGCGGCCGTGCGGGTCCCGGGCGGCGAGGACCTCGCCGGTGTCGGCGTCCGCGATCAGCCAGGAGGAGGCTTTGATCTTCGGCACCGCCGGGACGCCGGGCGCCGCGTTGACGACGACGCCGCGGCCGGCCAGTTGCGGCCCGCCGACGACCTCGGCCCGCGGCGGGGCCGCGGTGGCGGGCACGGTGGCGGGCACGGTCAGGGGCGCCGCCGCGGTGGCGGGCGCCGCGACCAGCGCGGGCGCGGCGGCGACGGAGGCCACCGCGACCGGAATCGTGACCCTCGTCAGGGCGCGGCGGACGCCGGCCGGCCCTCGTCGCTCGGCTCGCAAGCTCTCGACGCTCCTCTTTCCCGTGGAAGCGGAACCGCTTCCGACGCGCAGGCGCCCAACGCCCATGACTCCCCCGAAGACTAGGCGACACATCCGGCGAAGGGGTACCCGACCGTGAAGACGGCAAGCACGGGACGGACGCGACGCATGACTCAGACGTGATATGACGGTACGTAAGGGACACTCGGCCCTGGTCACGTTCCGTCACGCCAGGTATTTTGGGACGGGCTGACTAGTTCGATCTAGTGGTGCCCCGAACAAGATCGATGACCGAAAAGTAGGACCCCCGGACGTCCGCCCCCGCCCGCATGAGTCAAATGATCCGCAAAGGGCATGGACAACCGGCAGGGTGGCGGGCACGAGCGCCATCATGGAGCGAACACGTGACCTGGACCGGCGTTTGTCCAGGCTTAGGGACCCGCTGGCTGAATTGCGCCACGTGCCACGCAACGACCTGCAAGGATTGTGGACGGAGGTTGGCCGTGGCCATTGACTTCAACGCATCGAACGGCGCGACGCTCGGCGTCGAGTGGGAGCTCCAGCTCGTCGATGCGGAGACCAGGCACCTGCGGCAGGACGCGCGCGAGGTGCTCGCCGACCTGCCCTCGCTCAGCCTGGACGGCGACAACCCGCGCATCCGCCACGAGCTCATGGAGTCGATGGTCGAGATCGTGACCGGCATCTGCAGCACCGTCGGGGAGGCCAAGACCGACCTGGCCGGCACGCTCGGCGCGCTGCGGGGCGCCGCCGCCGACCGCGGCATCGCGCTGGCCTGCACGGGCACCCACCCGATCAGCGACTGGCGGGACGCCGTGACGGCCCCGATGGGCCGCTACGCCCAGCTCGTCGAGGAGATGCAGTGGCTGGCCCGGCGCATCCAGACGTTCGGCGTTCACGTGCACGTCGGCATCTCCGACGGCGCCAAGGCGATCCCGATCGTCAACGCGCTCTCGTCCTACCTTCCGCACTTCCTGGCGCTCACCGCGTCCAGCCCGTTCTGGAGCGCCGGTGACACCGGCCTCGCGTCCTGCAGGGCGATCGTCTTCGGCCAGATGCCGACGGCCGGACCACCCCACCTGTTGGACGACTGGGCCGCCTTCGAGGATTACATGGACACGCTGATGCGTTCGGGAACCATAAGGAGCATCAAGGACGTCTGGTGGGACATCCGCCCGCATCCCGACTTCGGGACGATCGAGATCAGGATGTTCGACGGCATTCCCACCCTGCGTGAGGTGGGGATGGCCGCCGCGCTGTGCCAGAGCCTGGTCACGCTGTTCGAGCAGCAGCTCGACCGGGGCTACACGCTGCCGAGGCCGGCCGCGTGGGTCGTGCGCGACAACAAGTGGCGCGCCACCAGGTACGGGCTCGACGCCATCGTCATCACCGACGACAGCGGCAACACCGCACCGCTCCGCGACGACCTGTACGAGCTGATCCGGGAGCTGGAGCCGGTGGCCGACCGGCTGGGCTGCGCCGAGGAGCTCAAGGTGGCCGGCGAGGTACTCGAGCACGGGGCCCCGTACGAGCGGCAGCGCGCGATCCGCGCCGAGGGCGGGACGCTGGAGAACATCGTCGACGCGGCGATCACCGAGCTCGCGGAGGACCGGTTCGTCACACTGGGGGAGGTCGTACATGCCGGAGCCTGACAGGCCGCAGCGGACGGCCCGCCCCGGGGAGCGGGCCCGGGCGGTGGACCGGTCGGGCGCGGCGACCCCGGCCGGGCCCGTGAACGCACGGCCGCCCAAGAGCGAACAAGTAGCAGACAACGTTCCCGAGATCGAGAACACCACCGGGCGGACGCCGTTCGGCTCCGCCGTCGCGCAGGGGGCGCAGATGACACATCCGGGACCCGGGGTGATGCCCGGCCTTGAACCACCCACCGCCGCGGACCCCGCGGAGCAGGGCGCCGGCGGTGACGCCGCCCGCCTGAACGGGGCCGCGGCATCCGGCGGGGCCGCGTCCGAGGCCATGCCCCCGCCGATGTCCGCGCCCGTGCCCGCCGCCGGGACCTCCCGTCCGGCCGTGCCGCTCGGCGGCGCCGTCCTGCAGCCGCAGCTCGACGCGTTCCTGGCCGCGCACGAGGACGAGCTGATCGCCTTCCGCCGCGACCTGCACGCGCACCCCGAGCTCGGCTACGCCGAGCACCGGACCACCGCCAAGATCGCCGAGCGGCTGCGCGCCGCTGGCCTCGACCCGGTGATCCTGCCCAAGGGCACCGGCCTGTTCTGCGACATCGGCCCCGCCGACGGCACCACGGTCGCGCTGCGCGCCGACATCGACGCGCTCCCGCTGCAGGACGAGAAGGAGAACGCCCCCTACCGGTCGACGGTCCCGGGCGTCGCGCACGCGTGCGGCCACGACGTCCACACCACGATGGTGCTGGGCGCGGGCCTGTTCCTCGCCCAGCAGGCCGAGGCGGGGCTGCTGCCGGGACGGGTCCGGCTGCTGTTCCAGCCCGCCGAGGAGACCCCGGGCGGCGCCCTGGACGTGATGGCCGCCGGCGGCATCGCCGGCGTCGACCGCGCGTTCGCGCTGCACTGCGACCCGCGCATCGAGGTCGGCCAGCTCGGGCTGCGCTCCGGCCCGATCACCGCGGCCTGCGACAAGGTGTACGTGAAGGTCACCGGGCCCGGCGGGCACACCGCCCGGCCGCACCTGACCGCCGACCTCGTGTACGCGCTCGCCAAGATCGTCACCGAGCTGCCGTCCGCGCTGTCCCGGCGCGTCGACCCGCGCTCCAGCCTGTCGCTGGTGTGGGGCCGCGTCTCCGCCGGGTCCGTCGCCAACGCGATCCCGGACGACGGGATCGCCGAGGGCACCGTCCGCTGCCTGGACGACGAGGCGTGGCACCGCGCGCCCGAGATGATGAAGGCGCTGCTGCAGTCGGTCGCCGCCGCCTACGACGTGGAGGCGTCGCTGGAGTACATCCGGGGCGTTCCGCCGACCGTGAACGAGGCGGCCAGCGTGCAGATGTTCCGCGACGCCGCCGCGCAGGTCATCGACGAGGAGGGCGTCGTCCCGACCCCGCAGAGCCTCGGCGGCGAGGACTTCGGCTGGTACCTGGAGTCGATCCCCGGCGCGCTCGCCCGGCTCGGCGTCCGCACCCCGGGCTCGTCCGGCGAGTACGACCTGCACCGCGGCGACTTCGACGTCGACGAGCGGTGCATCGCGGTCGGCCTGCGGGTGCTCAGCGCCACCGCGCTGACCGCGCTCTGGGAGGGCGGCCGTCCCGGCGACGCCGAGTCCATCGAGGGCGCGGCCCTGGCCTAGCCCTTCCGGCCGCGTGATCCGGCGAGATCAGGCGGCTTGATCACGCAGCGTGATCTTCTGTCTCCCGCCCATGCCCGCGGGACAGGGGCGCTCGGCGATGCCCGCTCGGGCCGTCGTCTCGCCGCTGACCTGTGGCGATATGCGTACGCATTGGTAACGGACCTGTTGCGAATCGGTGCAGGCGGGAAGTTTGCCCTCTTTCGCGAGGTAGCGTCCGATCGATTTCGGTGACCGAAGCGGTCGCCGACCCGTGGGTGGGGAACGGAAGGAGCGCTACCTTGCGCCGTGGACTGAAGACGACGCTCGTCGCCGTGGCGGGTGCGGCACTGACGCTGAGCGGTGCCTCCGCGTGCGGCGGCAAGAAGGCGGACACCGGCGGCGGTGACGAGGGCGCCAAGAAGACCCTCAAGGTCGGCCTCGCCTTCGACATCGGCGGGCGCGGCGACCAGTCCTTCAACGACTCGGCCGCCGCCGGCCTGGACAAGGCCAAGAAGGACCTGAACCTCCAGACGGAGGAGATCTCCGCCAAGCCGGACGAGCCCGACTCCGACAAGGAGTCGCGCCTTCGGCTGATGGCCAACAAGGGCTACAACCCGATCATCGGGGTCGGGTTCGCCTACACCGCCTCGGTCAACAAGGTCGCCAAGGACTTCCCGGACACCAAGTTCCTCGTCGTCGACGCCGACCAGTGCAAGGTCGAGGGCGCGAACGTCAGCGGCTCGTGCTTCGCCGAGGAGCAGGGCTCCTTCCTGGTCGGGGCGGCCGCGGCGCTGAAGTCGAAGTCCGGCACGATCGGGTTCATCGGCGGCGTCAACGTGCCGCTGATCCAGAAGTTCCAGGCCGGTTACGAGGCGGGCGCGAAGGCGGCCAAGCCGGGCATCAAGATCCTGCCGGCGAAGTACCTGACGCAGCCGCCGAACTTCAACGGCTTCAAGGACACCAGCCTCGGCAACGAGGCCGCCAAGGGCCAGCTCGACCAGGGCGCGGACGTCATCTACCACGCCGCGGGCGGCGCCGGCATCGGTGTCATCAAGACCGTCGGCGCGGCCGGCAAGTGGGCCATCGGCGTCGACTCCGACCAGTACAACCAGCCCGCGGTCGCCGGGGTGAAGGAGCACATCCTCACCTCCATGGTGAAGCACGTGGACGTGTCGGTGTTCGACTTCGTGGAGAGCGTCGCCGACGGCTCGTTCAAGGCCGGCACCAAGACCTACGACCTCAGCAACGACGGCGTCGGCTACTCGACGTCCGGCGGCAACGTCGACGACATCAAGGCCAAGCTGGACGAGCTGAAGGCCAAGATCGTCAGCGGCGAGATCAAGGTCCCGACGAAGCCCTGACCGGCCGACCGGGAGTGCGGGGGGACGTCCCCGCACGGTGACGTGGGGCCGTTTCGCCCGGCCGTAACCGCGCACCGGGAGTCACCCGCCGGGTGGCTTCCGGTGCGGCGGCGCGTTCACCCCCGGGACGTTCGTCCGGGACGTTCATTGCGAGACGCGGCGACGTCCACCGCCCAAGACAGCGCGTTCGAGGCAGGAGGAGGGGCACTCGTGCCTGACCAGGTGCCGGCCGTGCGGCTGACATCGATCACCAAGCGGTTCCCCGGAGTGGTGGCCAACCGCGACATCAACCTCACCATCGAGCGCGGCGAGGTGCACGCGCTCTGCGGTGAGAACGGCGCCGGCAAGTCCACGCTGATGAAGATCCTGTACGGGATGCAGAAGCCGGACGAGGGCACCATCGAGGTCGACGGCGAGCAGGTCTCGTTCCGGACCCCGGCCGACGCGATCGGCCGCGGCATCGGCATGGTCCACCAGCACTTCAAGCTGGCCGACAACCTGACCGTGCTGGAGAACGTCGTCCTCGGCGCCGAGCCCCGCGGCAAGGGCCGGCGGCGCGGCCGCATCGACTTCGCCGCGGCCCGCGCCAAGATCAAGGAGATGTCGCAGGCGTACGGGCTGCGCGTCGACCCCGACACGCTGGTGGAGGACCTCGGCGTCGGCGAGCGGCAGCGCGTGGAGATCCTCAAGGTGCTGTACCGGGGCGCCCGCGTGCTGATCCTGGACGAGCCGACCGCGGTGCTCGTCCCGCAGGAGGTCGACGAGCTGTTCGGCAACCTGCGGGAGCTGCGCGCCGAGGGCCTCACCGTGCTGTTCATCTCGCACAAGCTGGACGAGGTGCTGACCGTCGCCGACACGATCTCGGTGATCCGGCGCGGCACCACCGTCGCGACCCGGCTCGACCCCCGCGAGGTCACCTCGCGGAGGCTGGCCGAGCTGATGGTCGGGTCGGAGCTGCCGACGCCGGAGCTGCGCGAGTCGACCGTCACCTCCGACGTCCAGCTGGACATCGGCGGGCTGACCGTGCTCACCGGCGAGGGCCGCCCCGTGGTGGACGAGGTGTCGCTGCGCATCCGCCGCGGCGAGATCGTCGGGCTGGCGGGCGTCGAGGGCAACGGGCAGAGCGAGCTCATCGAGGCGATCATGGGCATCCGCGGCGCGGACGCCGGGACGATCGTCTACGGCGGCGAGGAGATCACCCACTGGGCGACCCGGCGGCGCCGCGAGGCCGGCATCGCCTACATCCCCGAGGACCGGCACCGGCACGGGCTCGTCCTCGAAGGCTCGCTCTGGGAGAACCGGATGCTGGGCCACCAGACGCAGAAGCCGAACGTCCGCGGCCCGTGGGTGGACCGGCGGGGCGCCCGCCGCGACACGACCCGGATCGTCCGGGAGTACGACGTCCGGACGCCCGGGATCGACGTGCCCGCCGCCGCGCTGTCGGGCGGCAACCAGCAGAAGCTGATCGTCGGGCGGGAGATGTCCGGCGACCCGCGGCTGCTGATCGCCGCGCACCCGACGCGCGGCATCGACGTCGGCGCCCAGGCCGCCATCTGGGACTACCTGCGGCAGGCCCGCGCGGACGGGCTGGCCGTGCTGCTGATCAGCGCAGACCTTGAGGAACTCATCGGAATGTCCGACACCCTGCACGTGATCCTGCGGGGCCGGCTGGTCGCGGAGGTCGATCCGCGGACCGTCACCCCCGAGGAACTCGGCTCCGCCATGACCGGTGCGGGCGGCGCCTCATGAGCGACCCGAAGGACCCGACGCCGCCGGGCGGCGAACCGGAGGGACGCGAGCCGTCCGTACCGGAGCAGCGCGAACCCGACCCCTCGGAGACCACGTCCGCCGAGCCGCCCGAGCCTGCGCCGGGGGCTGACTCCGGCGGGCCGCCCGCGTCCGGCGGGACCGCGACCACGCCCGGCGCGGCGGAGATCGCCGCGGTGCCGGCCTGGAAGGCGGTCATCAAGGGGATGGGCCCGACCGGGCTCGGCCTGAAGATCGGCGCGCCGGTGCTGGCGCTGCTGATCTCGCTCGGCATCACGATGGTCCTGCTGCGGATCACCGGCGCCGACCCGATCAGCTCGATCCAGAGCATGATCGACTACGGCACCACCGAGAACTCGATCGTCGACATCGTCAACCGCGCGACCCGCTACTACCTGTCGGCGGTCGCGGTGGCGATCGGGTTCCGGATGGCGCTGCTGAACATCGGCGTGGACGGCCAGTACCGCATCGCCGCGTTCCTCGCCGCCGCGCTCGGCGGCGCGCTCACCCTGCCCGCTCCGTTCGGGCAGCTGCTGGTGATCGTCGCCGCGATGGTCGTGGGCGGGCTGTGGGCCGCGATCGCGGGCGTGCTGAAGGTGACCCGCGGGGTCAGCGAGGTGCTGTCCACGATCATGCTGAACGCGATCGCGACCGGCGTCATCGCCTACCTGCTGAACGACAAGCGGCTCGCCGAGGTGCGGCCGGGCAGCAACAACGTCGCGACCGCGCAGATCCCCGAGTCGGGACGGGTCGGCGGGCTGAACGGCTTCCTGGCCTCGATCGGCATCGACCTGCCCGGCGACGTGTACGGGCTGCTGCCCCTCGCGATCCTCGTCGGGATCGTGTTCTGGGTCGTCATCAACTACACCCGGTTCGGGTTCGACCTGAAGATCTCGGGGCTGTCGGCGTCCGCCGCGCAGGCCAGCGGCGTCAACGCCCGGCGCATGATCGTCTACACGATGATCGCGTCCGGTGTGGTGGCCGGCCTGATCGGCATGCCGGAGCTGCTCGGCGCGTCGTACGAGTACTCGCTGAACTTCCCGGCCGGGCTCGGCTTCACCGGCATCACGGTGGCGCTGCTCGGCCGCAACCATCCGGCCGGCATCGCGCTCGCCGCGCTGCTGTTCGCGTTCCTCGACCAGACCTCCGACGTGCTGCAGGAGGTCGACGTGCCGAAGGAGATCGTCGGGGTCATGCAGGGCGTGGTCGTGCTGACCGTCGTCATCGTGTACGAGCTCGTCCGGCGCTGGGAGATCCGGCTCCAGCAGCGGGCCGTCGCCGCCGAGCTGGCCACCGGCCACGACCTGGCCCGCGAGGCCGCTGGGAGCGCCTCATGAGCGCCGCGACCGAGACGGTGGCCGCCGTGAAGGCCGGGTCCCGCAAGATCCAGCTGCGCTGGCCGCACTACGCGCTGATCATCGCCGGGCTGCTGGTGCTGCTGTCGCTGGTCCGCGTGATCGACGACGCCGACCCGGTGACGTCCAGCGGGACGGTCAGCGCCTCGCTGCGCCTCGCCGTGCCGATCTTCCTCGCCGGCCTCGGCGGGCTCTGGTCGGAGCGCTCCGGCGTGATCAACATCGGCCTCGAGGGCATGATGATCCTCGGCACCTGGACGGGTGCGTGGGCCGGCTACCAGTGGGGCCCGTGGATCGGCGTCCTCGCCGGGATCATCGGCGGCGCGCTCGGCGGCCTGCTGCACGCCATCGCGACGGTGTCGTTCGGCGTCGACCACATCGTGTCCGGCGTCGCGATCAACATCCTCGGGCTGGGGCTGACGCAGTTCCTCGCCGGGCTGATCTTCGACACCGGCGCGGCGAAGGCGCTCGGCGGCGGGCCGCGGCAGTCGCCACCGGTCGATCCGATCATGACGTTGACGCTGCCGGTGCTGTCCGGCGGCAAGATCGGCGGCTGGCAGAGCCCCGACTGGCTCGGCTCGCTGGAGGGCCACCACTGGTTCCTGCTCTCCGATGTCGCCGGCATCGTCCGCGGGCTGACCAGCGACATGTCGCTGCTGACGCTCGTGTCGCTGCTGCTCGTCCCGCTGAGCTTCCTGATCCTGTGGCGGACCCCGTTCGGCCTGCGCATCCGCTCCTGCGGCGAGGACCCGTACGCGGCCGAGTCGCTCGGCGTGCAGGTGTACCGGATGAAGTACGCCGCGGTGGTCATCTCCGGCGCGTTCTCCGGCCTGGCCGGCGCGTTCCTCGTCACCGTCGCCGCCCCGCTCTACCAGGACGGCCAGACCAACGGCCGCGGCTTCATCGGCCTCGCCGCCATGATCTTCGGCAACTGGCGTCCGGGCGGGCTCACCGCGGGCTCGCTGCTGTTCGGGTACACCGACGCGATGAACGTGCGCGGCGGCGGGCAGTCCGTCCACGCGCTGCTGCTGTTCGTGGCGGTCCTGCTGGTCGCCGTCGCGGTGTGGCAGGGGATCCGCGCGAACCGGCTGCGGGGCGAGCTCACCAGCGACCTGAACCGCCGCGAGATGCGCAACGCCTACCTCGGCGCGGTGCTGGCGCTGGTGTCGGCCGCCGGGCTGCTCGCCTGGTTCCTGATGAGCGAGATCGTCCCCGGCGAGCTGGTCTCCTTCACGCCGCACCTGACGACCCTGCTCGTCCTGGCCCTGGCCAGCCAGCGGCTCCGCATGCCCGCCGCCAACGGGATCCAGTACCGCCGCGGTGAGGCACGATAAGGGCATGGAGATCGACTGGCCGGCCCTGCGCGACGCCGCGCGGGAGGCGATGACGCGCGCGTACTGCCCGTACTCCGGTTTCCCGGTCGGCGCCGCCGCCCTGACCGACGACGGCCGGGTCATCACCGGGTGCAACGTGGAGAACGCCTCGTACGGGGTCGGGCTCTGCGCGGAATGCTCGCTCGTGTCGGCGCTGCACGGCCCCGGCAAGCCGGAGCGGCCCCGGCTCGTCGCCGTCGCGGTCGTCGACAAGCACGGCGACCCCGTGATGCCCTGCGGGCGCTGCCGCCAGCTCCTCTGGGAGCACGGCGGCGCCCCGATGCTGCTGGAGACCGTCCGCGGCATCCTGCCCATGTCGGACGTCCTGCCGGACGCGTTCGGCCCCGACGACCTGATCGAGAGAGCGTGATCCGTGGACGCCATTGACGTCATCCGCGCCAAGCGCGACGGGGGCGAGCTGACCCCCGCGCAGATCGACTGGGCGGTCGACGCCTACACGCGGGGCGCGATCGCCGAGGAGCAGATGTCGGCGCTGGCGATGGCGGTCCTGCTGAACGGCATGACCCGTCCCGAGGTGGCCCGCTGGACGGAGGCGATGATCCGGTCGGGCGAGCGGATGGACTGGTCGTCCCTCGACCGCCCGACCACCGACAAGCACTCGACGGGCGGCGTCGGCGACAAGATCACCCTGCCGCTGGCGCCGCTGGTAGCGGCGTGCGGCGCCGCCGTCCCGCAGTTGTCGGGCCGCGGCCTCGGCCACACCGGCGGGACGCTCGACAAGCTGGAGTCGATCCCGGGCTGGAAGGCGTCGCTGTCGAACGCGGAGATGCTGGACGTCCTGCGGTCCGCGGGCGCGGTGATCTGCGCGGCGGGCAGCGGCCTGGCCCCGGCCGACCGCAAGCTGTACGCGCTCCGCGACGTGACGGGCACGGTCGAGTCGATCCCGCTGATCGCCTCCTCGATCATGTCGAAGAAGATCGCCGAGGGCACGGGCGCCCTGGTGCTCGACGTGAAGGTCGGCTCCGGCGCCTTCATGAAGACGGTCGACAACGCCCGCGAACTGGCCGAGACGATGGTCGCGATCGGCACCGACCACGGCCTCCGCACGATCGCCCTGCTGACCGCCATGGACCGTCCGCTCGGCAACGCGGTGGGCAACGCCGTCGAGGTCGCGGAATCCGTCGAGGTCCTCGCCGGCGGCGGCCCGTCCGACGTGGTCGAGCTGACCCTGACCCTGGCCCGCGAGATGCTCGCCGCCGCCGGCCTGACCTCGAAGGACCCGGCGGACGCGCTGAAGGACGGCTCCGCCATGGACGTCTGGCGCCGCATGATCACCGCCCAGGGCGGTGACCCGGACGCGCCGCTGCCGTCCGCCCGCGAGACGCACACGGTCACGGCCCCGTCCTCCGGCGTCCTGACGAAGCTGGACGCCTACGGAGTCGGCGTGGCGGCCTGGCGCCTCGGCGCGGGCCGCGCCCGCAAGGAGGACCCGGTCTCGTTCGGCGCAGGCGTGACCTGCCACGCCAAGCCGGGCGACACGGTCAAGGAGGGACAACCCCTCCTGACCCTCCACACCGACGACGAGACCCGTTTCGCGCGCGCCCTGGAGTCCCTGGACGGCGCCTACGAGATCGAGCCCGGCGGGACCCCGTCCCTCCACCCCTTGATCATCGACCGAATCGCCTGACCCGCATCCCGCGTTCCCCCGGCGGCCGCGTCGGCGGTCAGCCGGGGTAGCGGATGTCCTCGTCGAGTTCGAAGCGGCCCGAGTCCGCGATGACCTGAGGCTTGGGCGGCGTCTCCTGGACGGCCACCGTGTCCTCCAGCCGCATATGCGGCGGAAGCTCACGCCACCGGCCGGCCGTGTCCCCGTGCCGCTGATCATCGCTCATACCACCATGATGCCGTTCCGAGTGCATCGTGGAAATGCCTGCAGGCGCTGTGAGGTAGAGCTCCCAGTCCTCCGGTTCGGTGTCGAGTTCGCTGCCCGGGTCCTTCGGTGTCCGCTTCCGGACCGCACATTCCGCGTTTTCCCGGTGGCCGAAACAGGTCCCCAGCTGCTGAAGTCGGTAGTCGGGCCCCGTCCCCGGAGGGGAGGGGACACGGCGCCACGCGGTTGGACTTCTACCAGGACCTCCTTGGGACCACCAGCACGGTGAATCCGGCCGCCGCCCGTCGAAGAGTGACCGGATCGTCCGCCTCCACCGGCCGGGAGGCACCGTGGCCCACGCGGGCACGCTGACCAAAGGCCGGGATCTCACCGCGTAAAGGAGCTGTTCAACGTGCGCCCTGTCATCCTCCCCACCCTGGCGACTGCATTCGCCGTGGCGATGCTCGCGGCCTGCGGGACGGGCGAGGAGGGGAAGGCCGGGGCCGCCGAATCCGGCCCCGCCCAGCCGCCCGCGTCGTCCGCGTCGTCCGCCCCGGCCGCTCAGGAGAAGACCCTTCAGGTATCCGAGACCCCTGTCGGTAAGTGGAGCGGGAAGGGGAGCATCTGCAAGATCATCCCGGTGGAGACGGTCGGGAAGGTGCTCGGCGTCCCCACGCCGACCGGCGCCGAGTTCGACCGGAACGACATGCCCGCCAACCGCGGCCTCGACACCTGCACCTACAGCCTCGCGGACGGGACGAACGTCACGCTCGCGCTCAAGGAGACCTCTGCCGAGGGCTGGGCGACGGCGCGGAAGGAGATCGAGGCCGCCGGCGGCTACGAGAAGGTCGCCATCGAGGGCACCGACGGAGGTTACGTCGGGCACCTCAACCGCGTCCTCGCCCTCCAGGCGGTCATCAAGAAGGGCGATCTGCTGGCGAGCGGGCTGAACGACAGCGAAGGCGCGACCAACGACGGACTCGCGAAGCTCACCGCCCTCGTCCTCCTGGCGGCATAGCCGGTATCGGCGTCCGCGTTCTGGTGGACGCCGATACCGGTCAGGTCAGGCCGCGGCGCCGCTCAGGTGGCGGGCGAAGAAGCGCACGGCGCTGTCGGACTCGAATCTGGGCACCTCTTTGTGCGTGCCCGCGTTCGCGTGCAGCGTCTTCTCCTTCGAGGCGAAGGCGTCGAACAGCGCGAGGCCGGATTGGCGCGGGATGTGCTGGTCGTCCCACTGGAGCGCGAACTCGACCGGGACGGTGATGCGGCTCGCCACCTCGGCCAGGTACTCGTTGTGCCAGAAGATGCCGAAAGCGGCGGCGGTGATCCGGGGGTCGGCCGCCGTCAGCGGCATCCCGATCGCGGTCCCCATGTTGAGGCCGTAGTAGCCGACCGGGCCTTCGTCGCCGATCTCGGGCAGTTGCTGGAGGGCGTCCAGGGTCGCCTGCCATTCCGGTACGGCGCGCTCCGCCAGATGCAGGTTGTAGGGGACGACGATCGGCCCGACCGGTTCCCCCGAGGCCATCGCCGCCTGCATCGCGGCGATTTCACGGTCGTCGATGTCGGTGCGCGGACGGTCGCCGTGGCCGGGCGCGTCGATGGCCGCGACGTTGAAGCCGCAGCGGGTGACGAGGAGGTGGGCGCGGCCGGCCGTCGGCGGGGCCTTGCTGTCACGGCCGCCGCCGTGCCCCAGCAGGACGAGCGGGGCGCGGTCGCCGCCGGAGGCGGGCGTCCAGAGCATGCCGGGGATGTCGCCCACGGAGAATTCGCGTGCGAGGACACCGTCGGACGATGTCTCCGCACTGAAACGCACGGATTGGACGGGTACAGAGCGCATGGGTTCTGCCTTTCGGGAGTGCCTTGCCTGCTGCGGCGCTCCCGGCGACCCCTACGTCGATCGCCCTACCGTGAACGACGAGGGAGCACCCACATCGATACAGCGTTCATGGGTCTCACCTCCTCGCGTGATGTCACGGCCTCCGGCACGTTAACACCCGGACGCCGTCCGTCCAACCCTTTTTCCACCGGCCTGGGTCAATGCCGGACGCGGACGACGAGTTTGCCGGTGGCGCGGTTGTGCTCCATGTCGTCGTGGGCCTGCGGCACCTGCTCCAGGCCGTCGTAGACGCGGTCCACGGGGAAGGCCAGCCGTCCGGCCGCGACCGCGTCGAGGATTTCCTGGAGTGCCTCCCGGGACAGGTCGGCGGCGTCACCGAAGTAGCCCGCCAGCCGGACGCCCCTCGGGATGTACTCGTTGGGGGAGAAGTCCCGGACCGTCCACTGGTTGGAGAGGCTCCCGCCGAAGCAGGCCGTGCCGTGGACGCGCACCGTCCGCAGGGTGTCGGGCAGGGTCGGCGTGCCGACGAGGTCGAGGGCGGCGTCGACGCCGTCCGGGAACAGTTCGCGGACCGCGGGCGCGACCTCGCCGGTGTCGAGCAGCGGGTGGTCTACGCCGCGCTCCTTCAGGAAGGCGAGGCGGTCGGCCCGCCGGGTCGTGGACAGCACCGTGGCGCCGCGCCATCCGGCGAGCGCGGCGGCGGCCAGGCCGACCGAGGACGTCCCACCGCGGATCAGCAGCGACTGGCCTGGCCGCAGGTCGAGGCCGACGGTGAGCGAGCCGTGGGCGGTCTGCACCATCTCCGGCAGGGCGCCCAGCACCTCCCAGGGCAGGTCGCTCTCGATGGGGATGACCTGGGACAGCGGCACCGAGGTGTACTCGGCGTAGCCGCCGTCGTAGGTGCGCCCCATGTCGCCCATCATCGCGACGACCTTCTGCCCCCGCTCCAGCCCGCTGCCAGGCGGTGCCGCATCGACCGTCCCGGCGGCCTCGATGCCCGGCACCCGGGGGAAGGTGACGCCGACGCTCACCCCGAGCCGGAGTTTCAACTCCGAGCGGTTGAGGCCGAACGCCTCGACGCGGATGCGCACCCAGCCGTCCCGTTCCGGCGGGAGCGGAAGCGTGGTCAGCCGCAGGTTCTCCACCGGGCCCGGACCGGAGAGCTGGACGGCGTGCATGGCGGTCGGCGAGGGCGTCATGAGCCCGCCTTCTTCCCGGGAGTAGGGGAATCGGACGACGATGGTCAACATGAAGCCGCACCGGCTTCATTCCCGCGGCACTAGCTTTGCCGGAATGGACCTGTTCTCACGCTCTTGGACGGCGTTGCGCGCGGCGGTCGGCGAACTCTCCGGCGACGACTTCGAGCGGCCGTCCGGGTGTTCCGGCTGGCTCGTCCGCGACCTGGTGTGCCATCTGGTCATCGACGCGCAGGACGTACTGATCACCCTGGTCACGCCCGCCGACGCGGAACCGACCGCGGACTCGGTCACCTACTGGAAGCTCGTCGAGCCCCCGACCGGCGACGACCCGCTGGACGCGCTGATCCCGCGGCTGGCCGCCGCCTACGGCGACCCGAGCCTGCTGAAGTTCCACCTCGACGACGTCGGCGCCGCCGCCGGCCGCGCCGCCGGACTCGCCGACCCGGCCCTCCGCGTCGGCACCCAGGACATGGTGCTGACCGCCGGCGACTACCTGTCCGCGTACGTCATGGAATGGACGCTGCACCACCTCGACCTGATCGCGCACCTGCCTGCGGCCACCGACCCGCCCGCCGAAACCCTGGCCGCCGCACGCGCGATGCTGGAGAAGATCGCCGGAACACCGTTCCCGGCCGCGCTCTCCGACCGGGACGCGCTGCTCGTCGGCACCGGCCGCCGTCCCCCGACGGACGCGGAGAAAGCTGCTCTGGGCGACCTCGCTGCGAGGCTCCCCTTCGTCCTCGGCTGAACGCGCGCCCCGCCGTTCCGTCCGGTCAGTCCGGGAGCGCCAAGCGCGCGACTGCGGGCTGAGGGTCGCCTTCACTTCGGTCGGCCAATCCCGTGCCCCCGCGCGTTCCAGGTCGGCGCGGATTCGCTGGGGAGCACCGCGTCGGTGCCGATAGTTTCCGGTCTCGGTGGCGGCCGGAAGAAAGGTGTCCCTGGTTCGGGTGCTTGATGAGTGGTGGGTTGCGGCCCGCGCGATTCCGCTATCCGTGGGAGACGGACGATCCGGTGTAGTGGCGGGGCTGGTCGGCGGCGACGAGGGCGGCGAATTCGGTGGCGAGGGGGCTCAGCGCGTCCCATTGGCGGGCGGCCCAGCCGACCGTGATGGGGGAGAGCGCGGGGATCGGGACGGTCCGCACCGCACTGGACGGTGCGAGCCCCAGCCTGGGCAGGGACGGCAGGATGGCGTGGCCGATGTCGAGTTCGGCGAGCAGGACCGCCGTGTCCCAGTCGGCGACGCCCACGGTCTCCGCGGGTGTGCAGCCGAGGCGGACGAAGTTCTCCTCAAGGCGCCGGTGTGACGCGGAGTTCGCCGGATGGGCGATGTAGCGGATCGCGCGCAGGTCGGCGGGGGCGATGCTCTGCCGGGCGGCCAGCGGGTCGGCGGCGTTGACCACGAGGACCCACGGCAGGTCGATGACCGGGCGCTGCTGGATGTCGGGCACCGGCCCGTCGAGCGTGATCCACGCCAGGTCCGCCTGCCCGCTGCGCAGAAGGTCCAGGCAGCGGCGGGTGGAGTGGGCGGACTGGAGGCTCAGGGTCGCCTCCGGATGCCGGGTGCGGAACGCGGTGATGGCGTCCGGCATGAAGTGCCGCACCGTCACACCGCCCGTGGTGATCTTCAGGGTGCCGCCGTTGCCGTCGCGGAGTTCCCGGAGTTGGCGCAGCGCGGCGTCGAGCGAGGCGATGCCGGTCAGTGCCGCCTGGTAGAGGATCTGGCCCGCGTCCGTCGGCGCGACCCCGCGCGGCCGGCGTTCGATCAGCGCCAGGCCGATCTCGCGTTCGAGCCGTTTCACGTGCTGGCTGACCGCCGGCTGGCTGCAGGAGAGGGTGCGGGCGACCGCGCTGAGGTTGCGGCTCTCGCACACGGCCAGGAAGACCCGCAGGTCGTCTAGCGTCACCTATCAAAGGTATCCCTTAGAGATATCCAAGGAAATCCAAGAATTGACTGGAGTGCGCGGCCGCTCCAAGCTACCTCCTACGGAACCGGACGGTTTCCGCAAGCGGCGGCAACCCGTCCGCGCAACCCCGCGCAGTGCGCCGATGGCCCGGGACATACGGCCGGACGGCGACGGGGCGAGCGGGCGGGTGCCGACCTTGGCGAAGGAGACCGGCATGCACACCGATTACGGGGTTTTGTCATCCTTGAGGCGACTCATCGGGTGGATCGGCGGGGGACCATGGCGTCGGTGATCGTTCTGCTGCTCGGCATCCTGGCCGGGCTGGTCATCACCCCTGTCCTCTTTGTCCGGGGCCTCGTCCTGGGTGTTTCGCGGAAGCGGCGCTCCCCGGGCGTCCCGTGGAAGGCCGCCGCGCTCCTGGCCGGAGCCGCCGCGATCGGCGTGTACCTCTGGGGGATGTTGCTCGTGCTCTCCGACGTCATGTACGCGGAGGACGGCGGGGCCGACTCGTCACCGCTGCTGCCCTGCCGTTCCGCCGGCATGGCCAAAGCGATACACGTCGTCGACTACGGAATCGACTTCGTCCCGCTTCGCTTCGAATGCCGTCTCAACGGCGGCGGAAGCTACGCCACCTCCTCGGTACCCGCCTACATCACCCCTGCGGCCGCCGTCCTCGGCCTGGCGGGAATCGGACTCCGCGTCCGATACGCGGTCGTGGCAGATCGTCCGTCCCCGAACCGGCGTGCCGAGCCCACCCGGTAAGGGTTTCGGCGGCCTGCGGCAAATATTCGGCTAGTCGGACGCGGACAGGGCCAACAGCTGCTGGGTGTGCCCCGGGAGTTCCGCCTCCGCGAGGCCGGTGACGAGGTCTCGCAGCGGCAGGAACTCGTCCACCAGGACCTGGTCCTTGGACAGCAGCAGGGTGGGCACGGGCGTGTTGAGCTCGGCCTCGCTGCATGACATCGCGAGCGCGCACAGGGCGTCCGCCTGGTGACGGATGCGGTCCCGCAACTCCGCGCCGCGGCCGGTGAGCGTGATGACGTGGTCGATGGTCCACGCGTCCTGCGCCAGGCGGTTGTCGTAGGTCGCGACCGTGCCCGTCGCGGCGGAGGAGACGGCCGTGATGGTGGCGCCGCCGATCAGCACGGTGTGCGCCAGGATCTGGTCGGCGTCCCATTCGCCGGGCGGTGGGACGGGGCCGGGATCGGAGCCGGCCACGGTGGCGGCGGCGTCCAGCAACTCGCGATAGGCGTCCCGGAGCGGTGCGGTGTCCAACATGGTCTTCCTCCTGTCGGCTGGGTCAGGCGTGTGCGTCGGTCATCTCCCAGGGTGCCTGCGGAAGGACGTCGCCGGTCTCCAGCAGCGACTTGAGATTTGCCAGCACGGCCGGCCAGCCGCTCGAAATGCCGGCGCGCATCTCCTGATCGGGCAGGTTCTCGTGCGTCACCGTGAGGCGGACGATGTCCTGGTGCGGCTCGACGCGGAAGGTGACGACCGACGGGTCCCGCGGCGGCTGGACGTCCGGGGTGTCCTCGAAGGTGATGACCAGCCGCGTCGGGGGCTCGGCCTCCAGGACCCGTCCGACGACGTCGACGGCGCCCGACCCGTCGGTGCGCCGGTGCTCCCAAGCGGAGCCCGGCCGCCAGTCCGAGACGTTGGCGTGCCCCCAGTAGCGCGCGGTGAGGTCCGCGTCGGTGAGGGCCTTCCACACCTGGTCGGCGCTGGCGCGGATGTAGGTGACATAGACGTAGTCCGGCACGGTCGTGTCGCTCATGGCGTACTCCTCCGCCTGGTTCTTGATGGCACTGAGCGCCCGCAGGCGCGGTCGGTCGAACACGGAGATCCAGCGCTCCTCGATCTCGTGGATCGGCGCCGGGTTGAGGTAGTGCAGTCGTTCCCGTCCGCGCCGGACCACGGTCACGAGCCCGGCCCCGACGAGGACGTCGAGATGCTGCGTCGCCGACTGGCGCGCCATGTCGAGGCGTTCGCACAGCTCGCGCAGCGTCTGGCCGTTCTGCTCGCGCAGCCGGTCGAGCAGCAGGCGCCGCGTCGGATCGGCCAGCGCCTTGAAGACGGGATCCATCGTGTTCGCTTCGAGGCTCACCCCGCCATTATGCAGGTATTCACCTGCCTATCGTCAATGGCCATGTCATCGCGCCTGGTCAGAGCGGTTCTGAGCGTTACCGGGACGTGTGGATGACGGCGAAGGATGCCCGTGCCTCGGCTCCGCCCGGCGGCTGCCAGACGGCGGTGACGCGGCCTTCGGCCTCGCCGCCGTCCTCGTCCCCGATCGGCCGCAGGACGCGCGAAACGGTGACGGTCAGGGCCCCGCCGTCCTCGGTCGCCAGCACGATGCCGGTGCCGTCCCGTCCCTCCTCGACCGCAGTGATCGCGGCCATGGCCGGGAGATCGGCTCCGGCGCAATGCGTCGAGACGGACGACTCGGGCGTGTCGCTCTTGCTCTGGTGCTGGGCCTCGGCACGTCCCTGGACGAGGGCGAGGAGCTGCGCGACCAGCACCGGGTCGTGGGCGCCGTCGTACACCCACCGCCGTCCGAGGACGCCGTGCTCGGCCGTGCCGATGAGCGCCCCGCCGGCCCCGTCCAGCGGCGCCCCGCGGTAGGTCAGCGGCACCTGGTACGAGACGGGGCGGTCGCCGGACGTGTCCGTGACCACCATGAACTCGATGCCGACCTCCCCGGCCGGGTCGTCGAGCCGGAAACCGCCCGCCCTGGCCAGTTCGGGCTCGCGCCCTGCTCCGGCGTACCACGGCCGACCGGGAAGCCACGCGGCGAGCAACTCCAGCTTGCCGGGCGTCATCGTCGTCTTGTGAATGACTGCCATCCGGCCTTCCTACAGCACGACCGGCGCGCCGGACGCCGCGGCCTGCCCGGGTGAGCGTGAGAGGCTGGCGGCATGGGGATCGATCTCGCGGCCTTCGCCGAACTCGTACCTCTCGACCACGGGCTGTGCGTCGTCAGCACGCTCCGGGGCGATGGAAGCGTCCAGTCGTCCGTGGTCAACGCGGGGGTTCTGGAGCATCCGCTGCGGGACGGCCGGGTCGTCGGCCTGGTCGCCCAGGGCGGGTCGCGCAAACTGCGCAACCTGCGCGCCGACCCCCGGGTCACGATCGTCGCGCGCGCGGGCTGGCGCTGGGCGGCCGTGGAGGGCGACGCCGAGATCATCGGCCCGGACGACCCGCACCCCGACGTCGACGGCGAAGCGCTGCGGCGGCTGCTCCGGGACGTCTTCCGGGCCGCCGGCGGCACCCACGACGACTGGGACACCTACGACCGCGTGATGGCGGAGGAGCGGCGGGCCGCCGTGCTCATCACCCCGCACCGCGTCTACTCCAACCCGCAGTCGTAACTCGCCGCCAATCCGGGCGCGGGACCGTCAGACGGCTTTGAGGGCAGCGACACGTTCGGCCGCCCGGGGACCACGCCGGCTGGAACTGGAACCGGACGTTCTGCGCGCGCAGCCGCCGCGGCACCCCCGCGCCGACTCAGTCCGGCCGGTGTCGCGGTGTGAGGCCGGCGGGACGTTCGGTGACGGCCCGCAGTGCAAACGGCGCCGGTGCATCAGGGAGGCCGCCGATTCCATTGGCGTCGCCGATTTATTCTTTGTTATCGTCAATTTTCTGTCGGCAGGGGTACCAATGTCGGCCATGGAACGCAGCGTTTCAGTGCTTGACCGATCTCATTACCGGTCCACCGAAAATCATTACTGTGAAGGCATCGATATCGGGAAGATGTCCGCAATCACGCGGGCGCTAGGGATTTGTAGCGGGCGGGGGAGGTGTGCACGCGGCTCGGTGGCCAGCGCTCCGCGGGATCGAACCATTCGTGATCGAGAACTTCGACCGCGGCCTTTGCGCGGGTCGTGGCGCGGTTGTCAACAATCCGTCACCCAGTGTCTGCGGGGCACGCGGCCGGCACCGGATACGAGGGTCGCTAGCTGCACATACCTCGTGAAGCGGACTTATCTCCAACCGCCGGGCGCCCGCCCTGACCCGGCGCGGCCGGGCGGTCGGCCCGACCGCCCGTAACGGTGTGCAATATTGCCCCTTTTGTCACATCCGCAGCTGCGTGCACATTAAACTCGGGAATCTCATGCTGATCATGGGGGCGCTGGAGGCACGGCCGGAACACGGCCGGCAGGCTCGACCACCCGGTGGCTGATTACGGTCAGATAGGACCGCCTTGCGTCCGGTGATCGTTCGTTCCAGTATGGCGCGTGAGAGTTGCACGCGAGCGATGGGTGAGGAGGTTCGCGCGGTCGGCTTGACGGTCGATCGGGCAGGTGTGCGTTTCTGATCACTGGAATCTCGCGACTTCCCCCAGCACTGACATGCCGACCCGTGAGAGCTGACACCATGACGAATGCTCTGCCGTCCCTGCCGACCAATGACTTCATCGCCGGTATCGAGGCCGTCGCCTCCCGATTCGACACCGCCCACTACCCGCAGCAGAACCTCCCGGCCGACGACTGGACGCTGCTGACCCGGGCCGGGGTGCTGCTGCCGACGCTGCCGAGGGAGTACGGCGGCCGCGACAGCCACGTCGAGATGTGCAGGGTCGTGGAGGCCGTCTCCGAGTGGAACCTGCCGCTCGGCATGTACGTCACCGTCATCACGGGCGTCGCCCTGCGGCCCATCGCGCTGTGGGCGAGCGAGGAGGCCAAGCGGGAGGTGCTGCCGCAGTACGCCGGCGGCGACCCGATGGTCGCCGGGTTCGCCTCCACCGAGCCCGGCTGCGGCTCGGCGATGTCGGGCATGACCACCACGTTCGACGAGGTCGAGGACGGCTACCGGATCCGCGGCCGCAAGCACTGGCAGGCGTTCAGCTCCAGCGCGCACTGGTGGCTGGTCAGCGCGAAGAACGACGACCGGGGCCGCGAGTACGGCTACTTCATCGTCAAGCGCAGCGAGGGCTTCCGCACCCTGCAGCCGTACGAGCCGCTCGGCCTGAAGGTGATCGACTACGGGCTCAACGAGATCGACGCCGTCGTCCCGCCGCACCGCCGGATCCACGCGGACGGCCGCAACCTGAAGCCCATGGTGGAGATGCTCATGGCGTCGCGGGCGATGATGGCGGCGATGGGCTGCGGGTTCCTGCGCCGGCTCAGCCGCGAGGCGCACGCCTACGCCGACCGCCGCAAGATCGGACCGGGGCCGCAGTCGGCGATCCGGTTCGTCCGCTACCGGCTGGCGGCGATCGACACGTCCTACACCGTCTGCGCGGCGCTCAACGACTACCTGCAGACCTCGCTGGACATGAAGTCGGAGATGCTCGGCGCGTTCCCCGCCGTCCAGGCGATCAAGACGGTCGCCACCGAGCGGATGCTCAGCGCGGCGCACCACTACCAGCAGCTCGCCGGCGGCGAGGGGTACCGCTGCGGATCGCCGACCAACATCTCCGGTCAGGCGTTCCTGGACGCCCGCGTCTACACCATCTTCGACGGCACCAACGACCTGCTCAGCCAGCAGCTCACCGAGTACTGCCTCGCCCGGACGGGCGGGCTGCCGCTCAGCAAGTTCCTCGCCGAATGGCCGCTCACGGCGTCCGCGATCACCTCCCAGGGCATCGACCTCGGCTTCCTCGACCGGGACCTCCGCCAGGAGCACCTCGTGCTCGCCGGCCGCGCCATCGCCTACGCGTTCGCGATCGGCCAGGTCATGCGGTGGTCCGCCAAGGCCGGCCCGGACGCCGGCCGCCGCGCGCGGGCGGCGATCGAGTTCCTCAAGGCCGACATCGCCGGCGTCGCCACCGAGTTCGGCCTGCTGTCGTCCGGGGTGCTCGGCATCGAGGACGGCGCCGTCCCGCCCCCGGCCGGCGTGCGGTTCTCGCGGTCGGTGCCCGTCCCCGCCGAGGCGTGAGGGCCCCCGACCCGGACGCCCGCCCGCCCGGCGACCGGGCCGTCAGCCGAGCAGTTCCTCGCGCCGCCGGATCAGCTGGACGAGTTCCGCGGCCCGGTCCTTGATGAGGTTCAGCCCCGGATGGCCCCACGGGCGCGGCTCGCGGTCGATGATGCAGATCGTGCCGAGCGCCGTGCCGGTCCGGTCGATCAGCGGCGCGCCGACGTAGGTCCGGATGCCGAGCTTGTCGACGACCGGGTTGCCGGCGAAGCGCGGGTAGTCGCACACGTCGTCCAGGACGAGCGCCTTGCGCCGGACGACGACGTGCGGGCAGTAGCCGTGGTCGAGCGGCACCTCGCGGCCCAGCTCGACGGCGCCGCCCGCGTCCGCCCCGGGGTCCTCGGGGGCGTACAGCCCGGCGAGGAACTGGTGGTCGGTGACGAAGTTGACCATCGCGAACGGCGGGACGCCGGTGCCGACGAGGCGCCGGGCGGTCTCGGCGAGGTCGCGGGCGAACGCGTCGAACTCGGGGTCGGGCGACTGGCCGAGGCCGAGTTCGCGCAGCCGCGCGACGCGCTGCGGGACGTCCTTGTCGACGGGGGTCAGCAGGTGGCCGGCGGGCTCGTACAGGGGCTCGTGATTCACGGGACACTCCATTGGCGGCGGGTTCGGGTCATGCGGAGGGTGCGGGAACGGTGGCGATCAGATGCCGGATGAGGGCGCGCAGCACCGACGTGGCGGAGCGGCCGTCGCGCGCGTCGCACAGCACGATCGGGACGCGCGGGTCGAGTTCGAGGGCGGACCGCACCTCGTCGGGGTCGTAGCGGAACGCGCCGTCGAACTCGTTCACCGCGACGAGGAACCGGGTGCCGCGGTTCTCGAAGAAGTCGACGGCCTCGAAGCACGCCTCCAGCCGGCGGGTGTCGGCGAGCACGACGGCGCCGAGCGCGCCCGCGCACAGCTCGTCCCACATGAACCAGAAGCGCTGCTGCCCGGGGGTGCCGAACAGGTACAGGACGATGTTGTGCTGGTCGATCGTGATCCGGCCGAAGTCGAGCGCCACGGTGGTCGTGGCCTTCTCCTCCACCCCGCCGAGGTCGTCGATCCCGACGCTGGCCGTCGTGATGAGCTCCTCGGTGCTGAGCGGTTCGATCTCGCTCGCCGCGCCGACGAACGTCGTCTTCCCCACGCCGAACCCGCCCGCGATCAGGATCTTGACCTGAGTGGGGAACACCTCAGGCTCGTTGTAGGCCATCGAGCAGCTTCTCCAATAGGTCTCGGTCGGTGAGTTCGGCCGCGGGACGCGGCGCCCGCGTGGTCATGGCGCGCCAGTGCACCAGGTCGGCGAGCAGGACCTTGGTGACCGCCACGGGCAGCCGCAGGTGCGCCGCGACCTCGGCGACGGAGGTCGGCGCGCGGCACAGTTCGAGCGCCATGCCGTGCTCGGGGTCGAGGTTGGCGGGGACCTGGCCGGTCGCCACCACCAGGGACAGCATGTCCAGGTGGACGGCCGGGCGGGTGCGCCCGGCGGTCACGGTGTACGGGCGCACCAGCGGCCCGGCGTCGTCGTCGAGCCATACCTCGTTCTCGCCGGCCGTCATAGCGAGGGATGGGGATCGCTCGTACCGGCCGCCGACCGCGCCGCCGTGCCGAGGAACGGCCGCACGGACTTGATCAGCCGGGCCATCTCGAAACCGACGACGGACGGATCGGCGTCCGCCCCGGCCAGCACCGCGAGGACGGAGTTGTAACCGGCCCACGCGATGAACAACTGGCTGGACTTCAGCTCCGTCACGACCTGCCGGACCTCGTTGCTGCCGTCGAACTTCGTCCCGGCGCTGCGCGCGATGGAGAAAAGGCCGGAGGCGAGCGCGGCGAGCTGCTCGGCGCTGGCGCGGTCGAAGCCGTCGGAGGCCTTCAGCATGCCGTCCGAGGTCAGCAGCACGCTGCCGCGGATGACGGGAACCTCCTCGCCCAGCCCCCGCAGCAGCCAAGCAAGATCTTGAGCCTGGTTCGGGGAGACAGCACTCAATGGACGCTCCTTATCGCTCGTGAAGTTTCGTCAGCCCGCGCTGCCCGGGTCATCGGCAAAGCCGCCGTCCGCATCGCCGCCATCCTCCTCGGCGCCGCGCACACCCCGCTGGAACGCCGCCATGAGACCGGGATTGGGCTCGATTTCGTCGTCGTCCTGCTGCTGCGGCGCGGGGGCGGTGAGCAGTTCGGGCGCCATGTTCGCCTGGACGCGGCGGCGCGGCAGCGAGGGCCGCTCGCCGCCGTCCGCCGGAGGCCCGCCGGACGCGGCGAGCGGCTGGGACACGGGGGCGGCGGGCCGCGCGGCGGCCGCCTGGACGGTCGTCTGCTGCTGGACGGCCGCGGGCTGCTGGACGGGCCGGTGCGCGGCGTGCGCACCGGTGGCGGCGGGCACGGCTGCCGCGGCGGTGGCGGCCGGCACCGGTACGCGCTCGGAGTCGTCCGGCGGCTCCGGCGCCTGGGCCGGGGCCTGCGCCGAAGCCCGGGTCTGGGCCTCCAGCGCCTGCTGGCCGACCATCTCCTTGGGCACGATCACGACGGCCTGGGTGCCGCCGTACAGGTTGTCCTGGAGCTGGACGCGGACACCGTGCCGGCGGGCCAGGGCCGACACCACCAGGAGCCCGATGCGCCCCTCCTGCAGCAGCTCCCCGGCACCGGTCCGGTCGGGGTCGGCGAGCAGCTCGTTCAGCCGCCGCTGCGTCTCGCGCGGGATCCCGAGCCCGCGGTCCTCGACCTCGACGGCGAGGCCCGCGCTGACCGTGTCCACGCGGATCAGCACCTGCGTGTGCGGGGGAGCGAACTTGGTGGCGTTCTCGATCAGCTCGGCGAGCAGGTGCACGACGTCCGCGACCGCGCCGCCGTGCAGGGTCCCCTCGACGGGCGGCACCACCTTGACCCGGTTGTAGTGCTCCACCTCCGCGATGGCCGAGCGCAGCACCTCGTAGACGGTCACCGGCCGGCTCCACTGGCGGCGGGACGCGGCGCCGCCGATCACGGCGAGGCTCTCCGCCTGGCGGCGCATGCGGGTGCTGAGGTGGTCGACCCGGAACAGGCCCTTGAGGAGGTCGGGGTCCTCGACCTGGTTCTCCAGCTCGTCCAGGCCGCGGATGGCCCGGTGGGCCAGCGACTGCATCCGCCGGGCGAGGTTGACGAAGACGTCCACCCGCTGGTCGGTGCCGCCGGTCTCGCGGGCCGCGGTGTCCAGCACGGCGTTCCACGCCTCGCCCTGCGCCTGCCGCAGCTCGTAGGCGAGCCGGATGAACGGGTCGCCGGAGTCGGTGGCCGGGACGTCCTCGCTGCGCGGCGCGGTCTCCCCCGCATGGACGCGCTCGACCAGCTCCCGCAGGCCCTGCCGACCGCGCGCGATCGAGAACCACAGCTCGCCGAGCCGCCGCTGGACGTCGTCGTGGCCGCGCACCGACAGCCGGGCCTGGAGCCGGTCGACCCGCCGGGTCGCCGCGTCCGCCGCGTACACGGCCGCGCCCAGCGTGAGCACGACGCCCACGGCGATCACGACCAACACCACCTGCGTCCGGCGCGTGACGGCGTCGTCGCCGTAGAGCATCGCCGCGGCGCCGGCGCCGAGCACCCCCACCACGGCCGCGGGCAGGACGGAAATGCACAGGTGGAAGGACCGTACGTTGCTGTGGCGACGCATGCCGCGGGCCGGGGTCCTGCCGTGACGCCGGACATCCTGGCGCTCGCTGTCGGCAGCGGGTTCGGAGAAAACAGACATCGGCGTCCTCAGTGCGATCGGCGGCTCAGCAGGACTCGCATGACCGAGTAAGGCGTGCTCTTACGGGCACACTCCGTATCTAGGCTGACACAACGTACGTTCGGGCAAGCGCAGATCGCCGAGATTCCAGAGATATCGAACCACTTTCAGCAACCCTGTCCCGCCATGCCCATTTCGCCCGAAATTGCCTATATGTACGCAGCCGCTATGTATGTGTCGCTTCACTTCTTCAGCGGCCGGAGCGCTTTCGGGCCACGTCGCGCACGTAGTACGGCAGTTCCTCGATCGGGATCAGCAGCGGCAGCAGACCGGGCTCGGCAGTGAGCGCGCGAAAGGCGACGGCCACGGTCACATCATGGCCGGGCCGCCGCACGAGTCCGACCGTGTCGCCCGCGCGGATCTCACCGGCCTCGATGACGCGCAGATAGGCCCCCGGCCTCGCCGCCCGCGTGAACCGCTTGATCCATCCGGTCTCGCCCAGCCAACCCTGAAAGGTGCCACAGGGAATCCGGGGGCAGCTCACCTCCAGCAGAACGCCCCGCCCGACGCGCCACCGGTCGCCGATCAGCGCGCCGTTGACGTCGATTCCGGCGGTGGTGAGGTTCTCGCCGAAGACGCCGTCGGGGAGCGGCCTGCCCAGTTCGTCCTGCCACCGGTCGAGGTCCTCGCGCGCGTAGGCGTAGACGGCCTGGTCCGGCCCGCCGTGGCCTCGGACGTCATAGGCGCGGTCGCCTGCCAGGCCGACCTCGCCCGTCCCCTCGGAGGCCGGTGCGGTGACCTGCACCGGGCCGTCGACTGGTCGCTTGTCGATGCCGGTCAGCATGTTCTTCTTCCACGGACTGGCGCGGGGGCGGCCGACATTGACCGAGATCAGCTGCATTGGACGACGGTACGAAGCCGGCCACCGAGCGGCGACTTCTTTTCTGGGTGGTGCGCGGGGTCAGGGGGTGATGATGGAGGTGGCGAAGCCGTCGTGGAGGCGGGTCAGGCCGAACTCGAAGAGTTGTTCGTAGGAGAAGTCGAAGGTGTTGTCGGCCATGTTCGCCATCGTGGGGTAGTCGCCGCTGCTCATGGCCTTGATGAGAGTCGGTTCCTGGGCGGCCCAGAACTGCTCGTTGCTGACGCCGGTGCGGGCCTCGGCGCGGCGTTCGTTGACGTAGCGGCGGGCGACGCCCTCCACGTAGTCGTTCTGGGCGCTGATCATCATGAGCAGGGTGCGGTCGTCCACGCCCGTGGGGCGGAGCAGGGCGACGAGGCGGTCGAGGCCGCGCATGGCGTTGGGGCCGAGGAGCGGGCGGCTCTGGTCGACGAACGCGTACCAGGGATGGTCGAGGCACAGCCGCCAGTGGTGCCGGGCGTCGGCCTCCAGGATCTCGCGCCAGCCGCCCTCCGCGTCCTCGCCGGGGACGTCGATGACGTGGTCGAGCATGAGGTCGAGCAGTTCGGCCTTGCCGGGGACGTAGCGGTAGAGCGACATCGTCCCGACGCCGAGGCGGGTCGCGATGGAGCGCATCGACAGCGCTTCGAGGCCCTCCGTGCGGGCGAGCTCGTCGGCGACCTCGACGGCGGCGGCGACGATCCGGTCGAGGCTGAGCGCGGGCGGGCGCCCGCGCGGTGGCCGGGTCGTGTCGCCCCACAGCAGCTTCAGGCTCCGCCCGAGGTCGCGGCCGTCGCCGTGCTCCGTCGTCATCGTCCGTCCTGGTCATCGGTGCCCGCCTGCGTACCGGACACGACGCTACCGCGTCGCGGCCGGGGCGGCCCGCGACACTTCGAGTATGCTGTACGCTAATTTGCGTATGGCATACGCGAAATAGGGAGGCGGCATGCCGGAGCACGCGATCCTCGCCGCGGGGATCCGCAAGGACTACGGGACGAAACGGGCGCTGGACGGCTTCGACCTCGCGGCCCCGCCGGGCATGGTCTACGGCCTGCTCGGCCCGAACGGCGCGGGGAAGACGACCGCCGTGCGCATCCTCGCCACGCTCGTCCGGCTGGACGGCGGCCGGGCCGAGGTCGCCGGGGTGGACGTCGCCGCGCGGCCTCAACAGGTGCGCCGCCGGATCGGCTTCGCCGGGCAGCACGCCGCGCTCGACGAGGTGCTGACGGGACGGCAGAACCTGCGCATGTTCGGCCGCCTGTTCCACCTCGGCCGGCGCGGCGCGGCGGCCCGCGCCGAGGAGCTGCTGGAGCAGTTCGGCCTGGTGGAGGCCGCGGACAAGGGCGTGAAGGAGTACAGCGGCGGGATGCGCCGCCGGCTCGACCTGGCGGCCGCCATGATCCTCGCCCCGGACGTGCTGTTCCTGGACGAGCCGACCACCGGGCTCGACCCGCGCGGCCGCAACGAGGTGTGGCGCGCTGTCCGGTCGCTGGTCGCGCGGGGCACGACCGTGCTGCTGACGACGCAGTACCTCGACGAGGCCGACCAGCTCGCCGGGCGCATCGCCGTCCTCGACCGGGGCCGCGTCATCGCGGACGGCACGCCGCGGTCGCTGAAGCGGCTGATCGGCGCGGACCGGGTCGAGGTGGTGGTCCGCGATCCCGCCGACCTGTCCGCGGCGGCGGCCGTGGTGGCCCGGGTCGCGTCCGCCGATCCGCGGGTCGACACGGGCGCGGCGCGGGTGCACGCGCCGGTCGCCGACCGGGTGGCCGCGCTGACCGAGGTCGCCCGCACCCTCCAGGACGGCGGCATCGCCGTGGACGACATCGGGCTCCGCCGCCCCACGCTGGACGAGGTGTTCCTGCGCCTCACCGGGCACCGGGCCGAGGAGAGGGAAGGGGTGGACGCGTGACCGCGCGGCTGTACTGGGCCGTCGCGGACAGCTGGACGATCGTCCTGCGCGGCCTGACCCACTACGTCCGGCAGCCGGCCGGCATCGCCTGGCAGCTCGGGTTCCCGATCGTCTCGGTGCTGCTGTTCGGGTACGTGTTCGGCAGCGCGATGTCGGTTCCGGGCGGCGGCGACTACCGCGAGTTCCTGATGCCCGGCATGTTCGGCATGACCATGGCCATGGGCTTCATGAACACCGCGTACGCCGTCGTCCACGACAGCGGACGCGGCGTCACCGACCGGTTCCGGTCGATGCCGATGGCGTCGTCGGCCGTCGTCACGGGACGCGGGGTCGGCGATCTGATCGGCGCGACCCTCGACCTCCTCGTCCTGGCGCTGACGGCCCTGGCGATCGGCTGGCGCTCGGACGGGGGCGTGCTCGGCACGCTCGGCGCCTTCGGGCTGTTCCTGCTGCTGCGCTTCGCGCTGATCTGGGTCGGGGTTCTGCTGGGCCTGCTCGTGCCGAACGAGGAGGCGGCGGGGAGCCTGTTCGCGGTGGCGTTCCCGTTCGCGATGATCTCCAGCGCGTTCGTGGCGCCGTCCCTCATGCCGGACTGGCTGGGCGCGGTCGCGCGGTGGAACCCGGTGTCGTCGACGGTGACGGCGTCCCGGGAGCTGTTCGGCAACCCGGCCGCGGTCGGCGGCTCCTGGGTCGAGCAGCACGCCCTGCTCATGGCGCTCGTCTGGCCGGTCGCCATCACGGCGGTCTTCCTGCCGCTCGCCGTCCGCCGCTACCGCCGCCTGAGCCGCTGAACGGCGGAATGTGACGGCTATCACGCCGACTTCCAGGCTCAGGAATTGCGATCATGAAGGCGAAAAAAGGGCCTCGAACCAATCGCGTGCGCGCTTCATCGTATGAGGGCATAAGGGGGCACGGTGCGAGGCCGAAAGTCGAAGTAAGCCGCCGTGTCGTAGTGGGGGAGAGATGCGACTCGGAAAGGCGGCCGTTTTCGGCCTCGTCCTCGGCGGCATGACGGTCGGCCTGGCCGCGCCCGCGCTGGCCGAGGGCGGTGACGTGGTCGTGCAGCCCGGCCAGGCGCGGCCCGGCGACCAGATCACCGTCGTCGGCAAGAAGTGCGCGGTGGACGGCGAGGCCGGTTCGCTGGCCTTCGTGGGCGGCGCCGTCCCGCTGAACGGCGCCGAGGAGGTCGACGGCCGAGCGGGCCTCGCGACCATCAAGCCGGACACCTCCCCGGGCGACTACACGGTGCAGGTGCGCTGCGGGACGCACCGGTCGATCGGATACCTCAAGGTCCTGGACGCCAAGACCCCGCCGACGACGCACCGGCCCACCCCGCGGCAGACGCCCGCCGGCTCGGCGCGCCCGACGCCGCTGGGCAGCGCGCACCCGACCCCGAGCGGCGGCGCCAAGACCGGCTTCGGCGGCGGCTCCGGCGGCGCGAACCTCGTGCTGCTGGCGGGCGGCGGAGTCCTCATGGCGGGCGCGGTCGGCGCCGGCGGCCTGGCCGCCCGCCGCCGGAGCGGCTCCGACTCCTGACGGCACGGACTCACGGCCGATGGCGGCCGCCTTTCCCGGAGGCGGCCGATTCCTTTTCCGAGATCCTTCATTCTCACCGGACGGGTGAACGGCAATGGCGCGAAAGGCCGGTCTGTGGGCGGCCGCGGTCGTCCTGATGGCGGCCGGCCTGACATTCGCGGGTCTCGGGCTGCGCGGCCCGGGAGGCCCGCCGCGGCCGCCCGCGTGGGCCGCGACCACCCGGCCGGCCGACCACCGGGCGGCGGCGCTGCCCCGCTCGGTGCCGGTCCGGGTCGCCGTCCCGTCGATCGGGGTTCGCGCACCGCTGATCGGGCTGGGCCTCGACGCCGACGGCTCGGTGCAGGTCCCGTCCGGGGACCGTCCCGGCGAGGCCGGCTGGTACGACCGCGGGCCCACCCCCGGTGAACTCGGCGCGGCCGTGCTGCTGGGCCACGTCGATTCCGCGAAGGGCGCCGCGGTCTTCTACGACCTCGGCCGGGTGCGGCCCGGCCACCGCGTCGAGGTGACCCGCGCGGACGGCCGGGTCGCCGTGTTCACCGTCGAGTCCGTGGAACGCGTCGCCAAGGACGAGTTCCCCACCGGCCGCGTCTACGGCCCGCTCGACCACGCCGGCCTCCGGCTCGTGACCTGCGGCGGCGCGTTCGACCGGACGGAACGCAGCTACCGCGACAACATCATCGTCTACGCCGCCCTGACGTCCGTCCGGTAGCGGCTGGGGCCGCGCCCGACGCGCGCCGCGAACTACCGTTGCCGGATGGACGAGTATGCGGTGCCCATCCTGCCGAGCCGCGACCTCAACGAGACCCTCGACTTCTACGCCCGGCTGGGCTTCGAGCTGCGCGGCGACCCGCCGGACCGGTACGACTACCTCATCATCGGACGCGGCGGCGTGGAGCTGCAGTTCTTCCACGACCCAGAGGTGGACCCGCTGACCACCGCGGCCGGCTGCTATGTCCGCGTCCCGGACGCCGACGCCCTCCACCGCGCATGGTCGGACGCCGGCGTGCCGGCCGACCCGGCCACGGGCAGCCGCCTCCAGCCGCCCGAGGACCGCGAGTACGGGATGCGCGAGTTCGCGCTCGTCGACCGCAGCGGCAACCTCCTGCGCGTCGGCTCGCCGCTGCCGGACGCCCCGGGCTTCGACACCTCCGTCGCGCACCCCGCCCGGGTCTACGACTACTGGCTCGGCGGGACCGACAACTTCGCCGCCGACCGGGAACTCGGGGACGCGATGATCCGCGCCATCCCGACGCTCCCCGCCATGGCGCGGGCCAACCGGTCGTTCATGGAGCGGGCGACGCGGCACCTGGTGGAGTCGGGCGTCACCCAGTTCCTCGACATCGGCAGCGGCATCCCCACGTCCCCGAACCTGCACGAGATCGCGCAGGGCGCCGACCCGTCCGCCCGCGTCGTGTACGTCGACAACGACCCGCTGGTCACCGAGCAGGCGCGGGAGATGATCGCGGACGTCCCCGGCGTCGCCTACCTGCACGGCGACCTCACCCGGCCGGAGACGATCGGCGCCGACCCGCTCCTCGCCGGGACGCTCGACCTCACCCGCCCGGTCGCGCTGATGGTCGTCGCGCTCCTGATGTACTACCCCGCCGAGCGCCGCCCGGAGCGGTGGGTGGCGACGCTGCTCGACGCGCTCCCGTCCGGCAGCACGCTGGCGATCTCGCACCCGACCGCCGACTTCGACCCCGAGGCCGTCGCCGCCGCCAACGCCGCGGCGAACGCGGCCGGCATCCCGCTGGTCTCCCGCACCCGCGACGAGTTCGCCGCGCTGTTCGGTTCGGCGGCCCTCCTCGACCCCGGCGTGGTGCCGATCGCGGCCTGGCGTCCGGACACGCCCCCGGCCGACCCGCAGGAGGCCTACTACTACGCGGCGCTCGCCCGTAAGACGTGACCTCGATCCCCGTCTTGACGCAGGTCAGAGGCAGTGCAAGCGTGGAAGGTGATGGTGGATAAGGGGGACCCATCATGACCGAGATCAAGAGCATTGAGAAGCCGGACGACCGGCGCGACTTCCCCCGGGGGCACCTGGAGGTCGTCAACCTCACCGGACTCGTCTTCGGGAAGGCGACGTTCGAGCCCGGCTGGCGCTGGACCGAGTCCGTCAAGGACATCGCGGGCACCGACCTGTGCGAAGTCCACCACAACGGCTACGTCGTCGAGGGACGCATGCGCATCCGGACCAAGGACGGATCCGAAGGCGAGGTCGGCCCCGGGGACGTGTTCGTCGTGGAGCCGGGCCACGACGCCTGGGTCATCGGCGACGAGCCCTGCGTGATGTTCGACTTCGCCGGCAACATCGGCGACTACGCCAAGGCTCGCTGACCGGCACATCCACTGACCGATTGCGGCCGGGGGGCGCGATGAGACGTCCCCCGGCCGCAGACTGTGCGGACAAGTGATCGCCGTGGAGGAGGGCCGCGTGGCCGAACCGGACGAGGTCCCCGCCGGGGTGAACACCGCCGTGCCGAACGGAGCCCGGATCTACGACTACCTGCTGGGCGGGAAGGACAACTACGAGGCCGACCGGCGCGCCGCCGAGCAGATGATCGCCGCGAACCCGGCGGCCCCGCTGACCGCCCGCGCCAACCGCGACTTCCTCGGCCGCGCCGTCCGGTTCCTCGCCGCCGAACGCGGCGTCCGGCAGTTCATCGACATCGGGGCGGGGCTGCCGACGCAGCAGAACGTCCACGAGGTCGCGCAGGCCGCCGCGCCCGGCAGCCGCGTCGTCTACGCCGACTACGACCCGGTCGTGGTCGCCCACGCCGACGCCCTCCTCGCCACCACCGGCGACGTGACCGTGATCCGGGGCGACCTGAAACGCCCCCGGGAGATCCTTGATGACGCCGGGACGCGGGCGCTGCTCGACTTCGACGAGCCCATCGCGGTGCTGCTCGTGGCGATCCTGCACTTCGTCGGCCCCGGCGAGGACCCGTGGGGGATCGTCGCCGGGCTGCGCGACGCGCTGCCGTCCGGGAGCCACCTGGTCGTCTCGCACACGGCGAGCGAGTCGCCGGACGGCGTGATGGCCGCCGCGCAGCGCGGGTTCCGCGCGTCGGGCGCGCCCCTGACGGCGCGGACGCGGGCCGAGATCGAGCGGTTCTTCGACGGCTTCGACCTGGTCGAGCCGGGGCTGGTCGACGTCCGGGCCTGGCGCTCCGGCGACTCGGCGGGCGACCTTCCCGAACTGCCGTGGACGATGGTCGGCGGTGTGGGCCGCCGGCCGTGAACCTCAGGCGTGCCGTGCCCGTCGGTGATGTAGTGGACGTGGAGAGAGGGGCGGGAGTGGAGGCTTTACTCAGCGTGGCGGATTCGTCCGACGGGACGGAGATCGCATCCCTGTACCGGTGGCTGGCGCAGGACCCGGACGTCCGCCAGGACGCGAAGGTGACGATCGTCCCGGCGCCGCCGCGGCCGGGCGACATGGGCGGCTCGCTTGAGGTCGTGAACGTCGTGCTGAGCAACGCCATCGCGTTCAGCAGCCTGGTCGTCGCGGTGGCCGCCTGGATCGGGTCGCGGAGATCGTCTTCTGGTCCCGTCGTACGGATCGAGCGCGAAGGCGCGGCGGTCACGATCAGCGCCGACTCGCCGGAGGCGATCCAGGACGTTCTCCGGGCGCTGGACGGCGAGGCGGGCGGGGCCGAGTGACCGGGCTGCCGGACGCCGAAGGCTCCCGAGCCGTCCTGATCGGCGTCCACCGGTACGACACGCTGGACGATCTACCGGCGGTGGAGCAGAACCTCACCGGCCTCCGCGACGTGTTCACCGACCCTGCGCTGTGGGGGCTGGCCGAACGGAACTGCCTGCTCGTCAGGCAGCCGGCCTCGGCCCGGACGATCCTCGACACCCTGCGGAAGGCCGCCGCCGAGGCCACCGACGCACTGATCGTCTACTTCGCCGGGCACGGCCTGACCGACCCCTACACGGATGAGCTGTGCCTGGCGCTGCCCGACACCGATCCCGAGCACTCCTACACCGCCCTCCGGTACGAGGACGTACGCCGCGTGGTGATGCACGCGGGCGGCGGAGCCCATCGCAAAGTGGTCATCCTGGACTGCTGCTACAGCGGCCGGGCCCTGGTCGGCGGCATGAGCGCGACCGAGCAGGTCGCCGACCAGGCGGTGGTGGACGGCACGTACCTGCTGACCGCGTCCGCCGAGACCCGCAAGGCGCTGGCCCCGCCCGGCGAGCCGTACACGGCGTTCACCGGCGAACTGATCCACACGCTCGCCGAAGGCGTCCCCGGCGGGCCCGCCCTGCTGGACATGGAGACCGTGTACCGGCGGCTGCACGTCCGGCTGACCGCGCGGTCGCGGCCGATACCGCAGCAACGCAACCGCAACGCGGGCGGCGCCATCGCCCTCGTCCGCAACACCGCCGCCCCCGAACTCTCACCGCCACCGCCTCGTGCTGCGCGCCGGTCCCGGCATCCGCTGGACGACGTGCACGAAGGCGTCATGCAACTCGCATTCCAGATCGCCCGCACGCTCGGCCCCACCGGCGGCCTGGCCCGATACACGGCGCCGGACGGCACCCGCCGCACCACCGCGGACCCGGCCGTTCTCTGCCAGGCCACAGCCGAGCCCCGCACGGACGCCGAACTGGGCGCCGATCTCATCCGCCGGCTGGTGCGCCGGATGCGCACCGAGCACTCGGACGGCGCCGCCACCGCCGCCGTGATGGCCCAGGCGATGATCAGCACCGCGCTCGACATGGTGCGCCATGACGTCATATCCCCGGCCCGCCTCCGCACGGAGCTGGCCGAGTCCGGTGAGTGGGCCGTCCGGCTGCTGCGCGGCAGGGCCGTCGAGATCGCGCGTAAGGAGCAGCTCCAGCAGGTCCTGACCGCCGCCACCGGCGACCCGGACGGCGCCGCGGCCCTCGCGGAGGCGGCGGACAAGATCGGCAAGGAGGGCGTGATCTTCCTGGAGGAGCGCGAACGACCGGGGCTGGAGTTGGAGCTTCACGAAGGAATGTTCCTGCCCGCCAACCCCGGCGACCCCGGCCCTCCTTCGGCCTTCACGCTCACCGAGCCGTATCTCGTTGTGCTGACCGAGCCGTCGCCCGACGCCGTCCGGCAGCGGCTCGGCGAGCAGGAGCGGCCCGTGGTCGTGCTCACTCCCGCCGACGACGCCCCAGCGGTCCTTGTACAGGCCTTCGGCGAGCACCGCTGGGAGCAGCTCCTGCCGAGCGCCAATCCGCTCGGCACCCTCGACGACCTCGCCCTGTTGATCGGCACGAACCTTCGGCGGGGAGATCCCGTGGTCGTCCCGGAGATCACGGTCGACGCGTCCGGGGTGCGCATCCACCACGAGTACCGCGGTGACATGGACGGGATCCATCGCCGCATCAACGACTTGCGCGCCGCGGCGTCGGCCGCGCCCACCGCTGCCCAGCGTGTCGGCATCAAGCTGCGCATGGCGCAGATCGCCGGGGGAGTCGCCATCATCCGGATGGGCCCTGCCCTCGGCGAGCCGGAGGAGGATTTCCGGACGCGCATGGACGTCCTCGTCCGCGCCAGGGAGGCAATGCCCGCCCTCATCGACGAGGGATTCGTGGACGGCGGGGGAAGCGCCCTGCGCGCGGTGGCAGGAGACCTTGCCGGCGCGCCGCCGCCGGGTCTGGCGCCGATGGTGCTCGGCGTGGGATTGTCAACGCCCCTCATCCGGTTGGGAACCGACTGCGGCCTCAACCCCGGCCAGGTGCAAGAGGCGATCGGCGGAGCGTCCGGCGCGACTGGGCTGGACGTCCGGACGGGACGCCCGGTCGCGATGGCCGAAGCAGGGATCATCGACTCCGTCGCCGTCCTCGCCGGTGCCGTCACGGCCGCGATTGCGACGACGCGGGAGTTCCTCGCGCTCGCCTGACGTGCGCGGCGCCGATTGGCGGAAGTTGACGACGTGGGAGGCGGCGGGTCCGGGTAGGTTCGAGAGATGAACGAGCGGCCGACTCTTGAGGACATTCGCCGGGCGCCGAAGGTGCTGCTGCACGACCACCTGGACGGTGGCGTGCGCCCCGCGACCATCGTGGAGCTGGCGCGGGAGACCGGGTACGCGGACCTGCCCACCACCGACGCCGACAACCTGCGGACGTGGTTCGAGGAGGCGTCCAACTCGGGGTCGCTGGAGCGGTACCTGGAGACGTTCTCGCACACGGTCGGCGTGATGCAGACCGTCGAGGCGCTCACCCGCGTCGCCTACGAGTGCGCGGAGGACCTCGCGAACGACGGCGTCGTGTACGCGGAGGTCCGGTACGCGCCGGAGCAGCACCTCGGCATGGGGCTGACGCTGGAGCAGGTCGTCGAGGCCGTCCTCGACGGGTTCGCGCGGGGCCGCAGGGACTTCGGCATCCGGGTCGGGACGCTGGTCACGGCGATGCGGCACCAGGCGCGCAGCATGGAGATCGCGGAGCTGGCCGTCCGCTACCGGGACCTCGGCGTCGTCGGGTTCGACATCGCGGGCGCCGAGGCCGGCTACCCGCCGACCCGGCACCTGGACGCGTTCGAGTACCTGCAGCGGGAGAACGCGCACTTCACCATCCACGCCGGGGAGGGGTTCGGGCTGCCGTCGATCTGGCAGGCGATCCAGTGGTGCGGCGCGGACCGGCTCGGGCACGGCGTCCGGATCATCGACGACATCGAGGTGGACGGCGACGACGCGCGCCTCGGCCGGCTCGCCGGGTACGTCCGGGACAAGCGGATCCCGCTGGAGATGTGCCCGACGTCCAACATCCAGACGGGCGCGGCGAAGTCGATCGCCGAGCATCCGATCGGGCTGCTGCGGCGCCTCAGCTTCCGCGTCACCGTCAACACCGACAACCGGCTGATGAGCGGCACGACGCTGTCGCAGGAGTTCGCGAAGCTCTCCGAGGCGTTCGGCTACGGATGGGACGACCTGCAGTGGTTCACGGTGAACGCGATGAAGTCGGCGTTCGTCCCGTTCAACGAGCGGCTCGAACTGATCAACGGGGTCATCAAGCCGGGCTTCGCCCAGCTCAAGTGGAGCGGGGCCAGGCCGCTGGCATGATCGAGCCATGACCATTCGCTCCACCGGCGGGCAGGTCGCCGCTTACGCGTGGCTCGTGTTCGCCCTGCTCAACTTCGTGGACCTGTTCGTCGGCATCACCGGTGACCCCGACTACTCGCTGACGACGTTCACCATCGCGTTCCTGCTGCTGCTCGGCTGCGGGATCGCCTACACGGTCGGGCTGCGTCCCGCGATCATCGCGGACGAGGAGGCGCTGAGCGTCCGCAACCCTCTCCGGGAGGCCAGCGCGCCCTGGGCGGCGGTCCGGCGCATCGAGGGCAAGAACGCGGTGACGGTCCGCTTCGCGGGCCCGGACGGGACCGACCTGGAGACCCGCGCCTGGGTGCACCAGACATCGCCCCGCGCGCAGGCCAAGGCTGAGGCGCGGGCGCAGAAGCAGGCGCGCAAGAACCAGGGCCCGGCCGTCGACCTGCGCGGACGGACGGCCACGGGCTTCGCCGCCCAGCAGCTCAACGAGATGCGCGACCGCCACCGCCCGAAGGCGAAGTCGGGCGCCCCCGGCAAGGCCGCCGCGGCGAAGACCGAGGCCACCGCCACGGGCACGGTCGAATGGTCGCTCCCGGCGGTCGCCTCCCTGGCCGTCCCCCTCGCCGCCGTGATCGCCTGCCTGATCGTCTCCATCTTCAACTGACCGCGCCACGTCGTTGATCTGCGGCGTGTTGTTGTTTTGGACGCGCTCATAACAACAACACGCCGCAGGTCAACGAATTCAGGCGAGGACGGTCGCGAGGGCTTGGCGTAGGGCGTTCAGTTCGGTGGCGGCTTGGGCGCGGACGTCGGTGATGTCGTCGTCCCCGACGGGCAGGACGACCTCCAGGTAGCACTTGAGCTTCGGTTCCGTGCCCGATGGGCGGATGACCACGCGGGAGCCGCCGGCGAGGCGGAAGCGCAGGCCGTCGGTGGGCGGCAGGCCGCCGGACGGCTGCGACAGGTCGTCGAACGCCTCGACGGCCCGGCCGGCCAGGTCCTGCGGGGGAGCGGCGCGCAGGCGGGCCATGGCGGCGGTGATCAGGGACAGGTCGTCCACCCGGATGGAGAGCTGCGATGTGGCGTGCAGGCCGTACTTGCGGGCCTGCGCGTCCAGGAGGTCGAGCAGCGTGCGGCCGTCGCGCTTCGCGTCGGCGGCGAGGGCCGCGACCGCGAGGGCGGCGCCGATGCCGTCCTTGTCGTTGACGAGGACGCCGCGGTCGTCGCCGACGCTGTACCCGAGCGCCTCCTCGTACCCGAACACGAGCCGGTCGGGTGCTCGGCGGGGGGACGACCCCGCACGCCCCCCGGTACGGCCGGGCGCCCCGCCCGCCTTCATGATCCATTTGAAGCCGGTGAGCGACTCGGCGAACCGGACCCGGTGCGCGGCGGCGATCGCGCGGAGCAGGGACGACGACACGATCGTGGTGACGGCCAGCCGGTCGTCGCCGGCGGTGTGCCGCAGGACGTGCTCGGCGAGCAGCCCGCCGACCTCGTCCCCGGTCAGCGTCCGCCAGCCGGACGGGGACGGGACGGCGACGGCGCAGCGGTCCGCGTCCGGGTCGTTGGCGATCACCAGGTCGGCGCCGCGGGCCTCGGCGAGGGCGAGCGCCAGGTCCAGTGCGCCCGGCTCCTCCGGGTTCGGGAAGGCGACGGTCGGGAAGTCCGGGTCCGGGTCGGCCTGCTCGGGGACGACGATCGGCGCCGGGAACCCGGCGCGGTCGAACGCCGCCAGCAGGACGTCGCGGCCGACGCCGTGCATCGGCGTGTAGACGATCGAGATGTCGCGGTCGCCGCCGAGGCGCAGCGACGACACCGCGTCCAGGTACAGCCCGGTGTCGTCGTGGACGGGCCAGCCGGAGCCGAGCGGCAGCTCGTCCACGCGGCCGACGGCGTCGATCGCGGCGGAGATCTCGCCGTCCTGCGGCGGGACGATCTGCGCCCCGTCCGACCAGTACACCTTGTAGCCGTTGTCGCGCGGCGGGTTGTGGCTGGCCGTCACCATGACTCCGGCGACGATGTCGTCGAACGCCCGGGTGAAATGGGCCAGGACGGGCGTCGGGACGGGGTCGGCGAACACCTCGGGACGCAGGCCCGCCCCGCTCAGCACGGCCGCCGTGTCCGCGGCGAACCGCCGCGAGCCGTGCCGGGCGTCGAAACCGATGATCACCCGGCCGCCGGGGGGCAGGCAGGCGGCCAGGCCGGCGGCGGCGCGCATGACCGTCACCCGGTTCATGCGGTTCGGGCCGGCGCCGAGTTCGCCGCGCAGGCCGGCCGTCCCGAACTCCAGGCGGGAGCCGAACCGGGAGGCCAGGGCCTCGTCGTCGCCGGCGTCCAGGATCGCCCGGAGCTCGGCGCGGGTCCCGGCGTCCGGGTCCTGCGCCAGCCATTCCTCGGCGCGCGCGCGGAGGTCGCTCACAGCTTCGCCAGGACGGTGGCGAGCAGGGTGCCCATGCGGCCGGCGGACGCGCGTCCCGCGGCGAGGACCTCCTCGTGGTCGAGGGGCTCGTCCGACAGCCCGGCCGCGATGTTGGTGACCAGGGAGATCCCGAGGACGTCCGCGCCGCCGCGCCGCGCCTCGATCGTCTCCAGGACCGTCGACATGCCGATCATGTCGGCGCCGAGCGTGCGCAGCATCCGGATCTCGGCGGGCGTCTCGTAGGTCGGCCCGCGGAACGCCGCGTAGACGCCCTCCCGCAGGGTCGGATCGACCTCCTTGGCGAGGGCGCGCAGCCGTCCCGAGTACGCCTCGGTCAGGTCCAGGAACGTCGGGCCGGTGAGCGGGTTCGCGCCCGACAGGTTCAGGTGGTCGGCGATCAGCACCGGGTCGCCGACGCTCTGGTGCTCGGGCCGCAGCCCGCCCGCCGCGTTCGTCAGCACCGCCGTCGTCACCCCGGCGGCCAGCGCCGTCCGGACGGGATGCACCACCGCGTCGACGCCGTGCCCCTCGTACAGGTGCGTCCGGCCGAGGAACACCAGCGCCCGGCGCCCGCCGATCTCGACGACCCGGATCGTCCCGGCGTGCCCCTCCACGGCCGGGGGCGCGAAGCCGGGCAGTTCGGTGACCGTCAGCTCGGTGACGGGCTCGCCCAGCCTGTCGGCGGCCGGCACCCAGCCGGAGCCCATCACGAGGGCGACGTCGAAGGAGTCGATGGACGTGCGGTCGCGCAGCGCGTCCGCGGCCGCCCGTGCCAGTGCAAAAGCGTCGTTGCTCACAAGGCCGACACTACCGCCGGGCCCCTCGTGTCTCGATCAGTCGCCGAGCGACTTGCACGGACGCGTCCGCAGCTCCTTGACGTAGTCGTCGGGGGCGCCGGCCTTCTCGGCCGCGTCGGCGAGGATGCCGAGGTAGCGCGCGGACGGCAGCCCGCCCTCGTAGTCGTCCAGCACGTACATCCAGCACAGGGCGTCGCCGTCGAGCGTCTCCACCCGGACCCGAATCTTGCGGTAGACGTCGAGCGCGGCGCCCTCCCAGGCGTCGAGTTCCTTCTCGTCCCAGGCGGGCACGTCGTACATGACGACGAAGACCTGCTCGGAGCGGTCCTCGACGACGGTCGCGAGGGCACCGTCCCAGCTCTTGTCCTGCCCGCCGAAGGTCAGCCGCCAGCCGGCCAGCCAGCCGGTGCCGCGCATCGGGGAATGCGGAGCCCGGCTCGCCATCTGCTCGGGATCCATGTTGGAGGCGTACGCCGCGTACAGTGCCACGTTGGCCAAGGCTACGCCACGTTCGGAGCGGGGGTGTGGGGGTTGCCCCCCACGGGTGACTCGCCACGTTCGGAGCGGGGGTGTGGGGGTCGGCCCCCACAGTGACTCGCCACGTTCGAGGCGGGGGTGTGGGGGTTGCCCCCCATGCGCGTTGCAACGGCGCAGAACGGGACTTTTCACTGGCCGGCATAGGGAAGGATGGAAGATGTGACCCGCATCGTGATCATCGGAGGAGGACCGGGCGGTTACGAGGCCGCGCTCGTCGCGGCCCAGCTCGGCGCGGACGTGACCGTCATCGAACGGGACGGTCCCGGCGGCGCCTGCGTGCTCACCGACTGCGTGCCCTCCAAGACGCTCATCGCCACCTCGACCCGGATGGCGGTCATGTCGGAGTCGACGGGCCTCGGGCTGCGCTTCAACGGCGGCCCGGACGGCATCGTCGGCGCCCTGGAGGCCGACATGGCCGAGGTCAACAAGCGCGTGAAGGACCTCGCGCGGGCCCAGTCGTTCGACGTCGCCGAACGGCTCGCCTACGAGGAGGTCAAGATCGTCCGCGGTGAGGCGCGGCTGGTGGAGCCGCACGTCGTCGCGGTCGGCGACCGGCACATCCGGGCCGACATCGTGCTCATCGCGACGGGCGCGACGCCGCGCGTGCTGCCGGGCGCCGAGCCGGACGGCGAGCGCATCCTGAACTGGCGCCAGCTCTACGACCTGCCGGAGCTGCCCGAGGACCTGATCGTCGTCGGGTCCGGTGTGACGGGCGCGGAGCTGGCGGGGGCGTACCTGTCGCTCGGGTCCAACGTCACGCTGGTGTCCTCGCGCGACCGGATACTCCCGACCGAGGACGCCGACGCCGCCGCCGTCCTGCAGGAGGTGTTCCTGCGGCGCGGGATGAACGTCATGTCGCGGTCGCGGGCCGCGGGCGTCGAGCGGTCCGGCGACGGCGTGATCGTCACGCTGGAGGACGGCAAGAAGATCGAGGGCTCGCACTGCCTGATGACGGTCGGGATGGTGCCGAACACCACGGGCATCGGCCTGGAGGAGATCGGCGTCCGGTGCGACGCGCGCGGGTTCGTCGAGGTGGACAAGGTGTCGCGGACGTCCGTCCCGCACATCTACGCGTCCGGCGACTGCACGGGCGTGCTCATGCTCGCGTCCGTCGCGGGCATGCAGGGCCGCATCGCGATGTGGCACGCGCTGGGCGAGGCCGTGCAGCCGCTCAAGCTCGGCTGGGTCGCGTCCAACATCTTCACCGACCCGGAGGTCTCGTCGGTGGGCGTGACACAGCAGATGGTCGACTCCGGGGACGTCAACGCCCGGACGGTCATGCTGCCGCTGTTCACCAACGCGCGCGCCAAGATGCAGGGCTTCGAGGACGGTTTCGTGAAGCTGTTCTGCCGTCCGTCCACGGGGATCGTGCTCGGCGGCGTCATCGTGGCACCGCGGGCGAGCGAGCTGATCCTCGGCGTGTCGATCGCCGTGCAGCAGCACCTGACCGTCGACCAGGTCGCGCAGACGTTCGCGGTGTACCCGTCGCTGTCGGGCAGCATCACCGAGGCGTCCCGGCGGCTGATGGCCGAGCACGCCTACTGATGGCCGAGCACGCCCGCGCGGAGGCGCGCCCGGCCATCGGAGGACCGCGCTAGAAGTAGCGCAGCGCCACGTAGACCCACGCCATCAGCGTGCTCAGCACGGTGACGACGATCCCGTAGCGGGTGAACTGCCAGAAACTGATCGGGTTGCCGGTTCTGGCGGCGATGCCGATCGCGACGACGTTGGCGCTCGCCGCGACGGCCGTGCCGTTGCCGCCGAAGTCGGCGCCGAGCGCGAACGACCACCAGAGGGCCTCCGCGGTCGTCGGGTCGGGCGCCCCCGCCGCCATCCCCTCCACGATCGGCGCCATCGTCGCCGCGTAGGGGATGTTGTCGAAGAACGCGCCGAGCACCGCGGACCCGAACAGCAGGCTGGTCGCGGCGGCGAAGTAGTTGTCGCCGACGGCGTCCGCCGCCCAGGTCCCGATCGTCTCGATGACGCCGGTGTGCCCGAGGCCGGCGACCATGACGAACAGGCCGACGAAGAACACCAGCACCGGCCACTCGACCTCTTCGAGGACGTCGGAGACCTCCACCTGCGACACCAGCAGCATGACGCCCGCGCCGACGAGGGCCACGATCGACGGCTCCGCGTGCAGCACCGAGTGCAGCATGAAGCCGGCGATGACGAAGCCCAGCACGACCAGGCAGCGGACGAGCAGCTTCGGATCGGTGATCGCTTTGCGCTCGTCCAGCGACATCACCTCGGCGACGTACCGCTCGTCGTAGGTGAACGACTTGCGGAACATCACCCGCGCCAGCAGCACGAACGCGATGAAGATGACCACCACGATCGGCGCCATGTGGACGAGGAAGTCGTTGAACGTCAGCCCCGCCCGGCTGGCGATGATGATGTTCGGCGGGTCCCCGATGAGGGTCGAGGCGCCGCCGATGTTGGACGCCAGCACCTCGGCGATGAGGTACGGGTGCGCCGGGATCCGCAGCCGGTTGCAGACCACCACCGTCACCGGCGCCACCAGCATGATCGTGGTGACGTTGTCCAGGAACGGGGAGGCGACCGCGGTGATGACCATGAGCATCACCAGCAGCCGGTACGGCCGGCCCTTGGAGCGCTTGGCCGCCCAGATCGCCAGGTAGTCGAACAGTCCGGTGCCCTTGATGATCCCGACGATGATCATCATGCCGAGCAGCAGGAAGATGACGTTCCAGTCGATCCCGTCGTGCTCGGAGAAGAAGACCCCGGCGCCGGGAGTGAGCCCCAGCACCGTCATGGCCCCGGCCGCGATCAGCACGACCTTGACCTTGTCGGCCTTCTCCGTGGCGATGAAGAAGAACGCGGTGACGAAGATGGCGAGCGCCGCCGCCGCCGTCACCGCGCGGCCCCCCGTTCCGCGGCCGGGCCGAGGGGCGGGAGGGTCAGTCGTCGGGCCTGGTCAGCGCCAGGGCCGACAGCAGCCGGTCGAGGATGACCGCGCCGGTGAGGAGTCCGGCGTCGTCCACCACGGCGACCAGGGGGCTGCGCTGGCGGGCCATGAGGGTGGCGAGCTCCAGCAGGTTCGCGGACGATTTCACGATGACCGGGCGGGGAGTGTGCGTGCCGAGGCAGTCGCCCACTCTCATGTCGCGGATCTCGTGCCAGAAGACGTCCGCATGGGCCTCGTCCACGGCCCGGGACAGCGCCGAGTCCTCCTGGTAGGCGACGGGCACCGCCAGCTTCAGCACCTGCGTGCCGGGCAGGACCAGGCGGGGGCGCTGCTCCTCGTCCACGACGATCAGCCCCGGAAGCCGGCCGAGGGCCATGACCTGGATCGCGTGCGCGATCGAGTCGTGCCGCGTCACGGTCGGCACCTTTATGGCGATGTCCCGCGCTTGCATGTCGTCCTTTCGGCTTCCGGAAAGCCTGACTCTTCGAGTTGATAGATTCCTCCTCCTCACGCCGGGGGCGATCCCGTCGCAGGACGGCCTCCGCGGCGCCTTGGGCGGGAGGCGATGCCCGCCGCTCGTTCGCTGTGCCATGCGTCCGCCCCTTTCTGCGTACGGCGTCCAGTCTTTGCGGAGGCGGCCCGCACCTATATCGGGAGCGACCCCCATATCGGCGGTATGGATCATGTATCCGCTGGTGGCGGCGCCCCGATCCGCGCGCCCGCGCCTACGATGGGAGCGAGACCGGAGGTGATCGGGTGCACACGCGCGAGTCCGCCACCCGGATACTGCTGGCCGACGACCATGCGCTGGTGCGCCGCGGGCTGCGGCTGATCCTGGACGCCGAGCCCGACATGACCGTGGTCGCGGAGACGTCCGACGGGGCGGAGGCGATCGACGCGCTCGGCGCCGGCGGCGTCGACCTGGCGATCCTCGACATCGCGATGCCGCGGATGACCGGGCTGCAGGCGGCGCGGGAGATCTCCCGGCGCTTCCCGACCGTCCGGATGCTGATCCTGTCGATGTACGACAACGAGCAGTACCTGTTCGAGGCGCTGAAGGCGGGCGCGTCCGGGTACGTGCTGAAGTCCGTCGCCGACCGCGACCTGCTGCACGCCGTCCGCGCGGCGATGCGCGGCGAGCCGTTCCTGTACCCGGGGGCGGTGACCGCGCTGATCCGCGAGTACCTCGGCCGCGACCGGGACGGGGACGGCCCCGACAGCATCCTCACCCCGCGCGAGGAGGAGGTCATCAAGCTGATCGCGGAGGGGTACTCCTCCAAGCAGATCGCCGAGACCCTCACGATCAGCGTGAAGACCGTCGACCGGCACCGCGCCAACATCCTCGGCAAGCTCGGCATGCGGGACCGGCTGGAGCTGACCAAGTACGCGATCAGGGTCGGTCTCGTCGAGCCCTAGCCGCCGGTCCCGGACGGCGGCTGGGACTGGCCGTGGTTCGCGGCCGGGCGGGAGCCCGCCGGCGGGACCTCCAGCTTCACCTCGGTGCCGCCGCCGTTCGCCGGGCCGATCGTCAGCTGCGCGCCGATCAGCATCGCGCGCTCCCGCATGCCGTGGATGCCGGAGCCGACCTCGGTGGGCGGGCCGGAGCCGTCGTCCACGACCCGCAGGACGACACGTCCCTCCTCGTCCTGCGTGAGCGACAGCTCCGCGTTGCGGGCGCCCGAGTGCCGCCACACGTTGGTGAGGCCCTCCTGCGCGATCCGGTAGATGACGAGTTCGGCGTCCGGGCCGAGGCCCTCCAGCCCCGTCTGGACGCGGCGGGTCACCCGCGGGCCGCCGCCCGTCCCGGAGAAGTCCCCGGCGAGCGCGGTGAGCGCGCTGGTCAGGCCCAGGTCGTCCAGGACGCCGGGACGCAGCCGCCGGGCGACGCGCCGCACCTCGTCCAGGCTGGACCGGACGACCTCCTGGACGCCCCGCAGCTCCTCCGCCACCGCCTCCGGCGCCCGGTCCACGACCGACTTCAGCTCCAGCAGCACCACGGTGAGGGACTGCCCGATCTCGTCGTGCAGCTCCTGCGCGATGCGGCGCCGCTCGGCCTCCTGCGCCTCCAGCACCACGGCGGTGCTGATGCTGCGGTCGGCCTCCAGCCGGTCCAGCATCGCGTTGAACTGGTCGACGAGATGGAACAGGTCGCCGTTCCCGGACGTCGCCAGCCGGTCGCCGGAGCGCAGCGAGTCCAGTCGCGCCATCAGCGCGGTGAGCCGCTCCAGCGGCGACAGGCTGGCGCGCAGCAGCAGCGCGTTCGCCGCCATCATCACCACGAGCCCGATCACCAGCACGGGCAGCTCGCGCAGCAGGATCGGCGAGGATATGGTGACGGGCGCCACGGCGAGCAGCACGGTGCCGACCGCGAAGATCACCCCGTTGATGCCGAGGATGCGCCAGTACAGTGTCGAGGCGGGTGACCTGCTCATGGGTCCACGTCATCGCATGAGGGCGCCCCTTGTCCATGCAGGCCGCCGCGTGGCCCGCCTGCATGATGCCGCCCCTCCAGGATGGGCATCGGGCCCGATGGCGGCTCCTCGCCCCATCGCCGACGGTGGAGGGTGAGAACAGGTGGAGGTGGGCCGATGGTTGTCCTCGCCGCACGAGACGGCAGTCCGCTGCCCGCGTCCATCGCGTTCCTGATCGTCCTCGGACTGGTGCTCGCCGTGGTCGCGGTCTCGGGACTGCGCCGCGTCGGTGCGTCCGAGCGGCTCGTCGTCCGGCGCTTCGGCCGGACGCGCGGGGTCCGCGGGCCCGGACTGCGGTTCCTGCTGCCGCTCGCCGACACCGGCGTGCGCGTCCCGATGGGCGCGCGGCCGCACGACCTCTGGTTCCGGGCGACGACCAGGGACGGCGTGCCCGTGCGGGTCAAGGCGCACGCCCTGATGGGAGCCGACGACCCCATCAGGTATGCCGAGGCCGCCGATACGCCGTCCTCCGCCGCGCAGGCGGGCACCGAGTTCGTCCTGCGCGGCGCCATAGCGGACCGGGACCTGGCGGACCTTCCGTCCCTGCTGGCGGACGGGGGCGATCCGGAGCTGGTCCGGCGCGTCAACGAGGCGGTGCGGCCATGGGGAGTGGCGGCCAGCCTCGTGTGCATCACGGACGCGACGGTCCCGGTCCGCTCCGCCCCGCCCGGCGCGCCCGCCGCCGCGCACTGCGCGTGCGGGTCGCGTCCGGGCTGACCGGGTCGGTCGGAAGCCGCCGTCGGTCAGAAGCCGCCGAAGTCGCCGCCGCCCCCGCCCCAGTCGCCGCCGCCGAAGTCCCAGCCGCCGCCGATGTCGCCGCCGCCGTCGCCGAAGCCGTCCATGCCGCCGTAGCCCATGCCGCCCCAGCCGAGGCCGGGGCCCATCAGCGAGCCGAGCGCGGTGCCGATCAGCAGGCCGCCGAGCAGGTCGAACCCGCCGTAGCCGTAGTAGTAGCCGCCCGCGTAGGGCGCGTACGCCGGGCCCGCGTTCCAGTACGGCCGCCGCGCGCCCCGGTACGGGACCATCCGGATGTCCGGGTCCGTCCCGTGCAGGACGGCCTCCGCGTCGGCCGCGCACGCCGGGACCGACCGGGCGCTGCCGCCGGGCGGCGCCCACATGACGTCCTCGACGGACGGCCCGTGCTGCGGGTTGAAGAAGCACGGCGGGCGCCGCTCGGGCACCGGTTCGCCGGCGAGCCGGGCACGGGTGGCGGTCATGTAGTAGCGGCCGTCCTCCAGCGCGGTCGTCACCTGCTGCATGTCCTGCGGCCTCGCGGCGTGCTCCGTCGCCCGCTTGGCCTGGTCGTAGGAGTTGAGCGCGTGCTCGTAGTCGGCGCGGGTCGCGGGGTCGAGGCCCTTGTCCATGACGTCGAGGTCGAGGCGGGCGATGTCCTCGCCGAGGCGCGTCACATCCTCCTCCACGCCCTCCTTGAGGTCGTCCATCTCCTTGGCCTCGCGGGCCTGGCGCCGCTTGCGCGCGGTGAGGAACGCGCCCGCGACCAGCGCCGCCAGCACCACGAAGATGCCGAGGACGACGTAGCCGACCACGGCGCCGGACGCGGTGTTGTCGTCGACCTTCTTCTCGGCGCGGTTCCCGAAGTCGACCAGCCGCTGCTCCAGCGGCTGCCCGTTGGTGCGGGTGACGATCTGGTTGATCTCGCCGCGGTCGAGGGCCTTGGAGATCGCCGCCATGCGGCTGCCGTCGGCGGTGACGGCGACGAACGTCTCGCCATTGCCGACCCGCTCCGCGACGGCCGGCAGCAGCTGCCTGACCTGGCTCGCCGTGGCGCTGTTGCTGATCACCATGGCGCGGATGTCGGCGTCGCCGTCCCCGGTGAACGACTGCTCGATGTGGTTGCGCTGGGCGGCCGACAGCACGTTCCCGGCCTCGCTGGTCACGTAGAGCCGGGAGTTGATCAGCCCGTTGGCGATCTGTCCGACCGTGTCCGCCGCGGCGGCCTGCGGTGGGACGGCCTGCGGTGGGACGGCCTGCGGTGCGGCCGCTCGGGGGGCGGCCATGGCGGGAGCGGTCTGGGCCCGGGGCTGGACGGGTTGCGCCGCGGTGGCGTGCGCGGTGGTGGTCTGGGCCATGGCGTCCGCGGGGGCGGCCAGGGCGAACGCGGGCACGGCGACGGCGGCGATGATCGCCGAAGCGGCGCCGCGGCGTGCCGCCCGGATGGCCCGCTTCTCGGTGCTCATATCTACTATCTGCCCATGTGGACGGCCTGATGCCTCGTTCGCGAGACGGATTTGCGGTCGTCCTCGATGGGGAGCGGCACCCATGCGGGGGCCGGCCCCGCCCGGGCGGCCGGGCGGGGCGGTCCGCGGTCAGCTGTCCTTGATCTCGCAGATCGCGGCGCCGGCGGAGACGGTCTGCCCGACCTCGGCGGCCAGGCCGGTGATCGTCCCGGCCTTGTGCGCGGTGAGCGGCTGCTCCATCTTCATGGCCTCCAGGACCACGATCGTGTCGCCCGCCGCCACCGCCGTGCCGTCCTCGACGACGATCTTGACGATGGTGCCCTGCATCGGGCTGACCAGGGAGTCGCCGGACGCCTGCGCGCCGCCGCCCTTCTTGCCGCCGCGCCGCTTGGCGGGCTGCGCCTTCCCGGCGGCCGGGGCCGCGGAGGCGCCGAACCCGGCGGGCAGGACGACCTCGATGCGCTTCCCGCCGACCTCGACGGTGACGCGCTCGCGCTCGCCGTCCTCGGCCTCATCGGCCGGAACGTGCTCGAAGGGCGGGATCTGGTTGTCGAACTCGGTCTCGATCCACCGGGTGTGGACGGAGAACGGCGTCTCGTCGTCCGCCGGCACGAACGCCGGGTCGTCCAGCACGGCCCGGTGGAACGGCAGCACGGTCGGCATGCCGTCGATGACGAACTCGGCGAGCGCGCGGCGCGACCGCTCGACGGCCTGCCGCCGCGTCGCGCCCGTCACGATCAGCTTGGCGACCAGCGAGTCGAACGCCTGCGGGACGGTCTGCCCGGCCTCGTAGCCCGCGTCCAGCCGGACGCCCGGCCCGGTCGGCGGCTGCCACGCGGTCAGCGTGCCGACGGCCGGCAGGAACCCGCGGCCCGCGTCCTCGGCGTTCAGCCGGAACTCGATCGAGTGGCCGCGCAGCTCCGGGTCGCCGTAGCCGAGCTCCTCGCCGTCGGCGATGCGGAACATCTCCCGGACGAGGTCGATCCCGGCGACCTCCTCGCTGACCGGATGCTCGACCTGGAGGCGGGTGTTGACCTCCAGAAAGGAGATCGTGCCGTCCTGGCCGACGAGGAACTCGCACGTCCCCGCGCCGACGTACCCGGCCTCCTTCAGGATGGCCTTCGACGAGCTGTACAGCAGTTCGAGCTGCGCCTCCGACAGGTACGGCGCCGGGGCCTCCTCGACGAGCTTCTGGTGCCGGCGCTGCAGCGAGCAGTCGCGGGTGGAGACGACGACCACGTTGCCGTGCTTGTCGGCCAGGCACTGGGTCTCGACGTGCCGCGGCTTGTCGAGGTACTGCTCGACGAAGCACTCGCCGCGCCCGAACGCGCCCACGGCCTCGCGGACGGCGGACTCGTACAGCTCGGCGACCTCGTCCAGCTTCCGGGCGACCTTCAGGCCGCGCCCGCCGCCGCCGAACGCCGCCTTGATCGCGATCGGCAGGCCGTGCTCCTCGGCGAACGCGACGACCTCGTCCGCGCCGGACACGGGGTCCTTGGTGCCGGCCACCAGCGGCGCGCCGACCTTCTGCGCGATGTGCCGGGCCTGCACCTTGTCGCCGAGCGCGGTGATCGCGGCGGGCGGCGGACCGATCCAGGTCAGCCCGGCGTCCTCCACGGCGGCCGCGAAGTCGGCGTTCTCGGCCAGGAAGCCGTACCCGGGGTGGACGGCGTCCGCGCCGGCCTCCTCGGCGATCTTCAGCAGCTTCTCGATGTTCAGATAGCTCTCGGCGGCCGTCTGCCCGCCCAGGGCGAACGCCTCGTCGGCGACCCGAACGTGCAGCGCCTCCAGATCGGGCTCGGCGTAGACAGCCACACTGGCCAGGCCGGCGTCGCGGCAGGCACGGGCTATACGGACCGCGATCTCACCGCGGTTGGCGATCAGGACCTTGCGCACGTGGGTCTCCTCCTTCAACCTCGCAGGCAGTCTAGATAACGTCCGATTCAGGATTTCGTAAGCCCCTCCTTATCGGGGTTCAGGTCCCAGATAGCGGGAGCTTCCGCACGATAACGGTCTGGTGACCGGGGGAGCCCGGCGGCGCCCCCGACCGTCCCATCCCAGACCCGCGAGCCGAATGGTGCGGGTCTGAGAGGAGTGGTCGTGGCCAACAAGGAGTCGTCCACCGGCAGGATCCGGGCGGGGAAGAACCGGGTCTCGGGGCTGAGCAGGCCCCGCAGGCGCACCGCCATCGTTGCCGCCGTGCTTCTGGTCGTCGTCGGCTGGCCGGTGCTCAGCGCCCTGTTCGGCGGGTTCGAGCGGACCAGCGGCGGCGAGATCGCCGTCGTCCGCAACGGCGGGTTCTTCGACAACAACAAGATCCGGCAGGTCATCGACCCCGGCTCGGGACGCGTCTGGATCGGGTTCTACTCGCAGGTCCACAAGTACCCCGCCCAGCAGCGCTTCTACACGATCACCTCGGACGCGCGGAAGGGCGACGAGACCGGCGTCGACGTCGTCACCGTGCCGAGCGCGGACGGCGTCAACATGGGCATCGAGGGGACGCTGTACTTCACCCTCAACCAGGACCACAAGACCCTCAGGGACTTCGACGACAAGTACGGCACCCGCAAGTTCCGCAGCGCCGGCGGCGAGATGTACAACGTCTACGACGGCGACAAGGGCTGGTCGGCGTTCCTCGACCAGATCGTCCGGCCGGTGATCGACAACGACCTGCGCAGCCAGATCAACAGCTTCCGGTGCGCCGAGCTGGTCTCGTCCTGCGCCCTCGTCCAGAACTCGTCCGCGCCGCAGGCCGCCCGGGTCGCCGGGCAGCAGGCGCAGAGCAACAACGCCAACATCGCCAAGGTGCAGAACGCGATCAACACGAGCCTCGCGGCCGACTTGGAGCAGACGCTCGGCGGCAAGTTCGTCACCAACATCCACTTCAACCTCGTCCGGATCACGCTGCCGTCCAAGGTGCAGGACGCCGTGGACCGCGCCCAGGCCGCGTTCGCCCAGGTCAGCGAGGCACAGGCGAAGGTCGCCACGGCCAAGGCGGAGGCCGCGGCGAACAAGGCCCGGCAGGACGGGTACAACAAGTGCCCGACCTGCGCGAGGATCGAGGAACTGAAGGCGCTCCCGCAGGGCATCACCGTCTACGCGCCGGGCAACCCGAACGGCTCGCTCCTGCGGGACAAGTGACGGAGGGCCCATCGTGCGGTTCCTGATCGTTCTGGTGGCACTGGCGGTGGCCGCGGTGGTGGTCGTCCTGCTGATGTACGCCTTCGCCGACCGCTCGTCCGGCGGCAGGGCGGCGCTGGAGCGGGGCGCCCGCTGGGAGGCGCACACCGAGGCGTCCGGCGGCGTCACCACGGTCGTCGTCCGGCAGGTCGCCCGCGACGACGCCGGGGGCGTGCTCGCCGAGCTCGGACGGCAGACGGTCGCGACCATCCCGGACGGCGACCCGGAATGGGAGGAGCGCTATCACGAGGCGATGGCGGCCGCCCGTTCCCGCGTCGCCGCGCTGGACAGCGAAGCGAACTGACCTGCCATTTCCCGAAAAGGCCCGCGCCCCCTTCCGGAGGGCGCGGGCCTTCGCGCGAAAGCGCGCCTTGCGTGCCCTGCCGCCCGGTGTACCCTCGGCTCTGATCTGCCCGCCACATGATCAGCTGGAGACGCCGATGGTGCGCCCGTGGCGCCGGGCCGGCCTTGCGCTGGTCCTGGCGGTCTGCCTGGCCGCGCCCTCGTCGGCCGTCCGGCGGGAGGAGCCCGTCGTCGAGGACTACCTCACCGACCAGCTCACCGTCGTCGCGAGCGCCTTCCTGCAGCGCCGCTCCGAGGCCCTCCTGCCGAAGCACGACCGGGACGCCGTGCCGACCGAGGTCCTCGGCGTCCGGATCTCCCCGAAGCTGGCGCGCTCGCAGGAGCAGGCCGTCCGCGAACTGGAGACCCGCAACCGCGCGCCCGTCGCGGGCGGCCCCGCCTACACCCGCGCCCGCACCCGCCTCGACCCGTCGCGCGCCGTCCGGTCCGGGAACCGGATCACGCTGGAGGCCGTCGAGCACACCGAGGTCCGGTACGGCGGCGGCAAGGTCGTCCAGTCGGTCCGCCGCCGTTTCGTGTTCCGGACGCGCGGCGAGCAGATCACCCTGGTGGCCGAGCGCGTCCTCGACCCCGACGCCCACCCGGTCAACGACCCGCTCAGCCCCGACCGCTGACCGCCGAAAACGCTCTGAAATGTCCTTGACGCGCAGTAAGTAAGCTCGTCACAAGCTTGCGATGGCCACATCCGGACATGGCGAGATGGCGGGATTATGGCCGTTTCGGTGGGTGATCGGCGAGGTGAGGCTGGATTGACGTGATCGGTGGGGCGTAAGCTGACGCCATTCTTTCCCCGCACCACGGCAAAACGTTCGGCGATCAGCGACGAAAGGGCCGGAGCGATGGGCGACAAGCGCGGAGCCAACCTCGGCGAACTCGAGGAACTGTCCCGCATCTTCAGCAAGCACTCCCGCAACCTGGACGCCCTCATCAAGGACCTCAACGGCCGCACCGTGAGCAGCAGCGCCGCCTGGTGGGGCCCGGGCGCCGACCGCTTCCGCTCCGCCTGGGCCGAGGCCAAGACCGCCTTCGACAAGATGGCCCTCGCCCTGGAGCAGGGCAGCCAGGACATCCGCAAGTCCCAGCAGAACATCGAGGCCGCCACCCGCTGACCTCCCCTTGAGCCGCGGGTCCCGGCCCATCCCCCCGAGGCCGGGACCCGCATCAAGCCTCCACCCGGCGTCCCCGCGGCCGGGCCCACGCCAGAGGGACCCACGTGAGCAAGCCGCCACCCCTGCAACTGCAATTCCTGCTCGGTCGCATCCAGGTGCTGTCGGACGAGCACTGGCACCTGTTCACCGCCTCCCGCCAGGCCATGGACGATCATGCCTGGGTCGGCGGCGGCGCCTCCCGCACCTTCGCGCGCAAGCTCGACCAGAACGACGCCGCCCTGCACGCCGAACTGCGCAAGGCCCTGCAACTCCTCCAGGGCGAACTGAACCGCAACCCGTTCGCGGGCTGAGGCCGGCATGGGCGACACCTGGCTCGACCCGAACACCTGCGGCGTGAAACTGGCCGAGTTCGAGCACATGACCCAGCAGATGACGCAGGCCGCCCCGAGGCTCGCCGAACTCGCCGACGCGTTGTGGCAGGCCCTCCACGCCGCCCAGGTCAGCACGGCCCCCGCGATGGAGATCAAACGCATCGCCGCCTGGGCCGACCGGGCAGCGTCCGACCTGCGCCGCCGCAACCAGCTCGCGCACGACCTCGACCGGCAGAAGCTCGCCTTCGTCGTCTGCCGCCAGGACGGCGACTATCTGAAGCTCCCCGACCGCTACACCGACCAGGTCGGCTACGCCGCCGGCCGCCGCAGCGCCGACCTGTTCCGGCGGGCCGCCTCCGGTGACGCCGAGGCCAGGGCCGCCCTGCGCCGCCTCCGTCCGGAGGACCTCACCCCGATGTTCGCGAAGGGCCTCCTGGAAGCCCTGGGCCCCGAGGCCCTTCTGAAGCTCCCGATGGACCTGACCCTCCCGCTGGCCGCCGACGTCCGCCGGCACCGCGAAGGCGTAGACGCCCACGCCGCCGAGGCCCGCGCGACCCTGGCCCTGCTGGGCCGCAGCCTGGCCCTGGCAACCCGCCCCGACACCCGGGCCTACCTGGGCGACGACTACCTGCGCCAACTCGCGGCGGCCGGCCGCAAGAACTTCCCGCCCCTCAGCACGCCACCGAACGGCACATCGGGCTACCAGTCCCTGAGCACCCTCCTGACCGCCGCGGGCGACACCCACTTCTCCACCCGCTTCATCGACGTCGTGGGCAGCGACATGATCGCCTACGACAGCCGCCTCCGGAGAACCCTCGGCCAGGAACCGCTCCCCACCCTCACCGGCAAGGCCGGCCTGGGCAACGCCTTGGATCCCGCCACGACAAAGGTCGTCCCCAGCGACCGCAGAACGGACTTCCTGGCCCCCCTCCTCACCGCCGCCGCCCTCTCAGGCAAGGAGGCGTCCCAAGCCCTCCTGACACACGTCTCCATGGGCCCGTACCAGGAGGGCACCGAACCCGATTTCAAGGGCACGACCCTCCAGTACCTCCTTCACGACCGCCGCCCAACATGGGGCCTGACCGACCACGGCACCGCCCTGGCCAGAACCATCCAGACAGCCGCCACCGGCCAGGACGAGGAGTCCACCCGCCTTGCCTTCGACGTGGCCAAGATCCTCACCGCCGACGCCCGCGCGAACTTCGTCGTCAAGGACAGGATCCTCCAGATCCCCGAGCGGGGGCCGTTCGACGCCCTGGCACACGGCGAACTCGGCGATGCGATCGCCCGTCCCAAGCACTACGACGAACTGTCCGGCCTGCGCCCGGCCATGGCAACGATCCTGGTCGCACATCTGGAGAAACTGCACGACATCGTCCGGTTGTCCGACCACACCAAGAATTCCGGATCCACGGGGCTGACCGGCCAAGATCTCGACTACCTCCTCGTGGACGTGACACGGGACGCCGGTGCCTACGAACGCCTCCTCGCGGGGCAGATCGCCCACACCAAACTCGCCATCGACCGGACGGTGGCCGAGAACGGTGAGCTGTCCGATGCCATCACCGACGAAGGCCGGATGCTCGGTCATCTCCTGGAGGCCCGCAACCAGTCGGTCGGTGCCGAAGAAGGACGCCTCGCCGAAGACCTCAACCGCATGCGCAAGTACGTGGGCTTCTCCGTCGGTCTCGTCCCGATCGCCCCGACAATGATCGCCGAGCGCATCCCGGGTGGAGGGAAGGCCGCCGAGGCCGCCATGCTCCAGCTCACCGGAAAAATGACTGATGTCGCGGCGAAGAGACTGGCGGACAAGGGCGACCAAAAGATCTTGGCGTCGACCACCGAGACAGAGGCCGTCGAGCAATTGTTCAATCAGATGATCCTCTCCTCGATGGTGGCCCACGGGCGTCTCGATGGTCCGGCCTTGGCAGGCCAGCCATTCGCCACGAAAGGTCCTCATCCCAGGGTGCGGCCCATTGAATCGATGAGCGATGCCGAGTTGGAGAGGTTCTTGTACTGGGTCGAGGGCAGGTTGCACTTGGGGAGCATTGCCGGTGATGTTCAGACTACGATTCGGAATGGCCGAGAGAAGACCGCCGGGCACTACAAGGGCTCGGATGGCAAGAGCGTGACTCCGAGTCCTCAACGATGACTGCGGTGCGGAGGACTCTGAGCTTCTTTTCGCTGCTCATGATGGTGTTCGTTGCGGGATGTCATGACGGTTCGCGAAAGATGGACCCATCTCCTGACGTGCGCCCCGTTGCCGACGGTGCCCCTTATGTTTGCGACCTGGTTCCAGAGTCCGCTTTCCGGCGAGCGACGGGGGTCGCCGATCCCCTGAGAAGTGATTGGGGCAAACCGCAGAAGAATGATGGGCTGTGTCTGGCCTTGCCTCCGAAGGGCCCTGCTCCGCTGGGGCTCGAGTGGTCATACGAGGAGGGAGAGAAGATCCTGCGAATCCAGCGGCAGAACTGGGCAAACCAATCACATCATCAAATCCCGCCTGCGTTGGGCCGGGGGCTGGCCGGATATCAGGCGTCGGGCGGTCTCGATGGGCTCCCTAATTATGTGATCGCGTTGTTCAGGTGTGGAAAGAAGAAGCCGTGGATCAGCATCGGTTTCGTTCGGGTGGTGCGGGGGCGGGACGCGGTGCAGGACATGTTCGACTTCATGCGGATCGCGGAGAAGCGGTTCGGGGAGATCCACAAGTGCACGCCGAGGCCGTCATGAGCCGGGGGCCCGCCCTGGGGGCCGCCGAGTTCGAGCGGCGGATCCGGTGCGCGGTGTGGGGAATGGCCGTCACCATGGCGCTGACGGGATGGACGATGGCGCCGTGGATCGAGATGAGTGGCACACCTCATGTGCTCTGGGAGTTCGGCGCCCTGGACGTCGTGAGCCGCCCCAGCCGCTTACTCCCTCTGCTGATGATGACCACGCTTCTGCTGGGGGTGGCGGCGAGCGCGGCAGCGACGCGCGCGCTCTCGTGTGCGGCATGGTTGGTCGGCTGTATCAGCGTCGTCTCGACCTTCGCCTTCTCTTTCGAGCCGGGTGAAAGGAAGTACGAAGTCACGTACGGCACCGGCTATGCGTTCTACCTCTCCCTGGCGTTCGTGGTGGTGTTCTTCTGCATGTGGCGGTCGGCGAAGGGGCGTCCGGCGCCGGAGAAGGTCGCGGAGTGGACGGACCCGTCGTTCGGGACCGTGGACGAGCGGCGGCGGCATCGCAGGTGACCAGGCGGCGGTGGTGCTACCAGGTTCCGGACAACTGGCCCAGCTGGTGGGCGATTCCCGGGGCGTTGGGGTCGGTGTCATTTGCGGCGATGGGGCGGATCAGCGCTTCGAGCTCGTGCGGGGGAGGAGGACGAAGGGGATCGTCCACGGTTCCGAGCGGCACGCGGATCGCAGCCCGGCCGGGAGGGTGGACGACCAGCAAACGGGGCTCCGGCCGGCCGTGACCCTTGGTCAGTGCCGACCTGTACAACCCGAATCGGGCGGTGCGCAGATCGTGCTCCGTGTATCCGCGTACTCGTCGCTGGATGAGCATGGGCCCGTCCAGCCAGAACGCCTTCCGGTAATCCTGTAGGCCCCGATACAGCACGACCGGACCCATGGTGACGGGGAGTATCAGCACTAGGAATACGGGACCGGCCGGAACGAGCAGCACCAGGACGACGAAGATGATTAGCGGCGCAAGAACGAAGAGTGCCAGCAGAACCAAGAGGATGGTCCAGCTCTTCGACGTTGCCCCTACCGAGAGCCGCTGCCCGCGTGTCACGGTCCATCACCGTCCCTTGTCGCCGTTTGGGTATACGACGGAGCACGTCACCACAAGGTTCATCGACGATCACTGTGCACGATCCGCACCATTCGAGCACCCGGCGCCGTCCTCACCGTGCCGTACGTGCCGCGCGCCCACACCCTGACCAGAGACCTCTGTGAACGGTGAGGCCGTCCTGGCGCAGGGCGCTTCCGCTCGTCGGGGACCGACCTGCCGACGAACCCTGGCGGGCGGCGATGCGCCGTGAGAGTCAGGGCTTGAGGCGGGCCCAGACCCATTTGCCGCCGGACGGGTCGGGGGTGTGGCCGCACGAGGCGGCGACGGCGGCGATGAACGGGAGGCCCCTGCCGCCGTTGTCGTCCCAGTGCTCTTCGGAGACATCGAGGGTGTCGAGGGTCAACTCGACCATCGGGCGGGGCTTGGGGGAGTTCGGGACCGGCGTCCCAGACCGCGATGAGGACGCCGTTGATGTCGCGGCTGAACTGGTACCGGATCTCCTCGCCGGGCGTGGCCGCCACGGCGTTGGCGATCAATTCCGAGGCGATCAGGACTGCATCGTCCGAGAAGCGGGGGCTCACGGGCACCCGCGTCGGCGAGATCATCAACTGCGTCCGCTCCCATGTTGCGAACCTGGAGGCGGGCCGTGCCTGCATCGACATGAAGCAGGCGAAGGCCCTCGACGTGGCCTGGGGCACGGGCGGCCACTTCGAGCGGCTGCTGTTCTTCGCGCGTTCACTCCACAGCCCCGACTGGTTCCGTCAGGGCGTCGAGTACGAGATGAAGGCCAGGATTCTGCGGATTTGCCAGGGGCAGACGATTCCCGTCGCCCTGCAAAGCGAGGACTACGCTCGCGCGGTCTTGTCGATGGCCCGTGTTGCGGACCTTGATAAGGCGCTGATGGAGCGCATGGCGCGACAGGAGTTGATCATCGGCAGGGAAGACCATCCGCTTGTGATGGTCCTCCTCGAGCAGGACGCCCTGGACCGCCCGACGGGAGGCGCTCAGGTGATGAAGGCCCAACTTCAGCGGTTGCTGGAGTTGGCGGTGTTGGGATCAGGGACTCGAAGGACCCGGACGGTGTGCGGCTCGAGTTGAGCGGCGTGGAGTTCATGGCGCTGATGGGGCGGATCAAGTTGGGTGCGCTTGACCGTCCCTAGTGCGGTCTCCGCGGAGGTCGGACGGGGCGTCACGTTGTTGATCTGCGGCGTGTTGTTGTTTTCGGCGCGCTCATAACAACAACACGCCGCAGGTCAACGTAGCGGGTGCGCGTGCGGGCGGCGGGGGCGGGCGGTTGGTGGGTGGTCAGTCGGTGGTGGTGGGGGGTGGTAGGGCTACCTGGATTTGGGTGGTTACGCCCGTGGCGGTGAAGAGGCCGCGGCCGGTGGGGCCGCCCAGCGGGGCGTTGCGGGGGAGGCGGAGGCCGAACATGTCGCCGTCGTCGGGGGACTCGATGGACAGCAGGACGCCGGAGCGGGAGCGGCGGGTGTCGGACAGGAAGCCGCGGTAGCCGCGGCCCAGGTCGGCGGTGGTGCCGCCGATGACGACGGCGTGCTCGCCGTCGCGGGCGGTGCGCAGGACGCCGCGGAGGGCGTCGTCCAGGTCGGTCTCGTCGAGCAGTTCGGCGTCGTCCACGACGACGACGAAGCGGTGCTCGTCGCCGATGGCGTTCTCCAGGTCGTCCGGGTCGGCGTCGGAGGTGAGGAGGCCCAGGACGCCGGGACGGCTGGCGAGGAGGCGGAGCGGCGAGCGGCGCGGCGTGATCAGGACCACCGGGACCAGGCCGCCGCCGACGGACGGGTCCAGGAGCGACTGGACCATCGTGCGCAGGGTGGTGGAGCGGCCTGAGCGGGGCGGGCCGGCCACGGCGAAGCCGGGGCCCTCGTTCAGCAGATCGATGCCGATGGGGGCGAGGGTGTCGCCGCCCACGCCGACCAGGGCCCAGAGGGGGGACGGCGCCGTGAACTCGGGATCGAGGGACATCGCCTCCCGGTAGGTGACGCGGACGGGCAGTTCGTCCACGTGGAGGGGGCGCTGGCGGCGGGGGAGGCGGCCGTAGCGGGAGACGCAGGCGCGGGCCATCTCCTGGAGGACGGCGACCTGGGACGTGCCGGACGGGTCGTCCCCCAGGAGGCCGATCTGGGATTCGCGCGGGGGCGCGCCCGGGGCTGCGGGCTCCAGGGCGCGGCCGGGGGGCATGGCGGCGGGGACCTGCTTGTCCTGGAGGCCGCCGTAGCCGTAGTCGTTGGGGTCGGCCATCCGCAGGATGAGGCGGCGGTCGAAGACCGTGGAGATCTGGCCGCCGAGGCCGGAGCGGTCGCCGGTGAAGACGGCGCGGAGGCCGACGGCGGCGCCCTCGCGCAGGAGGCGGATCACCTGGTCGACGAGGCGGCCGTAGTCGTAGTGCTCGAACGCGCCGAGGAAGCCCTCCCAGCGGTCGAGGAGCAGCACCATCCAGGGGAGGCGGTCGGTGGCGGCGACGGCGGCGCGCTGCTCGGCGAGGGACGCGAAGCCGGCCTCGGCGAGCAGTTGCTGGCGGCGGGCGACCTCGGCGGTCAGCGCGGTGAGCAGCCGTTCGCAGCGGTCGAGCTGGTCGCGGGTGACGACGGCGCCGCAGTGCGGCAGCGAGATCAGCGGCAGCAGCGCGCCCGCGCCGCAGTCGATCGCGTACAGGTGCGCGTCGTAGGGGGAGCAGGACGAGGCCAGCGAGCCGGCGATGGTGCGCAGCGCGGTGGAGCGGCCCGACTGGGCGGAGCCCGCGATGTAGAGGTGGCCGCCGGAGGCCAGGTCGAGGGTCAGCTCCTCGCGGGACTGGACGGCGGGCAGGTCGGTGACGCCGAACCGGATCGGCGGGACGTCCACGACGGAGCCGCCGGCGGCGGTGCGGACCGTCAGCTTGATCTGCTCGGGCAGCGGGTTCAGCCAGGGCGACGGCTGCCGGGCGATGCCGGCGCGGCGGGCGGCCTCGTCGACCGCCTGGACGAGGACGCCCAGGTCGGTGGCGAGGGACGTGTCCTCGGCGGCCTCCCGCGGGGACGGCAGCGGGTGGCCCAGGCCCTGCCAGGGGAGCGGCAGGATGGTCGGGCCCGTGGCGGTCGCGCCGGCGCCGGGGCGGCGGCCCCCGATCCGCGCGGACTGCACGAGCTGCGGCGCCGACACCCCCGAGCGGACGTAGCACCGGCCGGGTGTCGTCTTGGAGATCTGCGCGGCGTCCGGCGCGTCGAGGACGTCGGTGGACTCGTCCGGGTCGGTGACGCGCAGCGCGATGCGCAGGTTGGTGTTGGCGCGGATGTCGGCGGTGACGACCCCGGCGGGACGCTGCGTGGCGAGGATCAGGTGCACCCCGAGGGACCGGCCCCGGCGGCCGATGTCGACGAGGCCGGTGACGAAGTCGGGCAGTTCGGTGACCATGGCGGCGAACTCGTCGATGACGAGGACGAGCCGCGGCATCGTCGGCAGCGCCGGGTCGGTGAGGCGGACGTCGTTGTAGTCGTCGATGTCCTTGGCGCCCGCGCCGAGCAGGATCTCCTCGCGGCGGCGGAGTTCGGCGGCGAGGGACTCCAGGGCGCGTTCGGTGGCGTGGCCGTCCAGGTCGGTGACCATGCCGACGGTGTGCGGGAGGCGCCCGCAGTCCTTGAACGCGGCGCCGCCCTTGTAGTCGATGAGGACGAACGTCATCTCGTCCGGGCGGTTGGCGGCGGCGAGGGAGGCGATGAGCGTCTGGAGCAGCTCCGACTTGCCCGCGCCGGTGGTCCCCGCGATGAGGCCGTGCGGCCCGTCGGCGCGGAGGTCGACCTCGTAGGGCTGCCCCGACCCGAGCCCGATGGGGACGCGGGTGGTGCGCCCGCCCGTCCGGTTCCACGACTGGAGGATGTGGTCGGCGGTGGGCTCGGGCATGCCGAGGACGTCCAGCAGCCGCACATCGGACGGAACCGAGTCGTCGGCGTCCTCGCGGGACACGTCCCGGACGGGGGCCAGCGCGCGCGCCACCCGATCGGCCCAGACCGCCGAGACCTGGTCGGCGACCACGGGGCCGACCGCGTCGAGCCCCTGCCCCTGGAGCCGGATCAGCGAAGGCCATTGCGGCTCCCACGCGGCGACGGCCTGGCATTCCTCCGGGAGGAGGCGTTCCTCGTCGTCCACGCAGATGGCGTAGATGCCGTACTCGGCGCCTCGCGACAGGAGCATCGGCATGCCGGGTATGCGGCGCAACGCGCGCGCGCCGTCCAGCACGATCAGGATGTTGTACGGGACGGCCGACGCCCCTTCCTGCCCGAAGAACGACGATTCCGCCTGCGCGGCGCGCCGCCGCTCCGTCACCCGGATCGCGAGTTCGGTGACGCGGTGCGCGGCCGACTCCGGGTCGGTCCCGACGAGGGCGACGCAGTCCTCGCCTTCGCGGGGTGCGCAGTGCGGCAGCCAGCGCACCCAGTTCCACGCGTCGCCGGCCCGCTGGTCGGCGGACAGGACGACGATCGCGAGATCCCGGGGGCTGTGCAGGACGGCGGCCTGCGCGACCAGCCACCGCGCCAGCCCGCGGGACGCGTGCCGCGGCCCGGTCAGCCCGATGACGCCGAGGTCGGCGAGGGGCAGCGCCACCGGGACCTGCCGGGCGGCCGGGACCTCCGCCTCGCCCGGATCACCGGTCAGCTCGATGCGGGCGGGGAGGTCGGCGAGGCCGACCCGCAGGTGCAGGACGTCGGCGTCGCCGCGGCGCCGCTCCCACAGGCGCCGCCGGGGCCCGGTCGCGGTGAGCAGCACCTCGGCCGGGTCGGGGTGCAGGCCGCGCCGCTCGGCCTCGTCCTCGCGCCGGAGCCGCTCCATCTCGCCGTCGAACTCGCCCGCCTTGCGGTGGTACTCCTTCAGCGCCTTCTTGTACGACTTGCGGCCGTGCAGCCGGTCGCCGACCCATTCGCCGAGCGTCATCACCGGCCAGGCCAGCGCGAACAGCGCCCACCACCACTGGCCGAGCGCGAACGCCATGACCAGCCCGAACGCCGAGAACAGCAGCGCGCCGAACAGCCGGAGCCGCTCGCGCGGGTTGCGCTCGGGGCGCTGCGGGACGTCCAGCGTCCGCGCCCGGTGCGCCGGACGCAGCCGGGGCGGCCGGTTGAACGCCAGCCCGCCCTCGGGCAGCGGCTCCAGATGGGTGTCGGGCGCGGCGCTCGGCGCGAGCGCCAGCACGCTGCCGCCCACCGAGAGCATGGCGCCCACCGGCCAGACCGTCTTCGCGCCGAGCGGCGTCCCGTCGAGCCTGGCGGTGCCCTGCATCGTCATCGCGGACGCCTCGACCTCGACGGTCTCGCGCCCGACCGTGAGCCGCAGCGACCGGGCCGGGACGGACGGGTCGTCGAGCACCACGTCCACGTCCCGGCCGGACCCGATCGTGCTGGTGCCGAGCCCGAGCCGGTGCACCGACCCGGCGGCCGGCCCGCCGACGACCCGGACCTCGACGAGGCCGGTCGGCTCGGCGAGGACGGTGGCGGCGGCGGTCCGCTGCTCGACCGCGACGACGGCGCCGTCCCGCAGCTCCTTGACGGCGAGGGCCTGCGGGTCGAGCATCCGGCCGTCCATCCAGAGGGCCTTGCGCTGGCCGCGTCCGTCACGGGCCAGGCCGTCGCGGGCGAGGCCGTCCCGCGCGAGGCCGTGCCCGTCCTTGGCGAGGAGGGCGGCCTTGGAGAACCGGGGCGCGGGGGCCGGCGCGGATCCGGCCGCGGATCCGTCGAGGGTGGCGGCGAGCGATTGCGCGACCCCGGCCACGGTGGCCTCGGAATCGACATTTATCACGACATCGCGAGGTCCGCCGCCGGTCAGCGCAGTGAACGAGATCCGCATCCGAGCCTCCGACGTCTCCGGAAATATCGTTCAGCTTAATTACCGCTCCCCTCGGTTTTCCGGTAGGCGGCGACGATCGTTTTGAGGGCGTCGTCCAGCGGCGTCGGAGCCATCCCGAACGTCGACTGAAACGCGGAAGAGTCCAGAATGTACGGCCGGTCGAACTGGTAGCGGGTCTCGCGCAGTTCTTTCAGCAGCGGCGAGACGAGTCCGAGCGCGTTGAACAGGGGGCGCGGCGCCTCGGTGACCCGCGGCTCCGGCGCGCCGGCGATCGCGCACAGCCGCTCGGCGACGTGCAGCGTCGACACGGCCGGGCCCGTCGGGACGTGCCACGGCCGGCCCAGCGCCCGCTCGTCCGTCCCCGCGATCGCGAGGGCCTCGGCGACGTCCGGCAGGTACGTCCAGGCGTGCGGGACGGACGGGTCGCTGAAGTACAGCACCCGCTTGCCCGCGAGCAGCGGCTTCACGAACCGCGTCTCGCCGATGTACGCCTGGTCGGTGCTGCCCGGCCCGTAGTAGTCGGACGCGCGCAGCTCGGTGGTCCGGATGCGCCCCGCCTCGTGCGCGGCGATGGCGTCCCGCCACATCTGGGCCCGCACCCGCGACTTGGTGCCGGTGGCGGCGAGCGGCAGGTCCTCGGTCATCGGCCCGTCGACCGGCCCGTACCCGTACAGGCTGCTGAGCGTCACCAGCGCCGCGCCGGTGGCCTCGGCGGTCCCGAGGAAGGACGACGCCATCGGCGGCCAGTCCTGCACCCACCGGTGGTACCGCGGGTTCACGCAGTTGTAGAGCGTGTCGGCGCCCTTGGCGACCTCGGTCAGCCGGGCCTGGTCGGCGACGTCGGCGGCGATCCGCTCGACCCCCTCGGGCCCCGACCCCGACCGCGTCACGACGGTGACGTCATGCCCCATCCGGACGAGCCGCTCGGCCAGGTGCGTTCCGACCTGCCCCGCGCCGACGATCACATGCTTTCCCATGGTGTTTCTCCTTCGCTGATGGTTGGTGCGCGCCGTCAGGCGCGGCTTTCGACGTGGCTCTTGAGCGCCGCCAGGACCATGCGGTCGACGGCCCGGTAGAGGCCCAGGAGGCTGCCCGTCCAGCTCAGCTCGCGGCCGGGCCCGACCACCGCGAACCGGGGGGCGTACTCGTCGTGCAGGGTCGCCGGGTTCGGCATGGCCGTCTCCTTGGGTCGGTGCTCTGTTTCGAGAGCAATGCTCTCTCCAGAGAGCGGTGATGTCAAGAGCAGTGCTCTCGATTCAGTGCGTCGCTCTGCTAGCCTGGCCGCATGAGCGCAGGCGGGACGGCACGGGAACGGGTTCGGGCGGAGCTGATCCGGGAGATCACCGAGATCGCGCGGCGGCAGCTGGCCACGGCGGGCGCGACGGGGCTGTCCCTGCGCGCGGTCGCCCGCGAGATGGGCATGGTGTCGTCGGCGATCTACCGGTACTTCCCGAGCCGCGACGACCTGCTGACCGCGCTGATCATCGACGGGTACAACGCCGTCGGTGAGGCCGTCGAGCGGGCCGACGCGAAGGCCGACGCCGGCGACTTCACCGGACGCTGGCTCGCCGTGTGCCGGGCCGTCCGGGAGTGGGCGCTGGCGCATCCGCACGAGTACGCCCTGCTGTACGGGTCGCCCGTCCCCGGCTACAAGGCGCCGGAGGACACCGTCCCCGCCGCCGTCCGCGACACGGTCGTCTTCACCCGCATCATCACCGAGGCCCACGCCGCCGGCGCGCTCGACCCCGCCGGGCCGTGCCCGCCCGCCCCGCCCTCACTCGCCGAGGACATGGCCCGCGCGCGCTCCGCGCTGTCCATGGACCTCCCCGCCGACGTGATCACCCGGGCGTTCACCGCATGGGCCGGTTTGTACGGAACGGTCAGCTTCGAATTGTTCGGTCAATTCAACAACGTGATCGAGGAACGGGCCGCCTACTTCGACCACACGATGGCCCTGCTCGGCCGCCTCGTCGGCCTGAAACACTGACACCGCCGGGCCTGCCGGGGCCCTCGCGCGGCCCTCGCCGCGGGGTCCGCCGGGCCGCCGCGCGATGTCCAGCATGTGGTCAGTGACGCATGTGACTGGTGGTAAGTACTCATGTGGCCAATGAATTCGCAGGTCACCGCGGTAGCCCCCGATACGTGACCGCTTCACATCACCGAATCCATTGACGGGACCTTGCCGCCCCCGCAAGCATGGATCGCTCGGTGTGCGCGGACGTCCCGGGACGGGGTCCGCGGGAGGGCGGGAAGGAGCGCGTGGGCAGCGCGATGAAGGCCAACCAGTCGACCGTCTCCGGCGGTGGCGCGGCGGGGCCGTCCGGCGGGACGGCGGGGCTCGGCCGGTCCGGGCTCGGCACCTCCGGGGGGCAGCGGCTTCCGAGTTCCCCGCGCGAGCGCAAGCCCGCGCTCGCGGCCCTCGCGGTGCTGCTGATCCTCGGCGGCGCCCTCGCCAGCGCCTACCTGGTGATGGCGAGCGGCGAGCGGGTGTCGGCGATCCGCATCGCGCAGCCGGTCGCGGCCGGGCAGCAGATCCCGGCGAGCGCCCTCGAAGAGGTACAGATCGGCGACACCGGCATCCAGTTCCTCGCCTGGTCGGAGCGCGCCAAGGTGACCGGGCACGTCGCGGCGGTCCGGCTGGTGCCGGGCGCGCTGCTGACCAACGGCATGATCAGCAAGTCGGACGCCCCCGAGAACGGCCGCGTCGTCGTCGGCCTCGCGCTCAAGCCGGGCCAGGCCCCGACCCGCGACCTCGTGCAGGGCAAGCACGTCATCCTCTACGCGGTCGGCAACGGGCAGAACGGCGGCCCGCGTGCCGGGACCGTCCTCGCCCAGGACGCCATCGTCGTCGGGGTCGGCGCCGGGGACGACGGCGGCCCGACCCGGCTGCGCTCCGACCAGACCAGCGTGGACGTCGCCGTCCTGCCGGCGGACGCGGCGCAGGTGGCGCAGGCGGCGTCCGCCGGGGCGGTCGCGCTCGCGCTGGTCCCGGACGGGACGAAGGTGTCCGCGCCGCCCGCCAAGCAGGACAGGCAGCAGAAGCAGAACAAGCAGGAGTCCGGCGGGGTCGAGCCCGTACCGGGCGGCACGCCGAACCAGGGCGGTACGCCGAACCAGGGCGGCCCGCAGTCCCCGGGCACGGGCGGTAACTGACGGTGGCTCTCATCGCGCTCGCCGCCGACAAGGGGGCGCCGGGCGTCACGACCGCGGCGGTCGCGCTCGGCGCCGTGTGGCCGCGTCCCGTGCTGGTCGCGGAGTGCGACCAGGCGGGCGGCGACCTCGTGTACCGGCTGCCCGCCGCGCCGCAGAGCGGCGACGGCGACGGGGACGGCGGCATGCTCAACCCGTCCCGCGGCCTGCTCAGCCTCGCCGCGACGGCCCGCCGCGGCCTGCGCCCCGACCAGATCGCCGAGCACTGCCAGCGGCTCGTCGGCGGCCTCGACGTGCTCGTCGGGATCACCAACGCCGAGCAGGCTCAGGCGATGACGTGGCTGTGGGGGCCGCTCGGGCGCGCGTTCGCCGGCCTCGCCCCGGTGGACGTGATCGCCGACTGCGGGCGGCTCGGCGCCGGCACCCCGCTGACCGACCTGCTGCGGGAGGCCGACATGGTCGTCCTGCTCACCCGCGCCACCCTCGAACAGGTCGCGCACCTGCGCGAGCGCGTCGGCGCGCTGACCGAGGAACTGCGCGGCGGCCCGCCGATCGGGGTGCTGGTGCTCGCCGACCCGCGCGACTTCCGCGGCTCGGTCGCCGAGGTCGACCGGATCATCGCGGGAGCGCGCGGCCGCGGCCAGGCGCCCGACCCGGCGCTGGGCCCGCCGCCGCCCGGCGTGACCGTCCTCGGCGGCCTGGCGCTCGACCCGAAGGGCGCCGACCTGCTGTCCGGGCAGTGGGGCGGCCGGCTGGACCGGTCGCTGCTCATCCGCTCGGCGCGCGAGGTCGCCGCCGACCTGGTCGGCCGGCTCGCCCCGCCGCCCGCGGCCGCGCCCGCCGCGCCGGCGCCGCCGCAGGTGCCGGCCGGCGTTCCGCAGGAGGGGAGGCGCTAGATGGACCACGGGCTCGTCAAGCGCCTCCGCCAGGAGGTCGGCGACCGGCTGGCGCAGCAGCGCCGGCTGGACGCCGCGAACGGGCTGCCGCCGATGTCCGGGGAGGACGAGCGGCAGTTCGCCCGCGCGCTCATCGGCCAGGTGCTGGAGGAGTTCGCGCGCGGCGAGATCACCTCCGGGCGCCGCCCGCCGAACGCCGAGGAGGAGGAGGCGCTCGCCGCCGGTGTCCACGCGGCGCTGTTCGGCGTCGGCCGGCTCCAGCCGCTCCTCGAAGACCCCGAGATCGAGAACATCGACATCAACGGCTGCGACCGCGTGTTCATCGGCTACGCCGACGGCCGCGAGGTGATGGGCGAGCCGGTCGCCGAGAGCGACGAGGAACTGGTCGAGCTGATCCAGATCCTCGCCGCCTACAGCGGGCTGTCGTCGCGGCCGTTCGACACCGCGAACCCGCAGCTCGACCTGCGCCTGCCGGACGGCTCGCGGCTCTCGGCCGTGATGGACGTGACCGTCCGCCCCGCGCTGTCGATCCGCCGCGCCCGGCTCGGCAAGGTGTTCCTCGCCGACCTCGTCGGCAACGGGACGTTCAGCCAGGAGGTCGGGCAGTTCTTCCGCGCCGCCGTCCTCGCCCGCAAGAACATCATGATCGCGGGCGCGACGAACGCGGGGAAGACGACGCTGCTGCGCGCGGTCGCCAACGAGATCCCGCCGAACGAGCGGCTGATCACCGTCGAGCGCGCCCTTGAACTCGGCCTGGACGCCTTCCCCGAGCTGCACCCGAACTGCGTCGCGTTCGAGCAGCGCCTCCCGAACTCCGAGGGGCAGGGCGCGATCTCGATGGCGGAGCTGGTGCGCCGGTCGCTGCGCATGAACCCGTCCCGCGTGATCGTCGGCGAGGTGCTCGGCGACGAGATCGTCACGATGCTGAACGCGATGACGCAGGGCAACGACGGGTCGCTGTCGACGATCCACGCGAACTCGTCGGTGGAGGTGTTCAACCGCGTCGCGACGTACGCGATCCAGTCGGAGGAGCGGCTGCCGGTCGAGGCGACCCACATGCTGATCGCGGGCGCGATCGACTTCGTCGTGTTCATCGAGAAGCGCAACGAGTACGCGTCCGGGGGGCGGCTGCGCCGGTACGTGTCCAGCGTCCGGGAGGTCACCGGCGTGGACGGGCGGGTCCTGTCGTCGGAGGTGTTCGCGCTCGGGAGCGGCGGGGCCGCCGTCCCGGCCGCGCCGATCTCCTGCGTCGCCGAGCTGGCCGAGTACGGCTACGACCCGTCGGCCGGAGGTGCCTGGTGAGCGGGTTCCGGGTGAGCGGGTTCCGGGTGAGCGGGGGCGAGGCGTGATGTACTCGCCGGACGTGCTCCTCGCCATCGTCGCGGGCGCCCTGGCCGGCGGCGGCCTCCTGCTGCTGGTCGTCGCGCTGCGCGGGCTGCCGGCCCGCACGAGGCCCGCCCGCGGACGCAGCCGCGAGGACCTGGTCCGCACCCTCACGACCCGCACCGCGCTCGCCGTCATCGTCGGCTTCCTCGTCCTGATCCTGACCCGCTGGCCGATCGCGGCCGTCGGCACCGGCGTGCTCGTCCTCGCCTGGGACGGGCTCGCGGGCGGCGCCGCCGAGGAGCGCCGCGGCATGGCCCGGCTGGAGGGCCTCGCCGGCTGGACGGAGTCGCTCCGCGACACGATCGCCGGCGCCGTCGGCCTGGAGCAGGCCATCCCCGCCTCGCAGCGCGCCGCCGCGCCCGCCCTGCAGCAGCCGCTCCGCAACCTCGTCGACCGGCTGCACACCCGCGTCCCGATGCCGGAGGCGCTGCGCCGGTTCGCCGACGACCTCGACGACCCGTCCGCCGACCTGGTGATCGCCGCGCTGATCCTGAACGCCAAGCTGCGCGGCCCCGGCCTGCGCGACATGCTGAGCGCGCTCGCGACGTCCGCCCGCGCCGAGCTGGACATGCGGCGCCGCGTCGAGGCCGACCGGCGCGCGACCCGGCGCAGCGTCCGCATCGTCGTCGCCGTCTCCGTCGGGACGGCCCTCGCCCTCGCCGTGTTCAACCACTCCTACGTCGAGCCGTACGACGACTTCCTCGGGCAGCTCGTCCTGTGCATCGTCGTCGCCCTGTACGGGGCGGCGTTCCTGTGGCTGCGGCGGCTGTCGCGGTACGAGCTGCCGAGCCGGTTCCTCAGCGAGCCGCGCCGGACGGCCGAGCCGGGCGTGCCGGGCGAGGTGCCGAGCACGGTGGCGGGCTGGCAGAACAAGGAGCCCCCGCTGCGCGGCCGGCACACGATGGACGCGGGCGGGGGTGGCGCGCCGTGAACGCCGCGATGATCGCGGGCGCCGTCGTCGGCCTCGGCGTGTACGTGCTCGTCCGGGCGCTGTTCCCGGCCCGTCCCGGCCTCGCCGCGCGGATGGCCGCGCTCGACGCGGCCCGCCGCCGCGACCTGGAGGAGCAGCAGCTCGGTCGGCCGGGGGGTGGCGGGGCGCAGCCATGGGGGCGGAACACGTCACCGACGCTGGAGCGGGTCGGCGGGATGCGCGCCCGGATCGGCCGGGAGATGGCCCGGTTCTGCGAGGCGCGCGGCTGGCGGCTCCGGTCGGTCCGCGCCGACCTCGCCATCACCGAGCGGTCGCTGGAGGCGTTCCTCGCCACGAAGTTCCTGCTGCCGGCCGCCGCGCTGCTCGTCATCCCGCTGATCGTCGCCTACTTCACGCTGCTCGGGCTCGGCTCGTCCGTCGCCGTCCCCGCGTGGATCTGCGTGCTGTTCGCCGTGCTGTTCTTCTTCTTCCCCGACATGCAGCTCCGGCAGGAGGCGCAGGCCCGCCGGCAGGACTTCCGGCACGTCGTCGGCGCGTTCCTCGACCTCGTCTCGATGAACCTCGCGGGCGGGCGCGGCGTCCCCGAGGCGCTGATGACCGCGTCGAACGTCGGCGAGGGCTGGGCGATGCACCGCATCCGGGACGCGCTGTCCAACGCCCGCATCACCGGGCAGACGCCCTGGCAGTCGCTCGGCCGGCTCGGCGAGGAGCTCGACATCGCCGAGCTGCGCGACCTCGCCGGGGCGCTCGCGCTGGTCTCCGACGACGGCGCGCAGATCCGCAAGTCGCTCGCCGCCCGCGCCGCCTCGATGCGCAGCCGCGAGCTGTCGGAGCTGGAGGGCAAGGCCGGCGAGCGCTCCCAGTCGATGCTCGTCGCGCAGCTGTTCCTGTGCGCCGGATTCCTGATCTTCCTCGCCTACCCGGCCCTGATGCGGGTGCTCGCGTCATGACCTCAGGGCCTGCCCCCGAACCCCGTGGAGGTGTCCGATGAATCCGCTCAATCCGCTGAACCATCCGTCCGTCCTGTACTGGCGCGCCGTGCTCGGCGTCCGGATGGCGCGGCTGCGGTCGGAGGAGGAGCGCAGCCGCGGCGCGTCCGCGATCGAGTGGGCGATCATCACCGCGATCCTCGCGCTGATCGCGATCACCATCGGCGCGGTGATCCAGAAGAAGATCCAGGACAAGGCCAACAGCATCAACACGGGCTGACCCGCGATGCGGTCCCCGGAACGGCTCGCGTCCCGGCTGCGGTCGGACGCGGGCGTGTCGTCGATGGAGTGGGCGCTGCTCACCCCGATCCTCCTGCTGGTGATGCTCGTCGTGGTGCAGTTCGCCATGGTGTTCCACGCCCGGCACGTCGCGCTCGCCGCCGCGCAGGCGGGCGCGCGCGTCGCGCGGACGTCCCCGGTCGGGGGCGGCTGGGAGGGTGCGGCGACCGCGAAGGCGACCGGGTCGGTCCGCGAGATCGGCCCGGACCTGCTGTCCGGGCTCCAGGTGCGGGCGGGGGAGGAGAACGACGAGCGGTGGGTGGAGGTCAGCGGCGAGGCCGTCCAGGTCGTCCCGTTCATGACGTTCCACGTGTCGCAGCGGTCGCAGGGGCCGATCGAGTGCTTCCGCCCCGACGTCGGCTCGGGCACCGCCTGCCAGCGGGGGGCGGGCCCGTGACGGACCGCGGATCCATGTCGCTGGAGATGGTCATCGTCACGCCCATCTTCATCGCGTTCCTGCTCTTCCTCGCCGGCGCCGGCCGGATGGTGGACGCCAAGAGCCAGGTGGACGGCGCCGCACGGGATGCCGCCCGCGCCGCGTCCATCGCGCGCGGCGCCGGATCCGCGCAGAGCCTCGCCGCCGAGACCGCCGCCGCCGGGATGCGCGGCACCGACTGGTGCTCGGGCGGCCCCGTCGTCCAGACCGACGTGTCCCACTGGGGGCCGGGCGGACGGGTCGGCGTGACCGTCACCTGCGACGTCGACCTCGGCGACCTCGCGTTCATCGGCCTGCCCGGCACCAAGCGCCTGCAGGGCCACGCGATCGCGCCCGTCGACACCTACACCAACCGGGGCACGGACGGGGGCGGCGCCGACGACCCGGGGGCGGCGCCATGAGGCCCGAACACGGCGACCGGGCGGACTGCGCTGACCGGATGGACCGCGGTGACCGGGGCACGATCGCGATGTACACGGTGCTGTTCACGCCGGTCGTCCTGCTGCTGGCCGGGCTGCTCGTGGACGGCGGCCTCGCCATCCACGCCCGGCAGCGCGCCGCCGACATGGCCGAGCAGGCGGCGCGGGCGGGCGCCAACCAGATCGACACCGATGTCCTCCGCGACACGGGCAAGCCCGTCCTCGACCCGGGGCGGGCCCGCGCGGCGGCGTGCGACCTGCTCGCCGCCTACCCCGACGAGGTCACCGCGTCCCAGTGCGACGCCAATGACCAGGAGGTCGCGGTCACGGTCCAGATCAGCGTGGAACCGCAGCTCCTCGGCATCATCCCCGGCTTCGGCGCGTTCCGGATGACGTCCAGCGCGACCGCCCGCCCGGTCACCGAGGGAGAAGGCCCGTGATCGAACGGGAGAACGGATCTACCATGAGGGCGACCTCCGGCGCGACGGCCGGGGAAACGGCAGGGACGCGATGGTGACGCGGCAGGGTCGGCGGACGCCCGTCCGGGTGAAGGGGCGCCGCGGCGCGGGCGACGTGCTCGCCGGGATCGGCGCGGTCGCCGCGCTGGCCGCGCTGATGGCCGGTGTCCCGTTCGCCCTGCTCACGCTGTTCGGGTCGCCGCTGCCCGATCATGTGCCGACCGCGTCGGACCTCACCCAGCGGATCGGGCCGGGGTCGCTGCTCGCGATCCTCGTCGCGCTCGTGTGGCTCGCGTGGCTGCAACTCGCGGCGTGCGTGGTCGTCGAGCTGTACGCGGGGATCCGCGGCGTCGGCGTGCCCGCGCGGGTGCCGCTCGCGGGCGGGACGCAGTCGCTCGTCCACCGGCTCGTCGTGGCCGCGCTCCTGCTGTTCACCGCCACCACCACGATCATGCCGGCGTTCTCCGCCGGGGGCCTGTCGCAGCGCCCGCCGGCGTCGGCCCCGGTGCGGATGGAGCCGCAGGCGGCGGCGTTCCACCAGGTCCCGGACGCGCCCGAGCACGCGGCCGCCGCCGACCGGATCGCCGAGGACCTCACCGCGAACCCGGTGGAGAAGTCCGCCACCACGAAGATCTACCGGGTGCAGCCGCCGGAGGGGCGCCACCACGAGAGCCTGTGGGAGATCGCCGAGAAGTGCCTCGGCGAGGGCCGCCGCTACAAGGAGATCTACTCCCTCAACAAGAACCACATCCAGCCGGACGGGACGCGGCTGACGATCGCGAGCCTGATCCGTCCGGGCTGGATCCTGGAGATGCCGGCGGACGCGAAGGGCGCCAAGGTCGTCCCGGTCAAGGACCTGCACGACTACTTCCGCTACGGGCACGCCGTCCCGGACGAGCCGGAGAAGCCCGCACCGCAGCCCGAACCGGCGCCGCCGCAGCAGGCCCAGCCCCCGGCCGCGCAGCCCCCGGCCGCGCAGGCGCCGCCCGCCTCACCGGCACCGCAGACCCCGGCCCCCGAACAGAGCCGGAAACCAGAACAGACCCCGGCGCCGGAGCAGAGCGAGGCCCCGCAGCCGACCCAGACGCCCGAGCACAGCCAGGCGCCCGAGCACAGCCAGGCGCCCGAGCACAGCCAGCCGCCCGAGCAGGCCGCGCCGCGCGAGTCCGAGCCCGCGCATCCGCCCGCGCACGCCGAGGGGCCGTCCGGTGAGATGGGCGGGCACGCGGGCACCGGCGGCGCGGACGTCCCCGGCCAGGGCTCCCCGCAGGGGGAGGACACCGGCGCGTCGCTCGACATCGGCTGGCCGCAGGGCCTCGCCGCGGCGTCGCTGGCCGCCGCCGGGCTGCTCGCCGTGCTCGGCCGGCGCCGCCGCACCCAGCTGTGGAACCGCGCGTTCGGGCACATGGTCGTCCGGCCGGAGGGGGAGGCGGCCGAGGCGGAGCGGGCGCTGCGGATCGGCGCCGACGACGACGCCGCCACGCTCCTCGACCTCGGGCTGCGGCACATGTCCAAGTCGATGGCGGCGGGCGGCCGGGCGCTCCCGACCGTCTACGGCGTGCACATCGGGCGCGGCAGCCTCGACCTGTGGATCGCGCCCGCCGACCGGAACCCGCCCGCGCCCTGGCAGGCGTTCGACGACGGCCAGGTGTGGCGGCTGCGCGGCGACGCGCTGCCGATGCTGGAGGCGGCGGGCCTCGGCGACGTCCTCGCCCCCTACCCGGGCCTCGTGTCGATCGGCACGAACGCCAACGGCCGCATCCTCGTCGACCTGGAGGCCGCGCACGGGCTGATCGCGCTGCGCGGCGACGAGGACGCCCGCCGCGCGGCGCTGTCGGCGATCGCGCTGGAGCTGGCCACCAACCGCTGGTCCGACCACATGCGGATCACGCTCGTCGGGTTCGACGCGGAACTGGGCGAGGGCCTCACCGAGATCGCGCCGGACCGCGTCCGGTCCGTCCCGACGCTGCTGGACGCGCTGCCCGAGCTGGAGGGGCGCAGCGAGGAGGTGCGGCAGGCGCTCGCCGCGTCCGGCGTCGACTCGGTGCTCACCGGACGCTGCCGCGGCGTGTTCGGCGAGGCGTGGATGCCGCACTACCTGATCATGGCGGACCGCCCGGACGAGCGGGAGGCCGACCGGCTCGTCGCGCTCGCCCGCACCGGCACCCGGATGGCCGCCGGCTACATCGTCCCCGGCGACGTGCAGGGCGCCACCTGGACGTGGGACGTCGACGCCGCCGGGCGCCTCCAGGCCGGCGTGCTCGGCTTCGACGTCGACGCGCAGCTCGTCCGCGACGACGACTACCGGGGCGTGTTCGAGCTGTTCCGCACCGCCGGGCGGCTCGACTCCGTGCCGCTCCCCGGCCTCACCGGCGGGGCGGAGCCGCCGTCGGCGCAGCACACCTCGGTCGACATCCGGCTGCTCGGCCCGACCGAGGTCGACGCGCCGGGCCCGATGGACGGGAGCCGCCGCGAACTCTGCACCGAGCTGCTGGTGTTCCTCGCCGCGCACCCGGAGGGCGTCCACCCGACGGTGCTGTCCGGCGCGATCTGGCCGCGCGGCGCCAGCGCGGGCGTCCGCGACGCGTGCGTGGCGCGCGTGTCGGACTGGCTCGGCCGGGACGCGCGCGGCCGCCCCAACCTGTACTACGACGAGCGCGGCCGGATCAGGCTCGGCTCGGAGGTGCGGGTCGACGTCGCGACGTTCCGCTGGCTGGTGTGGCGGTCGGCGGCCGAGCCCGCGTCCGAGACCGCCTACATGGCGTACGCGCTGGACCTCGTCCGCGGGCCGCTGCTCGCCGACCGTCCGCGCGGCCGGTACGCGTGGCTCGCCGACCACGAGCTGGAGTACGAGACGCCCGCGCGGGTCATCGACGTCGCGCACCGGCTCGTCGTGCTGCGGCTGGAGGAGGGCGACCCGCGCGGCGCGGTCGGCGCGGCCCGCGCCGGGCTGCGGCTCGCGCCCGAGGACGAGGGCCTGTGGCGCGACCTGCTCCGCGCGACCCACGCGACCGGCGACGTCGAGCAGGTCCGTGTGGCCGTGGACGAGCTGCGCTCCCGCCTGGCCCGGAACCCGTACCACGACCAGCTCCAACCAGAGACGGAAGCGCTCGTAGAGGAACTGATCCCCGACTGGTACCGCGTAGGCTCCCGCTGAGCCGCCAACGTTGACCTGCGGCGTGTTGTTGTTATGGGCGCCCTCATAACAACAACACGCCGCAGGTCAACGGAACGGAACGGGGTGGGGCAGCGGGGCGGGGTGGGGCAGCGGACTGGGGCGGGTCAGCGGTAGAGGCCGGTGCCGCCGAGCGAGTAGCGGCCCGGTTGCGGGTGGACGCAGAGGGCCGTGGGGCGGCCGCCCACCCAGATCTTCCGGACGACGCGGCCCGTGCGGGTGGAGACCGCGTAGACGAGGCCGGCGCGGTCGGCGAGCCACAGGGCCGTCCCGTCCGACGACACCCCGCCCGGGACGGAGTGGCCGGCGGGCAGCGGCCAGCGGGACACGACGCGCCGCGTCCGGAAGTCGACGGCGGTGAGGCTGCCGCCGCCCACGACGAACAGGCGCCGCGCGTCCCGGCTGATGGCGAGGCCGCGGGCGCCGGGCGCGGTCGGCACGAAGCCCAGCGGCGTGAACGCGCGGGCGTTGACCAGCCACACGCCGCCCTTGGCCGCGTCCGCGACGTAGAACACGGCGCCGCTGGGGGAGAGCCGCAGGTCGCCGGGCCGTGCGCCGTCCGGCAGCCGGATCGTCCCCGAGAGGCGGCGGCCGGCGAGGTCGATGCGGGCGAGCGCTCCGGCAGCCGGGCACGTCGCCACCAGGGACGCGCCCCCGGCGGAGAAATCGGCGTGGCCCGCCGAGCACGGCATCGGCACCGACGCCCGCAGCCTCATCGTGCGCGGGTTCCGGACGTCGATGCGCCGCGGCCCCCGCGCCAGGACCAGCGCGTCCCGCCCGTCCGGCGTGAAGTAGAGCCCGGCGGGGCCGGTGACCTTGACCGGACGCCCGCGCCGCCCGCTGCGCGGCCCGACCGGGACGAGCAGGCCGTGCGCGCCGTCGGCCGCCCACAGCCGCCGCAGGTCCCACGACGGGACCACCCGCGACGCGGACGCTCCGACGCGGAACCGCCCCGTGATCCGCGCCGCTTCGGGATCGACGACGTCGATGACCCGGCCGTTCGCGACGTAGATCCGCGGCGGCATCCCGCGCGCGTTCGGCGCGATCATCCCCGGGCCGGTCGCGGCGTAGACGCGTCCGCCGGCCGGTGCGACCGGCGGTGCGGCGGGCGGGTCCTTCGCCGCCGCGCCCGGCCGCGGGCTCAGGTACGGGGCGGGCGCGCCCAGCCCCACCACCGGATCGTCCGGCGACCTCTTCCCGGGCCGGTGGAACGCGACGGGCGACTCGCACCCGGACAGGACACCGCAGCCCAGCACGAGGGCCGCGGCGGACAGGATCGCGGCGGGCAGTGGACGTCGCTCATTGGATTGCACGCACGGTCACCCCCCAGTCACGGCGGGGACCTTACCGAGAGACGACGCGCAGTGCCCGGACAATCGCCAAACGTGTTCGCGAACCGGCACCCTTGCGGCGGACGAACCACCGCGATCCGGGATGACCGGGGCAGCGTGCCCCCCGCGCCCCCGTGAAGGCGGCGGTCAGTCGGACTTGCCGATGCCGATGCCGAACTCGCGGTAGACGCGCTCCCAGAAGCCGTCCCGCAGCCAGGTGCGGGCCTCCTGGTACGGGCGCAGCGAGGAGCCCAGCTCCTTCTCGGCCTCGATCAGCAGCTCCTTGTCGATGACCGGCGGCAGGATCGGGCCGGGCAGCAGGTCGCGGATGTTGTCCCGGCCCCGCTCGAAGATCCACTTCTGCGCGACGTGCTCGCCTATCTCCAGCATGTGGTCGCGGTCGGGGCCGAGCTTGCCGTCGGCCTGCGCGGTGTTGTTCAGCGACGCGGCCACCGTGGCGGGCGTCACGGCCCCGGTCACCGGGACCCCGGGGCGGACGGCGGCGGGCACCGGCTTGACCGCGGGCGGCTTGCCCGCGAACACCTGCGACGGCGACGGGACGGGGTTGGCGCGCTGCGCGGCGGCCGCGGCGTCCTTGATGGCGGCGGCGCTGCCCGGCGCGGGCACCGGCAGCACCTTGGCCTTGGTGAAGTACGGGCGGAGGAACTCGGCGGGCAGCACCTCGACCGTGTCGGACTCCCATACCAGCCACTCGGCCTGGTTGGAGCCGTGCGTCGGCTCGACGCCCCACAGGTGCACGCGGACGCCGTAACGCTGCGCGGCCTCCACGGCGGGCAGCATGTCCTCGTCGCCGGCCAGCAGCACCGCGTCGGTGATCGCGCGGTGCCGGGCGAGGGCCTCCAGGTCGGCGCGCAGCTGCGCGTCCACGCCCTTCTGCTGCCCCTGCGCGTTCAGGTTGCCGAGCCGCAGCTTCACCAGCGGCAGGTTGGCGATCACGCGCTGGTCGACCGTGGGCTGCTTCTTTGGCGCCGCGTCGAACCAGTACACCCGCAGCAGCTCGCCGCGCCGCTGCTCGTCGGCGTGGTCGGTCAGAGCCTTGATCAGCTTCTCCGCGGCGACGCGGTACTCGCGCCGGGATCCGCAGCCGAGCAGCAGGGCACCGGAGGCCGCGTAGAGGTACCCCGCGTCGACGAAGATCGCGTATCGCGCGGGCTGGGCAACGTACTCCGAGGTGGCCATGGCCTTCCACCCTATTCGTGCGAAGGCCCCTGCTGGGCTCGAACCACGGTTACATGTCGCTTCTGACGGCCCGGCGGAGGCCCGCGCGACGGCGGGCCCGCGGCCGGGCGGACGGGGTCAGCGGGGCAGCCCGCTGGCCCGCCAGGCGCCCGGTCCGCGCGGTCCGAGGTCGCCCGCGAACGTGTTGCGGACGAGCCGGGAACGGTCCGCCCACCGGGACGGACGCGCCGGTCCGCCGCCGTCGCGGGCCGCGGCGGCGGCCCGGGCGCGGGCGGTGAGCACGGCGACCAGCGCCGCGATCTCGGCCGGGCCCGGGTCGCCCCGGACGATCTGCAGGAACGGCTTCTGCTCGGCGCTCACGAAACCTGACCTTCCGGGCGTGTCCGCATCACAGGGGGATGTTCCCGTGCTTCTTCGGCGGCAGCGTCGTGCGCTTCTCGCGCAGCGCGCGCAGCGCCCGGACGACCTGCCCGCGCGTCTCCGACGGCTTGATCACGTTGTCGATGTAGCCGCGCTCGGCCGCGATGTAGGGGTTGGCGAGCGTGTCCTCGTACTCGGTGATCAGCTCGGCGCGGCGGGCGTCCGGGTCGTCCGCGGCGGCGAGGTCGCGCCGGTACAGGATGTTCACCGCGCCCTGCGCGCCCATCACCGCGATCTGCGCGGTCGGCCACGCCAGGTTGACGTCGGCGCCGAGGTGCTTGGACCCCATGACGTCGTAGGCGCCGCCGTACGCCTTCCGCGTGATGATCGTGACGAGCGGGACGGTGGCCTCGGCGTAGGCGAACAGCAGCTTCGCGCCGCGCCGGATGATGCCGTTCCACTCCTGGTCGGTGCCGGGGAGGAAGCCGGGGACGTCCACGAACGTCAGCACCGGGATGTTGAACGCGTCGCAGGTCCGCACGAACCGGGCGGCCTTCTCGGACGCGTCGATGTCGAGCGTCCCGGCGAACTGCATCGGCTGGTTCGCGACGATCCCGACCGAGTGCCCCTCGACCCGTCCGAACCCGATGATGATGTTGGGCGCGAACTGCTCCTGGACCTCCAGGAACTCGCCGTCGTCCAGCACCCGCTCGATCGCGGTGTGCATGTCGTACGGCTGGTTCGGCGAGTCGGGGATGAGGGTGTCGAGCTCCTCGTCCAGCTCGGTCACGTCCACCGGCACGTCGAACGCGGGCGCGTCCGACAGGTTGTTGGACGGCAGGTAGGACAGCAGCGCCTTGACGTACTCGATCGCGTCGTCCTCGTCCGACCCCTGGTAGTGGGCCACACCGGACTTGGAGTTGTGCGAGTGCGCGCCGCCCAGCTCCTCCATCGTCACCTCTTCGCCGGTGACCGTCTTGATCACGTCCGGCCCGGTGATGAACATGTGGGACGTCTGGTCGACCATGACGATGAAGTCGGTGATCGCCGGCGAGTACACCGCGCCGCCCGCGCACGGCCCCATGACCAGCGAGATCTGCGGGATCACGCCGGAGGCGTGCACGTTCCGCTTGAAGATCTCCGCGTACAGGCCGAGCGCGACCACGCCCTCCTGGATCCGCGCGCCGCCGGAGTCGTTGATGCCGATCACCGGGCAGCCGGTCTTGATCGCGTGGTCCATGACCTTGACGATCTTCTCGCCGAACACCTCGCCGAGGGAGCCGCCGGAGACGGTGAAGTCCTGGCTGAAGATCGCGACCGGGCGCCCGTCCACCGTGCCGTGCCCAGTGACGACGCCGTCGCCGTAGGGCCGGTTCTTCTCCATCCCGAAGTTGGTCGAGCGGTGCCGCGCCATCTCGTCGAACTCGACGAACGAGCCGGGGTCGAGCAGCGCGTCGATCCGCTCTCGGGCCGTCATCTTGCCCTTGGCGTGCTGCTTCTCGACGGCGCGCGCCGAACCGGCGTTCACCGCCTCGTACCGGCGCCGCTCCAGGTCCGCAATCTTTCCCGCCGTGGTGTGGATGTCGAAGTCCACGGGCGGTTCAGGGGCTTCCATCGCCATGCCGGTCAGGGTAACCGCACGCTGATTCCGCGCACGCGGCCGGGTGCCGGTGACCGGGACCGGACCCGCCCCGGCACCGCTCGTTAGGCTTGTCGGGTGGCTACGAAGACGCGAGACACCTTTCGGCAGGACATGCCCGAACCGCTGCGCCGCGACGTCCGGCTGCTGGGCGCCATGCTCGGCGACGGGCTCGTGGAGTACGGCGGCAAAGAGCTGCTGGACGACGTCGAGCGGCTCCGCCACGCGGTGATCGCCGCCCGCCGCGGCGAGACGGGGATCGAGGAGGTCGCCGCCCTCGTCGACGGCTGGACGCTGGAGCGCGCCGGCCAGGTCGCCCGCGCGTTCACCGTCTACTTCCACCTGACGAACCTCGCCGAGGAGCACCACCGCATCCGGACGCTGCGCGAGCGCGACACCGGCGACACCGTCCCCGGCTCCGTCGCCGCCGCGATCGAGCAGATCGAGGCGTCCGGCGACGGCCGCCTCGACGGGATCGTCGAGGGCCTGGAGTTCCGGCCCGTCTTCACCGCGCACCCGACCGAGGCGCGCCGCCGCGCCGTCGTCACCGCGATCCAGCGGATCAGCGACCTGCTCACGCACCTGAACGAGGCGCCCGGCGCGTCCGAGCGGGAGGAGACCGAACGCAGCCTCCGCGAGGAGATCGACCTGCTGTGGCGGACGGCGCTGCGCCGGCACACCCAGCTCGACCCGCTGGACGAGGTCCGCACGGCGATGGCCGCGTTCGACGAGACGATCTTCCGGGTCGTCCCGCACATCTACCGGTCGCTGGACCGCGCGCTCGACGGCGCGGACACCGGGACCCGTCCGCCGAAGGCCCGCCCGTACCTGCGGTTCGGCAGCTGGATCGGCGGCGACCGCGACGGCAATCCCTACGTGACCGCGCAGGTCACCCGGGACGCCGTCATGATCCAGGCGGAGCACGTGCTGCGCGCCCTGGAGGCGGCGTGCGCGCGGATCGGCCGGGAGCTGACCGTCCACGAGATCACCACGCCCGCCGCGCCGGCCCTGCTGAACGCCGTCTCCGCCGCCCGCACCGCGCACCCGCGGCTGATCGGCGAGATCGGCAAGCGCTCGCCCGGCGAGCCGCACCGCCAGCTGCTGCTGTACGCCGCCGCCCGCATCGCCGCGACCCGCGAGCGCGACGCCGACCTGGCCTACGCGTCCCCGGACGAGCTGCTCGCCGACCTGCGCACCGTCCAGGACTCCCTCGCCGCGGCGGGCGCCGCCCGGCAGGCCTACGGCCGCGTCCAGCAGCTGATCTGGCAGGTCGAGACGTTCGGCTTCCACCTCGCCGAGCTGGAGATCCGCCAGCACTCCGAGCTGCACGAGAAGGCCCTGGCGGAGGTCCGCGCGGGCGGCCCGCGCTCGGAGATGACCGAGGAGATCCTCGACACGCTCCGCGTGGTGGCCTGGATCCAGGGGCGCTTCGGCGTCCGCGCCTGCCACCGCTACATCGTCTCCTTCACCCGCTCCGCCGAGGACATGGCGAACGTGCACGCCCTCGCCGCGTCCCTCGGCGACGGCGCGCCCGTGCTGGACGTGATCCCGCTGTTCGAGACCGGCGAGGACCTGGAGCACGCCCCCGCCGTCCTGGAAGGGATGCTGGAGATCCCCGCCGTGCGCCGCCGGCTGGACGAGACCGGCCGCCGCATGGAGGTCATGCTCGGCTACAGCGACTCCGCCAAGCAGCTCGGCCCGACGAGCGCGACCCTGCGCCTGTACGACACGCAGGAGGCCCTCGCCGCGTGGGCGGCCCGCCACGACATCACGCTGACGCTGTTCCACGGCCGCGGCGGCTCGCTCGGCCGCGGCGGCGGCCCCGCCAACCGCGCCATCCTCGCCCAGGCGCCCGGCTCGGTCGCGGGCCGCTTCAAGGTCACCGAGCAGGGCGAGGTCATCTTCGCCCGCTACGGCCACCGGGAGATCGCGCGCCGGCACGTCGAGCAGGTCACCAGCGCCGTCCTGCTCGCCTCGACCGACCCGGTCCAGGACCGCGCCCGCGAGGCCGCCGCCCGCTTCCGGCCCCTCGCCGACAAGATCGGCGACGCGGCGAAGGCGGCGTTCCGCGGGCTCATCGAGACCGACGACTTCGCGGTCTGGTTCGCGCGGGTCAGCCCGCTGGAGGAGATCTCCGAGCTGCGCATCGGCTCCCGTCCCGCCCGCCGCAAGGCCGCCCGCGGTCTGGAGGACCTGCGCGCCATCCCCTGGGTGTTCGCCTGGACGCAGACGCGCGTCAACCTCCCCGGCTGGTACGGCCTGGGCAGCGGCCTCGCGGCCGTCTCCGACGACGGCCGCGACCTGGCCGAGCTGCGCGAGGCGTACGAGGCGTGGCCGCTGTTCAACACCCTGCTCGACAACGCGGAGATGAGCCTCGCCAAGTCCGACCGGGCGATCGCCGAGCGGTACCTGGCGCTGGGCGAGCGCCCGGAGCTCTCCGAGACCGTCCTGGCCGAGTACGACCGCACCCGCCGCCTCGTCCTGGCGGTGACGGACCACGAACGCCTCCTGGAGAACCGCCGGGTCCTCTCCCGCGCGGTCGAACTCCGCAACCCCTACGTGGACGCCCTCTCCCACCTGCAGCTACGAGCCCTGAAGGCGCTCCGCGCGGGCGTGGAGAGCGACGAGGAGCGGGCCCACCTGGAAGACCTGCTCCTGCTCTCCGTGAACGGCGTGGCCGCCGGCCTCCAGAACACCGGCTGAGCGATGGCCTTCCGGCGGCCTCAGGTCTGCGGAGGCTGCCGGAAGCTCAGCCACTGGGGATTGATGTAGTTGAAGGAGGGGGCGGTGTTCCCGGACACCAGGATGTCGTTGATGGGCGCGTCCTGCGTATAGGCGGTGACGCCGACACCCCACCTTCCCGTCCCGCTGAGCGGCCCGACCGTGTTGCCGGTGATCTCCACGGTGGTGAGCGGATTCACGCCGGAGTTCGCACCCCGCACGTAAACACCGCCATGGCAGTCGGTGATCACATTGTCGCGAATGGTGAGCTGCTCGGTGTTGAACGGAGTGATCGCGTCCCATCGCGAGCCGGTCACCGTGTTGTTCTCGATCAGCACATGGGAATGGCGCACATTCGGGACGGCGGTATGTGAACCGATCAGCGCGCCCCAGCCCGGCTTGGAACCCGAGGGACCGCAATTGTTGCCCGTGACGTGGATGTCCGTGCAGGGGGTGTTGTCCTTGGCGCCGGCCCATGTATTGCCGCTGCCGGCGATGTCGAGCTGAACCGCCTCTCCGTGCCAGAGGCCCACGTCGGGAGCCGCGACCCAGCCGTACAGATTGCAGTTCTTCACGGTCGCGGTGCGCACGGCGTTCAGCTCGATCGCATGCCACCACTTCACGTTGTAGATGGTGATGCCGTCCAGTTCGACATTGGACGTGTGCTCCATCGTGATGACGTTCATCGCGGGGGCCGGCGCGGCGGTGTCGAAGTCGCCGCCCGTCACGCCCTGGAGGTAGTACCAGGTCGGATCCCACGAGCCGCCCGTGATCTTGATGTTCCCCGGCGCCGCATAGCCGCCCGTCGTCGCGCTGGGAACATGGTTGAGCACCATGGTGTGGGACGTCCCCGAGGAGACGAAGTTCGCGATGAAGCGGGCGTCCGCGGCGTCGAGCCAGGTGTTGCCGGGGACGACGAGGTTGGCCCGCAGGGTGTACCGGTGCCCCGGCTTGGCCCGGACGATCACGCGGCCCTCGGCGTCGCGCCCGGCCAGCCCGCAGATGCCGTTCGCGGCGTCGTCCAGGGCCCGGCGCAGCGCGACGACCGCACCGTCCTCGCCGCCCGGATACGGGTTGAGCTCCGGGGTGCGGGGATAGGCGGCCCACGCCGGCCCCGCCGTGGCGAACCCTCCGAGCACGGCCGCGCCGCCCGCTATTCCGGCCTTGAGCATATGACGGCGGCTCAGTGTCACGAGGGCTCCAATCGCCGATCCGCGCGGACGAAACCAGCATGATCAGAGCACCGACCGGAACGGAAAGTCAAGCAGTCGCCGTTTCCCCGCGGCGATCTTGACAGGCGCCGTTCTCCGTGCGACCGTCACCCCAGACGACGGCTTTACCGCATGGGGGACGAATGGACCGGCGCCTTGCGACTCCTTCGACGGTCTCTGCCGCCCTCGCGGCGGCCGGTCCGGCGCCGGGCCACTACCGCATCCGCAACTGGAACAGCGACAAGTACCTGGCGATCGGCAACAGCAGCACCGCGAACGGCGCCGCCGCGATTCAGTGGGAATACACCGGCAGCAACGGTCAGCTGTGGTACCTCAATGCCGACCGGAAAATCGTCAACGTCGCCAGCGGGAAATGCCTGGCGATCGGCAGCGGGAACCCCGACAACGGCATCCCGGTCGTCCAGTGGGAAGAACTCGACTCCGACTCCCAGCGCTGGATCATCGACCCGTCCACGGGCCTCATCCAGAACGTGCGGACGGGCAAGTACATGGCGGTCGGCAGCAGCAGCACGGAGAACGGCGCGCCGGTGATCCAGTGGGAGGCCACCGGCAGCGACGGCCAGCGCTGGTACTGACCGCCCGCTCCGAGGGCAGAAGCGGGCGCATGAAGTACGCGCCGCTGATCTGTGACGATGAGACGGTCTCGCCGTCCAACGAGGAGCGAGACCGTCGTGTCGGACGGCCCGCCTCAACCGCCGAGGGGGAGCTCGGGGACCGCGTTCCGGTCGTGGCCGTGGCGGCGGTAGATCTTGATCGCGCGCACCCGGCTCAGGCCCCCCAGTCGGGCTTGCGCTTCTCGTTGAAGGCGGCGATGCCCTCGCGGCGGTCGGCGGAGAAGGCGGCGGTGCGCCAGGCGTTCTCCTCCAGGTCGAGGCCGGCGTCCAGGCTGACGCCGGCGCCCTGGCGGAGGGCGCGTTTGGCGGCGCGGACGGCGACCGGGGAGTTCCGCGCGATCGCGGCGGCGAGGGTCAGGGCCTCCTCGCGGGCGCTGCCGGCCGGAACCTTGCGGTCTACCAGGCCGTAGGCCAGGGCCTCGTCGATGCCCAGCCGGCGGCCGGTGAAGACCAGGTCGGCGGCCTTGCCGGGGCCGAGGCGGCGGAGCGCGAGCTGGGTGCCGCCGCCGCCCGGGACCAGTCCGACGCTCACCTCGGGCAGGCCGAACACGGCGGTCTCGTCCGCGACGACCAGGTCCGTGGACAGGGCGAACTCGCAGCCGCCGCCGAGCGCGTAGCCGTGCACGGCCGCGACCACCGGCTGCGGGAGGTTCAGGACGCCGCCGAACGCGGCGCGGAAGACCGGGCGCTGCGCGAGGATCTCGTCGTCGGTCATCGCGTTGCGCTCCTTCAGGTCCGCGCCGACGCAGAACGCCTTCTCGCCCGCCGCGCTCAGCACGACCGCGCGGACGGCCGCGTCCGACGAGACCTCCGCGCAGACCCCGGCGAGGCGCCTCGCCATCGCGGTCGACAGGGCGTTGAGGGCCTCGGGCCGGTCCAGCACGATCTCCGCGACGTTCCCGTCGCGCCGCAGCGTCACACCATCCATAGGCCGCACCCTAACGACCGGCGGGCGGCTTCCCGGACGGGCGGCCCCAAGATCAGGGTCGCGGTGGGGTTGGATGGGTGTGTGGACTCAGCGTATGGAGATCTCGGACGGCCGCCGCTGCACGAGGGGGCGCTGCAGCGGGCGCTCGTCCGCGACGGCGGGCTGTGGCGGGAGATCCGGGTCGTGGACGAGACCGGCTCCACCAACGCCGACCTCGCGGCGCGGGCGGCGGAGGGCGCACCCGAGGGGACCGTGCTGGCCACCGAGCTGCAGACGGCGGGCCGGGGCCGGCAGGGCCGGACGTGGGCGGCGCCGCCGCGCTCCGGGCTCGCCTTCTCGATGCTGATGCGGCCGCAGGTGCCGGTGCAGCGGCTCGGGTGGGCGTCGCTGCTGACGGGCGTCGCGGTCGCCACGGCGGTCCGGAGGATGACCGCCTGGTCGCAGACGGGGGACCGGTTCCTCGGCGACAGGGAGGACACGGCCGTCGACGCCCGGCTCAAATGGCCCAACGACGTCCTCGTCGGCGACCGCAAGCTCGCTGGGATCCTCGTAGAGAAGGTCGAGGACGGCATCGTGATCGGCGTCGGGCTGAACGTCGGGCTGCGCGAGGACGAGCTGCCGGTGCCGACGGCGACGTCCCTGGCCATCGAGGGCGCGCCGCTGAGCGACCGGGCGCCGCTGCTGCGCGCGATCCTGCGCGAGTTCGCGACCTGGTACCGGGAGTGGACGGCGCTGGAGGGTGATCCGGAGACGAGCGGGCTGCGTACCGCCTACCGGGACCTGTGCACGACGCTCGGGCGCGAGGTCAGGGTGGAGATGCCCGGCGACCGGCGGCTGACCGGGACGGCGCGGGACGTGGACGGGACGGGCCGCCTGGTGGTCGAGGGGGCGGCCGGGGAGAACGCGATCAGCGCCGGAGACGTGGTGCACGTCCGGTGAACGGGGAACGAGGATTCCCGGTCCGGGCGTTGATCCGATTGCTGATCTGCGACGATATGTCCTGGTACCGAGTCATGACGCCGCCGCCCCGGCCCTGGGCACCGGCGGACTGAGGGGCGGAGAATGGCGGCCGGATTGCCCGATCCGAAGGAGATCGAGGAGCTCCTGCTCGGCGGTGAGCTGCGGTACAACCGCGTCCAGGCCGTCCGGCGGGCCGGGGTGTCCCGGGACTTCGCCGGCCGGATCTGGCGGGCGTTCGGCTACCCGTCCATGCCGGACGAGACGGTCGCCTACACCGAGGGCGACGTCGCGGCGCTGGACCGGCTCCGCAAGCTCGTCGACGACGGCATCCTCGACGAGGACGGCGTGATACGCCTCGTCCGGGCCTACGGGCAGACGATGACGCGGCTCGCGGAGTGGCAGGTCAGCCTGCTGCGCAGCATGCTCACCCCGGACCCGCACGACGTCCCGTCCGCCGAGGCGGTCGACACGGTCGTGGACATCGCGGAGAAGCACATCGGCGAGTTCGAGCCGCTGGTCGTGCACGCCTGGCGGCGCCAGCTCGCCGCGGCCGGGACGCGCGCCCTCGCCGCGGCCGCCACCCGCGACAACGGCGACCCGGCGGGCCGCCCGATGACCACCGTCGGCTTCGCCGACATGGTGTCGTTCACGCAGGTCAGCCGGGAGCTGGAGGAGATCGAGCTGGCCCGGGTGGTGGAGTGGTTCGAGGAGACCGCCGCCGACATCGTCGCCTCCTGCGGGGGCCGGCTGGTGAAGACGCTCGGCGACGAGGTGCTGTTCAGCGCGGAGGCGCCGGAGGTCGGCGCGGAGATAGCGCTGACCGTGGCGGCGGCCATCCAGGACGAGACCGAGGTCCCGGACGTGCGGGTCGGCGTCGCGCACGGCCCCGTCCTGCCGCTGATGGGGGACGTGTTCGGGACGACGGTGAACCTCGCCGCCCGGCTCACCTCGCTGGCCCGGCCGGGCTCCGTCGTGATCGACAGCGAGCTGGCCGCGCGGCTGGAGAACGACCCGGCCTACCAGGTGACGCGGATCGTGCGGCGCCCCGTCCGCGGCCTCGGCATCGTCCAGCCGTACGTGCTGCGCCGCAGGACCGGCCCGGCGCCGGGGGCCGCGGAGCCGGAGGAGCCGTAGCGGCTCAGTAGGCGCTGGGGCCGCTCTCGGTGGGCGAGTCGGTGAGGCGCTGCAGGTAGTTCTGCTCGCCGAGCGCCTGGACGAGGCTCAGCTCGGTCTCCAGGTAGTCGATGTGCTCCTCCTCGTCGGCGAGGATGTGCTCGAAGAGCCGCGCGGACGTGACGTCGCCGCGCGAGCGCATCAGCTCGATGCCGGGGCGCAGCCGGGCCACGGCCTCCATCTCGATCTCCAGGTCGGCCTTGAGCTGCTCGACGATCGTCTGCCCGATCCGCAGCGTGCCGATCTTCTGGTAGTTCGGCAGCCCCTCCAGGAACAGGATCCGGTTGGTGAGCCGCTCCGCGTGCCGCATCTCGTCGAACGACTCGTCGCGGGTGTGCTTGGCCATCCGCAGGAATCCCCAGTTCTCCTGCATCTTGGAGTGCAGGAAGTACTGGTTGATGGCGGTGAGCTCCGCGGTGAGCTGGTCGTTCAGCAGCGCGATGATGTCCTTGTCGCCTTCCATGCCCCCATGCTTCCATGCCGCCGGAGTTCAGGACAGCACTAACCCCCGCACGGCGCGTGTCCGCCTCCGGGGCGGGCCGTGCGGGGCCGCGGGCGTCTCAGGCGGCGGTCGGGGGCGCGGCTCCTTCGCGGGCGATGTCGGTGGCGATGCCGGTGGCGACCGGCGCGACCGGCGCGGAGGGCACCGCGGGGGCGGCCGGCGCGGCCGGTTCGGGGGACGGGGCGGGCATCAGCGCCCGGGGGCCGCCGGTCAGGGCGTCGGCCAGGTCGTCGGCCGTCCGGTACTGGCTGACCATGGTGTGGATGCGCTTGGTGCACATGCCGCAGCCGGGCTTGAAGCCGCATGCGGCCTTGACGGCCTTGGCGGTCGCGCAACCGCTCGCCATGCAGCCGTGAACGTCATCTTCCGTGATGGCGTTGCAGATGCAGACGTACATGCCGGTGGGAGACCTTCCGTGCGGCTGGAGCTGGCTCGGCGTGCCCGACCTCTCGTCCTTAGGTTGCCCTTATTGAGGTTAGGCATGCCTAAGGTAGCCCAAGCATGTCCGTTCTCGCCAGTGGGGTCCGGATCGGTGTGATCCACCCCTCACGGGGAAGGGCTTCCGGCGTGCGCCGCCGGGCCCCGGCCGCCGACCCCGCAGCCGGTCCCGCGACGCGCTCTGGACGCGGCGGGGACGGAGGGCGGGACAGTGGCACAGGTTTGGCCGGGCGACGCCTACCCCCTCGGGGCCCGGTTCGACGGCGCGGGGACGAACTTCGCCGTCTTCTCCGAGGCGGCCGAGCGGGTGGAGCTGTGCCTGTTCGACGGGCCTGCGGGCGCCGGCGAGGAGACGCGGCTGACGCTTCCGGAGGTGGACGCGTTCGTCTGGCACGGCTACCTGCCGGGCGTGATGCCGGGGCGGCGGTACGGCTACCGGGTGCACGGGCCGTACGATCCGCGGCGCGGGCTGCGCTGCAACCCGGCCAAGCTGCTGCTCGACCCGTACGCGCAGGCCGTCGAGGGCGAGGTCGACTGGGACGAGTCGTGCTTCGGCTACGACTTCGGCGACCCGTGGTCGCGCAACGACGCCGACTCGGCGGGCCACACGATGCGGTCGGTGGTGGTCAGCCCGTACTTCGACTGGGGGGACGACCGCCCGCCCCGGATCCCCTACCACGAGACGGTGATCTACGAGGCGCACGTGAAGGGGCTCACGGCGCGGCATCCGGAGATCCCGCCGGCGCTGCGCGGCACCTACGCGGGCCTGGCCCACCCGGTGATCACCGATCACCTGCGCTCGATCGGGGTGACGGCGGTGGAGCTGATGCCCGTCCACCAGTTCGTCCACGACGACGCGCTGACGAGCCGGGGCCTGCGCAACTACTGGGGCTACAACACGATCGGCTTCTTCGCCCCGCACAACGAGTACTCGTCGTCGGGGCAGCGCGGCGAGCAGGTGCTGGAGTTCAAGGCGATGGTGAAGGCCCTGCACGCGGCGGGCATGGAGGTGATCCTCGACGTCGTCTACAACCACACCGCCGAGGGCAACCACCTCGGGCCGACCCTGTCGTTCCGGGGCATCGACAACGCCTCGTACTACCGGCTCGCCGACGACGACCCGCGCTACTACATGGACACGACGGGCACCGGGAACAGCCTGCTGATGCGCAGCCCGCACGTGCTGCAGCTGATCATGGACTCGCTGCGGTACTGGGTGACCGAGATGCACGTGGACGGGTTCCGGTTCGACCTCGCGGCGACGCTGGCCCGCGAGCTGCACGCGGTGGACCGGCTGTCGGCGTTCTTCGACCTCGTCCAGCAGGACCCGGTGGTCTCGCAGGTGAAGCTGATCGCCGAGCCGTGGGACGTCGGCGAGGGCGGCTACCAGGTCGGCAACTTCCCGCCGCTGTGGACGGAGTGGAACGGCCAGTACCGCGACACGATGCGCGACTACTGGCGCGGGCAGCCGGGCTCGATGCCGGACTTCGCGTCCCGGCTGACGGGCTCGTCCGACCTGTACGCCGACGACGGCCGCCGCCCGATCGCCTCGATCAACTTCGTGACCTGCCACGACGGTTTCACGTTGAACGACCTCGTCTCCTATAACGGCAAGCACAACGAGGCGAACGGGGAGAACAACCGGGACGGGAGCGACGACAACCGGTCGTGGAACTGCGGTGTCGAGGGCACGACCGACGACCTCGACATCATCGCGCTGCGCGAACGCCAGAAGCGCAACTTCCTGACCGCGCTGTTCCTGTCGCAGGGCGTCCCGATGCTGCTGCACGGTGACGAGATAGGCCGCACCCAGGGCGGCAACAACAACGCCTACTGCCAGGACGACGAAATCTCCTGGGTCGACTGGACGGGCCTGCGCGACGACACGTTCTTCGACGAGCGGGGGCCGCTGCTCGACTTCGTCCGGCGGCTGTCCCGGCTGCGCACCGAGCACCCGGTCTTCCGGCGGCGCCGATTCTTCCTCGGCGACCAGCGGTCCAAGCGCGCCCGCAAGGCCGCGCGGCGCAAGGCGGACGCGGAGGCCGAGTCCGAGGTCCTGCCCGACCTGGTCTGGTTCACGCCCGGCGGGCAGGAGATGGCCGACAAGGACTGGTCGGCGGGCTTCAACAAGTCGCTGAACGTGTTCCTGAACGGCGACGCCATCAGCGAGCCCGACCCGCGCGGGCGCAAGGTCCGGGACGACTCGTTCCTGCTGCTGTTCAACGCGCACGACGGGGACCTGCCGTTCACGCTGCCGCCCGCCGTCTACGGGCAGATGTGGATCAAGGTGCTCGACACCGCCGACCCGCTGCTCGCCGAGGAGGAGTCGCCCATCGTGAAGGCCCGCGAGACCGTCCCGGTGGGCGCCCGCTCGATCCAGGTCCTGCGCCGCGTCTGAGGACGTCCATCCCATGCCCGCCGAACCCGCCGCCGAGGAACCGCTCCCCACCGACCCCCCGAAGGAAACCGTGTCCGAGGATCACAGCACCGAGACCCGCTGGGCCGAAGAGCCCGTCCCGGCCGAGGACCCCGCCGCCGCACCGCCGTCCGGTACCTACCGCCTCCAACTGCGCGGGACGCCCGAGGGGTGCTTCGGGTTCGCCGACGCCGCCGCCTTGGCCCCCTACCTGTCGTCGCTCGGCGTCTCGCACGTCTACCTGTCGCCGGTCCTGCAGGCGGCGCCCGGCTCCACGCACGGCTACGACGTCGTCGACCACGCCCGGCTCTCGGACGAGCTGGGCGGGCCGGAGGCGTTCGGCGCCATGGCCGCCCGGTTCCACGCGCACGGGCTGCGGGTGCTGGTCGACGTCGTCCCGAACCACATGGCGATCCCGGAGCGGCACGACCTGAACCTGCCGCTCGCCGAGGTCCTGGAGGACGGGCCCGCGTCGCCGTTCGCGACGTGGTTCGACATCGACTGGGACGCGGGCGGCGGCCGGCTCGTCCTGCCGGGCGAGGGCGTGCCGAACTACCGCCGGTTCTTCGACATCTCCGGCCTGATCGGGCTCCGGCAGGAGGACCCGGAGGTCTTCCAGCGGACGCACGGGCTGCTGCTGAGCCTGGTCGACCAGGGCCTCGTGGACGGCCTGCGCATCGACCACCCGGACGGCCTCGCCGACCCGCGCGGCTACCTGCGCCGGCTGGCGGAGGCCGTCCCGGACTGCTGGGTCCTCGTCGAGAAGATCACCGAGGGGGAGGAGCGGCTGCCGCCGGACTGGCCGTGCTCGGGCACCACCGGCTACGACGCGCTCGGCATGATCGGCGGGCTGTTCGTCGACCCGGCGGGGGAGAAGCCGCTCACCGACTACTACGTGTCGCTGACGGGCAATCCGGCCGAGTTCGAGGCGGTCGAGCACGACGCGCGCATGCACGCCGCCACACACGGGTTGAAGCCCGAGATGGACCGCCTCTTGCGCGTCCTCCACCGGGTCGTGGGCGAACATCGTCCCGGCCTGGAGAAGGCTCTGGTCGAGCTGCTCGTCGCCATGCCCGTGTACCGCGCGTACGTCGTGCCTGGGGAGGACGCACCGCAGCAGGCCGTGGACGTCCTGAACGAGGCCGCCGACCGCGCCCGCGCCCGTCTGCCAGAGGAGCTACACGGCGACCTGGAGACCGTCGTCGACCTCGCCCTGGGACGCGGTGAGCGCACCGACGCCGAGTTCATCGTGCGGTTCCAGCAGACGTCCGCACCGCTCGCGGCCAAGGGCGTGGAGGACACGGCGTTCTACCGGTGGAACCGTATGTGCGCGCTCAACGAAGTGGGCGGCGCCCCAGGGCGGTTCTCCGTCAGCCCGGAGGACTTCCACTCGTACTGCATACGGCTCGCCCGCGACTGGCCGTTGACGATGACGACGCTCTCCACGCACGACACCAAGCGCGAAGAGGACGTCCGCGCCTGGCTGTCGGTGCTGGCGGAGATCCCGGGCGAGTGGGTGGAGGCGGTGGAACGGTGGCGGACGTGGGGTTCCGGCCCGTCGCCGCTGGAGCCCGACCTCGAATACCTGCTCTGGCAGACGCTCGTCGGCGCCTGGCCGATCACCCAGGGCCGCCTGGAGGAGTTCCTCGTCAAGGCGATGCGCGAGGCCAAGACCCGCACCTCCTGGGTCGAGCAGGACACCGACTACGAGGAGGCCGTTCTCGCCTACGCGCGGGGTGTGCTGTCCGATGCCGACCTCATCACCGACATGACGTCGTTCGTCGGCAGGCTGGCCCGCCACGCGCGCGTGAACACGCTGGGGCAGAAGCTCGTCCAGCTGGCGATGCCCGGCGTCCCGGACGTCTACCAGGGGTGCGAGCTGACCGGCCTGGCACTGGTCGACCCCGACAACCGGCGCCCGGTCGACTACGGGCGGCGCCGCGAGCACCTCGTCCGGCTCGACACCGGCCGCCGGCCGAAGGAGGTCGACGACGAGAAGCTGCTGGTCACCTCGCGGACGCTGCGGCTGCGCCGGTCGCATCCCGAGTGGTTCGGGCCCGGCTCCCCACATGAGCGGAGCGAACCGGGGGGCGCGGGGGGTCGTCCCCCCGCAGGAAGCCCGTACGAGCCGGTGGCGGCGCGCGGGCCCGCCGCCGAGCATCTGGTGGGGTTCGCGCGGGGCGACGCGGTCGCGCTCGCGACCCGGCTGCCCGTGGGCCTGGAGCGGCGCGGCGGCTGGGACGGCACGCGGGTCGACGTCCGCCACCAGGGCTGGCGGGACGTCCTGACCGGCTGCACGCACATGGGCCCGATCCTGGACGCGGCCCGCGTCTTCGAGCACCTGCCCGTCGCACTGCTCGTCCCCAGGGAGATCGATCGTTGAGCAACCGGTTCGCGGTGTGGGCGCCGGCCGCCGAACGCGTCGAGGTCGTGGCCGCAGGCGCGAGGCACCCGATGGAGGCGCGGCCGTCCGGCTGGTGGGAGGCGAGGGTCGCCGACGCGGGCCACGGGACGGACTACGGGTTCGTCCTGGACGGCGCCGACGAGGTGCTGCCCGATCCGCGTTCCCCCTGGCAGCCGAATGGCGTGCATGGGCGGAGCCGTGTCTACGACCACGGCCGTTTCGCGTGGACGGACCAGCACTGGCACGGCCGTCCGCTCCCCGGAAGCGTCCTCTACGAGATGCACGTGGGGACGTTCACACCGGAAGGGACGTTCGACGCCGCCGCCGAACGTCTCGACCACCTGGTGGCGCTCGGGATAGACGCGGTGGAGTTGCTGCCCGTCGCGTCCTTCCCGGGCCACCACGGATGGGGCTATGACGGCGTCCACCTTTGGGCGCCCCATGAGCCCTACGGCGGCCCCGACGGATTGAAGCGATTCGTGGACGCCGCCCATGCGCGCGGCCTCGCCGTCATCCTGGACGTCGTCTACAACCACCTCGGCCCGGACGGGAACCGCCTGGCCGACTTCGGGCCGTACTTCACCAGCGCCCATGCCACACCCTGGGGCGACGCGGTGAACTTCGACCAGGAGGGATCGGACGAGGTCCGCGCGTTCGTCGTGCGGAACGCGCTGATGTGGCTGCGCGACTACCACGTCGACGGGCTGCGGATCGACGCCGTCCACGCCATCACCGACGACAGCGCCGTGCACGTCCTGGAGGAAATGGCGCGCGCGGTGGCCGCGGAATCGGCCCACCTTGGGCGGGCGCTGTTTCTCATCGCAGAATCCGACCTGAACGACCCGCGCCTGGTGACGTCCAGGGAGGCCGGTGGATACGGCCTCGACGCGCAGTGGAGCGACGACTTCCATCACGCTCTGCATGCGGCGCTCACCGGTGAACGGCAGGGCTACTACTGCGACTTCGGCTCCCTGGAAACACTGAAGAAGGCCATTACCAGAGTCTTCGTCCATGACGGGACCATGTCCACCTACCGGGGGAGGTGCCATGGGCGTCCGGTGAACGTCGGGGAAACGCCCGCACACCGTTTCCTCGGCTTTCTGCAGAATCACGACCAAGTCGGCAACCGCGCCTCGGGCGACCGCATCGGCACCCTCTTGCCGTCCCCAGCCCTGCTCAAAGTGGGCGCGGCGCTGCTCCTGCTCGCGCCGTTCACGCCGATGCTCTTCATGGGCGAGGAATGGGGCGCGTCCACCCCGTGGTGCTACTTCACCGACCACCAGGACCCCGACCTGGCCCGGGCCGTCAGCGAGGGCCGCCGCCGCGAGTTCGCGCGGCACGGCTGGACGGGCGAGGTTCCCGATCCACAGGCTGTGGACACGTTCCGCCGCTCCGTCCTCGACTGGGCCGAGCCCGACGACCCGACCCACGCTGACCTGCTTGAATGGCATCGCGCCCTGATCTCGCTGCGCCGGTCCAGGCCGGAGTTGAACGATCCGCTGCTGACCGCGGTGACGGTCGAGGCCGACGAGAACGGGGCGCGCTGGCTGATGATGTGGCGCGGCGGGGTCTGCGTCGCGGCGAACCTCGGCGACGTCCCGGTGGTCCTCCCGGCGGCGCCGCCCGGCGGGCGCGCCCGGCTGCTGCTCGCGTCAGATCCGGCAGTCCGCCTCAATGAGGACGGAGTCGGCGATTCCGGAACGTCCTCGATCGAGCTGCCGGCGGCCTCGATCGGGGTTTTTCACTGACCCGGGGACACGTGTAATGCGGTGTAGACCCGGGTATTGCCGGATATGCCGTGTTCGCGAATGTACTACGAGTTGCAAACCGCAGGTCAAGAGCGCGGCGGCAGCCCGGTAATGGTCAAGAATGGTCATACGATCGGTTCATGACCTCAGTACTGCTCGCCGAGGACGACACGTCCATCTCCGAGCCTCTCGCCCGCGCGCTGCGTCGCGAGGGGTACACCGTCGAAGTAAGCCCGGACGGCCCGCAGGCGCTGGAGCGGGCGCTCGGCGGCGGTGTGGACCTGATCGTCCTGGATCTCGGCCTTCCCGAACTGGACGGCCTTGAGGTGGCCCGCAGGGTACGGGCCGAGGGGCACGGCGTGCCCATCCTGATCCTGACCGCCCGGGCCGACGAGGTCGATACCGTCGTCGGGCTCGACGCGGGCGCCGACGACTACGTGACCAAGCCGTTCCGGCTGGCCGAGCTGCTCGCCCGGGTGCGGGCGCTGCTGCGCCGGGGCAGCACCGAGACCCCGATCGTCCAGGGGGTGCGGATCGACGCCGAGTCGCGCCGCGCCTGGATGGGCGAGCAGGAGCTCCAGCTGACCACCAAGGAGTTCGACCTGCTGCGCGTCCTCGTCCGGGACGCCGGCAAGGTCGTGACCCGCGAACAGATCATGCGCGAGGTGTGGGACACCAACTGGTGGGGTTCCACCAAGACCCTCGACATGCACATTTCCTGGCTGCGCCGCAAGCTCGGCGACGACGCCGGCAGCCCCCGCTACATCACCACGGTGCGGGGCGTCGGCTTCCGGTTCGAGCGCGGCGACTAGCACCGGTCCGCCGCGGCCGCGCGGGACGCCGGGGGCCTTCCCGAGAGGCCCCCGGGCACCCGTGCCGCGCGCCCGCGGCCCCACCCTCGAAGGAGCCCTGATGAGGCGCCGACTCCTCCTGTCGACGCTCGCGGTGGCGGTGGTCGCGATCCTTCTGCTCGGCATACCCCTCGCCTGCGCCGCCCACAAGCTCGTCTACGAGGAGGCCGGCCGGTCGCTCGACCGGGAGGCGTCCTCCATCGCCGGCGGCGTCGGGTACAGCCTGGAGAAACCGCAGCCCGTCACCCCCGCGATCATCGCCCGCGAATACCCGGGCCGGACCATCTCCGTCACGCTGCCGGACGGCCGCACCCTCACCGCCGGGCCGCCGCGGCACGGCCGCGTCCTCAGCGCCACCGCGACGCACGGCGCGGTCCGCGTCCGGGTGTCGCGGCCGGCGTCGGAGGTCCGCGACGCCGCGCTGCGGCTGATCATGCTGATCGCCGGCCTGGCGCTGCTCGGCGTCGCCGTCACCGTCGGCCTGGCGATGGTGCAGGCCCGCAGGTTCATGCTGCCGCTCCGCGAGCTCGCCGAGACCGCCGACCGGCTCGGCAGCGGCAACGCCCGCCCGCGCCCCCGCCGCTACGGCATCCCGGAGATCGACCAGGTCGCCGAGGTGCTGGACCGCAGCGCCGTCCGCATCACCGACCTCGTCGTCGCCGGCCGCCAGTTCGCCACCGACGCCAGCCACCAGCTCCGCACCCCGCTGACCGCGCTGTCCATGCGGCTGGAGGAGATGATCGAGGCCGCCGAGTACCCCGACGTCGTCCGCGAGGAGGGCGCCGCCGCCGTCGCGCAGACCGAACGGCTCGTCGCCGTCGTCGAGCAGCTGCTCGCCCGCGCCCGGCACGACCCGACCGGCGGCGCCGTCCCGTCCCCGATCGACGAGATCATCGCCCAGCAGGTCAAGGAGTGGCGGCCGAGCTTCCGCAAGGCGGGACGGGAGGTCCGCATCATCGGCGAGCAGGGCCTCGTCGGCCTCACGAACCCCGAGGGCCTCTCCCAGATCGTCGCGACGCTGCTGGAGAACTCGCTGACCCACGGCGCCGGAACCGTGACCATCCACACCAAGCCGGGCGCCGGGTCGGTGGTCGTGGAGATCGGCGACGAGGGCACCGGGATCCCGCCCGAACTCGAACCCCGCATCTTCGACCGCAGCGTGAGCGGCGCCCACGGCACCGGCCTCGGCCTCTACCTGGCCCGCTCGCTGGCCGTGGTGGACGGCGGCCGGCTGGAGCTCATCCAGTCGCGCCCCGCCGTCTTCGGCGTCTTCCTCCGCGAACCCGCCGAGGCCCGCCTCGCCACCGAACGGGTGGTCATGGGCCCCGCGTGACCGAGCGCGGGGCCCGGGGCGCCGGTCAGATCTCGGCGTAGTCCTCGGTGTGGGAGTCGAGGGGGTGGCCCAGGCGCGGCGCGGGGCCGGTGCGGCCGACCGCCCGGTGGATGCCCGGCCCCTCGGGGGCGGCGGGCGCCTCGGGCAGGCCGGACGCGGGGTCGACGCTCGGGGCGCTCGCCGGCAGGAACACCCACTTCTTGTACGACCAGAAGCGGAACAGCGTCGCCACGCCGGTGCCGATGACCAGCGCGATGTTGTAGAACACGGCGCCGTCCAGGCCGAGGACGTAGTGCGAGAAGCCGATGAACAGCTCGGTGATGACGAGCCCGACGCCGTTCAGCGCGAAGAACAGCACGTACTCGCGGCCGAGCCCGGTGCGGTCGCGGTGCCGGAACGTCCAGTACCGGTTCGCCAGGTAGGAGAACGTCGTGGCGATGATCGTGGCGACCCCGTTGGACGTGAGCGGGCCCACTCCCATGCCGGTGTGCAGGCCGTTGCCGATCACGACCGTGATCACGAACGCGATCGCGCCCACGCTGCCGAACTTGGCGAGTTCCTGCACGAGGTGCGCGAACCGCCGGTGGAGTTTGGCGACCAGGCTCACGAAGGGGAACCGTCCTTCCGGACTTCGTTGTACGCCGCGGCGGGCGGCGCGGCGGCTGATGCGGAGGCATCACGAGGATAGACGCCCGGGGCGGCGGGGACGTCGGAACATGAACGTTTCACCCTCACCCGGCGTTCCCTGCCCAATGCCGGGATGCCCACACACGCTACGACGCCGGCGGCCGGGGATTCGTTCATGCCGCCCGGCCGATAACCTTCTGACGTGACAGTTCCAGCTGATACCCCCGTCGTCGGAATGGCGGGCGGAGGGCAGCTCGCCCGGATGACGCAGCAGGCCGCGATCGCGCTCGGCGTGTCGCTGCGCGTCCTCGCCGGGGCACCGGACGAGTCGGCCGCCAAGGTCGTGTCCGACGTCCGGGTGGGGGACGACCGGTCCCGCGACGACCTGCTGGCGTTCGCCAAGGGCTGCGACGTGGTGACGTTCGACCACGAGCACGTCCCGGGGCCCCATGTCCAAGAGCTGGAGGACTCGGGCGTCCCGTGCCGCCCGGGCGCGGCGGCCCTGGCCCACGCGCAGGACAAGCTCGTCATGCGCGACAGGCTCAGCGGCCTCGGCGTCCCGTGCCCCGCCTACGCGCACGTGCCGCCGTCCGGGCCGGTGGAGTTCCTGGAGGCGTTCGGCCGCGAGCACGGCTGGCCGCTGGTCCTGAAGGCCACCCGCGGCGGGTACGACGGCAAGGGCGTCTGGGTGGTGGATGAGCCGTCCGGCCAGGTGGAGCGGCTGCTCGCGGAGGGCGTCGACCTGATGGTCGAGCAGCACGTCCCGTTCCGGCGGGAGCTGGCCGCGCTCGTCGCGCGCTCCCCGTACGGGCAGGGCGCCGCGTACCCGGTCGTGGAGACCGTCCAGGAGGGCGGGATCTGCACCGAGGTGATCGCGCCCGCGCCGGCCCTGCCGGAGGACCTCGCGGTCGAGGCGCAGGGCCTCGCGCTCCGCATCGCGAACGAGCTGGGCGTCGTGGGGCTGCTCGCGGTCGAGCTGTTCGAGACCGACGACGGCCTGCTCGTCAACGAGCTGGCCATGCGCCCGCACAACTCCGGGCACTGGACGATCGAGGGCGCCCGCACGTCGCAGTTCGAGCAGCACCTCCGGGCCGTCCTCGACCTGCCGCTCGGCTCCACCGAGCCGACCGCGCCGTACACGGTCATGGCCAACGTGCTCGGCGGCGACGACCCGGACGTGTACTCCCGCTACATCCACGTGATGGCGCACGACCCGGCCGTCAAGGTCCACATGTACGGCAAGGAGTCGCGGCCGGGACGCAAGATCGGCCATGTCACCGCGCTCGGCGCCGACCTCGCCGACGTCCGCGCACGGGCCCGCCACGCCGCCGACTACCTGCGGTGGGGGACGAAGATGGGGGAGCACCAAAAATGAGCGAGGCGGGCATGGGCGATGGGCCGGTCGTCGGGGTGGTGATGGGCAGCGACTCGGACTGGCCCGTCATGGAGGGCGCCGCGCAGGCGCTCGCCGAGTTCGGCGTCCCCTACGAGGCCGACGTGGTGTCCGCGCACCGCATGCCGCACGACATGATCGCCTACGGGGAGGGCGCGGCCGACCGCGGCCTCCGCGTGATCATCGCGGGTGCGGGCGGCGCCGCGCACCTGCCGGGCATGCTCGCCGCGGTGACGCCGCTGCCGGTGATCGGCGTCCCGGTCCCGCTGAAGTACCTGGACGGCATGGACTCGCTGCTGTCGATCGTGCAGATGCCCGCCGGCGTCCCGGTCGCGACGGTCGCGGTCGGCGCGGCCCGCAACGCGGGGCTGCTGGCGGTCCGCATCCTGGCCGCGTCCGACGCGGAGCTGCGCGCCAAGATGGCCGTCTTCCAGCAGGACCTCTACGGCCAGGCGAAGGCGAAGGGCGCGCGGCTCCGCGAGAGGCTCTGAGCGTTCAGCGGCGCAGGGCCCACTCGACGCCGGGGCAGCGGTCCATGACGACGTCGAGCCCGGCGTCCCTGGCGCGCCGCGCCGCCGCCTCGTCGATGACCTGGAGCGGCAGCCACACGGCCTTCGCGCCGGCCGCGATCGCCTCGTCCACCGCCTGCCCGGCCTGCTCGGCGCGCCGGTAGACGCCGACCACGTCCACCTCGCCGGGGACGTCGGCGAGCGAGGCGTACCCCCGCTCGCCGAGCACCTCCCGCGCCGCCGGGTGGACGGGGATGATCCGCTTGCCGCGCTGCTGGAGCAGCCGGGCCTGGTTGTAGACCTCGCGGTCCGGGTTGTCACCGAGCCCGACGAACGCCCACGTCGCGGACTCGTTCAGCAGCCGCCGGATCACGTCCTGGTCGGCGAATTCGTCACCCATGCCCACGACAACAGCGTTTGCGATCTTTTGCTTCCCGGCGGTGTCAGGGGCGGCCGAGGGCGCGGTAGTTCCAGCCGGCCGCGCGCCACCGCTCGGGGTCGAGCGCGTTGCGCCCGTCCACGATGTTGCGTTCGGCGACGACGCCGGCGAGCGCGGACGGGTCCATGCCGCGGAACTCCGGCCACTCGGTCAGCAGCAGCACCACATGCGCGTCGCGGGCCGCGGACAGGGCCGAGTCGCCGTACTCCAGGGTCGGCTGCGCGCGGCGCGCGTTCCGCATCGCCTGCGGGTCGTACACGGTCACCCTGGCGCCCTGCGCCCTGATGGACGCGGCCACGTCCAGCGCGGGGGAGTCGCGGACGTCGTCGGAGTTCGGTTTGAACGCGGCGCCGAGGACGCAGACCGTCCGTCCGGCGAACGAGCCGCCGAGCAGCTGCCGGGCGAGGTCCACCATCCGGATCCGCCGCCGGATGTTGATCTCGTCGACCTCGCGCAGGAACGTCAGCGCCTGGTCGGCGCCGAGCTCGCCGGCCCGCGCCATGAACGCCCGGATGTCCTTGGGGAGGCAGCCGCCGCCGAAGCCGAGCCCGGGGCCGAGGAACTTTCCGCCGATCCGGTCGTCGTAGGACAGCGCCTCGGAGAGCTTCGTCACATCGGCGTGCGCGGCCTCGCAGACCTCCGCCATCGCGTTGATGAACGAGATCTTGGTGGCGAGGAAGGCGTTGGCCGACACCTTCACCAGCTCGGCGGTCGGGAAGTCGGCGGTGATGAACGGCGTCCCCTCCGCGATCATCGACCGGTAGATCTCGCGGAGCACCTTCTCGGCGTGCTCGGCGGCCCCCTGCTCGGCGGGCAGGCCGGCCACGATCCGGTCGGGGTGCAGGGTGTCCTGGACGGCGAACCCCTCGCGCAGGAACTCGGGGTTCCAGGCGAGCACGGCGTCGCCCCCGGCCGGCGCGACCCGGTTCAGGGTCTCGGCCAGCCGCGCCGCCGTCCCGACCGGAACGGTCGACTTGCCCACGATGAGGCAGGGCCGCTGGAGCAGGGGTGCGAGCGACGCGATCGCGTCGTCGACGAAGCTGAGGTCGGCCGCGTACTCCCCGGCCTTCTGCGGCGTCCCCACGCACAGGAAGTGGACGTCGCCGAACTCGGCGGCCTCCTTGTAGGACGTGGTGAACCGCAGCCGCCCGGTCTCCAGGCCCCGGCGCAGGACGGGCTCCAGCCCCGGTTCGTAGAACGGCAGGTCGCCGTCCGCCAGGCGCGCGATCCGCTCGGCGTCGACGTCGAGGCCGAGCACCTCGAACCCGAGGTCGGCCATGCACGCCGCGTGCGTGGCGCCGAGGTACCCCGTTCCGATGACCGTCAGCCGGTAGGTCAAGACCCGCTCCCTTCGATTCGCGGTCGCCGACGAGCGGCCCTGATGGAGACGTGCCCGCTTCGAGCCCGTACCTGCGCCGCCCGGCAGGCCCTACTGGCGGGTAGCATCTGCGGCATGAGTTCTGACTTTCCCACGTATGCGCCGTCCGAGGAGCATGAGCTGCTGCGGCGTACGGTGCGTGAGCTGGCCGAGGCCAAGATCGCTCCTTTCGCGGCGGAGGTGGACGAGGAGTCCCGGTTCCCGCAGGAGGCCCTGGACGCGCTGGTCGCGGCGGATCTGCATGCGGTGCACGTGCCCGAATCGTACGGGGGCGCCGGAGCGGATGCGCTCGCCACGGTGATCGTGATCGAGGAGGTCGCGCGGGCGTGCGGGTCGTCGTCGCTGATCCCGGCGGTGAACAAGCTGGGCACGGTGCCGGTGCTGCTGGCGGGCGGGGAGGAGCTGAAGAAGAAGTACCTGGCGCCGGTGGCGCGGGGGGAGGCGATGTTCTCCTATGCGCTGTCGGAGGCGGACGCGGGTTCGGACGCGGCGGGGATGAAGACCCGCGCGGTGCGTGACGGTGACACGTGGGTGCTCAACGGCGCGAAGATGTGGATCACCAATGCGGGGGTGTCGGAGTACTACACGGTGATGGCGGTGACCGACCCGTCGGCGGGTGCGCGGGGGATCTCGGCGTTCGTGGTGGAGAAGGGCGATCCGGGGGTGTCGTTCGGGGCCAAGGAGCGCAAGCTGGGCATCAAGGGCTCTCCGACGCGGCAGGTGGTCTTCGAGGACACCCGCATCCCGGCCGACCGGATCATCGGCGCGGAGGGGACGGGTTTCAAGACGGCGCTGGCGACGCTGGACCACACCCGGATCACCATCGCCGCGCAGGCTCTCGGCATCGCCCAGGGCGCGCTGGACTTCGCGCTGGGGTATGTGAAGGAGCGCAGGCAGTTCGGCAAGCCGATCGCCGATTTCCAGGGTGTGCAGTTCATGCTGGCCGATATGGCGATGCGGCTGGAGGGCGCCCGGCAGCTGACCTACCATGCGGCGATCAAGTCCGAGCGGGCGATGAGCGGTGAGAAGATCGCCGACCTCACCTTCGTGTCCTCGGCGTGCAAGGCGCTGGCCTCGGATGTGGCGATGGACGTCACCACCGACGCCGTGCAGTTGCTGGGCGGGTACGGGTACACCCGCGAGTTCCCGGTGGAGCGGATGATGCGCGACGCGAAGATCACCCAGATCTACGAGGGCACCAACCAGATCCAGCGCATGGTCATGGCCCGCCAGCTCCTCAAGTAGCCCGGGAGAATTGGACGACTTTCGGAATGGAACTTCCATGACCAAGATCCCTTGAGCCATGCTTGTGGCACTGTCACCGTGAGTCGGTGCATGTGCGCGCTCGGTCGCCGTTACAGAGGGCGACATTCTCATGGCGAAGGGTCCGCTTCGTCGCGCTGAGCATCGCGCGTCCGGCGGTCGGTGACGTGGCCCCCGGAGTCGAAGGAGAAGTTCCATGTCGGTGTCTGTCGGCGCTGTGCGCGGGGCGCGGCCGCCGGTGAGCGTCGGACCGGTTCGCGAAGAGGTGCTCGGGGTGGCGGCCCTTCCGTCCGCTCTGCCGGTCGCGGGGTTCTTCGCGCACGCGCTGCTCGGGTCGTGGGAGGTGGGCGAAGCCTGCCGCTGGGCGTGCCGGCAGGTTCTGCCCGAACTGGTCGGCAGTGTGCTGGAGGCGACCGGTGGCCTGAGCGGGACGGACGTCGAGGCGCGCGGTACCGCGATGATCCTCGTGCGGTTCCGGTTGTGCGCCGCGCACCTGGTCGTCGAAGTGCGTGACGACAGTGCGGCGGTGATGGGGCCCGGGTACGCCGCTCCGCTGGGCGAAGGCGGGCGCGGGCTCATGCTGGCCGACTCCCTCGCGTCCGGGTGGGGGGCGTACACGCTGGACGCCGGCAACGTCGTGTGGGCGGCGTGGGACATCGCCGGCAACCGCCTCTGAGGCCCTGCTCCGTCAGTTCTGTGTTGACTTCCGAACATTCCCGCTGTTCGATCTAACACGTGGAGAGTTCGGAACGGGTGGCCGTGCTCATTGAGCGGTTGCGGACCACCGAGCACGTGACCGTCGTGGAGTTGGCCGAGGAGACCGGGGCGTCGGAGATGACGATCCGGCGCGACCTCGATCAGCTCGCCGAGCGCGGGGTGCTGCGGCGGGTGCGGGGTGGGGCCGTCAGCCTGCTGCTGCGGGGCGAGGCGATGCCCTTCGCCGTCCGGGAGCAGGAGTCCGCCGAGGTCAAGGAGCGGATCGCCGCCGAGGTCGGCGGGCTGCTCACCGATGGTGAGGCGGTCATCCTGGACGGCGGCACGACCACGCTCACCGTCGCCCGCGCGATCGCCGGGCGGCGGCTCACCGTCGTCCCGCTCGATCTGCACGCGGCGAACGCGCTCAGCGGCGCTCCGCAGGTGCGGCTGCTGGTCCCCGGCGGGCGGACGAAGCCCGGGGCCCTGGCGTTCACCGGCCCGCTGACCGAGGCGTCGCTGGCCTCGCTGCGCGTCGACACCGCAGTCCTCGGGGTGTGCGGGCTGTCGGCCGAGCACGGGCTCACCGCCCACGAACTCGACGAGGTCCCGGTCAAGCGGGCGGCGATCGCCTCGGCCCGGCGGGTCGTCGCGGTGTGCGACGGGAGCAAGTTCGGGCGTACCGGCCTCGGGCTCGTCTGCCCGGTCACCACGCTCGACATGGTGGTCACCGACCGCTCCGCGCCGGAGGCGGCCGTGTCGCGCCTCCGCGACTCCGGGGTGGACGTCCGCCTTGTCTGATTCACGGCGGTCGTTGCGGGCGGGCCGGATCGCCACCTTCGGCTACTTCGGGCTGAACGGCTTCCTGCTGGGCATGTGGATCGTCCACATCCCGGTCGTCGAGGACCGGACGGGCATCGGCCACGCCCTCCTCGGCTGGCTCCTGCTGCTGCTCGGCGCCGGGGCCCTCGGCGGAATGCAGATCGCCGGGCGCCTCACCGACCGCGTCGGCGCCCGCGGCGTCGTGCCGCTCAGCGCCGCCGTGTGCAGCGCCGCGCTGGTCCTGCCGGGTGTGGCCACCGACGCCTGGACGCTGGGCGCGGCACTCCTGCTGCTCGGCGTCGGCAACGGCGCCCTCGACGTCTCCATGAACGCGCATGCCGTCCAGGTGGAACGCGGCTACCGGCGTCCCGTCATGTCCGCCTTCCACGCGACCTTCTCCCTCGGCGGCGTCCTCGCCGCGCTGGTCGGCGCCCGGACGCTCGGCTGGGGCTGGAGCCCGGCGGCGACGCTGGGCGGCGTCGCGCTGGCCGGTGTCGCCGCGGCCGCGCTGACGGCCCCCGCGCTGCTGCGCCGCGAGGCGCCTCGGGACGTCCCCGCCGCCGCACGGCGGACCCGGACGCCCCGGCGCATCTGGATGATGGCCGCCCTCGCCCTGATGGTCATGCTGTCCGAGGGCGTGGCCAACGACTGGAGCGCCCTGCACCTGCGGGACGGCCTGGACGCGTCCGCCGCCACCGCCGCCCTCGCCTACGGGGCCTTCGCCACCGCCATGACCATCGGCCGCCTGCTGGCCGACCGGGTCGCGGCGCGGTTCGGCCCGGTGGCCGTCCTCCGCTACGGCGCCGCGACGGCCGCGCTCGGCGGGGCGATCGCGGCCCTGTCGCCGTGGGTCCCGTCGGCCCTCGCCGGCTGGGCCCTGTTCGGGGCCGGGCTCTCCGGCTGCGTCCCCCAGCTGTTCAGCGCGGCGGGCCACCACGACCAGGACGCCGTCGGCGCCAACGTCTCCCGTGTCGCCGGACTCGGGTACCTGGGCATGCTCGCCGGTCCGGCCGTGATCGGGCCGCTGACCCACGTCATGCCGCTGAGCCTCACGTTCTTCCTGCCCGTGGCGCTGTGCGCCATCGCCGCCGCCGCAGCGGGCATCCTCCGCCCGCCGCCCAGCGCACCGAGCCCCGCCCGCCCCGCGAAACCGGACTCGGTCACCAGCACGGCAGAAGGCCCGCGGCCGTAGGGAATGGCGCAAATACATCTGCCGTGGCGATCCCGCTTTTATTTATTACGGCCGAAGGCGGTGCCTGCGATGAAGTTCAGCCGGTCGAGAACTGGAGAGTGGCGAGCCGGGAGCACAGCGGGCGGAGTCCGCCTACGCATCCTTGGGAGATGTGCCCGAGAAGCTCGGCCCCGACAGCACGACCATCGTGATCGGCGATCCTGACGCGAAGGTCTACGTGCATCTGTACGAAGATCCGCGCTGCCCGTACTGCAAGGAGTACCACGCCGTCCTCTACCGGAACCAGCCTGCGGAGTCCACCGACGGATTCACCGATGAGCGGCTACTGGAACTGGCGTCCAAGGTGGACGGGTTGCGCGGCGAAGAGTTCGATGCGGCCATCGCGACGATGAAGTACAAGGACTTCGTGGAAGCGTCGCAGAAAGCGTACGAGATGGCCGGCACGAGCAGTTCGGGCCGGGCGGGGCCGGGCACTCCCACCGTCGACGTCAACGGAACGCGGGTGCCTCCCGAAGACAGCGCCGTCCTCTACACCAAAACCGTATTCGCCACGATGCTCACTAACTATTCCCTCTTGCCGAGGGAGCCCTGACCGCCGCCGCGGCGCAGGAGGCGGGCATCAGCCAGGTCGCCTTCCCCGGAGATCGTCTACCGCCATCGCGCGGGGCGGGCGTCGCCGCCCGCCCCCGGCGTGGGTCAGTCGCGGGAGATCTTCAGGCTGATCGTGCCGTCCCGCTCCAGTTTCGGACGGAACGTGATGCCGTTGTTCGTCACGCTGGAGCCGGAGCGCGTGGCGTTCATCGTGCTGACCATTGTGCCGTTCCAGCCGTGGCTGGAGAGGGTGACCAGGTTCCCGTCGATCCCGATGTGCACCGGGTCGAGCTTGTACTTCTTGTCGAACCTGATGGTCTGGTCGTCGTGGATCTTGATCTCGCACTCGGCGTCCGCGCACTCCTTGGGCCCCTTGGCGTCCGTGCCGGTGTCGGCGGTCGAGTCCCCGCCGTCCGCGGCGGGCGGCGGGGCCGCCTGCGCCGGCGGGACCTGGGCGGCGGGCGGCGCGGCCGGCGGCGGCGCGGCGGCGACGGCCGGCGGCGCCGGGTCGGGTGCGGACGGCGCGGGCACGCCAGGACCGGCGGCGGAACCGCCCGGCC
>NZ_BAAAMW010000011.1:0-278847 GCF_039529475.1 Actinomadura chokoriensis | reverse complement strand
CGAAGGAGCACCGCGTCGAACTGCGTGCCGTTGACCGGGAGTTGGAGGTGGCTCCCGGTGTCCGGCAGACGATGTGGACGTTCGGCGGGACGGTGCCGGCTCCGGTGTTGCGGGGGAAGGTCGGTGACGTGTTCGTCATCACGCTGGTGAACGACAGCACGATGGGTCATGGGATCGACTTCCATGCGAGCACGCTGGCTCCTGATGTGCCGATGCGCACCATTCAGCCGGGTGAGCGGTTGACCTACCGGTTCAAGGCTGAGCATGCGGGGGCGTGGTTGTATCACTGCTCGACGATGCCGATGCTGCAGCACATCGCCAACGGCATGTACGGCGCGGTCGTCATCGACCCGCCCGACCTGCCCCGCGTGGACCGCGAATACGTGCTCGTCCAGGGCGAGTTGTACCTGGGGCAGCCGGGCTCGGAGGCGCAGGTGGCCAAGATGCGCGACGGCCGCCCGGACGCGTGGATGTTCAACGGGACCGCTGCCGGCTACGACCACGCTCCGCTGACCGCCCGCGTGGGGGACCGGGTCCGGGTCTGGGTGGTGGACGCCGGGCCCTCGTCCGGTACCGCGTTCCATATCGTCGGCGCGCAGTTCGACACCGTCTATAAGGAGGGCGGGTATCTGCTGCGCAAGGGTGATCCGGGTGGTTCGCAGATCCTGGACCTGGCGCCCGGTCAGGGCGGGTTCGTCGAGACCGTCGTCCCCGAGCCCGGCCACTACCCCTTCGTCGACCACGACATGCGCCACGGCGAAGCCGGCGCCCACGGCATCCTGAAGGTCACCGACTGACGAGACCCAGCCGCTACCTGGCCCCACAACTCGCCGCTAACCGGCAAACCAGGCGCCCCGCCCCACCCCGTATGACCAGGGGAAACAACCCGACCTGACTACCTTGTCAAATGACCCGCACGCGAGCGAATTTAACGCAATGAGACGAGTCGATGACCGGTAGTTTGCTCGCCATGCCGTCCACAGAACACGAGGTGCCGCTGGCGATGGTCCGCAACCAGCCGGCCCTCGTCCCGACGATATTGCGGACCGTCTTCGGCCTGGACATGCCCGGGGACGACCACGGCGCGACGATCACGTCCGAGTCCTTCGCGGACCTGAGGCCGGCCGAGTTGCGCTGCGATGCCACCGTCCTCCTCGACGATCCCAAGAAGCCCAGCCACGGCACCATCGTGGAGTCACAGCTGCGCTACGACGAGGAGAAGACCTTCAGCTGGCCCGCGTACACGGCGCTCCTGCGCCATCGGCACAGGTGCCCGGTGACGCTGCTGGTCTTCTGCCCCACCCTGGCCGTCGCCCGCGCCTGCGCCAGGCCGATCGACATGGGACACCCCGAATGGGTGCTCAGGCCGCTGACCATCCACCCCGGGATGCTGCCGGCCATCACCGAGCCGGCCGAGGCCCGCCGATTCCCCGAACTGGCCGTCTACACCGCCTCCGCGTACGCCGACGGCCCGGACGCTGACGCCGTCCTGGCCAGCGTGGCCGCCGCCATCGACGTCCCGGCGACGGACGAAAAGACCAAGGAAACCGCCGAGCTGTATCATGACTACCTGGTGAGTCAGCTCTCCGAATCAGCCCGCAAGCTCCTGGAGGAGATCGTGCAGACCGCCGGATACGAGTGGCAGTCGGACTTCGCCAAGTCCCACATCGCCAAGGGCGAGGCCAAGTCGGTTCTGCTGGTGCTGGAGGCCCGCGGGATCGCCGTCCCCAACGAACTCCGTGAGCATGTCACGAGCTGCACCGACTCAGATCAACTCGAACGCTGGGTCAAGCGCGCCGCGGTCATCGACAGGGCCGAACATCTCCTCGACTGACGACTTGTCACGGCCCCGCCCTCCGTGCGCGGAGGCGGGGCCGTCCGATGCCCGCACAACCGTTACGGGAAGAGATCGTGATCCTCGAGCACTACGAATGGCAGTCGCGCATGGCAAGCACCAATCGCGCCAAGGGTTTCGGTGAGGGGTTCGCCGAGGGGATGGCCACGGCGCTGGCGATCGTGCTGGAGACCCGCGGGATCACCGTTCCCGAGGAGATCCGCGAGCGCGTCATGAGCTGTACCGACACCGACCAGTTGGAGCGTTGGGTCCACCGCGCCGCTGTCATGGACACGGCCGAGTCCCTCCTCGGCTGACGCGATCGACGCGGTGCTCAAGGCGCGGTACGGGGACGCGCAGCGTCTGGAGTGGAATGCGCCGATGCCCTACCGGCCCATGGGACCGATGCCGATGGGGCAGTTCGTCACCAATACGATCGCCGTCTATCCGCGGGACGAGCCCGTGCCGCACTGGCATCTCATCGGGTACGCGCTGACCGCGCCGTTCGAGGAGCGCGGTTACGAGTTCACGCTGCGGGTGCCGCGCCGGCCCGGTGAGACGGCCGCGCCGAATTGGGCGATGGGGCACCTGGAGAACCTGGCGTCGTACGTCGCGAAGAGCGGCAACGACTTCGAGGCGGGGCATTACATCGAGTTCCCGAATCCGCTCGACCCCGACCGGCCCGGATCGGCGATCCGGGCCGGGGCATTCGTTCTCGACCCTGAGCTGGGGCGTGCCGACACGTCGCTCGGGAAGGTCGCCTTCCTGCAGTTCGTCGGCATTACGACCGACGAATTGCATGCCGCGCAATCGTGGCATGTCGAGGGCCTCGTCGGTGCCATCGCGCCGCACCTTCCGGCGCTGGTGACCAATCTGGACCGGATGTCGCTCGCGGACGTTCCCGGCGTGGCGCGGACCGTCCGTGAAGGGTCGCTGCGCGAGGGGTCCGGCACGGGCTTCCTGTTCTTCCACCAGCTCGGCGCCGACACGTCCAACGGTGTCGTGCTGGAGATCGGTGCGCAGCACGTTCCGCAGTTCACCCGGGTGCTGCCCGCGCGCGTCCCGCACGGGAACCCGCTGATCCTGCGGGGGCCGGGCCGTCCCGTCGTGCTGCTGCCGGGCCCGCAGGTCACGTGGAACGGCGCCGGCGAGGCGCTGGAGATCACCCTTCCGGACGCCGTCTGCCACGGCATCGCCCAGGCGGTCCGTTCGGAGCCCGGCGCCTACAGGGTGGACGGCCTGACCGTGACGGTCGTCCCCTGACCGCGGCGCGGGGCAGACTTACCGCGTACGGGTAGGGTGGCCGGGAGGACGATCCATGATCCCACCCACCGATGTCGACGACGAGCAGGCCGAGCGGCCGCGCATTCCGCTGAGCCGGAGGCGGGTGCTGCGTGCCGCGGTGGGGCTCGCCGACCGGGACGGCCTCGACTCCCTGACCATGCGCCGGCTGGCGCAGGAGGTCGGGGTCGAGGCGATGTCGCTGTACCACCACGTCGCCAACAAGCAGGCCGTCTTCGACGGCGTCGTCGAGGTGGTCCTCGGGGAGATCATGGCGGCGGTGGAGAAGGCCGAGGGGCCGTCCCCGGAGGAGGACTGGCAGGCGGCGCTGCGCAGCCGGATCCTCGCCGCCCGGGAGGTCCTCCTGCGGCATCCGTGGGCTCCGCAGTTGCTCGAGTCCCGGAGCGGTACCAGCCCGTTCCTCATCGCCTACTACGACCGGGTCGTCGGGCTGCTGCGCGCGGGCGGGTTCTCGTTCGACCTCGCGCACCGGGCGCTGCACGTCCTCGGCAGCCGCGCCCTCGGGTTCACCCAGGAGCTCTTCCGGGCGGACGGCGCCGGGACGTCGAACGCCGAGGGCGCCGCGATGGCGGAGGGCATGGCCGACCAGTTCCCGAACATCGCCGGAATGCTGGTGGACGCCGTCCACGACGACCCGGACGGCACCCTCGGCTTCTGCGACGACCAGTTCGAGTTCGAATTCGCGCTCGACCTGATCCTGGAGGGGCTGGAGCGGCGCCGCGCCGCCGGTCTGTAGCCCGAGCCGTCTTCCGTCTTCGCCCTCGGCGGGCCCTTGACCGCCTTACGCCGTACGATTACCTTACGACGTATGACAACCTTACGGCGTACGACGCGCCGTCCGGGACTCCTCGGCAGTGGAAGGACGGCGCCATGAAAGCCTGGACCTGGGACCGCTACGGCCCGCCCGACGTCATGACCCTCGCGGACGTCGGCGAACCCGCCATCACGCGGAACGAAGTGCTCGTGCGTGTCCGGGCCGCGTCCGTCAACCCCTACGACTGGCGGCACGTGCGGGCCGACCCGGCGCTGGCACGCCTCGCCAACGGCCTGCGTCGTCCGAAGCCGGGCCTCATCCTCGGCGCCGACTTCGCGGGCGTGGTCGAGCGGGTCGGCGACGACGTGACGGGCTTCCGACCTGGGGACGAGGTCTTCGGCGAGGTCCGTCTGGGATCGTTCGCCGAGGCCGTCGCCGTTCCGCAGGACAGGCTGGCCGTCAAGCCCGCCCGGCTCACGTTCGAGCAGGCGGCGTCGGTGTCGATGGCCGCGCACACCGCGCTGCAAGGGCTGCGGGACGCGGGGAAGATCGCCGCCGGTCAGCGGGTCCTCGTCAACGGGGCGTCCGGAGGGATCGGCACGTTCGCCGTCCAGCTCGCCAAGGCGCTGGGGGCCGAGGTCACCGGCGTGTGCAGCACCCGGAACGTCGAACTCGTCCGCTCCCTGGGCGCCGACGACGTCATCGACTACACCCGCGACGACTTCACCGACCGGAAGGGACGGTACGACCTGCTCATGGACATCGTGGGCAACCGCTCACTGGCCCGACTGCGCCGCCCCCTGACCTCGCGCGGGAGACTCGTGCTCGTCGGCGGCATCGCCTCGGGCCGCGGCCGGTTGCTGGGCCCGGCCGCGCAGCAACTCCGCGGCGCGCTGACGTCCCCGTTCGTCGGCCGGCGCATCGCGTCCGTGAGCTGGAAGCCCAACTCCGCAGACCTCCGCCACCTGGCGGAGCTCATGGAGAAGGAGCAGGTCACACCCGTCATCGACCGCACGTTCCCGTTCGCCGAGATCCCCGACGCGCTCCGCTACATCGAGCCCGGCCACGCCCGGGGCAAGGTCGCCATCACCTTCTGACGCCTCCTTCCGCCGCGTATACGGCAGGTAGATCTTTCGTTTTGGCTGGTCAGTGGCCGTTTAGCTCGTTTCGTCCCGGTTCCTCGGGCTATGGGGTCTGAGTGAGCCGAGAGGACGCCGACGAGGAAGCGAAGTGGTGGCCGTGACGGGAACGGACGCCGGAGACAGCGGCAAGGACAAGGCCAGGGAACTCCCGGTAGGGCAGCTCAAGGACGCCGTCCGGGACCTCGGCGAGGCGCTCATGGTGCGGACCCTGGAGAAGACCGGCGATCGGATCGAGGGCCTGGCGCAGCGGCTGACCGATGCCAGTGACGGCGGCGGGAGCAGCGGTGGCGGCAAGGTGATGACCGGCATCAAGGCGGCAATCGGCGCCAAGAATCTCGTCCAGAACGCGTCCCCACGCAAGGCGAAGGAGAAGGTGCAGGACGCCCTGGGAGGTGGCGGAGGTGGCGGCGGCGCCGACGAGGCCAAGGCGGTCACCATCATCGAGGAGTTCGACGTCGGCCTGCCGCGGCGCGTCGCCTACGACCAGTGGACGCAGTTCGCCGACTTCCCGTCCTTCACCAGCAAGGTGGAGAGCGTCGAGCAGGAGTCCGACGAGAAGATCAACTGGCGGGCCCGGATCTTCTTCTCCCACCGCGACTGGGAGTCGACGATCACCGAGCAGGTCCCGGACGAGCGGATCGTCTGGAAGTCCAAGGGCGCCAAGGGCTACGTCGACGGGGCCGTGACCTTCCACGAACTCGCCCCGACCATGACGCGCGTCCTGCTCGTGGCCGAATACCACCCGGACGGCTTCTTCGAGAAGACCGCGAACCTGTGGCGCGCCCAGGGCCGCCGCCTCCGCCTCGACTTCAAGCACATCAAGCGGCACATGATGACGCAGACGCTCCTGAACCAGGAGGAGGTCGAGGGCTGGCGCGGCGAGATCCGCGACGGCGAGGTGGTCAAGACCCACGAGGACGCCGTCAAGGGCGAAGAGGACACCGCCAAGGACGAATCCGAGGACCGGGCGAAGGCCGGCGCGCATGGCTGACGTTTTCGCTCGCCGGGCTCGGGCAGCGAGGTGATGGGACGATGACGCCCGACCGAGGTGCGGGGGTACCGATGGGCAACAGCGAGGGGCCGGACGTCCATCTCGATGTTCCACAGCTCAAGGTGGACGAGATCACGCTCGAGGTGGAGGACCTGCGGGCGCGCGTCTCGCTGTCCGCCGAAGTCCTCGACCTGCTCAGGCTGAACGTGGGCGCGGACGTCGTGCTCGGCAGGGTCGACCTCGGGATCAAGGGAGTCGAGGCGCAGGCGCTCCTGGACGTCCGTCTCGACAACGTGGCCGTGATCATCGACCGGCTGCTCACCAGCCTCGAACGCAACCCGGAGATCCTCCAGCACGTCGGACGCGGCGTGGAGTCCGCATTGCGCGACGTCGGCGCCGGAACCAGAAGCGCCGTCCGCGACGTCGGCACGGGCGCGGGTGGTGCCGTCCGCGACGTGGGCCGCGGTGCCGGCGGGGCAGTCGACCGCGTCGGTGCGGGCGCCGGAGCCGCCGTCCGAGACGTGGGTACAGGGACGGGCGGGGCCGTCAGTGACGTGGGCAAGGAAACCGCAGGTGCCGTCCGCGATGCGGGCACGCAGGCAGTGGGCACGCAGCCAGTGGGCACGGCCCGTCCCCCTGGCCCGAACGCCGACGCGGTGACCCGCGACCAGGGCGAGGACGCCGGCGGCGCCCCCGAGACGACCAGCGGTGAGAAGCCCGACGAGGAGAACGAGCCGGAAACGCCCGCCGAGGAGAAGGGCGCGACCCTCCAGGACGCGCTCCACGACACCGAGGAATCGGTGCGCGACCTGGGACGCGCCCTGCTTCGCGTCCTCTCGCGGTGATCCGGCTGAGGAGGCATCACCATGGACCACGATGAAACGCCACCGGTGGAGATCCTCTTCTCGGCCGACGTGAAGGCCGACGAGCTCCACTTCAACACCGCCCCCGAGAACTCGGTGGTGTTCACCGGCGACGCCGCCGTGGAGTCCACGTCCGGAAGCACCCGAACCAACCTCCCGGACGAGGTAGAAGAACACGTCACCTACCGCGACGTCCGAATCCACTACACGATCGAAGCCAAACTGCCACCCCCTCCGGGCCCAATTTAGGCAGTTCCCAAACACGGGTTTTCATTCGGCGCATAGCCCGCCTGTGGCCGAACTGGAACGCCTCATTGTGGACAGATCCGCACATATTGCCCCGAATTCGTCCGAGCGATCGCGGATCCCCGGTTCATACGGGTATTCTCCTCGCGCGTGAGTGAAGAAGCGCCTCAGGAGCCCACGCCTTCTCCGGACGACCGGACCCCGCCCCGCTCGGACCCGCAGGTCGAAGCCGCGCACATCAGCGGAAAGGCCGCGGTCCGCGCCGCCATGGTCACCGGTGTTCTGGGTGTGGCGGGCGTACTCGTGACGACCCTGCTCACCGGAGTACTCCAATACAGCGGCCCGGGTGCGAAGCCCGAGCCGACGGTGACGGTCACCCGGACGATCGAGGCCGGGGCCGCCTCTCCCGCTCCGGCGACCGCGTCACCGCAGGCCGAAATGTCACCGGCATGGCCGGGCGAACCCGCCGGCAGCATTTTCACCACGGGAAACCCCGCCTTGCAACCGGCCTCAGACGGCAACCTCGATTACGAGGAGAACGATCTGACGGCCCACATGTACGCGACCTCCGAGTACGATGTCGAGGCCGGCGACGATGGTCTGGGCGCCATCAACGGAGCGGCTTTCGCACCCGCACCCGGACGATCGAAACCGACGTTGAAGGCGTGCAGGAGCATCGCCGAAGGAGCATGGGTCGCCTCCATCGACGTCGAACGGTTCAATGCGCCGTCCACGTTCTGTGTCCGGTCCCAGGAACAGCGTCTCGGCTACCTCACGACCCGGGGAGTCAGGTACTGGTCCGAGAAAAAGGGTAACGTGAGGGAACTGTCCTTCACCTTCGTCCTGTGGAAGAAGCCGGGCGACAGGTAAGGGCCATCACGCGGCGTCGGCGAGTTCCGGGACGGACTCCAAGGCGGTGAGCAGGTCCGCGGCATGCTGGAAGCGCTCGTCGGGCTCGCGGCGCAGGCATGTGTGAAGCACCTGCCGGAATTCTGGGGAGCACGGGAGCCCTGACACGTCGATGTCCGCTGTCAGGAGTTTCTGCAGGACGTCCATCGCGTTGTCGGCCTCGATGGGAGGGGCGCCGGTCAGCGCGAACACCATCGTCGCGCCGAAGGCGTAGATGTCCCCGCGGTGGTCGAGCGGCTTGCCCTCGACCTGCTCGGGGGCCATGTACAGCGGCGTGCCGACCATGCTGCCGGCGCCGGTGATGTCGGCCGCCTGGGGATGCCGCGCGATGCCCAGATCGATGATCTTGGGCTCGTCCCGCTCCGGCAGCATCACGTTCCCCGGCTTCATATCGAGCCGGAAGACGTTCTGGTGTTCCAGGTAGACCAGCGCGTGAGCGAGTTTGGCACCGATGTGCGCGACCTCGTCCGCCTGCAGCGGCCCTTCTGCGACGAGATCGCTCAGAGTCGGCCCGTTGACGAACTCCATGATGATCGCCATTTGGTCGCGGCGTTCGATCGCATCGAAGTACCGGACGATGTTCGGGTGGTCGAGCGCGGCGAGAATCTTGATCTCGCGCCGGAAACGCGCGGACAGGGAATCATCACTGATGAGCGCCTGGAGCATTTTCACCGCGACCGGACGGCCCAGCACCTCGTCGTGTCCGAGCCACACCCGGCTCATACCGCCCGCACCGATGACCCGTTGCAGCCGGTACCGCCCTATGACGATCTGGGATCGCTCCGTCGGCGGGTTCGCCGGCATACCGAGCGCAGCCCGCTCGCTCTGGCTGCCGCGGGCGAAATCGAGCAGCGCCCGCTTCACACCGGAAGCGAGCTGGTAAACGGCCTCCTGCGCGGCGGGAACGTCGCCGATCAGGGTCACATCACCGTCCCCCGCGCGCCGCAGGGTCTCCAGCACCCCGTGATCGGCCAGGTGGCGGAGGAGTTGCTCGACCGAGCGCGGCGACGCCCGGAGCAGCGGATCGAGTTCCCCGGCGTTCCCGTCCTCGGCGAAGAGGTCGGCGGTCCGGAACGGTTCGCCTTCGCTGCGCAGCACCCAGTCGATGACGTAGTACGCGCTCAGCCGGCGCCGATCCTCGTCGATCGGAACGGGAAAGAGCCCGGCCCCCGAAGCGTTCTCCAGATGCTTGCGGAGAATGTCCTCCAAGCGGGCGTAGAACCTGATGCGCTCGGTATCCCGGTCCATGACCTGCAGCAGTGGGCTGCCGTCCTCCCAGACCACGAACTGGTGGAATTCCTGAAGCAGCCGCCGCGGCATGCCCCTGGCCTTGAAGCTCAGGTAATCGCAGAAGAAGCCGAGTTCGTCGTCCTGCTCGCCTGGAGGCTCAGCCAGCAGCCCGTCCACGAAACCATGGACGGCGTCCCAGACGCACGGCACGTACATCCGCCAGCCGAACACGCTCTCATAGACGCTGTTGCCGCGCGCGGCGTCCCTGATGACCTGGTCGTGCAGGTCGGGCCCCGCCACGACGATGAAGTGGATGCCCGGCATGGTCAGCACGTTCTTGATGCCGCCGAGGAGTTTCTCGACGGCGGCCAGGCTCGACTCGCCGTCGGTGAGTTTATCCGCCTCGTCCAGGACGACGGCCAGCCGCAGTTGAGTCCCCGGCACCCTCGGCCAGGGCCAGAGCCGCCGCAACAGCCCCCGAGCCTCGGACGGGACGACCCCCTCCCGGTCGATAAGGGTCACGATCCGCATCAGATCGTGCTCGACATCGGTCTCGGAATACGCGAGGAACTGCGCCTCATGCGCCAGGGAACGGGTTCGCTTGGCCGTGAGACTGACCTTCGGCACGACCGTCTTGAGCGCCGACCCGCCGCCCGCGTCGGCGACCGCACCGCGCTCCAGCGCGTCCGAAACGGTCTGCTTGAACGACAGCGAGGTCCGCATGTAGGCCAGCACCAGCGACTGCTGCGTCTCGGTCGGCAGCCGCGCCAGCAGCCCTTCGTCGTTCAGGCTCTCGAAAATGCGTCGGACCAGGGCGAACAGGAGCCGGTCGGTGTCGGTCGAACGCGCGATGTTGAGCACGACCGGCACGACCAGCTCCCCGCGATCACCGTTGCCGACCAGCGCGTCGAGGGCCCGCAGCACGGTGGTGGACTTCCCGGCACCGCGAAACCCGCTGATCAGAAAGGTGCCGCCCCGCGAATAGGCGATGCGGTCCCGCAACTCCGCCGCCAGTTGCTCGTTCCCCAGGGAGGGGATCGCGTCCACACCGTCCCGCAGCGGCTCGTGCACGTAACGGAATGACCTTTTCAGCGGCAGACTCAGCACGCGGGCCCCCTCGCACACGAATACCCCCGCAGTTTACCGGCGACCCACCGGAATAATCAGCCCGCGCAGTTCTTTCAGTGACATCTCCTCATCGCCCCGCCCGACCACACCACTTCGCGCCGTGATGACCGAGTTGCGACTCTTGGGGTATGGGGGACAGGCGTACTGTTCCGTCTTCGCCGGTGCTGGCCAGGAGAGTGCCGTCCGTGCTGTAGGCGATCTTGTTGCCTGCTCCGGAATGGCCTTCCAGAACGGCGATCATCACACCAGGATCACGTGCATTCGGCCGCCGTGCGGGCGCGGATGACCATTTGCGAGCACGAGGGGGTCCCGGCGCTGCGGCTGATCAAGGCGGTCGCCGCCCCGCAGCAGTGGGTCCGAGGATCTGCCCCGGCCTGGGTGGCCGGGGCAGATTGCGGGGCTTGGCGGGTTAGTGGATGGGGTTGGTTGGGGTGTCCAGCCAGATTGTTTGAGTGTCGGGTGTGATGGTGATTCCGAAGCGGGTGATGTCTGGGCGTCCCCATCTGAGCCATTGCAGGTAGGCGGCTTCGGTCTCGTCCCATAGGGAGCGGTCGCCTGCCTGCTGGACCTCGTAGTCGGGTTGGCCGGGTTCGTAGTCGACGGAGGCCCATGCGCCTTCGTGGGATTCGCGGTCCAGGACCCACAGGGTCGCCTCGTCGCCCTCGGTGTAGAACCTGGAGACCACGCCTGGTACCAGGGTTGCGATGGTGAGGTCGATGCTCACTGGGCCGTAGGGGAGTGAGCGGGGGTCTAGCCGGGTGCGGTTCACCCGGACGTCCCTCTTGGCGGCTTGTGTCCATGACCGGGCTGGTCCGTGGGCCGGGCGTTGAGCGCGCAGCATCATGTAGTCGGCCGATGCGGTGAACTTGCCAACGGCCGTGCCGTCGTTGAGTACGTCGAGGCGGAGGACGGCGCCGTAGCCGAACCCTGCTGAGAACGGGGTCACGATCACGCCGCCCGGTCGCGTCTGCTCCACCCATGCGTACGGGACGCGTGGCACCGCGCACGTTGCGTGGATCCGGTCGTAGGGGGCGCCTTCGCCCCATCCGTACGTGCCGTCGCCGACGATGACGCGGGGTTCGTAGCCGGCCGCATTGAGACGCTCGGCGGCCTTGGCCGAGAGCTTTGCATCGACCTCGATCGTGGTGACGTTGTCGGCGCCTACGCGGGCGGACAGCAGTGCCGCCGTCCATCCCGCTCCCGTGCCGATGTCCAGGACGCGATGGCCGTCGAAGGGGTCGAGTTGCTCCAGGAACTCGATCACCATCTTCGGCATGGACAGTGATGAGCTGGCCACTCCCTCGCCCTCGGTCCGGCCGTCTTCGAACTGGGTCACCAGGGGCTGGTCGAGCGCCACGATCTCGTCCCACTGGTCGGGGTCGGTGTTGCGGTCGAGTCGTGCCCAAGGGCCGGGCCCCAGGTCCGCCCACACCACGTCAGGTGTGAACGAACGCCGGGGCACCGAGCCGATGATCTGCTGCCAGTTGGTCACTTACCTTTCCCGTCGGTGGGGTTGCCGTTGGTCTTGTCCCCGCTCCCACGGGATCCGCCCTGCGGCTTGTTCCCGTCGGTGCTGGTCTTGCCGTCGCTGTTGTCCTTGCCGTGCTTGCCCATCGTCATCTTCTCCTTCGTTGTGTTGTTGCGGCTGGTGAACCGCACTGGAACCTCCGGACGGACGGGCATGTGCCGCGCTCGGAACGCCGTCCGTCCGGAGGGGTCTGGGTGCCGGGGTCGCCCCCGGGATGCCGCTGGTGAACTCCAGGGCTGTGGCCAGGGCGGCGGCTGTGTTCGGCCTCATCGGCGCAGCTTCCGGAGCAGTCGCGCTGTCTCTGCGAACTCGCCGTCCATCAGGGACGGGCCCCGAGGTGAGCCCCGAGGGCACGAGCGATCGTCTCGGCGGTCTGCGTGGGGGAGTCGGCCGCGCCGATCGTTTCGCCGGTGGGAGCCCAGGTGAACATCCAGGTGCCGTGGATGAAGTCGGCGCCGATCTCGGTGAATTTGCCGGGTGATTCGGTGTTGATCACGTAGAGAGCGGGTGTGCCGCCGCGCTGGACGAGGCCGCATGACATGCCGCCGTGCTTGCGTACGGCCTCATCGAGGGCGGTCAGGAACGGGTGTCGTCCGCTCGTGGTCGTCAGGTTGTCAATGGCCATCTTCGTGCTACCTCCCGTCGAGGGGCGTGCCTGGACTGCGGACGTGCTTGTGGGATCGAAGTCCTTAGGGGTGCATGCGCGCCCAGATCCACTTGCCGCCGGCCGGGTCGGCGGTGACGCCGCACTTGGCGGACATGGCCTGGACGATGTGCAGGCCCCAGCCGCCGTTGTCGTCGAACGCCTCCTCGGACAGGTCGAGGTCGTCGAGGGTGAGTTCCTTCAGCGGCTTGGCCGCAGGGAGTTCGTGGTCGGCGTCCCAGACGGCGATGATGATCCCGAAGGCGTCCCGGCTGAGCTGGAGACGGATCTCCTCGTCCGGCGTCTGGCGGACCGCGTTCGTGACGAGTTCCGAAACGATGAGTAGCGCACTGTCGAGAATGTGCGAGTAGTTCCATTTGCGGATTTGTGTGTCCGTGAAGGTGCGTGCTTGCGCCACTGCGGAAGGTGTCCCCATAAGGGGCATAACCGGCTCTGCGGTCGCCGTCATCGCCATCGTCCCGTCCTTGCCCGAGATTCCGATTTCCTGTGACAAGGATCAGTGCAGCGTTCTACCGTTTGCCTGTACAGCCAAAAAAACCAAACAGGAGTGTGCGATGCCGATCGTCCGGGAACCCCTCGAGCCCAAGATCTCCATGTACCACTTCTTGGCCTTCTACCTGCGGTTTCTCCGCGAGAAGGCCGGGCTGTCCCTGACTCAGGTCGGACAGATCATTGGTGTGGCGCGCTCGTCTGTTTGCAACATGGAAGCGGGCAGGCAGCGGCCGCAGGAGCAGCACCTCGCAAAGCTCGACGCCAAATATGGCACAGGTAGGCTTTTGCAGCTTCTACTCTGGTTTGCCCGAATGATGCACGATCCGGACTGGGGGCGTCAGCTTCTGAAGTACGAGGAGCAGGCGAACGCTATGAGGAGCTACCACGGCCATACATTCCCGAGGCAGTTCCAGACTGAGGAGTACATTCGTGCCCTTGTCCGCGCTGGGTCGTTTGGGGATCCCGAGGCTGAGATAGCCGAGCGCATCGAACGACAGCGCAGGCTGCTCGACCGGGAGCGGCCCCCCTTCTCCATGGTGATCATGGATGAGGGCGTGCTCAACTGCTGCGTTGGTGGAGCCGACGTCATGAGGGCGCAGCTGCTGCACCTCCGCGCGATGATGGACCTTCCGAACGTCATGATCCGGTTCATCCAGCCGTCATCGGGTCCGCACGAGGGATTCGATGGCCCGTTTCAGATCATCAGCCTGGAAGGGCGGGACGTTGCCTATGCGGGCGCCCAGAACGGCGGACGGCTGGTTGAGGCGCCGGGCGAAGTGAGAGAGTTTTGGACTACCTTCGATCGCATAGGTGCGAAGGCACTACCCCTCGATGCCTCTCGCGCCCTCATCGAGCAGTACTTGGAGAAGTACACATGAAGATTCAGTGGAGGAAGAGTTCCCACAGCGGCGGCGTGAACGACCAGCATTGCGTTGAGCTGGGACGACTTGTGCCGGGGGTCGGGATCGGGGTGCGGGACAGCAAGGATCCGGATGCGGGGCACCTCACCTTGTCCGTTGCGCAGTTTGCCGACCTGGTCGAGCAGATCACGCGGCGTCCGTGCCGCTGATCGTCCCATCCGGCTGGGGCTAGTCCTGGCCTGCGGTGGGTGGGGTGGGCTTGGTTGCTGTGATGAGCCTGGTGGGGAAGAACGGCGCGCCGCACCACATGCGCCAGCCGAGGTTGTGCCGTTGGACGTCGGTCAGGCCGAGCTCGTGCAAGCGGGCGCGGTGACGGTTCGTGTGCAGCAGGTCGGCGATGGCGAGTCGGCCGCCGGGGCGGAGGACGCGGACGGCCTCGTCGACGGCGGCCTGCCGTCCTTCCGCGGACGGGATGTTGTGCACGGCCCAGTTGCTGATGACCAGGTCGAAGGTCGCGTCGGCGAACGGCAGCAGCGTCATGTCACCGGTCTTCACCTCGGTCCGGTCGGCGACGCCTTCGAGTTCGGCGTTGCGGCGGGCGGCGTCCGGGCTGTTGCCGCTCTGGTCGGCGCGCCACAGGTCGATGCCGACCGCGCGTCCGCGGGGGAGCAGCTTGGCGGCCGTCGTGAGCAGGGCGCCGCGTCCGCAGCCGAGGTCCAGGACGCGCTCGTCGCCGCGCAGCCGCAGGTCGCCGAGGACGCGGGCCCACACTTCGAACTTGCCGACGCGGGACGTCCGCAGGTACGAGCCGACGAACAGCACGAAGGCGAGCGCTAACAGGCCGAACGCCACGGCTGTGATGGCGGCGCCGGTCACTGCGCCGCGGACGGCCAGCCCGACCAGCACGATGCCGATCAGGGCGAGGATGACGGCGTGCCCGCGCGGGGGGATCACGCGGAAGTCTCCGTCGATGCCGTAGTCGCCCCGGCGGCGGCTCAGGTCCGGGCGGACGTCGCTCATCGGTCGCCCCCCTCGGCCAGGGCGCGGCGCAGGACGGCGCCGAGTTCGGCGATCTGCCGCTGCGACACGTCGGCGGACAGGATCGCGTGCGAGCCGTGGAACGTCCCCGGCCACTGGTGCAGTTCGACCGTGACGCCCGCTTGCAGCAGGCGCAGCGCGTAGTCGATGTCCTCGTCGCGGAGCGGGTCGAACTCGGCGGCGGACACGTACGCCGGCGGCAGGCCGGACAGGTCGTCGGCGCGGGCGGGAGCGGCGTACGGGGTCGCGGGAGCGTCCCCCAGATAGTGCCGCCACACCGTGGTGAGGCTGTCGCGGTCCTGCCAGGGCGTGTCGGTGAAGTTGCGTTGCGACCACGTCTCCTGCCGGTCGTCCAGCGCGGGCTGGTTGAGCAACTGGAAGCGGATCGGCGGGCCCTGCTCGTCGCGCGCCCTCAACGCCGCTCCGGCCGCGAGGTTCCCGCCGGCACTGTGTCCGCCGACCGCGATCCGGTCCACGGTGAGGCCGAGGTCGGTCGCGTGCTCGGCCGTCCACTCCAGGACGGCGTAGACGTCGTCGAGCGCGGCCGGGAACCGGTGTTCGGGGGCCTGGCGGTAGTCCACCGAGATCACGACCGCGCCGGACGCTCCGGCGAGGCGGGTGGCGGTCGGGTGCTCGGTGTCCAGGTCGCCGACGACCCATCCGCCGCCGCGCAGCCAGACGATGGCGCCGTGGGCGCGGCTCGGGCGGTAGATCCGCACCGGGACGTCCGGGTCGGCGGGCACCGTGCGGTCCTCGACCTCCATGCCCTCGGTGCCCGGGGCCGCCGCCGCGATGATCTCGCTCGGTGCCGCGGCGGCCGCCTCGGCGAGGCGCTTGCGCGCGGTGACCGGGTCGGTCAGGTCGGCCTTCGGGATGAACGGGAGGAACGCGTCGAGTTCGGGATCCATGACGTCCATCCTCGCGACGGCGGGCGCCGGGATCATCCGCCGTCCGTCGCGCATTCGGGCCGGGTCGCGCGACGATCGTGGCCTTATCCTTCGGGCATGGAGGCTCTGGCCGTCCGGCTGTCGGGACTGGACTCGTACGCCGAGGGCGCGATCCGCGTCGTCGCCTTCTACGACACGCTGATGCGCCGGCGGGTGGACCTCCCGGCGCTCGCGCGGGCGTCGGCGGGCCTGGCCGAGTGCACGGCCGGCATCCGGATCCATGGGACGGGGCAGGTCGTCCGTGCCGCGTCCGGCGGCACGGCGCTGCCCGGCGCGCCTGCGGCCGCGTCCAGCACGGTGCCGATCGTCCTCGACGAGGAAGAGGTCGGCGCGGTGTGGCTGGAGCGCCCCGGCCCGCCCGTCCCGCTGGACGAGGTGCTATTGGACCGGCTTGCCATCGCCGCCGCGGCCGTCCTCGAACGCTACGGGCCCGCCCGCACCACCATGGCCGACCCCGCCCTGGTCGAGTTGGCGATCAGCGCCGACGGCGACCAGGCGGCCAGGGCTCGCGCGCTGCGCCTGCTGGGCTTCGCCGCCTCCGCGCCGCTCTGCGTGGCGGCGGTTCGGTCAGCGCGGCCCCTCGACCAGATCGCCGGGTTGGTGTGCCCGTCCCGTCCGGTCAAGTCGGCGCCGCTCGACGGCGTGGGCGTCATCATGGCCGCCGCCATCGACCCGTCCGGCTTCCCGCCGGACGTGCGCGCGGGCATCGGCGGCGGGAGCGCCGACCAGGCTTGGCACCAGGCCCTCATCGCCCTTCGCTTCACGGCACCGCGGCGGCCCGTCGTCCACCATGACGAGCTGGGCGCGACGGCGCTGCTCGCCCAGATCCCGGTGGACGCCATGCGCGACAACGCCGACGTCGCCGCGATCGCCGCCCTGTCGCCCGAGGATCTGGAGACCCTGGACGTCTACTGCACCACCGGGTCCCTGCGCCGCGCCGCCGACGTCCTCCACCGGCACCACAGCAGCGTCGCCCGCCGCCTCGACCAGATCGGCGGAACCCTCGCCGCCGACCTGACGACCCCCGCCGGCCTGACCCGCGCCCGCCTCGCCCTGACCGCCTGGCACCTGCTGAACAACTGAGAACCGCCTCCCCATGAAACATTTCGGGCCAGCTTCGTCCGCATCGGCGCAAAGGCCCACGGCGGATGCTCTGCGTGCTCTGGTCGAGCAGTACTGGAGCAGTGGACATGAGCGCCCAATGGCGGAAGAGGAGTTGCAGTGGCGGCACTGCCGACCATTAGTGCGTTGAGCTGGGACGTCTTTCGTTCGGGGATCGGGATTCGCGACGGCAAGGACCCGGACGGGGATAGGCCCGCCTTGTCGCTCGCCCTAGCTTTGACGTTCTGCTACCTCGACCGTGTCGACGTGCCCGTCTCCCGCGCCGGAGTACTCGGCGACGTTCGAGAAGATGTGCCGGACTACATGATTCTCTGTGATATAGATCACAAAATCAAGATCATTCGTGCTCTTTACGGGGCCTGGACGGCCGTTTAACTTAAGGGAGATTTTATTCCTCCTTTATGCCTCTGGGGTATTAATGGGCCGTCGTGCCGCCATTGCTGTGCGTCGTCGCGCTTCCGGTTTCAAACCGCTGCTATTGCGGCGTCCGGCCGGGTTGGCGGGTGCTTTCGCGGTACTGACGGCCGCGGCATTGCTGCAGATTCCGGGCTTGGCCGCGGCGCTGCCGGCGCACGCCGAGGAGCAGGCGCCGAGGCCCGCCGTGACCGAGGAGCAGGCGCTCAAGGCGGCACGGGAGTCGGGGGCACCGGTGGAGGTGCTGGCCGGCCGGGGTGAGAGTCGCACCGTGCGGGCGCTGCCGAACGGTCGGATGGAGGTCGAGCAGCACATCAGGCCGATCCGTGCCCGCCAGGGCGGGGGATGGGCCGACATCGACACCGGCCTGCGTCGCTCAGGGGCGGATGTGGTGCCGGCGGCGACCACGGTCGGGCTGAGGTTCTCCGGTGGCGGCAGCGGCCCGATGGTGCGGATGACGCGGGCCGGGCGGACGTTGGCGCTGACGTGGCCGACGCCGCTACCCGAACCCGTCCTCGACGGGGACACCGCCACTTACAGAGGCGTGCTGGGCGCGGACATCGACCTGCAGTTGCGGGCCGAAGCGGACGGGTTCGCGCACACGCTGGTGGTGAAGACGGCCGAGGCCGCCAAGGATCCGCGGTTGGCGCGGCTCGCGCTGTCACTGTCGGCGCCGGGCCTGTCGGTGACGCAGGAGCCGGCCAGCGGGGTGCTGACGGCCAAGACGTCCGCGGGGACGGCGGTGTTCGATGCGCCGTCGCCGATGATGTGGGACTCAACCAAGGCGTCGGCCGGCGACCGGAGGTCGGCGACGTCGACCACTCCGCAAGGGTCGGCCGCGGACCAAGACCAGGGCCCGGCGGAGGGAGCCAAGACCGCGCCGATCAAGGTGACCGCTACCGACGGCACGCTCACGCTGACCCCCGACCGAGGGCTGCTGACCGCGGCGGACACCCGGTTTCCGGTGTACATCGACCCGGTGTGGGGCGCCCACAGGGCGTCGGCCTGGGGGATGGTGTCGTCGGGATATCCAGACCAGTCGTATTACAAGTTCAACGGCAAGTCGACCGAGGGCGTCGGGCGCTGTGAGGTGGCCAAGGACGGCAACTGCGTGAAGAACCAGACCAAGCGGTTGTTCTACAGGGTGACCTTGCCGTCGCTGAAGGGCCGGTATGTCCAGGCGGTGGAGTTCACCGCGTACGAGACCAGTGCCTACAACTGCAAGAACGCCACCTCGGTGCAGCTGTGGCGCACGGCGAAGTTGCAGACGTCTGCGACCTGGAGCAACACCAACAAGTCATCGGTGTGGGGAGAGCGCCTGGCCTCGCGGGACGTGGCGTACTGCTCGAGGGCGCCGGTGGAGTTCGGCGGGTCGCTGCTGCGCTCTCACGTGCAGTCGGCCCTGGACAAGGGGTACGGCACCATCACCTTCGGGTTGAAGGCCTACAGCGAGTCGACGATGGACTGGTGGAAGCGGTTCGCCGACGACGCCTACCTGTCGATCCAGTACAACAACCCGCCCTACACCCCCAATTACAAGTCGATGACCACCAAGCCGGGCGGGGTGTGCGCACCGAAGAGCGACCCGGTCGTCATCAACAGGGTGCCCACCCTGTCGGGCTACTTCTGGGATCCCGATGACGAGGACGAGAACAAGGTCCAGCCCGAGTTCGCCTCGAACTGGGACGCCGGTGACGGGAAGGGCTTCGTCCAGCGGTGGTCGTCGGGGCTGATCGCACCGGCGGCCAAATCGGGGACGCAGCGCAGCACCACGATGCCGGACACGATCCCGCAGCGGACGCTCATCGGCTGGCACGCGCGGGCCTACGACGGGGAGCAGTACAGCCCCTGGTCGTCGGCAGGGGCGGCACCGGCCTGCTACTTCATCTACGACCCGGCCAAGCCGGCTCCGACCATCACCTCCACCGACTATCCCGACGACGACCAGTGGCACGGCGGTGTGGGGCAGGAAGGGCTGTTCACCATCACCGACCCCGAGGGGGTCGCCGACCGGTACGACGTCAGGCTCAACCAGGTGCCGATCATGTCGGTGGCCACCACCGGCGGTGCGGCGCGGACGATCCGGCTCGCCCCGAACCAGTACGGACCAAACTCCGTGACCGTGGTGGCGTTCGGTCCCTCGGGGCAGAACTCCGCGGCCGCGAGCATCAACTTCCTGGCCGATGAGGGCGCTCCGGCCAAGGCCCACTTCACGCTGGACGAGGCGGCCGGCTCCACGACCGCGGCGGCGCAGACGCGCGCCGGTGAACCGGCGATCACCGCGAGCCTGCAGGGCGGTGCGAGCTTCGGGCAGCAGGGGCAGCTCGAGACGGCCCTGACCTTGGACGGCACAGGCCACGCCTCTACCAGCACGCCGATCGTCGATACCAGCAGAAGCTTCGCCGTGTCCGCCTGGGTCCGTCTTGGAGATCCCGGCGGGCGCACCCGCACCGTGCTCAGCCAGGACGGAACGAGCAAGAGCGGGTTCTACCTCAAGTACGAGCCCGCAACCCAGAAGTGGGTGTTGTCCAAGGTCGAGTCCGACTCCACCGAGGAGGGGGCGTATCAGGCGTACTCCCCGCACCAGGCGGAGCTGGATACCTGGACCCATCTGGTCGGGGTGTACGACGACACCACCAAGAAGCTGCAGATCTATGTCAACGGCGACGCCGGGACGCAGAGCCCGCAGGTGCCGGCGGCATGGAACGCCACGGGCGGGTTCCAGATCGGGCGCAGCCTGTGGTGGGGCCAGCCGGCCGACCACTGGCCGGGCCAGGTCGACGATGTCCGGGTCTACGACCGGATCCTCTCCGCCGCGGAGATCTCCGGGTTGTATCAGCAGGCCCCGGTCCTGAAGGCCCGGTGGAGACTCAACGCGGCGGCCGGAGGCGTCAGCCCCGGCGAGGCCAAGGACGGTGGGGCCGCGTCTCCGCTGAAGCTGCGCAACGGCGCGGCGATCTCGGCCGACGCCGGCTTCGGGGGCCCCTTCGTATCACCTGCGGGGCTGCAGCTGAACGATGTGCTCGGCGCCTACGCCGAGGCCGACCCGGCCGCCACGGCGGGCGGCGATGCGCTGCTCTCCACCGATGAGAGCTTCACCCTCACCGGCTGGGTGCAGAACCTGCAGCGCCCGCAAAGCGCGGCCACGGTGTTCTCACTGCCGGGAAGCCAGACCAACGCGTTCGCTTTGCGGTACCTCCCGGACGCCGCCGAGCCGGCCGACCTCGGTGCGTGGCAGTTGGAGATGAACAATGCCGACCTCCCGGCCGGCGACGCGTCCAAACCGCAGCGGCTGACGAGCAACTCCGCTTATACCGAAGACGACTGGGACCATCTGGCGATCGTCTACGACGCGACGAACCGGACGATGAGCCTGTACATCAACGGCTCCACCGTCAACGGGACGGATGGCGACTCGGCAGCGGGCGACGTGCGCCCCTTCAAGGCCGCGGGCGGTTTGCAGGTCGGCCGGAACTCATTCGGCGGCAACGGCGCGGGAACCGATTTCTGGCCCGCCGCCTTGGACGACGTCTGGCTGTACCGGGGCGTCCTGAGTCCCACCCAGATCGCCCAGCTCGGACAAGCGATCGAACTCGACACCGACGACGGACCCTAGGACACCGCACCCATGCGCGGCGGACGCCTCCGCCCCCCTCGGAGGTGTCCGCCGCCAATTCCGCCGATCCAGCGATTCGACGATTCGCGCCCCGAGTCCCGGGGCCCGGGCAGCCGCGCGTGGGCGCAGGAGGAATGCCGTGAGAACAGGCCGCAAGACCCTGGTGCTGTCCCGTCCCCGGACGGCACGTGTCGTCGCCGCGGTCATCGCGGTGAACTTCGCCGGAGCGCTGCTGTCCAGCCCGCCCGCGCTCGCGGACCCGCCCGGCTCTCACCGCCCCGCCGTCGAAGACCACGAGGATCCGGTCAAGGGCCACGACCTGAAGGTCGAGCCCTGGAAGAAGCCGGCCTTGAAGCCGGGCCCCGCCGCCCGGTCCGCATGGCCCGAGCCCGGAACCAGCGATCTGTCCCTGCCCGGGGCGTCCGAGGAAGGCGTGCGCGCCGGTGCGCTGCCGGTGCGGGTGCTGCCCGCCGAGAAGCCGACCGCGCGCAGCGGGGTGGTGGCCGCGAAGAAGGTGAGGGTGTCGGTGCTCGACCGGGCCGCCGCCTCAAGGGCCGGAGTGGACGGGCTGGCGTTCACCGTGGCCCGCACCGACGAACCCCGGGCCGGCCAGGTCGGCATCGAACTGGACTACGGGAAGTTCGCGCAGGCGTTCGGCGGCGCCTACGGGTCACGGCTGCGGCTGTACCAGATGCCCGCATGCGCGCTCAGCACCCCGGAGAAGGCGCAATGCCGCCTGGCCGCACCGCTGGAGGCCGTCAACGACACCGCCGGGCAGACGCTCACGGCTCAGGTGATCGCGGCTCCCGCCCAGCCGAAGGCCGCTTCGGCCGGGGTCACGTCCGCGGCCGCGCCGTCGGCGGGGACGCTGCTGGTCGCGGCGGCCGGATCCTCCGGTCCGCAAGGCGACTACAAGGCGACCTCGCTGGAGGCGTCGGCGACCTGGAAGGCCGGGGGGAACGGCGGCGACTTCACCTGGTCCTATCCGATGCGGGTGCCGCCCGTGCCCGGCGACCTGGCTCCGAGCCTGTCCATCGACTACTCCTCGGGAAGCGTGGACGGCAGGACCGCCAACACCAACGGACAGCCGTCCTGGGTGGGTGAGGGCTTCGATCTGTGGCCGGGTTACATCGAGCGGCGCTACAAGTCGTGCGAGGACGACGGCGTGCCCAAGGACGAGTGGGGGAACTCGCCGGCCGATCAGTGCTGGGGGTACGACAACGCGACCTTCGCGTGGAACGGCAAGGGCGGCGAACTGATCCAGTCCGGTAACCGCGAATGGCGGATGAAGGACGACGACGGCACCAAGTTCGAGAAGCTCACCAGTTCGGCCACCGGCAACGGCGACAACGACGGCGAGTACTGGAAGGTCACCACGACCGACGGCGTCCAGTACTTCTTCGGCCTCAACCGTGTGCCCGGCTGGGCGTCCGGCAAGCCCGAGACCGACTCCACCTGGACCACCCCCGTCTACGGCGACGACGAAGGCGAAGGCGACAACGAGGACGAACCCTGCCACAAATCGACGTTCGCCGACTCGTGGTGCCAGCAGGCCTACCGGTGGAACCTGGACTACGTCGTCGACCCCGCCGGCAACGCCATCGTCTACAGCTACGCCAAAGAGACCAACCACTACGGCCGCAACCTCAAACCCGCGGACGAGACCCCGTACGTACGCGGCGGCTACCTGAAGACGATCTCCTACGGCCTGCGCAAGGACGCGCTGTTCGCCAAAGCGCCGGCGCAGGTGGACTTCACCACCTCCGAACGCTGCATCCCCACCGACACCTTCGACTGCGACCCATCCAAGATCGGCGACAACCCGGACAAGTGGTGGGACGTCCCCTGGGACCTGCACTGCGATTCCGGCCAGGAATGCGAGGACACCCACGGCACGGTGGCGCCGACGTTCTGGTCCCGTAAGCGCCTCACCAAGGTCACCACGCAGATCCTCAAGCCGGACGCGTCGGGATACCGGCCGGTGGACTCCTGGGCGCTCACCCACGACTGGGGCCTGGCCGACATCGAACGCGACCTGCTGCTGATCGGCATCCAGCACACCGGCCACGCCGCCGACGGCTCGTACGTCACGCTGCCGAAGGTGACCTTCACCCCGGTGCAGTTGCCGAACCGGCTGGACCGGACCGGCGACGACATCCTGCGCTACGTCCGCTACCGAGTCGGCACCATCCAAGACGAGTCCGGCGGGCAGATCGACATCGACTACTCCAACCCCGAATCGAACTGCACGCTGTCGGATCCGCCGACCCCCGAGACCAACACCACCCGCTGCATGCCGGTGATCTGGACACCGCCCGGCAAGGAAGATCCGATCACCGACTGGTTCCACAAGTACGTGGTGAACAGCGTGATGGTGTCCGACCGCACCGGCGGCTCACCGGAAATGGTCACCAAATACCAGTACCTGGGCGGCGCCGCCTGGCACTACGACGACGATGACGGGCTGACCAAGCCGAAGAACAAGACCTGGTCGCAATGGCGCGGCTACGGCCAGGTCCGCACCCTCACCGGAGACTACGCCGACCCCGCCGCCCAGACCGACACGTTCTACCTGCGGGGAATGGACGGCGACCGAAAGAACAAGGACGGCGGCAAGAAGTCGGTCACCGTCTCGGACGGCGAGGGCGGCACGCATACCGACCACGACGCCTTCGCCGGATTCACCCTCAAGACCGTCGCCTACGACAAGCCCGGCGGCGCCGTCCACTCCAAGACCGTCAACACCCCCTGGAAGGCGCAGACGGCGTCGCGGACCCGGTCGTGGGGCACCACCACGGCAAACGCCACCGGCACCGCGACCACCAGGACCTGGACCGCCGCGGACGGCGGCGGCTGGACCCAGACCAGAACCGACACCACCTACCAGGCCTCCGGGCCCGGCGTCGGCCGTACGACCATGGTCAACGACTCCGGCGATGTCACCACAAGCGCTGACGACAAGTGCACGCGCACCAACTACGCCGACAACACCGATGCATGGATGGTGAACTTCCCCTCGCGCGTCGAGACCGTCGCGGTCGACTGCGCCACTACGCCCGACCGCTCCACCCAGGTCGTGTCCGATGCACGCACCTACTACGACGGCGGCGGGTTCGACGCGGCCCCGACGGTCGGGAACGTCACCAAGCTCGACAAGATCGCCTCCCACGACGGCACGACCGCGACGTACGCGACCCAGGCGGAGAACCGCTACGACTCCTACGGACGGCTCACGCGGACCACCGACGCCGCCGGCCACCCCACCACCACCGCCTACACCGACACCCGGGGACTCACCACCCAGGTCACCACGACCGGGCCGCCCGCCGAGCCCGGGAATTCCTCAACGTCGCTGATCGGCACCAAGCAACTCGACCCGGCTTGGGGCCTGCCGGTCACTGAACTGGACGTGTCCAACAACGACCTGCGCACCGACCTGGCCTATGACCCCCTCGGCCGACTGCGGAAGGTGTGGCTGCCCGACCGGTCGAAGGCGACGGACGATCCCACCTACGAGTACTCCTACCAAGTCGCCGACGGGCAGATCGTCGCGATCACCTCCAAGACCCTGGACGCCGGCGGCAGGCAGAAACTCGCACAGATCGAACTGCTCGACGGCCTGCTGCGCACCCGGCAGGTCCAGGTTCCCGGCCCGGACGGCCGGCTGATCTCCGACACGTTCTATGACGACCGCGGCCAGGTCACCACGACCTACGCGCCTTACACCGCGACCGGGGCGCCCGAGGCCTCGCTGTTCGGGGTCTACGATCCCGGCCAGATCGAGACCCAGTCCCACACCGAGTACGACGGGCTGGGCCGCAAGACGGTCGAACGGCTGACGACCGAGAACGGCGAGCAGCCCGAAAGCGAACTGTGGCGCACCACCTACGACTACGGCGGCGGAAACCGGGTCTCGGTCACCCCGCCCGCCGGCGGAATCGCGACCGCCCAGGTCACCGATGCGCGCGGCCAGGTCGTCGAACGCCGCCAGTACAAGGCCGCCACCCCGACCGGGGACTACGCCGCCACCCGCTACGCCTACACCCCGTCCGGGGAGATCGCCTCGGTCACCGACCCGTCCGGTAACACCTTCACCACCGCCTACGACCTCCGCGGCCGCAAGGTCCGCACCACCGACCCCGACAAGGGCACCACCACCTTCACGTACAACGACCTGGACCAGGTCACCTCGACCACTGACGCCCGCGGCAAGAAGGTCTTCCTGGACTATGACGGGCAAGGCCGCAAGACCGCCGTCCACGAGGGGACGGCCGGTGGCCCGGTCCTGGCCTCCTGGGACTACGACACCGCCATCCGCGGGAAGGGCAAACTCGCCTCGGCGACCCGCCACACGGCGGACGGCGACTACACCACCGGCGTCTACAAGTACGACACCCTGGGGCGCCCGGCGACCACCACCCTCGCAGTCCCCGCCTCCCAAGGCCCACTCGCGGGCACCTACGGCTTCTCCACCAGCTATAACGCCGACGGAACCGTCAAGGGCCAGACCAGGCCCGCGGTCGGAGGACTGCCCACCGAGAGCATCGTCCACACGTACGACACCTGGCAGCGCCCCGTCGGACTGACCGGCAAGGCCACCTATGTCAACACCGCCCAGTACACCCCGACCGGAAAGCTCGCCCTCGTCGAGTACGGGACGGACCCGGGCAAACAAGCCTGGCAGACCTTCACGTACGAGAAGGGCACCCAGCGGCTGGGCAGCGCCCGCACCTACCGGGCGGGCATCGACGGTGCCGACCGGAACGCCGCCTACCACTACACCGACGCCGGAACCATCACCTCCATCACCGACGCCTCCCGCGACGGCGTCGACAACCAGTGCTTCACCTACGACCACCTGCAACGGCTCACCCAAGCCTGGACCCAGGGCACCGCCGGCCCCTGTGCCGCCGAACCCACCGGCTCGGTGATCGGCGGGCCGGCACCCTACTGGCATTCCTTCACCTACGACACCGCCGGCAACCGCAAGAGCCAGACCCTCCACGGCATGGGCGGCGAGGCCGACACCACGCGCACCTACACCTACGCCGACGCCGGTGAGGGCAACCGCCTCACCGCCATGACCCAGACCGGCGGGGACGGCGACCGCACCGACACCTACGCCTACGACGCCACGGGCAACACCACCACCCGCGCCATCGGCGCGGGCCAGGTCCAGACCCTCGACTGGAACACCGAAGGCCAACTCGCCAAGGTCACGGAGAACGGCGCCACCACCGGTTACGTCTACGACGCCGACGGCAACCGCCTCCTCCGCAAGGACGCCGCCGGCACCACGCTCTACATGCCCGACGGCACCGAACTGCGCGCCCTGAACGGCGCCGCCACCGCCACCGGGACCCGCTACTACGCCTTCGCCGGCCAGACCGTCGCGATGCGCACCTCCGACGGCACCGTCACCTATCTGACCGCCGACGCGCAGGGCACCGCCCAGGTCGCGATCAACGCCGCCACCCAGGCGACCACCGTCCGCCGCCTCGACCCGTTCGGCAACATCCGGGGTCTCGACGAGGACGCCACCTGGCCCAACGACAAGGGCTTCGTCGGCGGCACCCAGGACCCCACCGGCCTCACCCACCTCGGAGCCCGCGAATACGATCCGGGCACAGGCCGCTTCGTCTCCGTCGACCTGCTCATGGACCAGGCCGATCCCCAGCAGATGAACGGCTACACCTACGCGAACAACAGCCCTGTCACCAATAGCGACCCCCGTGGAACCATGCACGTGGGTCCCGGCGGTGCTCCCAGCTCCAAGAACCGGGGGAACACCACCATCTGCGATGCCCTTCCGGTCCTGTGCCAACTCCTGAATCCGCCCATGCCGAAGGTGCCGAACTCCGTCAAGAGGAACCTCGGGTCCATCGGCTGCGGAATCTTCTACCGCTGCGGCGGCGGCAGCCGCGGCGGCGGGTACTCCAACAGCAGTCGGGGCAGGCGAATCGTTTCAGCGCCGGCGGCACGTCCGCGCCAGCCCTACCAGCTCCCGACTTTCGCGGGTGAGTTTCTCGCCGGAATCAATCCCCTGCAGTTTACTAATCTCGGTTACCGGGCCGGTGGTGCGCTTGTCATCGAGCAAAGCTCCAATGGCATGCTGAAACTGCTTGAGGAACTCCTGGGGAGGCAGGCGTTCCGCGGCGAGGCCCTTCTGCTCGCGATGCTCAACAATGCGGTGGGCGGAGGCGGCATGGAACGGCACCTCTACCTGCAGCACTCCTCCGCCACCAACATTGCCGACATTCGCTCGTCCACGCGCGCGATACGCCACTTGCGTGCGGTCGGAAAGGTGGCCGGGCCGGTGGGTGTGCTGCTCACCGCCTGGGACGCCAAGGAGTACCAGCAGGGCCTGGACGCCGACCGGACGGACCTCTCCAATGACCAGAAGACGGCACGGGCCGTGACGCGGGGCGGCGGCGCCGCAGCCGCCGGCCTCGCGGGCGCTGAAGCCGGCGCTTACATAGGTGCGGCCATCGGCACTCCCTTCGGAGGCGTGGGAGGCGGTGTCGGCCTGGTGATCGGCGGCGTCATCGGCGGCGTGGCCGGGGCGGCCCTGGGCAGTGGTGCGGCAGGCGCGTTCAACCGTCGCTTCCTCGGCGGGTGACGCCGTTGCCGCAGTGGGGGCAGTACCCTCTGAAATCCGCTGGTGACGTACTCGGAGGGAGGGCTGGTGGAGTCGGAGCCGCTTCCCGCATGGATCGTGATCGGTGCCGCGTTGTTCTCGGTCACCTCGTACGTCGGGCACCGCCTGTTCATGTCCGGCAGGATTTCCCGCGCCCACAAGGACTTCATGTTCGGGCCGTACACGGGGAAGTTCGGGCGGGAAGTCGGATTGGGATTGAAGTACGGTGCCGCCGGGTTCGGGCTGTGGGCTCTGGGGGGAATCCTCTCCTATACGCCGCCGGGGTCCCTTCCGGAGCGGATCTCCGCATGGATCGTGGTGGCGGGCCTCCTGCCGATGCTTCCGCCCATCTACTGGAAGTACGCCGGGTACCCGGACCGCATGAAGCCCGGCTGGTACAAGGAAAGGGAGGCGCGGTTCAACGCCGGGGCGGCGGCGTTCGTCCCGGGATCCTCGAGCTCCTGGGCCGCCGGCGGCGCCGACGACATGATCCTGGCCGGCCCCGAAGGCTGGACGCCGCTGACGCCCGGTTCCTCGAACCGGGATCCGGCTGAGGCCCCGCGCCGGCTGCCTGCCGTGCATGAGGGGACCGGCACGTCGTATATCAAGGTGGACGGATATCGGCTGATCCCTCTAGTAGTGGAAGTCGAGAATCTCTCCTCTGATCCGCTCGAAGTCAGGGCTGGTCGTGCGCGCTCCGCGGTCGACCACTGGCTGGCGTTGATCCAGCCGGGAGGGGAGCCGGCACGGCTGGTTCTCGATGACCGCGATCTGGCGGACGGGGAGCCGCTGCCGGAACGCTACCTTCAGATCAGGGCGAGCGGTCAGTGGCGGGTCGCCCTTCGCACGTCCCAGGACCTGCGAACCTTTGAGGAGAAGGCCACTGGTACGGGCTTTGAGGTCCTCCGCTATCTAGGGCCGCCGGGAGTGGCGGTCATCCGGCAGGAAGGCGCGACCGCCTTTTCCCTCCAACTGCGCGACTCCAACCTGAGGCGGGAGAGGTCGGCGTACCAAGTGCTGTGCCCACTGCCCGGCGGGAAGGGGCGGGTGGCGCTGCCTGCGGACTCGGTGCTGCAGATCGGCGCCGAGGGAGCACCTTGGTCGGTGGAGGTCAGCCCGTTGCTGCGGAACGGGGACGTGGCGGCCGCGGGGCACACGGCCATGGCGGGCCCCGGGCTGGAGGAGTTGCGGACGTTCAGCACGTCGATCACCGGCACCACCGCCGCGGTGCTCTTCTATACCGGCGCATCGGGCCGGCTGCGGATCGAGCACACCGGAGACGGCCCCTTTGGCATCGATCAATTGCACTCGACCCTCGCCATCACCAGGGAAGTACTCGCCGCGTCCGGCGACTACAGGGGCGACGTCGAGATCAAGGGGCACTCGCTCCTCCAGGTCCGCGGCGGACTGGGCGCCTGGTCCCTGCGGCAGGCCGTCTCGGCGGGGTAGCCTCCTCGGCCCCGCCGGACTAGACCGGCCGTGCTCGGGCGGTGTCCGCTCGTTCGCCCGGTTGCCGTTCGGCCGGCGTGCGGCGCCGTGCCGCCCCCTCCTGCGGGGGTGCGGCCGGGTCCGGCCGGCGGGCCGCCATTGCGCCGGTGCCAGGTCGCGCCGTCCTGGCGTCCAGGGCGAGGGGTCGACGGGGTGCCGACGCGATGGCGGCGTTGGAACGGCCCTCCGCCATCAGCGTGAGCACTTCCCGCTCGCACGCCTCCAGGTCTTGCAACGGCTCCTCGCGGGAATGGCGGCTCAGCGACTGGGCGACCACGTCCGGATCGGGGACGGTGCCCCCGACGGCCACCCTTCGCACCGCGTCCACGAACTGGCCCACGTCCGAGACCCGGTCCTTGAGCAGGTGGCCGATGGCGCCGCGGCCGGACGGCAGTTCCCACGCGGGCAACTGCCCCACTTGCTCCGAGAGCACCAAAACGGGCAGGTCCGGGAACTGTTCGCGAGCCTCGGCCACTGCGCGCAGCAGCGACGGACCATTGTCGACGGCCTCCACCACCTTCGCCCCGTACGACTCCAGCAGGCGGACCAGCCCGTCCTGGAGAAGGGTGGGCCCCTCGGCGAGCACGACGCGCAAGGTGTCCGAACCGTCGTGGCGACCGGAGTCGTCCCGTCCGTGGGCTCGTCCACCGGAGACGATGGGGACGACCGTGCGGCCGTCGTCCGATGCGGGGCTGCCGGGACCGGGCTCGTCGTACGGCAGTTCGGCGATGACGGTCCAGCCCCCTCCTGTCCGCGGCCCTGCGCGGAGTGCGCCGCCGAGCATCCCGGCGCGCTCGCGCATCCCCGCCAGGCCGTGGCCTCCGCCGAGCGCTGACCGGGAAGCGGTCCGGGCGCCGTCGTCCTCGACCGACACGGTCAGCGCGTCGATTCCGTAGCGGATCTCAACGCTCACGCATGCGCCCGGCGCGTACCGGACGGCGTTGCTGAGCGACTCCTGCACGATGCGGAACGCCGCCAAGTCCACGCATGCGCCGAGCGGGCGCGGCACCCCGAGGATGGCGCTGGACACCAGCAGCCCGCCGCCGCAGGCCGCGCCGACCAGTTCACCGAGCCGGTCGAGGCCCGGCTGCGGGACGCCCGCCTCACCGGCGCGCAGCATCCTGACGATGCGGCGGGTGTCCGCGAGCGCCGCGCGTGCGGCGTCCCGCATCGCCTCCAGTGCATGCCTCGCCGCGTCCGGCAGGTCGGGGACGTTCCGCAGCGTCGCCTCGGCCCGGACGAGGGTCAGGGACATGTGATGCGCGACCGTGTCGTGCAGCTCAAGGGCGATGCGAGCGCGCTCCCGTGCCACCGCGCCGCCGTGACCATTCGCGCCGGGACGGCCGGCGGGCACGGGTGCCGGGCCGGTCGCCGACTCCGTCACCTGCCCCGCCCCTCTGCCGGCAGCGGGCCGCCGGTGCTCTTCCAGCAGGCCGTCTCCGCGCTGACCGGCGGCGGGTTCGACGGCATCTCCGTGTCCATCGGGGGTCTCCTTCGCATTGGTCTTCTGGGCGGCTCGCCGGAGGCGCCCGTCCCACCGTGGATGGCGGCACGGCACGGACCGTGCCGCCGGGTCAGCGTGGCGCACTTGGCCCGACGCTGTCAACACGGCACGTGCCGTGCCGTACAGTGGGCGGCATGACCGACCACCGTGCCGCCCTGTCGGCCGACCGGACCGAAGCGATCATGCAGGCCACCCGCGACCTGGCCTTGGAGGCGGGCTATGCCAAGCTCAGCATCGAGGCCGTGGCGTCCCGGGCCGGCGTCGGCAAACACACGATCTACCGCCGCTGGCCGTCCAAGGGGATGCTCTTCCTCGACGCGGTCCTCAGCCTGAACACCGACGACCTGGTCCACCCGTACACCGGCGACGTCGTGGCCGACACGCGCGAGGTGATGATCAAGGCGACGGACCTGCTGACCCAGCCGCCCTGGGGCCCGCTGTACCGGGCCCTCCTCGGCGAGGCCCAGCACGACCCGGACGTCGCCGCCGCCCACAAGGAGCGCTTCATCCGGCAGCAGAGCGACGACTTCCTGCGCCGTCTCCGGTCGGCCCAGGAACAGGGCCAGATCGCCCCCGACTTCGACCTGGAGCTCGCGATGGACCTGCTCACAGGCGCCCTGTACTACCGCTTCCTCTTCACCCAGGAACCGATCACCCACGAATACATCGACCGCCTCCTTAAGGCGGCCTTCGCCGGAATGTCCCCACGTCCCTGAGCGCCCGGCCAGCTCGCAGGCCGCCGACCGGCACCATGGTCCGCGGGCTGCGGCGGGAGTGGTCCGGATGAACGTCCCCCGCGCTGCGCAGGTGGTGGATGCGGACCCGGACGCGGATCCGCCGTGGCCGGACATCCAGGCGGCGCGTCGTTACATGAGGCCCTGGACGGCACGTGACTGCCTGTCAGTGGTCAGGGCTAGTCTCACCGACGTCCGCTGAGGCCGGGGGAAACATGATCATTGAGTGGAGTGGGGATCTGCTGCTGGACGATGCGCAGGCGCTCGTCAATCCCGTCAATGCGGTCGGTGTGATGGGGAAGGGACTCGCGCTTCGGTTCAAGCGAGCGTTCCCCGCCGTCTTCACCTCCTACGTCGAAGCGTGCGCGGACGGTCGTTTGCGGCCTGGCAAGGTCCTTGCCGTTCCGATCGAGGGCGGCCGGTGGGTCATCAACTTTCCGACCAAGCGCCACTGGCGGAGCGCGTCCCGGTTGGAGGACATCGAATCCGGCCTGGACGACCTCACCCGCGTCCTGACCGAGCTTGAAGTCGCCAGCGTGGCCGTCCCGCCCCTTGGGTGCGGGCACGGGGGTCTTGACTGGGACGCCGTTCGCCCTCTGATCATCGGGCGGCTCGGCGCGCTCGGCCTGGAGGTTCGGCTGTATGTGCCCGAAACGTGTCAGCGGTAGTGGGCGGCGACTGTGGTGAAGGCGGCCTTCGGTTCCCAGGGCATGTCGGGGTAGGTGGTGCCGTGGCCGTTTTCGAGGACCTTGACGATGCCGTAGCTGGCCATGTCCAGGTCGTCGCGGGGGTCGCCGTCGGGGCGGTGCGGGTGGTCGTAGAGGGCGAAGATGAACACGAACGTGCTGTCGACGCCTTCGGCCTCGAAGACGTCCAGTAGCTCGCCCACATACGCGGCTTGGCCGGCTTCGTCGCGGGTGTACTCGGCGTTCAGCCGCACGGGTGCGCCGGTGTCCGCGTCGTATTCGACGATCTCCAGGCCGCGGGCGCCCACGTCGCCGGCGCCGCGGAAGCAGGAGGAGCCGAACTCGGTGATCGCGACCGGCTTGCCCTGCGCGACGAGTGCGCGGACGCCTTCGGTGAACTGGTCCGCGGTGTCGGCCGAGCGGTAGAGGTCCATGGAGACGATGTCGAAGGGCGTCCAGTCAACGAAGTCGAGGTGGATGGCGGCGTAGGTGATCCGGCCGCCGAACCGTTCGCGCACGAGCCTCACGGCGTCGCCGAGGAAGGCGTTGACGCGGCCGCTCGCCTCGGTGACCAGCTCGCGCAGCCCCTTCGGGCGGCTCAGGAGTTCGACCCGGTCGTTCAGGGAGTCGCCGGGCAGGAAGCCCTTGTTCATCAGGCTCAACTCGGCGCCGGTGACGAACACGACCTCCGCGCCCCGCTGACGGAGCCGCTCGGCGCGTTCGGCGGAGTCGGCGAAGAGCGTCAGCATCTCGTCGGTGGTCAGTTCCAGGGGATAGGGCGAGAACCAGACCTCCAGGCCGAGGTCGGCGGCGAGCGTGGCGGCCAGTTCCAGCCGTTCGGGATCGCCGCCGGTGATGCGGACGGCGTTGCAGTGCAGGTCGTCCCGGATGATGCGCAGTTCGCGCTCGGCCAACGCCGGGTCGAGGTGCTCGCGCGAGTTCTGCCCGTCGCGGATGAAGCCGGTGTCGTACGTGATGCCCTTGGCGCGCATGGGAAGGTGTCCTCTCGTTCATCTAGGGTACTGACCGTACCCTAGTTGCCTACTGTACGGGCACGGCGCCAATCTTGGTGAGGGACGGGCTGTACCGAATACGGGACGAGGGCATGGCGGACGATCCGGTGAGGCGACCAGGTGAGGGGCAGACGCGGCGCCGTGGCGCCGTCCTGGAGGAGGCGATCCTCGACGCCGCCGTCGAGGAGCTGACCGAGTCGGGATTCGCCGGGCTGACCATGGACCGCGTCGCCGAACGCGCCCGCACCAACAAGAACGCGATCTACCGCCGCTGGCCGAACCGCCTGGCCCTCGGCATCGCCGCCTACCGGCGGCTGGCCAAGAGCGTCCAGCCGCCCGACACCGGCAACCTGCGGGACGACGTCCTCGAACAGCTCCGCCGGGCGAACCGCCACTGGAGTTCGCCGCTCGGCTCGGTCCTGCGCGAACTGATCGCGGCGGCCGGCGGGGCGTCGGAACTCATGGCGCAGCTGCCCGACCAGTCGGCCGACGCCGTCGCCGCCTCCTGGCTGACCATCCTCGGACGTGCCGTGGCGCGCGGCGAAGCGGCCCCGGAGGCGCTGCATCCCCGCGTCGCGACCGTGGCGATCGTCCTGCTGCGCAACGAGTTCGTGGTGCGCGGCGTCCCCACCGCCCCGGACGAGGTCCTCGTCGAGATCGTCGACGAGGTCTACCTTCCCCTGGTCCGCCAACGCGGTACGCACTCCAGTTGATCTGCGGGCGCTGATCGTTCAATGAGGGTCTCGGGGTGCGAGCACTGGGGCCTCCCGCGGCAACGGGAGGCCCCTGGTTTTGATCGGTCCCGCCCGAGCCATCAGACGGATGCATCGATCGGGTCGTCCGGCGGGCCTGTGTCGGCCATGCGTCGGAGGACGTCTCTAGGTAAGTCTGTGCGGGTGTTGTCCGGCAAGCCCCCGGCGGGCCGGGTAGTGCTGTTCCTGCAGGTCATCGTGCGTGGCCTGCGTTGACCTGCGGGAATGTGCTTCGCGTCGCCGTTTTTGTTGTTCCGAGTTCGCATGCGCTCGGCGTTGTTCATGTCCTGCAAGAACGTCTGCTCGTTCCTTCGGGAGAACTCCGAACAATGCGGTATTGATGGTGAGGGTCTCGGCTGGTACGGAAAACGGCCTGTGCAGACTCCGAACAATGTAGGGGAGGCGAACGCTTCCCGATGCCCGGCGCTGTCCGTCACGATGATGCCTAGCGGGAAATGGGTGGGTCTACGCGGCGGCAACCGTGTGGGCCATAGGGAACCTGTGACTCGCTGGGTCAATGCCCGAGCCATCGAAACGGAACAAGTGGAAGAAGGATGCATCGATGTATTCGTCGATTCCCCGCCATCGTGGTGCCGGCCGGGCCGGAGGCCGGCCCCTGGCGGTGATCATCGTGATCCTGGTCGTGGAAGTCGCCGTCCTCGCTCTGGGCGGGGTCGATCCGGTCCGGATCGCCTGTGTCGCGGCGTACAGCGCATCGGTGGCGGTGGAGCTGGCCGTACTGTCGGGCGGCGTCCGCGGTGGAGCCCGCCGCCGTCCGCTCCCCCCTCCGGTGGGCCTGTGAATCACCGAGTCGATCTGCGGAATTCCTGACGGGTGCGCCGATGCCAAGACCAGAAAATCCGCTGGACCCGGCGGCGGGTCCCATAGCGGCGTTCGCGGTGCGGCTGCGGCTGCTTCGCGCCGAGGCGGGCGGGCCCACTTACCGTGCGATGTCCAGTCGGTCATATTACGGCTACACGACATTGGCCGAGGCTGCGGCCGGGCAGCGGTTTCCGAGCTGGGAGGTCACCCGCGCTTATGTCATCGCCTGCGGAGGCGATGTGCGGGAATGGGAGCGGCGGTGGCGTGAGGCGGCCGACGCCGTAAGCGGGGGCGGGGGCAAGAACGGGGAGAGGCCGCCGCCGCGGCGCGGCCCGGCCATCCCCGCACGCGCACCCGTCAGGGCCGTGCCCGTGGATCCGGCGCGGGCGCGGACGCTGCGCGAGCTGATGGGAATGCTCGACGAGCTGCGCGGCCGGGCCGGGCTGAGCCTCCGGCAACTCGTCGAGCGCTCCCGGAACGCGTCCGGGTCGGGGCCGGTCCTGGCGCGCACCACCGTGAACGAGTTCCTCCAGGGTGCGCGGCCGCCCCGCGTCCAGGACGTCCTGCGGATCGTCGAGCTGTGCGGCGGTTCTGCGGCCGATCTCCGGGACTGGGCCACCGCCTGCCACCGGCTCATGCGGCAGGCCGGGAGTGGCGGAGCGGCGGGCCTGCCGTCCGCCGCGACCGCGGAGACGGCGACCCGAGGGAACACCGCGCTCGCCGAGCCTGGGGTGAGCGGTCCGCCGACCGACCAGGCGATGGTCGGCATGCGGCGCGGCGGGCCGACCGTGCTGCGCATTCTGCTCGGCGCGCAGTTGCGCCGGTTGCGCGAGGCCCGCGGGCTCTCCACCGAGGAGGCGGGTTACGAGATCCGCGGCTCGCACTCCAAGATCAGCCGAATGGAGCTGGGCCGGGTCGGGTTCAAGGAGCGCGACGTCGCCGACCTGCTCAGCCTCTACGGGGTCTCCGATCCGGCCGAGCGGGCGCCGCTGCTGCGTCTGGCCAGGGAGGCCAACCACCCCGGCTGGTGGCACCAGTACGGCGACATCCTGCCGAGCTGGTTCGAGGTGTACCTCGGCCTGGAGGAGGCCGCGTCGATGCTGCGCGCCTACGAGTTGCAGTTCGTCCCCGGGCTGCTGCAGACGCACGACTACGCGAGCGCCGTCGTCCGGTTGGGTTACCCCGATGCCTCGGACGAGGAGGTCGAGCGGCGCGTCCAGATCCGCACGGCGCGGCAGGAGCGGTTCACCTCTCCGGGTGCGCCGATGCTGTGGGCGGTGCTGGACGAGGCGGTCGTGCGCCGTCCGCTCGGCGGCGGCGAGCTGATGCGGGCCCAGATCGAGCACCTGATCGAGGTGTCGACACTGACCAACGTGTGCTTGCAGATCCTGCCGTTCGGGGTGGGCGGGCATGCGGCGGCCGGCGGGCCGTTCACGATCCTGCGGTTCGCCGAGCCGGGCCTGTCGGACGTCGTCTACCTGGAGCAGCTCACCAGTGCGCTGTACCTCGACACGCAGAGCGATGTCGACCACTACGCACAGGCGATGGAGAAGCTGTGCGCGACCGCGCTGAGACCTGAGGACTCCGTCGCGTACCTCGTGGACCTCCTGCGGGATCTCTGACGCGTCAGCCGGGGTCGGTGGTGGTGTGGGGGAGGGCGACGGTGGACAGGACGTGCTGGGCGGGGCTGCCCGGCGGGGCGTAGAGGAGGAGGGGGCGGCCCGGGGCGGCGGTGCGGGTGCCGGCCTCGTGGAGGACGGCGACGCCGGCGCTGGCCAGGTGGGTGACGCCGGTCAGGTCGACGGTGAGGGGGCGGGTGCCGCCGCGGGTGCGGAGCTGGAGTTCCTCGCGCAGCTGGCCGGCGGTGGCGGAGTCGACCGGGCCGTCCACCCGGATGCGCGGGGCGCCGAGGGAGGGCTGGTCCAGGATCAGGAGGAGTTCCAGGGGTTTGCGGGCGGGCGGTGCCGGGGTGAGGTCGTCGCCGGTCAGCAGGCGGGTGGGGCGGAACAGGCGGTGCCGGACGGACGCGGTCGTCCCGGACGGTCCCGTGTCGACGCGCAGCTCGTCGACGAAGTCGCTTGCCATGGCGAGGCCGCGGCCCCGGTCGGTCTCGTGGCGGTGCTCCAGCCAGCGTCCCCGGTCCGACACCTCGATCTCGACCGTGCCGCGGCTCGTGGAGTGCGCGTGCAGGAGGATGCCGCCGGAGGCCGGGCCGTAGGCGTGCTCGACCGCGTTGGTGACGAGTTCGCCGACGCCGTGCCGCAGGAGGACGACGTCCTCGGCGCGGGCGCCCAGGTCGTACAGCCATTCGTCCAGGGCCGCGCGGGCGGTCGGGATCGCGGCGGGTTCCGCGCGCAGGTCGAGGAGGAGGGGCGGCGGCGGGGCGGTGCGCTGGGCGGCTAGCAGGGTGATGTCGTCGGTGTGGCCGGTGACCCGGACGAGCAGTTCGAGGGTCTGCGTGGTGAGGCGTTCGACGGTGGCGAGCCAGTCCTCGCGGAGGGCGCGGTCGGCGGCGATCTCCGTGGCGGCCTCGGCGAGTTCGACGGTGCCGGCGGGCAGGTCCAGGCCGGGGCGCTCGATGATGCCGTCGCTGTAGAGGAGGAGCTGGTCGCCGACGCCGAGCCGGTCGTGCAGGAGGGGGAACGCCGAACCGGTGCCGAGCGGGCCGCCGCCGGACGAGGGCAGGTAGCGGGCGCGCCCGCCGGACGGGATCAGCAGCGGCGGCGGGTGCCCGGCCGTGCAGTAGGTGATCCGCCCGTCGGCGGGGTCGACGGCCGCCACGCAGACGGTCGCGGCGCGGGCGGCGGGGAGGCGGCCGGCGAGCCGGTCGACGGCGGTGAGCGCCTCGGCGATGTCGCCGACGTGGTCGAGGTGGTCGTGCATGACGGCGCGGAGCTGGCCCATCGCCGCGGACGCCGCGACCCCGTGCCCGACGACGTCGCCGATGACCAGGGCGGCGCGGCCGTCCGGCAGCGGGACCGCGTCGAACCAGTCGCCGCCGGCGGTCTCGGTGCCGGCGAGCAGGTAGCTGCCGCCGACCGCGAGGCCGGGCAGGATCGGCAGGCCCGGCGGGAGGAGCTGCCGCTGCAGGACGTCGATGACGTCGCGGGCCTCGGCGTACCGCTGCTCGGCCTCGGCAGCGCGGCGCTGCGCGGCCTGCCGATCCCGGACTGGGCGGTGACGTCCTGGATGATCGCGACGAGCCCGGTCACGGCGCCGCCGGGGGAGTGGCGGGGCACGATGACGCAGTCGATGTAGATGTCCTCGGGGCCGGTGCCGGCCTCCGGGTCGAGCTGGACGCGCCATTCGGTGATCAGCTCGGGGACGCCGGTGGTGAAGGGGCGGTCCAGCGCACCGATGAGCTGCCGCCCGATGACGCCGGGCAGGAGGTCGCGGACGGTGCGGCCGATGGACGCGTCCCGGCGCAGCAGCCCCCGCCAGGCGGCGTTCGCCGCGACGATGGTGTGGTCGGGCCCCTCCAGGCCGACGACGGCCGCCGGGGCCGCCTCGAACACCCGCCGGACGGTCCGGGCGTCGCCGATCAGCCGCCGCAGCCCGTCCTCGTCGTCCTCAGGGCCGTGCATGAACCCCCCATGCCATCGCCGCCGTGCGTCCGTTCTTTCCGATTCGTCCGCGTCCATTCGCGCCGCCCCCGCGGCAGCGGGACGGCGCCGGACCCGATGCGGGTGATGCCGTCCACGGGCGCTCCGAAACGCGCGGGGACTAGGCCGATGGGACGTGGCGGTCTGGTCCCGTTGCCCGAGGCGGGCGAAGCGGCCGGCGGGCAGCATGTGGGACATGACCGCTATCGACCTCACCGGCAGGAACGCGGCGCGTCCGGCCGGGAGGACCCCGGGCTGGGCCGCGCTGCTCGCCGCGTCCATCGGCCAGTTCCTCGTCGTCCTGGACATCTCCGTCGTCAACGTCGCCCTGCCCCACATGCGCGACGCGCTGGGGCTCGGCCCCACCGGCCTACAGTGGGTCGTCAACGCCTACTCGCTGACGTTCGCCGGGTTCCTGCTGCTCGGCGGGCGCGCCGCCGACCTCTACGGGCGCAAGCGCGTGTTCCTGACGGGCCTCGTCCTGGTCGTCGCGGCGAGCCTCGCGGGCGGGTTCGCGCAGGACGGCGCGATGCTGATCGGCGCCCGCGCCGTGCAGGGGCTCGGTGCCGCCCTCCTCGCGCCGGTCACCCTGTCGCTCGTCACCGCGACGTTCCCGGCCGGCCCGGCGCGGACGAAGGCGATCGCGATGTGGACGGCCGTCGGCACGGCGGGCGGCGCGACCGGCGGCCTCGTCGGCGGGCTGCTGACCGACTACCTGAGCTGGCGCTGGGTCCTGCTGATCAACGTCCCGGTCGGCGTCGCCGTCGCGGTGGTCGCCGCCCGCTGGCTGCGCGACGAGGGCCGCGCCGCCGGACGCACCCGCCTCGACCTGCCGGGCGCCGTCCTCGTCACGGCGGGCGTGAGCCTGCTCGCCTTCGGGATCGGGCGGACCGAGGACCACGGCTGGACGTCCCTGATCCCGCTCGCCGCCGGGCTCGCGCTGCTCGGCCTGTTCGTCGCCGTCGAGGCCAGGACCGCGCAACCGCTCATCCAGCTGCGGCTGTTCCGGCTGCGGAGCGTCGCGGTCGGCAACCTCACCACCCTCGTCATGACGATGGCGGGGTTCGCGCTCTGGTACTTCCTGTCGCTCTACATGCAGAACGTCCTGCACTACAGCGCCGTCCGGACCGGCCTGTCGTTCCTGCCGCACACCGGCGGCATCATCATCGGCTCGCGGCTCGCGCCCGTCCTCATGGCCCGCATGGACGCCCGGCTCCTCGCGGGCTTGGGCGGTGCGCTGGCCGCCGCCGGGTTCGCCTGGCAGAGCCTCGTGCTGGACGCGGGCGGAACGTTCCTCGGCTCCATCCTCGGCCCCGGCGCGACCATGGCCCTCGGCTTCGGCCTCCTCATGACGCCGCTGGTGGAGGTCGCGACGAGCGGCGCGGACGACTCCGAGGCGGGCGCGGTGGCGGGCGTCGTCAACACGTCCCGGACGATCGGCGGGGCCATCGGCCTGACCGTCCTCGGCACGGCCGCCGCGAAGGCCGGCCCCGGCCTCGCGGACGGCTACGCGACGGCGTTCCTGGTCGCCGCCGTCATCACCACCGCCGGGATCGCCATCGTCCCGTTCCTGCCCCGCCCCCGCCGGGACGGTCAGGACGAGGCGGACGCGAAGGCGTGACGCACCGCGCCGGCCGCGACGACCAGCCAGGCGGCGGCGGCCGGCCACAGCAGGACCTCGCCGAGCGTCCACAGCCAGGGGACGCCGCACGCGCGCCCGGCCGTCATCGCGCTCACCGCCGTCATCCCGAGCGGGAACACGGTCGACCAGCGGCGCCCGTCATAGGCGGCGCGCGGGGACAGGACCTCGCAGACCACGAGCACGGCGTACCAGCCGAGCGCCACGGCGAGGACGGTCAGCGTCCCCGCCACGAGCGTCCCCGCCACCAGCGGCGCGGACGCTCCGGCCGCGTGTGTGACCTTGGCGAACGCCAGCGCGGAGATCGACAGGCTGCCGCCCGCCACCCAGTGGTCGCCCGCCCCGCCGGCCAGCTCGGCGAAGTCGAACCGGGTCAGCACCAGCACGTAGAGGAGGAGGCCCAGGGCGAGCAGCACCCCGGCGGGCCACAGGAGCCAGCGCGCCTGCGGGTGCACCGCCAGCGACGCCGCGAGCACCGCCACCGCCTGCGTCGCGACCGTCACCATGTAGGCCGCGCCCGGCACCCGCCACCGCAGGTTCCGCAGGACCCGCGGCAGCAGCGCCGCCCACAGCAGCGCGGTGAGCGCGAGCAGCACCGCCGCGGCCACCGGGCGGCCGATCATCGCGACGCCGTCGCCGAGCACGCCCGTCCCGGCCACGGCCGTCAGCGCGGCCGGCCCGGACGTCTCCTCCCGCCACCGTTCGAGACCGCCGCCGAACTGCCCGCAGAACGTCACCGCGAGGACGGCCCACAGCGCCGCCATGATCGCGAGGAGCACCCGCGCGGCCCACGCGAACCCCGCGAGATGCAGCCCCACCGCCACGATGCCCGTCGCCATCGTCTCGGCACCCCACGGATTCCCGGCCCGCCGCGCACTGCTCACGAACCCCTTCTACCGCCTCCCGCCCGCCCCCGGCGAGTCGGACGGCCCCCGAAAGGCAGAACGGGCGCCGCCCGGAGGGGCGCGCCCGTCATGCGAATGGCGAGGAAAGCGAAGGGACTGGGATCATTTGACAGATGAGTGAGAAGGAAGCCCCTTCATGGCCTCGCCGAGCCGACACTGGCAGTCAGGCCGGGATCAGGTCACCGAGGTTTTGCCGGGTGAACACCCGCGAATCCTCGTGGAGCCCTTCGGGGCGTTCCAGCGGCGTGGTGCTGCCGGCGAGCCGCAGGTAGAGCCGCCGGCCCTCCTCGTCCAGGCCGGACCCGAGCCGGAGGACGGTCACCCGGTCGCCGGCGCCCGCGATCAGCTCGTCGTGCGCCGCGAGCATCTCCTCGTAGGTGTGCCGGTAGCGGCCGTAGCCGGTGAGCGCGAGCAGGTTCAGCGAGCCGCGCTTCAGCGACGCGACCGCGCCGCGCGCCGCGACCGGGTCGCGCAGCGTCTCCCGCAGGAGGCCCGCCCAGAGTCGAAAGTGTCGGGCACATTCCGCGGAAAGTCGCGGAAGCAGGTGTTGTGGCGCACATGGTCGCCGGCCATTTCCCGCACGGTCGCCAGCGTCCGCACCGCGATCCCGCGCACGGACGGGCTTTCGGGCACGGGAATGCGATGCGTATGCCGGACGACGATTTCCTCAAGCGCGATGCTCACCGCGTCATCGTGACTGGAAACAACAAAGCGGCGCACACGGTTAAATTCACGTCGTCGCGACTTGCGGTCGCCGTGCGGTCTCCTGTGCGGCCGGACGGCTGATGCGGCGGCCCAGGCGCTGGGCGGGGGCCTCGATCCACCGCTGGGACGCCCAACTGGCCGCTACCAGGGCCACCAGGAAGACGGCCAGGCCCATCACGGCGTCCTCGCGCCCGGACGCGCCGAGGAACTGGGTCGCGACCATCAGCAGCAGCGGGTGCAGCAGGTACAGGGAGAAGCTGATGGTGCCGAGGCCGGTGGCCCACGCGGGGAAGCGCCGGTCCCGCAGCCGCCATGCCGCCGCGAACGCCAGGGCCGCCGCGAGCACGGCGCCGCACCAGACCACCTGGGCGTTCCAGCCGTAGGGCGCGGCGTACCAGGTCCCGGCGGCGAGCGCGCCCGCGAGGACGACGCCGCCCGCCGCGGCCCCCGCCCGCCAGGTGATCTGGCCGCGCTCGGCCCGGTGGACGGCGGTCCCGGCGAACATGGTGGCGAGCATGATGAGGCCCTCCCACGCGCTGACCCGGCCGTTCACCGAGACCAGCACGAGGGCGACGAGGCCGCCGAGGAGCCCGCCCGCGACCCGGGGCGCGGCGCGGCCGGACACCGCCGCCGCGATCGCCACCAGCAGGGCGGCGGCGGTCACCGCGACGACCGCGCCGGTCCCGGCGGTCCGGGAGAGCAGGGCGGAGGGCGCGTGGGCGCCGGTCAGCAGGCCGGTCGCCGTGAGGGTGACCGCGACCAGGGCGACCACCGTGAGGACGACGGCCGCCGGTGCCGATCTACGGTGCCCGCCCACCACGAACAGCGCGACGATCAGCAGGTAGAAGGCCATCTCGTAGGACAGCGTCCACAGCACGTTCATCGCGTTCGTGACGTTCAGGAGGTCCTGCAGCATCGTCATGTGCGCCAGGACGGCGGTCGCGGGGGAGTACTGCTCCAGCCCGGCGCGCAGCCCGAGCACGCCGAGCAGGAACGGCAGGATCGCGAGCAGGGACGTCACCGCGAGCAGCGGGTAGATGCGGAAGAAGCGGCCGATCCAGAACCCGCGCACGCTGCCCCGCCGCTCCAGCGACGCGGGCACGATGTAGCCGCTGACGAGGAAGAAGACGAGCACGCCGAACAGGCCGGGATCGAACCACTCCTTCAGCCAGACCCGTACCGAGGGGAGGTACACGTAGCTCGCGTGGTGCAGCGCCACCGCCAGGGCCGCCCCGCCGCGCAGCGCGTCAAGCCACCCGAGCCTGGACGGAGCGGAGGAAACCCCCGAAGTGGCAACCATTCCGACAGACTAGTCGATCAACGTCAAGGGTTCCCTAAAACGGCTATCTGCCGTGAAATAGGTGGAGACGGATGCCGTTGCGGCGCCCGGACGGACGCCGGATGGGAGGGTCAATGCCCGCGATCACGCACCGCTCGGCCAAGGAACCCGCGATCAAGTCCCGCTTCCTTTCGCACGGCACGCTGAAGATCACGGATGTGGCGGCCACGCGCCGTTTCTACGAGGAAGTCCTCGGGCTGGAAGTCGTCCAGCCGATGATGGCGGCGCTCTACATTCGGCTGGGCGGCGACCACACCTACGTGTGCGTCGAGTCGAAACCGGACCGCCCCGACATGCCGCTCCTGTACCACAACGGCCTCGACGTCGGCAGTGACGACGAGGTCGACGAGGCCCATCGGCGCATCGCGGAGCTGGCCGACGAGTACGGCGTCAAGGAGCTGAACAAGCCCGTCCGCCAGCACGGCGTCTACTCGTTCTACCTGAAGGACCTCGACGGCAACTGGTGGGAGATCGGGCACCTTCCGCCGCGCGGCTACCGGTTCCGGTTCACCGACCCGCGCAACGACCTCACCGGACGCACCGACCTCACCCCGCAGCAGGCCAAGGAGGTGTTCGTCAACCCCGTCATCGACACCGGCTGAGACACCGGCGGGCTCGGGGGTGCCCCGCCGGCCGCTGGGGCACGATGGGGATCATGACGACACTTCCCTTGACCCCGGACGAGCTGCTGACCACGACCCGCACCGTGCGCAAGCGCCTCGACCTCGACCGCCCCGTGCCCCTCGGGCTCGTCCGCGAATGCCTGGAGATCGCGCTGCAGGCGCCGAGCGGCAGCAACCGGCAGGGCTGGCAGTGGATCGTCGTCACCGATCCCGGGCAGCGCGCCGCGATCGGCGAGCACTACCGGCGCGCGTTCGCGGCCTACGCCGCCTCCAAGGAGTCGGCCGCCGTCCTCTACAAGGACGACCCGGACCGCGCCGAGGTGCAGCGCCGCGTCGGTGACAGCGCCGCCCACCTGGCCGAGCGCATGGGCGACGTGCCCGTCCTGGTGATCCCGTGCCTGCGGGTGGAGGGCGGGCGGCTGCCGGGCGGCAACCAGGCCGGCCTGTGGGGCTCGCTGCTGCCCGCCGCGTGGAACTACGCGCTCGCCGCGCGCGCCCGCGGGCTCGGCACCGCCTGGACGTCCCTGCACCTGGTCTACGAGCGCGAGGTCGCGGAGATCCTCGGCCTGCCCGAGGACGTCCGGCAGGGCGCGCTCCTCCCGACCGCCTACTACACCGGCGAGACGTTCCGTCCCGCCGCGCGCGTCCCGCTGGACGAGGTCCTCCACCTCGACCGCTGGTGACGCCGCCGCTGTAGGGCCCGTGCGCGAACCGGCGCGCGGGCCCTCGCGCGAACTCTTATTGGCGGATCGCCAATAGGTTATTGCCACCCTGTCAATAAGTGTTCTAGTCTGCCGTGTGCACCGGGGAACCCGAGGCGGAAGGGAACCACATGGCCGAGACCGGCGACCCCCACCGCCGGGGGCTGCCGCACGTCTTCGACGACCGGTAGACCGCCCCGGCACGAGCTCCGGCGGCCCCGCGTGAGCCACGTCTTCGCGCCAGACGCACGCGGGGTCCGCCGGTCCCCCCGTACCCGAACGGAGGTGACACCCCCTTGACCGCCATCCACCTGCCGCGCCGCGCGCACGGCCTGCTCGGCGAGGTCGGCGAGCTGTTCGTCATCGCGCTGGAGGCCGTCCGCCGGACGTGGGACGTCCGGACCTGGGCGTGGGAGTTCGCCGAGCAGGCGTGGTTCCTCGCCCGGGTGACGGCCCTCCCGGTGATCCTCGTGTCGCTGCCGCTCGGCGCGACCGTCGCGCTCCAGGTCGGGCAGCTCGCGGCGCAGCTCGGCGCCCAGTCCGCGACCGGCGGCGCGGTCGTGGTCGGGCTGGTCCGGGAGGTCGCGCCGATCGCCGCCGCGCTGATCATCGCCGGCGCCGGCGGGTCGGCGATGACCGCCGACATGGGCGCCCGCCGCATCCGGGACGAGCTGGCCGCGATGGAGGCGATGGCCGTCAACCCGGTGCACCGGCTCGTCACGCCCCGGCTGTGGGCGGCGAGCCTGGTCTCGACGCTGCTCGCCTCGCTGGTCATCGTCGCGGGGGCGGCCGGCGGGTTCGTGTTCAACGTCGTGCTCCAGGACGTCACCCCGGGCGCCTACTTCGACGGCGCCGTGTCGCTGCTGCAGACGTCCGACCTGGTCGTGACGCTGCTGAAGTCCTGGCTGTTCGGGGTGATCGCGGCCGTCGTCGCCTGCTACATGGGGATGAGCTGCGCGGCGAGCCCGGTCGGGGTCGGACGCGCCGTCAACCGCGCCATCGTCGTCGCGTTCATGCTCGTGTTCGCCCTCAACTACGTGATCACGACGGTGTACTTCGTCGCGTTCCCGCCGAGGATCTGATGGCCGGCCTTCCCGCGATGGAGAGGATCGCGCCGAGAGCCGTCCGGGCCGGGACGGCGGCGCTGCAGCGGTCCGGGGACCTCGCCCAGTGGCCGGTGTTCGTCCACCGGATCCTGCTGTACTCGTTCCGCGACCTGATCCTGCGGCGCAAGTACACCAAGACCATCGCCCGGCACGTGTCGGACGTGGTCGTCGGCGTCGGCGCCAGCGTCGTCGGCGGCGGCATGATCTTCGTGATCTTCGCAATGGCGTTCTTCGTCGGCACCGAGGTGGGCCTGCAGGGCTACACCGGGCTGGAGTCGATCGGCGCGCAGTCGTTCATGGGGCTGGTCGGGTCGTTCGCGAACGTCCGGGAGATCACCCCGGTGATCGCGGCGGTCGCGCTCGCCGCGCAGTGCGGGTCGGCGTTCACCGCCGAGCTCGGCGCGATGCGCATCTCCGAGGAGATCGACGCCCTGGAGGTCATGGGCATCGGGTCGTTCGCCTACCTGGTGTGCACCCGGGTCGTCGCGGCGCTCGTCGCGCTCGTCCCGCTGTACCTGATCGCGCTGTTCGCGAGCTTCTTCGCGACCCGGCTGATCAGCACCGGGTTCTTCGACCTCGCGCCCGGCGTCTACGACTACTACTTCCGGCTGTACCTGCCGACCATCGACCTCGTCTACAGCGCGATCAAGGTCGCGGTGTTCGCCTTCGCGGTGATCACCATCCACTGCTACTACGGCTACTACGCGACCGGCGGACCGGCCGGGGTGGGCCGCGCGGCGGGCCGCGCGATCCGGCTGACCATCATCGTGATCGTCGCCCTGAACCTGCTGCTGTCCTACGTGTTCTGGGGCGGCGGCGCGACCGTGAGGCTCACCGGATGATCAATGAGGAGATCCCGCTGCGCCGCCGGCTGCCGATCAGCGCGGTGACGCTGGCCGTGCTGGCGGGCCTGCTGTACGCGCTGGTCGCCCGGCCGGGACGTGATCCGGGCACGGTGCTGTCCGCCGAGTTCGGCCGCGCCGGGCAGGGCCTCGGCTCCGGCACGCCGGTGAAGGTCCGCGGCGTGACGGTCGGGTCGGTCGCGGACGTCGAGCTGACCGGCGGCGGACGGGCGCGGGTGCGGCTGCGCATCGACCCCGGTACGCGGGTGCCCGACACCGTCACGGCGTCCATCGAGCCCGCGTCGGCGTTCGGCCCGAAGTTCGTCGACCTCGTGCCCGGCGCGCACGCCGGCACCGGCCCCTACCTGGCGTCCGGCGCGCGGATCGCCCGCACCTCCGACCCGCGCGACCTGTCCGACCTGCTCGCCCGCGCCGACGCCGGGCTCGGCGCCGTGGACGCCGAGGAGGTCGGCACGATCGTGCACACGGTCGCGACCGGGCTCGAGGGGCAGGGCGCCCGGCTGCGCGAGACCATCGACCAGACCGGCATCCTGCTGGACGTCGCCTACAAGAACCGCGCGAACGCCCGCAGGTTCATCCGCGACGCCGCCACCCTGTCCGGCGCAGTGTCCGGCAAGGGCGACGAGCTCGTCGCGATCGCCGGGGACGCCAACGCGCTGATCGGCACGGCGGCGCGGGGGCGCGGCCGGCTCGCCGGGTTCGCCGACGGGCTGTCGGACGTGTCACTGCTCGTCTCGCACGGCTTCGACAAGCGCGGCGGGCAGCTCGGCGAGGCGTTCCGGTCGTCCGAGCGCACCGCCTGGATCATCTACTCGCAGCTCGGGCTGGTCGGCGACGCCGTCCGGACCGGGAACACGCTGCTGCCCCTGTACGGGGAGCTGACGTCCATGAAGGGCACCGGCGGCAAGAACTACATCCGCACCCAGGGCTACCTGCCGACCGACCCATGCCAGCTGCTCCTCGGGGTGTGCGGGCCCTACGGCGGCACGACGGGAGGACGGTGACATGGCCTCCACCCTTTCGCGCCGCGCCCGTATTGGGCTCGTCGTCCGGCTCGCGGCGTTCGTGACCGTCACCGGAGTCCTCACCGCGGTCATCGGGATGCAGATCGCCCGCGTGAACACCGCGGGCGGTTGGCACTTGACCGCCACGTTCGACGATGCCAGCGGCCTGATGAAGGGCGACGAGGTCAAGATCGCCGGGGCGCCGGTCGGGCAGGTCGACGAGGTGAAGGTCGTGGACGGCAAGGCCCGCGTCGGTCTCACCGTCCGCGAGTCGGTGCGGGTCCCGGCCGACAGCGAGGCCGCGATCCGCTGGCGCGACGCCATGGGCCGCCGCGTGGTCTACCTGCTGCCGGGCAAGAGTGCGGCCAGGATGCGGCCGGGCGCGCACATCGAGAAGACGCGCTCCGCGGTGGACGGCAGCGCCCTGCTCGACCAGCTCGGACCCCTCGTCCGCAGCCTGGACCCGAAGCAGGTCAACACGGTCCTCGTGTCGCTGTCCGAGGCGCTCGACGGGAACGCCCGCAACATCGACCGCCTGATCGCCGACATCGACACGCTGTCGGCGACGATCGCGAAGCGGCGCACGGTGCTGCGGCAGATGCTGGACGACTACGCCACCGTCACCGGCATCATCGCCCGCCGCGACAAGCAGATCGGCTCCGCCGTGGACGACCTGGTCAGCCTCGGCGAGGCGTTCAACGGCAACCGGAGGCTGATCGACGGCGCCCTCGTCCAGCTCGCGGCCCTGGCGCGGACCTCCGACGCGCTGCTCGCGGGCAACGAGCGCGAACTCGGCCGGGTCGTCGACAGGCTGTCGGTGTTCTCCTCCGGCGTGAACCGCAACAGCGGGACGCTCCTGAAGGTCCTGCGGTCGGTGACGCCGAAGCTCCGGCACATCTTCGCCGCCGTCGACAACGGCCAGTACGTGGAGGCGGCGGTGCCCTGCCTGTCGCTCGCCGCGCCGCCCTGCCCGTACCCGACCCGGCTGCCCGGCCCCCGCGAGGGCGCGAACAGCGTCGACACGCCCAAGGAACTGCAGAACCTCATGGTCGGGGGGACCGCATGGCGATGAGATCCTTCCGCGACCGCAACAGGATCGTGGTCGGGCTGGTGTCGGCGGGCACGCTCGTCGCGCTGGTCGTGTCGGTGTACCTGGTCGGGACGCGCGGGCTGTTCAAGGACCGCTACACCGTCACCGGCACGTTCGCCGCGACCGGCGGGCTCCGCTCCGGCGACGACGTGCGGGTCGCCGGCGTCCGGGTCGGCGAGGTCGGCGCCGTCCGGCCCGACCACCGGCACGGGTACGTGGTCATCACCTGGAAGGTGGACGGCGACGTCGACCTCGGCCCGAACACCCGCGCCGAGATCAAGGTCGCGAACGTGCTGGGCGGACGCTACCTGCGGCTGTCCGGCCCGGTCGCGACCCCGCACCTCGCCGACGTCCCCGAGGACAGGCGCCGCATCCCGCTGGACCGCACCCAGGTGCCGACGACGATCAACGACGTGCTGGACACCTCCACCCGGACGATCTCCAAGCTCGACACCCGGGCCATCAACACGATCGTGGCCGAGCTGAACGGGATCGGCGACGAGGACCGCGGCAGGCTCGGCCGCGCCCTCACCGACCTCGCGAGCCTCTCCGAGGCCGTCAACGACGCCGACCCGCAGATCAGGAGGCTGCTCGACAGCGGCGACCGCGTCCTCAAGCTCGCGCACGCCAAGGACGAGGAGCTGTCCCGGCTGCTCACCAACGTCCAGGCCATGCTGGACGAGCTGCGCCTGCGCCGCACCGAGCTGGCCGCGTTCCTCGGCAGCGGCGACCGGGCGGTGAAGAGCCTCACCGAGCTGATCGACGACCGGCAGGCGAAGCTGCTGACGCTCGTCGCCGACCTCCGCGGCACCCTCGGCACGCTCCGCCCCGCGACCGGCGACGTCAACGAGCTGCTCGCCTGGGCCGGGCCCACGCTGTCCGGCCTGTCGGGCACCGGCGGGCGGGGGCCGTGGCTGGAGGTCGTCGCGACCGGGCTCGGCCCGCTGTCCCCGAAGGACCTCGCCGACCTCGCCCGCATCGCACCGAAGGAGACCCGACGATGAGCCGCGCCGGAGAGGGCACGGCGAGGAGGCGCCGCGCGCGTCCGGTGGCGGCGGTCGCCGCGCTCGCGCTGACCGCCGCGCTCGGCGGCTGCGGCATCGCCTCCGAGCCGACCTACCCGATGACCGTGTACTTCGAGAAGGCGCCCTCGCTGTACGAGAAGTCGCAGGTGAAGGTGATGGGCGCCGACGCGGGCACGATCACGTCCATCAAGGACGAGAAGAACCGCGTCCGCGTCGACATCGAGGTGAGGCGGTCGATTCCCGTCCCGGCCGGGGTGCACGCGGCGGTCGACTCGTCCGACGCGCTCGGCGAGCGGTTCGTCAGCCTGCACCCGGTGTGGAGGCCGGGCATGCCGAAGGCGGGGCCCGGCACGGTCGTCCCGCAGGAGCGGACCGAGCTGCCGGTGGAGATCGACGACGCGCTCGCCGCGTTCGCCAAGCTCAACGGATCGATCGACGCGGGCGCGCTCGGCCCGGCGATCCACCGCGCCGCCGAGTCCGTGCGCGGGAGGGGCGGCGGCATCAACGACGCGCTGCACAACACGTCCGAGCTGACCGGCTCACTGGCCGCGCAGGACCAGAAGATCGCGTCGCTGGCGAAGGGACTGCACAGCCTCGCCGCCGACCTCAACGGCCGCGACCGGCAGCTGTCGGCGCTGCTGGACTCCTTCTCCAGTACCAGCCGGAGCCTCGCCGAGGAGCGCGCCCGGCTGCGCGACTTCGTGGCGGGGCTCGCGGCGGCGATCCGCAAGAGCGACGTGCTCATCACCGCCTACCGGGAGAAGCTGCCGGCCACGGTCGCGGACCTGTCCAACATCGTCCTCAGCCTCAAGGGCAACGTCGCCGGGCTCACCCAGGCCATCGACAGCCTCGGCCGGTTCGCCGACGTCGCCGTCCAGGCGTGGGACCGCCGCAACCACGTCGCCACCATCCGCATCGTCGTGCACGGCACCGTCCGCGCCTGGCTCCAGCCGCTGTTCACCGCGATGGGCTGGGGGACGATCCCGTGCCTCAAGGGCGAGCCCGCGCTCGCCGACTGCCAGCCACCGCCGGGAGGACGGGGATGAGAGCGTTCCTGACCTGCGTTCTGGTCGGCGTCCTGGCCGTCGCCGCGGGCGGCTGCTCGCTGCGGACGATCGGCGCGCCGCGCGGCGACGTCACCCTGAACGCCGCGTTCGACGACGTGCAGAGCCTCGTCGTCGGGCACAGCGTCCAGGTCGCCGACATCCGCGTCGGCACCGTCACCGGCATCGCGCTGGACGGCTACCGCGCCCGCGTCACCATGTCGCTGCGCGAGCGCGTCCCCACCGGGACGACGGCGGCGATCGCCAAGTCGTCGCTGCTCGGCGAGAACTACGTGCGGCTGGAGCCGCCCGCCGGGGCGAGGCTGGACACCGGCCCGTTCCTGGCGTCCGGCGCGACGATCGCGAACACGTCCGTGCAGCCGGACCTGGAGCAGATCAGCGAGAAGGTCGGCCCGCTGCTCGCCGCGCTCGGCGGGCAGGACATCGCCACCATCAGCGCCGAGTCCGCGACCGCGCTGGACGGCAAGGGCCACCGGCTCAACACGCTGATCGCGCGGGCCGCCGGCGTCGGCGACGAGTACGCCGCCGCCAGCGCCGACCTCGGCCGCGCCCTCGACTCCCTCGGGCGGCTCGGACGGTCGCTGGGCAAGGGCTCGAAGGAGATCGACCGGCTGCCCGGCAACGTGGAGCTCGCCACCCGGCGGCTCCAGGACGACCGGGACAACCTCAAGCGCACCATCCAGGCGCTGCTCAAGCTCGCCACCTCCGTCAACGCCAAGGTGCAGCGGCGGCACGCCGAGCGGCTCGGCGTCCTGCTGGAGCGGGCGGACGAACTGCTCGCCGCCGCGCTGCGCGGACGCGAGGAGCTGAAGGCGCTCGCCGGGACCGTGCTGGACTTCCTCAACGGGCCGTCGGTGTCGTCCGGCGGGCAGGCCCTCCTGTTCCTGTGGATCAAGGGGTTCCTGCCGCATCCCAACGCCGCCGCGGCCGGGGGTTCCGGCGAGCGGACCAACCTCCGAGGACTACTGGGGCCGCGCCCATGAGATATCCCCGCGTCGCCGTCAACCTCGTGTTCTTCGCCGTGCTCGGCGTCGTGCTCGCGGTCTGGGCCGTCCGCAGCGTGATCCACATCGAGGCGCTCGAACGGCCCTTCACCGTCACCGCGGACTTCGCGTCCTCGCCCGGCCTGCACGGCGACCTGGAGGTCACCCACCGGGGCGTCCGGGTCGGCGAGGTCGGCACGGTGAAGCTGCGCGGCGACCACGTCGCGGTCGGTCTCAACATCGACCGGGGAGCGCGGATCCCCGCCGGCGTGGGCGCGCGCGTGCTGCGCAAGTCGGCGATCGGCGAGCCGTACATCGAACTGACCCCGGCGGCGTCGCCGTCCACCGGGGCGGCGGTGCTGGAGGCGGGCGACCACATCCCGCTCGCCCGCACCGCCGGGACGACCGACTACAAGCAGCTGTTCGACGGCCTCAGCCGCACCCTCGACGCGGTCGACCCGCGCGACGCCCGGACGCTCGTCCACGAACTGGCCACCGGCCTCGCGGGGCGCGGCGACGACCTGCACGACATGATCTCCGACGCGCACCGGCTGACCGGCACCCTCGCCGCCGACGCCGGCACGCTGGACGCGCTGTCCCGCGAGCTCACCCGCCTCACCGCGACGCTCACCGCCCACCGCGGCGACATCGCCTCCGGCGTCGGCGACCTCGCGCTGCTCACCGCGTCGCTGCGGCAGTCGAACCGCGACCTCGACAGCGTCCTCGCGCAGGGCCCCGGCGCGATGAAGAACCTGCACGGGCTCCTCCAGGACGCGCGGCCCGGCCTGGACTGCCTGCTCACCGCCGCCTCGACGCCGACCGCGCCGCTGATGACGCCGGCCACCCAGAAGAAGATCGACCATGTGCTGCGGCTGGTCCCGACGCTGCAGGCGCTCGTCGCGGACGTCACCGCGACCGACGCGAGCGGCAAGTACCTGCGCGTGACGCCCGTCATCACGCTGACGGGCCCGGCCAAGGCGGCGACCGAGTACACGAGCCCGGTGGCGAAGCCGCAGGCCCCGAACCTCACCTACTGCCAGGCCAACGGCCCGGCGAACCAGCAGGCCGCGAAGGCCGCCGGCAAGGTCAAGCCCACGCCGGGCAGCGCCGCCGCCGACGACGAGCCCGCCGGCACGTCACCGGACGGCGCCCTGCGTCCGGTGAAGTCCGATGAGCACCGGCCGGAATCGAGCCGGCTGCCCCTCCTGCCACCCGTGCTCGGCGGCCTCATCGTCGCCGCCGCCGTCCTCAACACCCTCCGCGTCGCCCTGCGCCGCCGTTCCCGATAGCCCTTGGAGGACCCGTGAGCAAGATCGACACCCGCAAGGACGTCCCCGAGACCGAGACCCCGGCCGACGAGGACGCCGAGCCCCAGGACGCCCCGGAGCCCGAAGCCGCCGACGAACCCGACATCGAGGACGCGCCCGACGAGGACGAGTCGGAAGCGGCAGAGCACGCCGGGGACGAGCCCGCGGCGGCCGAGGCGAAGCCGAGCAAGGGACAGCGGGTGTGGCGGGGCGTGGTGGTGAAGGCGTGGCTGGTGCGGGCGACGGTCGCGGTGGCGGTCGTCGGGTCGGCCGTGACGGCGGGCCTCCAGTGGCACGCCGCAGACCAGGCCGCGCAGCGCGACCGGGAGCGGCAGGAAGTGCGGGCCGGCGCGGCCGAGTTCGGGCAGGCGCTGCTCAGCTACGACCACACCAAGCTGCAGGACGCCCGGCACCGCGTCCTCGCGCTGGCCACCGACGACTTCGCCAAGACCTACGACGAGGCGTTCACCGGCGGGCTCGAAGGCGTCATCACCAAGCTGAAGGCGGACGCGACGGCGGAGGTCAGGGCCGTGTACCTGGAGAAGATCGAAGAAGGGGCGGCGAAGGCCGTCGTCGTCATGGACTCCGAGGTGCACAGCACGGCCGGCACCCGCCGCGTCCTCGGCTCGTACCTCGACATGAAGCTCGTCCGGCGGGGCGGTGCGTGGAAGGTCACCGACGTGACGTCGGTCGGCGCGGCGAACGAGAGCATGACCGACCCGGACGGCAGGCAGCAGCCGGGCGCGGCCGTCCCGACCCCCGAGAAGACCCCCTGACCGGAGGAATGGAACAGGGCCGGCGCCGCGAGCGGGGCAGCGACGCCGGCCCTGGGATCGGGGACGGGATCAGCTCAGGCCGTCATCGAGGGCCTTCGTGAGGACGCCCGGGTCGCCGGACATCTCCCAGATCATGGCGCCGAGCAGGTTCTTGCTCCGCAGCCATTCGGTCTTCTTCTGGATGGACCAGGCGTCGTCGAAACTCCACCACTGGCCGTTGTCGCCCGTGTAGCAGGACGTCGCGACGGCCTGCTCGTCATGGACGATCTTGCAGTTCGGCAGGCTGGAGATCAGGTTGCTGTAGCCGCGCGTCCCGGCCTCCTCCTGGAACTGCCCGGGGGCGGCGCCGTTCGCGGACTGCCATTCGCCGCCCTTGCCGCCGTCCGCCACGTTCTGCCAGCCGCGCCCGTAGTAGGCGAGGCCGATCGTCAGCTTGCGCGGGTTGACGCCCGCGTCGAGATACGGCTGGACGGCGTTCTCGACGCTGAAGTGGAACGAGTACGGGTCGTCGGCGTCGGTGTAGAGGTTGCCCTGGTGGCCCGTCCGGTTGGGCTCCCAGGAGTTGTCGCTGCCCGCGCCGTGGAAGTCGTAGCCCTGGATGTTGAAGATGTCCATGGACTTGGCGACCTGCGCCAGCTCCCAGCCGGCCTCGATCTTCGCCGGGTCGGCGGGGGTGAACGCCGACAGCAGGTAGCGCTCGCCGGTCGAGGTCGTCAGGGCGTCCAGCTGGCGGCGGAACTCCTCGATGAGCAGCGTGTTGTTGTGCTTGTCGTCCGGGCTGACGTGGTTGCCGGGGTGCCCCTCGGCGCCCGGCCACTCCCAGTCGAGGTCGATGCCGTCGAAGATGCCGGCGGCCGTGCCCGGCCCGCCCGCGCCGTTGTAGTCGGGCAGGTTGCCCTTGATGTAGGTGTCGATGCAGGACGCGACGAACTTCTTGCGGGACGCGTCGGTCTTGGCGACGTCGGAGAAGTACTTGGAGTACGTCCAGCCGCCGATGGAGATCAGCACCTTGAGCTTCGGGTACTTGGCCTTCAGCTTCTTCAGCTGGTTGAAGTTGCCGCGCAGCTTCTCCCAGCCGGTGTCGGCGACGCCGTCCACCGACTGCGCGGCGCTGAACGGGCGCCCGTAGTCGGCCTCGGCGTCGCCCGCGCCGTCGCCCTGGCTCGGGTCCTGCGGGTCGGACGTGGTGCCCTTGGTCACGCCCTGCAGGCAGGTGAGGTTGGTCGGGTCGATGTTCGCGAACGCGTAGTTGATGTGGGTCAGGCGCGCGGCGTTGCCGGTCGTGTCGAGGTTCTTCACGAAGTACTGGCGGCCGTAGATGCCCCACTGGACGAAGTAGCCGACGCGGGCGTAACCGTTCGCGACCACGTCGTCCGTCGTCACCTTGACGGCCGCGCTCGCCGCCGACATGTTGTCGTACAGGTCGCGGGCGCGGACGGTGAACGTGTACTCGGTGGACGGTGAAAGGCCCGCGACGGTCGCGGTCGTGCCGGTCACCGTCGTGGCGGCCTTCCCGTCCACCAGCACGTCGTAGTTCGCGACGCCGGTGTTGTCGGACGAGGCGGTCCACGCGAGCTTCACGCTGCCCGAGTCCTTACCGGTGCTGTGCAGCCCGGACGGGACGGACGGCGCCTGCGTGTCATCGGCGGGGTTGTTCGTCTTCACCGTGACGGGTGCGCTGGCAGGGGAGAGGTTGCCCTTCCGGTCGCGTGCCTTCACGGTGAACGTGTACTCGGTGTTGGGCGTGAGGCCGGTGACGGTGGCGTTCGTCTCCGGGACGGTCGTCGCGAGGGCCGAGCCGTTGTAGACCTCGTACGCGGTGATCGGCAGGCTGCCCGCCTTGGCCGCGTCCCAGGCCAGCGACACGGTCTTGGTCGTCTTCACCGTCGTCTTCAGCCCGGCGGGCGCGCTCGGCGGGACGTCCGCGGACCCGTCGCAGTTGGCGTCGTTGACCCGGCAGCTCGTCGGCTCCGCGCCCGAGCGGCTGACGGTGAACGTCGGGCTGTAGGGGTCGGTGGTCCGTCCGGCCGCGATCGTCGCGTTGTAGTAGGCCGGGCTGAGGGTGACGGTCGTGCCGCTCTGGCTGATCGACCCGTTGGAGGCGTTGCTCGCGGTCACGCCCGCCAGCAGGTCGAACACGATCGTCCAGTTGGCGATCGCCGCGGAGGTGTGGTTGGCGACCACGAACGTCGCCTGGCTGCCGCTGACGGTGTAGTCGGCGGTGACGCCGGTGAGCGTGGGCGGCGGTGCGCCGGTCCCGTCGCAGTTCGCGCCGTTCAGCGTGCAGCTCGTCGGCTGGACGGCGGAGCTGAGCGTGAACGTCGGGCTGTACGGCTCGGTGCTGCCGCCTGCCTTGACCGTATCGATGTAGAACGCCGGGGTGAGCGTCACCGTCGTGCCGTTCTGCGACAGCGCGGCGTTCTGCGGGTTGCTCGCGGTGACGCCGGCCGGGAGCTCGAACTTCAGCTTCCAGCCGCTGACGGCGGACGTCCCGGGGTTGCTGACCACGTACTTACCGGTCGTTCCGGACAGGCTGAAGGCCGCCGTCAGCCGGTCGGCCGCCTGCGCGGGCGCGACGGCCAGCGCCGCGACGACCACAAAGGAAAGGAGGAATCCGACTAATCTGCGCATACTCGCTACCTATTTCTGAGGGGAGTGTTCCGGGGCGGGGAGTCGAGGAGCGCCAGCATCTGGTCGATCTCGGCGGAACGGGACTTCTCGACGCGTTGCGCGAGCTGCCGCGTCCACGCGTCCTCGCCCTTGCCGATCTCCAGCCGGGCGAACTGGACGGCGTCGTCCTGATGGGCGATGAGCAGGTTGAGGAACGCGCGCTCGAACCGGTCGGGCGGCGTCTTGGCCAGTGCGTTCAGTTCGGCGTCGGTCGTCTGCGGCATCCCGCCGTGCGCGGCGTGCGCGCCCGGGTCCGCCCGCAGGGGCCGGTGCCAGCCGCGCAGCCGCGTCTGCATCTGCCGCGCCTCGGCGATCTCGGTCGCCTCGATCGCCGCGGCGAGCGTCCGCACCTCGGGACGGACGGGATGCCGCTTCGCGAGCCGGACCAGCGCCACGCCCTGCTCCTGATGCGGAAGCATCATCTGCAGGAACATCACGTCGGTGCCGTTGAACCCGCCTCCGCCGCGCGGCGTCGCCGGTGCGGAGCCGTCGGCCGAGGACCCGCCGACGGCCCCGCACTGCACGGCCAGCAGCAGCCCGCACGCCGCGAGCAGCACCAGCGCCGCGTACGTCGACATGCTGCGCCTCATGGTGCCCCGATCAGGCCGGCTGCCAGAGGGCGGGCGTGTTCGGGGGCTCCCAGCCGGCGATCGCCGTGTGCGCCTGGAGGCACCGGTAGGTCGCACCGTTGTAGGTGACCCGGTCGCCGGCGGCGTAGGCCGTCCCCGCCTGCCAGGTGTCGCTCGGCTGCTCGGTGGGGGTCGGAGTCGGCGTGGGAGTCTCGGTCGGGGTGGGGGTCGGCGTCGGGGTGTTGGTCGGGGTTGGGGTCGGTGTCGGGGTCGGGGTGTTGGAGCCGCCGAAGTCGACGTCCGAGCAGGTGTAGAACGCCTCCTCGCTGCCCACGACGCGCTGCCAGATCGAGTACAGGATGTGGCGGCCCGTCCGGGGCGGGATGGTGAGCGTCCACTTGGTGAACGTCGTCGGGTACTGGTGGGTGAACGACGCCAGCGGGACGAGGTCGGCCCAGCGCAGCGGCTGCGTCGGGTCCCAGCCCTCGCGGGTGATGTAGAACTCGAAGTTGCTGTTGGAGTGCGGCGCGGTCGCGTGGTAGGTGATCGTCCGCTGGCCGGGCTCCATGTGCGTGGCGGGCCAGTCGGCGCGCTGCAGGTCGAGGCCCCGGTACTTGGCGCGTCCGGCGCTGCACAGCTGGCCGTCCGGGATGAGCTCGCGGTGCCGTCCGCCGGCGTTCAGCAGCGACACCTCGTTCCAGTCGTAGAACGCCTGGGTGCCGCTGGCCGCGACCGCCGCCTTGCAGGCGTCCGACTGCGGGGCCTCCGGGTCCTCCAGGAAGCAGGTGTAGACGCGGCTCGGCGGGTCCGACATCGTGCCGTGCGCGCTGGCGGCGGTCGCGGTGCCGAGCACGACCAGCGCGGACGCGGCCGGGACCGCGAGCGCCACCGCGGCGGCCTTCGAGCGGATGGATCTCATGTGCTTCTTCCTCCGGTGGGGGTGGGGGTACCGGGACGGGTTAGGGGAGGCCGTTCAGGAAGGGCTCGTGGCTGTTCGCGGAAATGCCCGCAGTGTGGAAACCCGGTCCTTCGGGACGGGGTGGGCACGTGGAGCGGTTCGGCATGATGGCTCTCCGTGCCATGTCGGTGGCGGTCGGTATGTTGCGGGGTGTGTCTCGGTACCGGCTGCGCCCGACCCCTGCCCAGGAGGCGCTGCTCTTGGAGCATTGCGGGCATGCCCGGTTCGTGTGGAATCTGGCTGTGGAGCAGCAGGGGTGGTGGCGTCCGGGACGGGGCCCGGCGCCGGGGTACGTCGCCCAGTCCCGGCAGTTGACCGAGGCCCGCGCCGCGTTCGGGTGGCTGGCGGCCGGTTCGCAGACGGTGCAGCAGCAGGCGCTCAAGGATTTCGCGCAGGCGATGGCGAACTTCTTCGCGGGCACGCACCGCCGCCCCACCTGGCGCAAGGCCGGTCTGCACGAGGGGTTCCGGATCGTCGGAGCCCGGGGCCGGGCGTGGGAGGTGCGGCGGCTGTCGCGCCGCACCGGTGAGGTACGGGTACCGAAAGTGGGGTGGGTGCGGTTTCGCTGGTCCCAGCCCGTCCCGCCGGAGGTGAGGTCGTTCCGGGTGACGCGTGACCGCGCCGGACGCTGGCATGTCGCATTCGCCGCCGTCCCCGACCCCGTCCTCGCGCCCGGCAACGGTGCGGCGGTCGGAGTGGACCGGGGCGTGGCGGTGTCGGCCGCGCTGTCCACCGGCCAGACCTTCACCGTGCCGGGGTTGACGCCGGGTGAGGCCGAGCGGCTGGAACGGCTGCTGCGCCGCCTGGCCCGCGCAAAGCGGGGGTCGAACCGCCGCGCCCGCGTCAAGGCCGCCATCGCCCGGCTCAAGGCGCGTGAGGCAGACCGCCGCAAGGACTGGGTGGAGAAGACCTCGACGAGCCTGGCGCGCCGTTTCGATGTGATCGCGGTTGAGGACCTCAACATCGCGGGGATGACCCGGTCGGCGCGCGGCACTCTGGACGTCCCCGGTACGGGCGTCCGTGCCAAAGCCGGGCTCAACCGGGCCATTCTCGCCAACGGGTGGGGTCGGCTCGTCATCCGGCTGGAGCACAAGGCGCCCGGACGCGTGGTCCGGGTAGACCCGCGTTATACATCGCAGACCTGCAACGCCTGCGGGCACCGCGCACCCGGCAACCGCGAGAGCCAAGCGGTGTTCCGGTGTGTGGCCTGCGGGCATCGGGCCAACGCCGACGTCAACGCCGCACGCAACATCCGAGACACCGCCGTGGGACGCACGGTGGCCGCGCGGGGAGGCGGGGCGGTGGCCCGGCCGGTGAACCGCGAACCTCAACCTGCTCTCCTACCTACCTAGGGACGGGTTGGAATCCTTCGCTTTCATGCGGAGGAGGACGTCAAGAACTCCCAGCCGTGGTAGAAGGTCATCAGGCCGCGCAGATCTGGGGATGTGCCGCCGACGAGCGTGTAGGCGGTGCTGGGCAGCACCGACACGGTCTGCGTGCACTGCCCGGTGCTGCCCGCCGTGACACCGCCCGCGAGGGCGTGGCTTCCAGTCCTCGCAGGGCTGTCCACGACCGAGCCGCCGTCGCACGCCCACGGGCTCAGCGACCCGCTCTCGAACCCGGCGTTGGCCAGGATGTTCGCCGCCTGCGCCGGGGCGGTGACCCCGACCAGCATCCCGGCGACCAGCGCCGCCAGGACCCAGATCTTCCTCATCTCCGGCCTCCTACGGCAGCGTGTCGAGGTGCGGGCCGACGGTGCTCGCGAAGGCTCCGCCGTTGGTGACGTCCCAGTTGATGGACCAGGTCATCGCGCCGCGGATGTCGGGATACGTGCGGGACGGCTTGAACGTCCCGCACCCGGTGCCCTTCGCGAGGCAGTCGAGCGCGTTGTTGACCGCCGACGGCGCCACCACGCCGCCGCCCGCCGCTCCGGGACCGGCCGGCAGGCCCAGCGCCACCTGGTCGGGACGCAGCCCGCCCTCCAGCTGGATGCAGGCCAGCGCGGTCATGAAGTCGACCGTCCCCTGCCCGTACACCTTCTGGTCGCAGCCGAGCATCGCGCCCGAGTTGTAGTACTGCATGTGGACGACGGTGAGGATGTCCTTGATCTTCAGCGCGAGCTGGAAGTAGGACCCGCCGGTCGACTGCATGTCGAGCGTCTGCGGCGCCATTGTGATGATCAGGTCGGCGCCCGCCTTGGCGCGGAGCGCGCGCAGCGCCTGCTCCATGTAGGTCGGGTTGAGGCCGTTCTCGAGGTCGATGTCGACGCCGTCGAACCCGTACTGGGTCATCAGCCCGTAGACGGAGTTCGCGAAGAGCTGCGCGGACGTGCCGTCCGCCACCCGGATGGCGCCCTTCTCGCCGCCGACCGACAGGATGACCTTCTTGCCCTTGGCGTGCAGGGCGGCGATGTCCGACGTGAACTGGGCGTCGGTGTAGCCGCCGAGCGCGGTCGACAGTTCGGGGTCGACCCGGAACGTGACCTCGCCGGACCTGGCCGTCGACTCGCCGAACGCCACCGCGATGAGGTCGTACTCGTCCGGCACCTGGGAGAGCTTGAGCTCCTGGGCCGGGTTCACGAAGTCGTGCCAGTAGCCGGTCAGGAAGTGCCGGGGGAGCGGCCCGGTCGCGCATCCGCTGGTCGTCGCGGTGGCGGGGCCGCTGGCGGCCGACTCGCCCTCGGTGTCGTACGCCTTGACCGTGTAGGTGTGCGTCTCGCACCTCGAGAGCCCGCCGATGGTGGCCGTGGTGCCGGTGACGGTCGCCTTGACGGCCGAGCCCTCGTAGACGCGGTATCCGATCGGCGTCCCGGTGGCGGCCTCCCACGTGAGCGTCAGCGAGGTGTCGGTGCGTCCGGTGACGGCCGGCGTGCCGGGCGTCCCGAGCCCGCCCGGATCGGTGGGCCCGCCGGCGCAGGGCTCACCGTTGAACGTGCAGTTCTGCGGGCTTCCGGGACCGTTCCCGAGGAACCCGAACGTGACCGAGCCGCCCGCCGGGATGGCGGCGTTGTAACCGCGGTCGGTGAACGTGTGGTGCTGGCCGTCCTTGGTGAGCAGGGCGTCCCAGTAGGACCCGACGGACGTGCCGGCCGGAAGGTCGAACTCGACCCGCCAGCCGTTGATCGCGGCGCCGGTGCCGTTGGCGAGCGTGAACCGCCCCTCCCACCCCGAGCCCCAGTCGGACGGCTTGGTGAACGTCGCGGACGCACCGGCGGCATGCGCGGTGGCGGGCACGAGGAGGGCGAGCAGAAGGACGGCGAGGACACTGAGAACAGAGCGGGGGCGCAAGGGCTGACTCCCTCGGTTCGACGCTGGCGGATTCCCCCGAACCCCGATCGACCGCTATTTGATAGGAAGGTTTCCTATCTATTTGAGAGCAAGGTAACCAGCGACCGTGACCTGGGCAACCCCCCAGATGTGCCCCCTAGGGCAACCACCCCAGCTTGAGCACCGAACCAGCCCCGACCCGACCAAAAATCAGCATGAAACGCCGTGAAATCCCCTGGAGTTGGGCAAAAGTTGCCAGTCACGCGACGCGGGCGGACGTCGCGCCGGGCTTACGCGGTGAGCGCTTCCAGTTCCCCGAGCCGCCGCGAAAGATCGGCCTCCATGCGGCGCAGTGCACGCCTGGTACCGGTCCAGTCCGGTGAACCGTGGTCGAGAAGTGCCCGAAGAGTGGCGTTGGCGGCGTCCTGGGGGGAGGTCTCCTCTTCTCCGCCCACGAGGTCGTGCCAGTGCGCCGCGGCCGCATCGGCCTTCTCTTCGAACGAACGGTTCATGGGGACGGCGGCGAGCAGACCGGCCACCGCGACCAGTTGACGTGCCCACGCGCGGCCTTCGGCCGTCGCGGCGATGTTCACCGTCCACTCTCCGGTGCCTGCGGGCGTCCTCCTGATGGTCAGGCCCGCCTCGCCCAGCGGGCTGTCCGCGGTCGCCGTCAGGGCCGGATCTTCGGACGCCCACCAGCGCTCAAGGTCCATCTCGGCTTCGCAGCTCGCCTGCGTGAAACCCTCAAGGGCGCCGGCGATCGCAGCACGCGCAACGGTGGGTTTCCGCGCGCTGTCGATCTCGACCCATCCCGTCTGCGCGTCGTCCGGGCTGCTGAACTCCGCGCGGTTCGGCCCGTCCAGCTCCCACGCCACGACGTTCACGTCAAGCGGGTCGGCACTGTCCTCCGGAATGGGAGCGATGCGGTAACGGGCACCCGGCCCGATGTGCTCGCCCTCGAGGAGCCGCACACTGACGTCTCCTTCAGAGCTTCTTATGAGCCCGCCCTCCTCCAAGGGCGCATTCTCGATCGCCCGATGGAGTGCCGTCGTGTACGCCTCGGCCCACTCGCGAGACACGGCCTTGAGCGTTACCCGGTGCTCGAAGTCGAGCCGTTCCCGCAGGCCGTGCTCGACCATGACGGGAACGTCGGCGTTCCACCTGGACACGGCCTCGTCGATCCATTCGTCCAGCATCCGCCGGATGCGGCGCCGCATGACGGCGAGCGCCACGGCCGCGAGCGGGCGCAGAATCCAACGTCCACCGAACCGCGCCGTGGTATCGACGGACCAACGTCCGCCTTCGTCCTTGCCGCGCGCCATCCGTAGACCGACGACGGCGAACGGGTGCTCGACCCGCAGCGAGAGGGGAGAGGTCTTCGGACCGAGCAGGCGCCACCATTCCTCGGCCCGCACCTCGCATTCCCACTTCGCCCGCCGCAACCAGCGAAACGGCTTCGGCCCCTGGTAGCCACCCGTGATGCGGATGCTGTGGAACCGCTGCCCCGACATGCGCAAATCCACGTGCAGATCGACGGTATGGCCCTCCGAACCGGCGGTGACGTCGATCCGCGTCTCCCCGCCCTTGTTCCACGCCGCGACGCTCAGGTCCGCCGTGACCCCCTCGGCCGCCATTTGGTAGCGGGCTCCGGCGGCGAGATGCCGGCCCTCCACCAGCCGCAGGCTGTCGAGGACCTCCCCCTCGAATGCGAAGCCTTCCCCGGTGACGGGTGCCTGCTCGGCCACGTTCATCAGCGCGCGGACGACCTCGTCCAGCAGCTCGCGAGGAAACGGTTCAAGCTGGGCATCACGCTGATAACGGGCCATGTCGCTCATGATCCCTTACCTGCGGTCAAGCGGCCAGCCCGCACCGCGACCCCATCCCGCCGAAATGGCGGGCGGTCAGCGCTCCCGCACGAGGTTCCTTGCGCGCTCGACAGCGGCGGCGTCCGCGGCGCCGATCATGTCCAGCAGCCCATCGAGGTCGGACGCGGACACCGAAACCCGGCGAACAGCATGCCAGACGCCATCGCGGTCGAGTGTGATCGTCCACTCCGGCTGGAAGAGGTGCTGAACCAGTAGCAGCGCGACCGGCTCGTTCAGCGCAGTTTCGCCCACGTGACCTTGCCGCCCTCGTTCAGCGGGCGGACGCCCCACCTGTGGACGATCTCCGCCATCAGCAGGAGCCCCCGCCCCGACGTGGCCGCGTGGTCCTCCGGCCGGGCCTGCGGGCGTCCTTCGCCGGCGTCCCACACCTCCACGACCACCAGGCCGTCGCGCTCGTCACGGAACACTCGCACGACGATCTGCCCCTTCCCGTGCAGGTAGGCGTTGGTGACGAGTTCGCTGACCACGACCCGTCCCATGTAGTCGTCCGAGATCCCCCACTCGGCGAACCGCTCGGCGAGAAACCGCCGCGCCAGCCGAGGCGCCTCAGCGTCGGGCTCAAGGACGAGTGTCGGAGTCTCGGGTGCGTGCGCTGCCGTCGCCATGTGTCTGACCTCCCTGAAAACACCGTCCGAACTCGTGCGTTCACAGACTGGACCGAAAAGGCCACGTTCCGTGTGGGACTCGTGACACTCTGGGATGGCCCTGAACTCGACCGGGGCGCCGTCGAAGCTCGGTGAAGTCCTTGAACTCGGACGCTGGAGGCCGAAATGGTGGTCGACCCGTACAGCCCTCAAGCCATATGGGGACGTGAGCTGCGCCATTACCGCAAGCAAGCCGGGCTGACGCAGGCGGAACTCGCCACCCGGATCAGCTTCTCGGAGTCGCTGATCTCCGGCGCCGAGACGGGGCAGCTCGCCGCCTCCCTGCCGTTCGCGGAGTCGTGCGATCGTGAACTGGAGACCGGCGGAGCGCTTACCCGGACGCTCGACTTCAAGAAGTCCCACCGCCTCCCGACCGGGTTCGCGGAGTACCTGGAGGTCGAGAAGAAGACGTCCATGATCCGCTGGTACGAGGGCCTCTGCATCCCGGGCCTGCTCCAGACACCCGAGTATGCGCGTGAGCTCATACGAGTGGGGCATCCGGGCGACAGCGCTGATGCGATCGAGGCGATCGCCGCGACCCGCATAGAGCGAAAGCAGATCCTTGCCCAGGCGGACGGCCCGACTCTGTGGGTTGTGGTGGACGAGCCCGTCCTACGTCGACCGGTCGGGTCGGCGAAGATCGCCAGAGAACAGCTCGGCTATCTCCTGGAAGCCGCGGAGCACCCGAAGGTTTCACTTCAAGTGGTCCCCTTCGACACGGGAGCGCACGCGGGACTGACGAGTTGCTTCAGTCTCCTGTCTCTCGATGGCGGCAGGCTCGTGGTCTACGCTGAAGATCTATCGGGCGGCCGGTTCATCGAGCGTCCCGAGGACGTGGCCCACTGGGCTACGTGCTACGAGTCGGTCAAATCGGTGGCCTTGCCGGTAAGGCAGTCGGCGGACCTGATCCGCCTGATCATGAAGGAAGATTTCCATGGACCTGAGTAAGGCGACATGGCGAAAGTCGTCGCGCAGTTCGCCGAACGGCGGCAACTGCGTTGAGGTCGCCGGCCTCCCCTCCGGCGTCGGCGTCCGCGACTCGAAGAACCCGGACGGCCCGAAGCTGGTCGTCAGCCGAGGCGAGTTCGCGATGCTGGTGGCCGCGTTGAAGCACTGACACCCCCCGAAACAACGTTCGAGCCTCGGTCCTTATGGATCGAGGCTCTCTGCTTGTCACTGCTGCTGCGGCGCGGCGGCGGACGTCCTTGGCGCAGGCGCGCGAACTGGCGGCGATCGCCGAACCGGCCCGGCGGTCACGGGATGGGGGCGCCGGGTTCGCCGGGGCTGAATCTCGGGAGGGGCTTGTCGCCTAGCAGGCCCAGTGCGTCGGCGAACGATCGCAATGTCGGCGCTATGACTCGCCATGTGTACTGGCGCGTCGACCAGGCGTCGCTCGCGACCACTCTTGGATTAGTCGTGTCGCTGCGATAGTCCAGGGCGATCGCGACGTCATCGCCCGGTATTCGGTTCACGGCGATGAAGAAGGCGCGGTCGGCGTCCAGCCATGGCAGGTCGACTGTGCCTGCGGTACCGCCGCGCTTGACGCGGAAGAGATCCGACAATCCTGGGTCGTCGGCGAACAGTTCGAGCGACTGCGAATTAAAGCGGATGTAGTCAAGGGTCGTGAGAAAGATCAGCGGGTCGGCGAACCAGGGGATGGCCTTGCGCATGGCGTCGTCGCCCGGATGCCGCCATCGTTGCGCGGCCAGTAGTTCGAGGAGGAGGGCCGGAGGCGTCAGGCCGAGGACGCGGGAGTTCTGCGGGGCGTCTTCGCGGCGGTCCATGAACGAAGCGTTGTGGAAAGGGGCGGCCCGCGTCCAGGGAGGGAGGACGCGGGCCGCGGGGAGGGGTGGTTAGAAGCCGGCGGTGATCTTGGTGAACTGCCAGGGCTGCTGGTCGATGCCGCTGCAGTTGGAGGTCACGCCGCCGCCCGCGCAGGGGCGGTCGCGGTTGACCGACCAGAACGCGAGGCGGGCGAGGCCCTTCGAGTTCGCCCAGTCGCGGATCTGCGTCCACGTCTGGGTCGAGGTGAGCTCCTGCTGGTCGGACAGGCCGTTCATGCCGGAGATGCCCATGTGCGAGTAGGCGGTGGCGTCCGACCAGCCGAAGGCCGACTTCAGCTGGTTCTTCAGGCCCTCGGACGCGTTGACGGTGTTGCCGTACATGTCCGAGCCGCCGCCGAAGTCGAACGGCATGATGGTGAAGACGTCCACGTTCGCCTGGAGCGCCGCGGCCTGGGTGATGAGCCGCTGGCCCCAGTAGTTCGGACCGGTGGTGGTGGTGCCGAACGTCAGGATCGTCTGGATGCCGGGGTTCCGCTGCTTGACGATCTTGAGGGCGCCGAGGATGCGGTCCTGGACCGCGGCGTTCTCGAACTCGTCGCTGTTCTCGATGTCGACGTCGATCGCCTTGAGGCCGAACGCGTCGATGACCTGCTGGTAGGCGCCGGCGAGGGCGTCGGCGGAGGAGCAGTTCGGGCCGAGCTTGTTGCCCGACCAGCCGCCGATGGACGGCAGCACGTCACCGCCGGCCGCGCGGATCTGGCTGATCGCCTGCTCGTCCGCGCCGCCCTTGAGCGGACGGTTCCCGTCCCACGCCGGGCTGCACCCGCCGCCGGACAGGATGAACGCCATCGTGAACCACTTGATCCCGGACGCGCTCATGACCGTGGCCGGGTTCGGCGGCTCGCCCCAGCCCATGTAGAGGTAGGGCGCGGCCCGGCGGGTGCCGGTCGGCGGCGTCGTGCAGCCGGTGGTCGTGGCCGACACCGAACCGCTCGCCGCGGACTCGCCGGAGGCGTTGTACGCCTTCACCGTGTAGGTGTGGTTCGAGCACTTGGTCAGGCCGCTGATCGTGGTGCTCGTCCCGGTCACGGTCGCGCGGACGGCCGAGCCCTCGTAGACGCGGTAGCCGGTGGGCCCGCCGGACGAGGCCGACCACGAGAGGGTGAGCGACGTGTCGGTCTTGCCGGTCACGGTCGGGGTGCCGGGCGCCGAGGGTGTGCCGGGTTCGGTGGGGCCGCCCCCGCCGTCGCAGGACGCGCCGTTGAGCAGGCAGCCCTGGGGCGTCCCGGATCCGCCGACGATGAAGCCGAACGAGACGGACGAGCCGGCGGCGACGGTCCCGTTGTAGTTGCGGTTGGTGAACGTGGCGTGCTGCCCGGACGTGGTGAGCAGCGCGTCCCAGTAGGTCCCGACGGAGGAGCCGGACGGGAGGTCGAACTCGACCTTCCACGACGAGATCGCCGAGCCGGTCTCGTTCTTGATCGTGTACTTGCCCTCGTAGCCCGAACCCCAGTCGGACGACTTGGTGAACGTCGCCGTCACGGAGGCCGCGTTGGCCGCGGTGGGGACGAGCAGGGCGAGGACGAGAGAGCAGAGGGCGGTGAAGAGGAAGCCGGGAAGAAGTGTTCTTCGCAAGGTCACTCCCGGGTAGGAGACGTGGATTGAGCGGGAATCCCCCGAACCCCGAGCGGGTCGTGCTGTGCGGTTCCTCAGCGGTGTGGCGGCGGGCGCGGCATGCGATCGGCCTTCTAATAGGAAACTTTCCTATAAATCGACTGAACGGTAACCGGCCTGGAGCGCTCCCGCAACCCCCTGGCGGGTGCCTTCGGGCGGCCGTCTCCCCGGGCCGCTCGACCACCCCAGTTGGCGGCCCGAACCGGTCCCGGGCACCCGCGAAAAAAGAACGCCCCTCTAGGACGTGACGGCGCACTGCCCGCGGTCCGCCCGCTGCGGGCCGCCGGCCGCGGGCCGGACGTCGAAGTCGAAGATCGCGGTCGGCACGTAGAGCGAGCAGCAGGCGTTGGGGACGTCCACGATGCCGCTGACCCGTCCCTCGATCGGCGCCGCGCACAGGATGAGGTACGCCTGCTCGCCCGTGTAACCGAACTTCTGCAGGTACTCGATGGCGTTCAGGCACGCGTTCCGGTAGGCGAGGGTGGCGTCGATGTAATGGTTGGTGTCATTGGCATGGTCGACGGAGATGCCGATGAAGGAGATGTACTCGTCGTAACGCGGTTCGACGTTCCCGGGGATGAAGACGGGGTTCGTCGTGACCCCGTACTTCTCCATTCCGCCCTTGATCAGGTCGAGGTGCAGGTCGATGAAGCCGCCCATCTCGATGGCGCCGCAGAAGGTGATCTCGCCGTCCCCCTGGCTGAAGTGCAGGTCGCCCGTGGACAGCAGCGCGCCCGGGACGAACACCGGCATGAACACCCGTGACCCGCGGCTGAAGTTCTTGATGTCCTGGTTCCCGCCGTTCTCGCGTGGCGGGACGGTGCGGGCGCCCTCGCGTCCGATGCGCTCCAGGTCGGCGCCGGTGAGCGGCCCCGCGAGGACGTCCTGCGGCTCCGGCGGCAGCGCGAGCGGCGGCACCCGGCCGGGATCGGTGTCGATGAGCGCCTGCTCGCGGGCGTTCCAGCGGCCCAGCATGTCAGCGGACGGCGCGGTGCCGAACAGCCCGGGGTGCGTGATGCCGGTGAACCGGACACCGGGAATGTGCCGGGACGTGGCCATCTGGCCGTGGAAGTCCCAGATGGCCTTGCAGGCGTTGGGGAACCGGTCGGTGAGGAACCCGCCGCCGTTGTTCCGGTCGAAGATGCCGGTGTAGCCCCAGCCCTGACCGGCGATGTCCCCGGTCTGCTGGGGGACGGGCCCGATGTCGAGGACGTCCACGATGAGCAGGTCGCCGGGCTCGGCGCCCTCCACCGCGATCGGCCCGCTCAGCATGTGGTTGACGTTGAGGTTGAGGTCCCGGATGTCGTTGGCGGAGTCGTTGTTGCCGACCTGCCCGTCCATCCACTCCCGCGACTCGACGCGGATCTCCGCCCCCGGACGCACGGTCACCGCCGGCGGAATGTCGGGATGCCACCGGTTGTGGCCGGGCACCTGCTGGTCGCGCATGGACTTCGACTGGTCGACGCTGAACACGACATCGGGCATGTCTTCCTCCGGTCTCTGCTGTGTCCGCCCCGGTCAGGGACGGGGAAGCCGCGCGTGCCGAGGGTCGGCGGGCGGTGCGGGCCGGCGCGGGGCGCCGGGAACACGGCCGACCACGCGGGGCTCGTGGGCGCTCGCCTCCTGGGCGCCGAGCGCCCGGGCGAGCGGCCGCGACGTGCGCGCGACGAGCGGCGGGGTGAAGACGCGGGACGCCTCCCCGCCGCAGGACCCGCAGGGCTCCGCGTCCCCGGCCGTGCCGATCGGCCGGACGACGTCGAACGGTCCGCACTCCGCGCAGCGGTACCGGTAGGTGGCCACGGGCATCCTCCTTTTGCTTCCGCTGCGGACCATTCCGCGGAGAGCCGCCGATAAACGAGCGGGGCGGGACGGCGGAATCGGTAAATCGCTGGAAATCTCCGCACACCAGTGGCATGATCGTCTCGGTCTAGAAAAGGACGATATGTCGATCTATTACAGATTTGTCTCCGGCGCCGCGGCGCTGGCGGTCGCCGGCGGCCTGCTCGTCGCGGGCGCCGTTTCCGCGGACGCCGCCGCGCTGCAGTTCCGCATCGAGGTGCCGAAGCGCCTCACCGTGGGCAAGGGCGAATACACCAAGGCCTGCGCCATGGACGTGTGGGTGTGGGGCACCGAAGGGCCCGGGGTCGCCTACTCCAGGGCGTCCGTGACCGGTGCCGACGGTGTGACCTGGCCCGTCTACAAGCGCGTCCTGCCGGGCCAGCAGGTCGGCTGGGGCGTGGGCTGCCCGTCCACCGTGTCCGACCTCGGGAAGTGGCGCGTCCGCGTCGTCGCCTACGACCGGAAGGGCAAGGCGCTCGGCAGCCGCGAAGAGTCCTGGTACGAGAAGTTCGACACGGTCATCAAGAGCTACAACGCCGCGCCGGAGCCGATCCGCAAGGGGCGCACGCTCTCCGTTTCCGGTCGCCTCCTCCGGGTGAACAACCTGGGTACCGGATACACCTCGTACTCGGGCAAGAGGATCGAGGTGTTCTTCCTCGCCAAGGGCGCCAAGTCCTGGACGTACATGGGAGCCACCAAGACGGCGAGGGACGGCCGCTTCCGGAAGGCGTTCACGGCCAAGCGGGACGGCGTCTGGCGCGCCTATTTCCCCGGCACGAGCAACTTCGACAGGCAGAAGTCCTGGGACGACTTCATCGACGTCCGCTGACGGCCCTGCGGCGGCGCCCGGCCGCCGCCGCACGGTCGCGGGCCGGAGTTGCTAACCTTAGCAATTGCTAATGTTGCTACTCCGGCGAGGGAGTACCGGGACGATGCTGCCACGGACGGCGGGCGGGCGGGTGCGGTGAGCACGCCGCTCTACAAGCTGAAGGCGGAGTTCTTCAAGACGCTGGGCCATCCCGCGCGGATCCGCGTGCTGGAGCTGCTGAGCGAGCGCGACCACGCGGTGGCGGAGATGCTGCCGGAGGTGGGCATCGAGCCGGCGCACCTGTCGCAGCAGCTCGCCGTGCTGCGCCGGGCGGGCCTCGTCGTGTCGCGCAAGGAGGGGGCGTCGGTCATCTACTCGCTGACCAGCCCCCGCGTCGCGGAGCTGCTCGCGGTGGCGCGGGAGATCCTGACCGGGGTGCTGTCCGGGCAGGCCGAGCTCCTGGACGAGATGCGGGCGTCCGGGCCGGCGTCCGGGCCGGAGCGCGGGCGCGGCTGACCGCCCCCTCGCCGCACGGGTGGCTTTTCTGCGCTTATAAGTTGCTAAAGTTGGCAATTGCGCATGTCAGTAGCCGACCCCGAGGACCCGCGTGAGAGACCTGTTCCGCAAGATCCGCACGACCGGGCGCGCCGCCGAGGACGCGCCGGAGCCCCCCGAGCGGGCCCTTCCCGAGCGCGCCCGCGACCTCGCCGGATCGGTCCAGGTCCGGCACGTCGACGCGGGCTCCTGCAACGGCTGCGAGGTCGAGATCGCCTCGGCGTTCGGGCCGGTGTACGACGTGGAGCGGTACGGCGTGCGGCTCGTCGCCTCGCCCCGGCACGCGGACGCGCTCCTCGTGACGGGGCCGGTCACGCGCAACATGGAGGTGGCGCTCCGGCGCACCCATGAGGCCGTCCCCGCGCCGAAGGTCGTCGTCGCGCTGGGCGACTGCGCGCGCAACTGCGGCGTCTTCGCCGAGGCGTACGGGGTCGCGGGCGCGGTCGGGGACGTCGTGCCGGTGGACGTCGAGATCCCCGGATGCCCGCCCGCACCCGAGGCGATCGTCGCCGCCCTGCGCGGATTGTCCGGACGATGACGTCCGCCGCGTTCTCCGCCGCCCTCGCCCTGAACCTGGTCGCGGCCCTCGCCGGGCTCGTCCTGCCGCGCCGGGTCCGGCGTCCGGCGGCCGGGGCGCTGACGGCGGCCGGAGGAGCGGCGGCCGTCGCCGCCGGGGTCGCGGCGATGCGCGGCGGTGAGTGGAGCGTCCGGCTGCCGGACCTGCTGCCGCTCGCGGGCGTCCGGCTCGCCCTCGACCCGCTCGGCGGCCTCTTCCTCGCCGTCACCGGGGCGGTGGCGGTGTGCGCCGCCGTCTACGCGGTCGGCTACACCCGGCACGGCGGCCTGGACGGGCGTGTCCCGCAGGTGATGGCGCCGGTCTTCCTGGCGTCGATGCTGCTCGTCCCGGCGGCGGCGAGCGTGAGCACGTTCCTGCTGGCGTGGGAGTTGATGGCGCTCGCGTCGCTGCTGCTGGTCGTGGCCGAGCACCGGAGCCGGGACGAGGTCCGGACGGCGGGCCTCTGGTACGCGGTCATGACGCACGCCGGCCTGGTGGCGATCCTCGCGGGGCTGGCCGGGTTCGCGGCGGCCGCGCACGGCGAGTCGTTCGAGCGGCTCCGCGCGGCGGCGGACGGCCTCCCGGAGTGGGGGCGCGCCGCCGTGTTCCTCACGGTCTTCGCCGGTTTCGCGTCCAAGGCCGGGATCGCCCCGCTGCACGTGTGGCTGCCGCGCGCCCATCCGGAGGCGCCGAGCCACGTGTCGGCGCTGATGAGCGCGGCGATGGTGAACCTCGGCGTGTACGGGATCGTCCGGGTGGGGTTCGACCTGCTCGGCGGCGGGGCGGCCTGGTGGTGGCTGCTCGTCCTCGCGGCGGGCGGCGGATCGGCCCTCTACGGCATCCTCCAGGCGGCCGTGGCCGCCGACCTCAAACGGCTGCTGGCCTATTCGACCTGCGAGAACATGGGCCTGGTCCTGGTCGGCGTGGGGGCGTCCGGGCTGTTCGCGGCGTCGGGTGCGCGGACGCTGGCCGCGTTGGCGCTGACCGCGGCCCTGCTGCACGTCGTCAACCACGCGGGGTTCAAGACGCTGCTCTTCCTCGCGGCGGGATCGGTCCTGCAGGCCACCGGGACCCGCGACCTGGACGCCCTCGGCGGCCTGCGGACCCGGATGCCGGCCACCACGGCGCTCTTCGGGATCGGCGCGCTGATGGCGTCGGCGCTCCCGCTCGGCAACGCGTTCGTCAGCGAATGGCTGCTCTTGCAGAGCCTCGTCCGCGCCCTCCCGTCCGGCGGGACGGCGACGGCGGTCACCATGCCGCTCGCCGTCGCCGCCGTGGCCCTGTCGGCGGGGCTGGCGATCGCCGCGTTCGTGAAGGCGTTCGGCGTCGGGTTCCTGGCGCGGGCGCGGAGTGCCGCGGCCGAGCGGGCCCGGGAGGCGCCGGCGGCGATGCTCGCCGGGATGGCGATGGCCGCCGCGTGCTGCCTCGTCCTGGCGCTCTCGCCCGGGCTCGTCCTGCCCGCGATCGCCCGGCCGGTCGCCGTCGCCGTCCCGGGGCCCGAGGCCGTGACCGGGCCGGTGACCCTGCACCTCGCCGGCACGTCCGGGACCGTGTCGCCCCTGCTCATCGCCGCGTCCCTGCTGGTCGCGGTGGTCGGGCTGCTCGCCGTGCTGCGCGCCGCCGCGACGCGCCGGGCGGCCCGCCGCCGCGCCCGGCTCTGGGACTGCGGCGCCGGCCCCATGTCGCCGCGCATGGAGTACACGGCGACCTCGTTCGCCGAACCCCTGCAGCGCGTCTTCGACAACGTCCTCGCCCCCGAGACCGACCTGGACGTCACCCCCCTGAAGGAGTCGGCCTATCTCGTGGACAGCGTGACCTACCGGACGCGGATCGGCGACCGGGTCGAGCACCGGCTGTACCGGCCGGTCCTCACCGCGGCGGCGCGGCTGGGCGAGGCGGCGCGCGGCCTCGCCAACGGCAGCGTGCACCGCTACGTCGGGTACGGCTTCTACGCCTTCACCGGCCTGCTGATCGCGCTGGCGGTGGTCCGGTGACCGGGATCCTCGGGACGGTCCTGCAGGTCGCCCTCGTCGCGGCGGGCGCGCCGCTGCTGGTCGGGCTGATGCGGCAGATCCGCGCCAGGGCGGAGGGACGGGCCGGCGCCGGCGTCCTGCAGCCCTGGCGCGACCTGCGCAAGCTTCTCCGCAAGGAGCCGATCGCCCCGCACGGGACCGGGCCGCTGTTCCGGACGGCGCCGCTCGTCCTCGCGGGCACGACGCTCGTGATCGCGGCCGCGGTCCCGATCGTCACGACGCGCTCGCCGCTGGACGGCGCCGCCGACCTGTTCGCCGTGACCGCGCTGCTCGCGCTCGGCACCGTCGCGCTCGCGCTCGCCGGCATCGACACCGGAACGGCGTTCGGCGGCATGGGCGCGAGCCGCGAGATGGTCGTGCTCGCGCTGGTCGAGCCGACCATCCTGCTGTCGACGTTCGCGCTGTCGGTGCGGGTCGGCTCCACGAACCTCGGCGCGATCGTCGGGTCCACGCTGGACGACCCGCAGCAGGCCGTGTTCCCCGCGAGCCTGCTCGCCCTCGTCGCCCTCGTGATCGTCGTCATCGCCGAGGCGGGCCGCATGCCGGTGGACAACCCGTCCACGCACCTGGAGCTGACGATGATCCACGAGGCGATGGTGCTGGAGTACGCGGGGCCCGACCTCGCGCTGGTCGAGTGGGCGTCGGCGATGCGGCTGACGGTGCTGCTCGCCCTGCTGTCCAACCTGTTCGTCCCGTGGGGCATCGCCGGGGACTCGCTCGCCATGCTGCCGGTCGCCGTCGCGGCGATCGCCGCCAAGGTCGCGGTCGCCGGCGGCGCGCTGGCCGCCGGCGAGGTCTTCATGGCGAAGCTCCGCATGTTCCGGGTGCCGGAGCTGCTCGCCGGCTCGTTCGTGCTGGCGCTGTTCGCGGTCGCCTCCTCCTTCTTCCTGGTGGCGCCGTGAACGACGCCCTCTACGTCCAGCTGCTCGACGCGGCCTGCGGCGCCTTCCTGCTCACGGGCGTGCTGGTGCTGTGGCGCCGCGACCTCGCCGCGATCGTGCGGCTGTTCGCGCTGCAGGGCGCGGCGCTCGCGCTGCTCATCGCGGTCCTCGGCGTCCACGAGGAGGACGCCGAGGTCGTCGTGCTGGCCGCCGGGATCGGGGTGCTGCGCGTGCTGGTCCTGCCGTGGCTGCTGCGCCGCGCCATGGCCGGGGGCGGGCCGGGCCGGGAGACGCAGCCGCTGGTCAACGTGGCGGCCTCGCTCACGGTCGCGGCGCTGCTCGGGCTGCTCGCCTACGCGGTCACCCGCCCGATCGTCCGGCTCGACCCCTCGCCCGCGACCCACGCCGTCCCGATCGCGCTGACCGTGGTGCTCATCGGGCTGTTCGTGCTGGTGACGCGGCGCCGGGCCCTGTCCCAGATCGTCGGGTTCCTGCTGATGGACAACGGCATCACCGCGGTGGCGTTCCTGACCACGTCCGGGGTGCCGCTCATCGTGGAGCTGGGCGTCTCCCTCGACGTGCTGCTCGCGGTGCTGGTGCTGCAGGTGCTCACCGCGCGGATGCGGGACGCCTTCGGCGACACCGACCTGGACGACCTGCGGGAGTTGCGCGACTGATGAGCCTGCTGCTGACCGCCCCGATCGGGCTGCCGCTCCTGGCCTCGGCCGCCCACGCCGTGCTCGGCCGGTGGCGCGGGACGTCCTGGCTGGGCGCCGCGGCCGCCGCCGGGGTGCTCGCGTCCGGGATCGCGCTGGCCGCCGCCGGCCCCCGCACCGGGCTGGACGGACTGCTGCGCGCCGACGCGCTCAGCGCGTTCATGGTCATCGTGATCGGCGCGGTGGCGCTGCCGGCGATGCTCGCGAGCCCCGCGTACCTGGCCGCCGAGGACGCCTCCGCCCGCGACCGGCGCCGCTACGGCGTCCTCACCCAGGCGTTCGTCGCCGCGATGGCCCTCGCCGTGCTGGCCGCGAGCCTCGGGACGCTGTGGGTCGCGATCGAGGCCACCACGATCGTCACCGCGTTCCTCGTCGGGCACCGCCGCACCCGCAACGCGACCGAGGCCGCCTGGAAGTACGTCGTGATCTGCTCGGCCGGGATCGCGCTGGCGTTCCTCGGCGTCACGCTGCTGCACTTCGCCGCCCAGCACGCCCACGTCCCCTCGTCCGGCTCCCTGGACTGGGCGGAGCTCGCCGCCCACGCCGGGCGCCTCGACCCGGACGTCACCCGCATCGCCGTCGCCCTGCTCGTCGTGGGGTTCGGCGCGAAGGCCGGGCTCGCGCCGCTGCACGCCTGGCTGCCGGACGCCCACAGCCAGGCCCCGGCGCCGGTGTCCGCGCTCATGTCCGGGGTGCTGCTGTCGGTCGCGTTCTACGCCGTGCTGCGCGTCAAGGTGATCGCGGACGCGGCGCTCGGCGCCGGGTTCGTCCGGGCGCTGCTGCTGGTGATCGCGCTGGCGTCGCTCGCGCTCGCGGCGGCGCTGCTGCTCGGCCAGCGCGACTACAAGCGGATGCTCGCCTACTCCAGCATCGAGCACATGGGCCTGCTCGCGCTCGGCGCCGCGATCGGGACGAGGCTCGCGATGGCCGCCGTCCTGCTGCACGTGCTCGGGCACGGGCTCGCCAAGTCGGCCGCGTTCCTCGCTGCCGGGCACGTCCAGCAGGCCGCCGGGACCAGCCGGATCGGCGCCGTGCGCGGCTTCGCGGCCCGGTCGCCGCTGGTCGGCGGGGCGTTCGGGGCCGCCGTGCTCGCGCTCCTCGGCTTCCCGCCGTTCAGCCTGTTCGCCAGCGAGATCGCCGTCTTCCGCGCCGGGTTCGCCGCCGGGCTCGGCTGGGCCGTCGCCGCAGCGCTCGTCCTGCTGCTCGTCGCCACCGCCGCCGTCGCCGCCGGGACGGCCCGGATGCTGCTCGGCGGGCCGCGCACCGGGCCCGGCGCCGCGACCTTCCCGTCCCGCCCGCCGCTGGGCGCGGCGGCCGGGCTGCTGCTCGGGCTGTCGGCGTGCGCCGCGCTGGGCGTCTCGCTGTGGCCCCTCCACACGCTCCTGCTCGATGCCGCCGCCGTTCTCGGAGCACCCTGATGACCACCGTGATCGACATCGACGCCGCCCGCCTGCCCGAGCGCGCCGCCGGGCTGCTCCGGGACGGGCACCGCCTCGCCCTGGCCGCCGCCCACGAGGACCCGGCCGGGCCCCGCGTCGTCTACCTGTTCACCGCGCCCGGCCCGGACCGCCGCACCGAACTGCACGTCCGGCTCGACCGGGACGCCCCGCACGTGCCGAGCCTGGCCGCGCTGAGCTTCCCCGCCGGGCGGTTCGAACGCGAGATGCGCGACCTGTACGGGATCGTCCCGGACGGGCATCCGCTGCCGCGCCGGCTCGTCCGGCACCACCACTGGCCGCGCGGCTGGTACCCGATGCGCGCCGACGCCGGGGCGCCGCCGCCGTTCGGCGACCCCGAGGGCCCCTACCCGTTCGTCCAGGTCGACGGGCCCGGCGTGTACGAGATCCCGGTCGGGCCGGTGCACGCGGGCATGATCGAACCGGGGCACTTCCGGTTCTCGGTCGTCGGGGAGAGCATCCTCAAGCTGAAGGCGCGGCTCTGGTTCGTCCACAAGGGCCTGGAGAAGCTGGTCGAGGGACGCCTGCCGCTCGACGCGCTCCCGGTGGCCGAACGCGTCAGCGGAGACACCACCGTCGGCCACGCCCTCGCCTACTGCCTGGCCGTCGAGGACGCCGCCGGGTGCGTCGTGTCGCCCGGCGCGCAGCGGATGCGGGCCGTCCTCCTCGAACTCGAACGCCTCTACAACCACGTCACCGACCTCGGCGCGCTCTGCAACGACGTCGGGCACTCCGTGCTCAACGCCCAGTTCGGCCGCATCCGCGAGCAGCTCCTGCGCCTCAACGCGGGCGTCACCGGCCACCGGCTGCTGCGCGGCGGCGTCCTCCTCGGCGGCGCCGTCCTGCGCACGCTGCCCGACCCGGCCTCGCTCACGGCGATCGGCGCCGGCATCACCGAACTCGCCGACCTCGCCCTCGGCCACACCGTCATCGCCGACCGCTTCACCGGCACCGCGCCGCTCACCGCCGAGGCCGCCCGCGACCTCGGCGTCCTCGGCCCGGTCGCCCGCGCCAGCGGCCTGGACGCCGACGCCCGCCGCGACCACCCGTTCACCGACCTGCGACCGGCCCTGACCGTCCCCACCGCGACGACCGGCGACGTGCTGGCGCGGTTCCAGATCCGCGTCCGCGAGACGGCCGCGTCCATCGAGATCATCCGCGATCTGACCTACGCGATGAACCCGGGCCTGGTCACCGCCTGGCCTCCGACCGCCCCCACCGCCCCGACGTCCGGCACCGGCATCGTCGAAGGCTGGCGCGGCGCCATCGTGCACCGCGTCGAGCTCGCTCCGGACGGCACGCTGACCCGCCTGAAGATCGCCGACCCGTCGTTCTTCAACTGGCCGGCCCTCCCGGTGGCCCTGACCGGCACGATCGTCCCCGACTTCCCGCTCGTCAACAAGAGCTTCAATCTCTCCTACGCGGGCAACGACCTGTAACGAAACTGGGGACCCTAGCCGCCGCGTGGTTGCAGCCCCGGCCGGTGGTCTTGCCAGTCGGGGTGGGTGGGTGTTCAGGCTGCGGGTTGTCGGGGTGGTGGGGTGATCGGGGTGAGGGTCACGTCGTAGCCAAGGCGGCGCAGGGCGTTGGTGTACCGGTTGGCCTGTCGGGCCGGGTCGGTTGTGCTGTCGGCGGTTTGGCGAATCCGGCGGGCGGAGACTCCTTGAGGCTGTCACCGCACACCGCCCGCATGATCTCTTCCAGGCGCTTCGGGCGTTTCAGGCGTTCCGGGGTCCGGCCCTGGTCACGAAGATCCAAGTGCGCGTGCGGCATGGACGTGCGGCATGAAAACGCGGTGCCTGCCCGTCCATGAACCCGACACTAGCTTAAAGTGTTGATAATATTACGGAATGCAGTTGCGGTATGCGTTCCGCCTCTACCCCACCGCCGGGCAGCGCCAGGCCCTGGCGCGGGCGTTCGGCTGCGCCCGCGTGGTCTACAACGACGCCTTGCGGGCGCGGGAGGACGCCCGTGCGGCCGGGCTGCCCTACATCAGGGCGGCCGAGTTGTCGGCGGCGATGACGGCGGCGAAGAAGACCCCGCAGCGCGGCTGGCTGGGTGAGGTGTCGTCGGTGGTGCTGCAGCAGTCGCTGCGGGACCTGGAGACCGCCTACCGGGCGTTCTTCGACGGCCTGGCCGGCAAACGCCCCCGGATGGGGCCGCCGAGGTTCAAGTCCCGCAAGGACGCTCGGCAGTCGATCCGGTTCACCGCCAACGCCCGCTGGAAGATCACCGAAGGCGGCGGACTCGCGCTGCCCAAGGTCGGTGACGTCGCGGTGCGGTGGTCGCGGCGGCTGCCGTCGGTGCCGTCGTCGGTGACGGTGATCAAGGACGCCGCCGGTCGGTACTTCGCCTCGTTCGTCGTGGAGACCGCCGACGTGCAAGGCCCGCCCGGCACGACGGCCGAGGTCGGGATCGACCTGGGATTGGAGCACTTCGCCGTGCTGTCGGACGGCCGCAAGATCGCCTCCCCCCGGTTACTGCGCCGTGCCGAGAAGAAGCTGCGCAAGGCCCAGCAGGCGCTGTCGCGCAAGCGGAAGGGATCGGCCAACCGGGCCAAGGCACGCCTGGACGTCGCCCGCGCGCACGCCAAGGTCGCCGATGCGCGCCGCGAGTTCCAACATCGGCTCTCCACCGAATTAGTCCGCGATAACCAAGCGGTCTATGTGGAGACGCTGTGTGTGAAGGGGCTGGCGCGGACCCGGCTGGCCACGTCGGTGCACGACGCGGGCTGGTCGGCGTTCGTGACCATGCTGGAGTACAAGGCGGCCCGGTACGGGCGGGTGTTCGCGCGGGTCGACCGGTCGTTCGCGTCCTCGCAGATCTGCTCGCACTGCGGGCACCGCGACGGCCCCAAACCCCTGCACGTCCGCCACTGGACGTGCGGGCGGTGCGCGGCGGTGCACGACCGGGACGTCAACGCCGCCCGCAACATTCTGGACGAGGGGCGCCGTATCGCCCCCGGGTGATGCTCTGCTGGTCGCCGCTGGACGGAAACCCCCGGGCGCCCGGGGGAGGCGGAGACCTTAAACGCCTGATGGAGGGCAGGTAAGACCCCAGCTCGCTGGGGCACGGCCCGTTGAAGCAGGAAGCCACGGAAGTGACCGCACCGGCAAGAGGTGCGGCACAGGCCGAATCCCCGGTCTTCAGGCCGGGGAGCGCGTCAACACCGCGACCGGCCCGGCTCCCTGCCGCTCCGCCAACAACTGGGCGAGGAGCACTGGTCCTACATGGACCGCTTCGACGCGCGGCTGATCGCCCGCGGCCCGACGTTCGACGGCGACACCGTCTCCGGCAGCCTGCACATCGCCGACCTGCCGGACCCCGCCGCCGCCCGCGCGTTCGCCTTCGACGAGCCCAACTACCAGGCCGGCGTGTACCGGGACGTCCTGCTGCGCCGCTGGCGCAACGCGCTGGGCCGCACCATGTGGGACTTCCCCGGCGGCCGGACCGGCGGCGACCGGTGGCTCGTCCTCGGCCTCGGCTCGGGCGAGCCCGCCGACCTCGCCGTCCCGCCCCGCGAGGACGACCTCATCGCCTACGGGCCGCTGCTGTCCGACGACGGCACCGCCTGGCTCGGCACGGCGGCCCTGCTCCGCGCCCCCGACCCCCGCTCGGCCCGCGCCCTGCTGACCGAGGACCGCTACGCCGCCGTCGAAGTCCACTCCTGGGAGTTCGGCGGCCGCCGATAGCCCCTCAGTGGTGCCAGGGCAGGCGGACGGGTTCGGCCGGGACGGTGCCGGAGAGCAGGTCGGTGAGCAGTTCCGCCAGCTTGAGCGGGTAGACCGGCTCTCCGGCGCGCGCCAGCTCGTCGAGCGTCCACCAGCGGTGGGCGCCGACGTGCTCGCGTTCGATGGGGGTGAAGCCCGTGGTGTCGATGTCGTAGGCGGCCGTGCGGACCAGGAAGAAGTCGTCCCGGAACAGGCCCTTGGCCCAGCCGAGGTCGGCGTGGCCGAAGGTCAGGGCGACCTGCGGGCCGAGGTCGCCGGGGGAGACGACCAGCCCGGTCTCCTCGCGCAGCTCGCGGGCCGCCGCCGCGCGCACGGTCTCGCCGTCCTCGACGCCGCCGCCCGGCGTGATCCAGCAGTAGCCCGATCCGGGCTTGGGGCTGAGCGGCCAGCGGAACAGCAGGACGCGCTCGGCGTCGTCGACCAGCAGCACCCGGGCGGTCCGCCTCCGAAAGCCCTCTGCGGGGACCGGGCCGTCCTCGACGGCGGTCATGCGGCCAGTTCGGAGTCCAGTTTCGCCAGCTGCGCGTCGTAGATGCGCCGCAGCCCCTTGGGGGCGAAGGTGCGCTCGAAGAAGCCGCCGATGCCGCCCGCCCCGTCCCACGTCGTCCGGACCTGGACCCGGGCGCCTTCACCGGCGGGGGAGACCGTCCAGGTGGTGACCATGGATGAGTTGGCGTCCCGCTCCACCAGCCGGTCGCTGCCCGGCGCGCTCACGGTGAACAGGCAGTCGCGCACCCGCTTGCTGGTGGCCGCCAGCTTCCAGTGCACGACCGTGCCCTCGCCCTGGCCGCCCTCGCGCACCTCGTACTCGCTGAAATGCTCGGTCAGCATGCGCGACCGCACGCCCGTGTAATCGCCGAGTGCCGCGAGCACCCGTTCCGGGCTCGCACTGAGCGTCTTCTCCGCGGTGACCACGACCTGTCCCATGCCGCCCATCTTCCCACCGCAGTGATCAGAAACCGCGCGGGGCACGCCTTTACAATCGTGCGATCGGCCACCCGGGCGGGTAGCCGGGAGGGACGGCCCGATGCTGCCGCTGGAATTCCTGTTCAGCCGCACGTTCAGCGAGGACCCCCATACCGCGTACGCCGAACTGCGCGAGCAGGGCCCGGTCCACCCGATCGACTTCCCGCGCGGAGCCACGGCCTTCCTGGTGGTCGACCACGAGCACGGCCGCGCGGCGCTGAGCGACCCGCGCCTGTCCAAGGACGTCGCGCACAGCTCCGTGCCCGTCGACGGCGAGCAGTTCTTCGCCGGGACGATGCTCGCCATGGACCCGCCCGGCCACACCCGGTTGCGCGGGCTGATGGCCAAGGCGTTCACCGCCGCCCGGGTCGAGAAGCTGCGCCCCCGCGTCCAGGAGATCACCGACGCGCTGCTGGACGGCATCGCGGCCCGCGGCGAGGCCGACCTGATCGAGGACCTCGCCGTCCCGCTCCCGGTCCAGGTCATCTGCGAGCTGCTCGGCGTCCCGGCGTCGGACCGGGCCCGGTTCCGCGCCTGGACGGCGGTGCTGACCGTCCCCGCGCTCACCGCCGAGGCCCGCACCCGCCGCCGCGACGCCGCCCGCGAGTTCAACGCCCACCTGATCAAGATCATCGCCGAACGCCGGGCCCGTCCCGAGGACGACCTGATCAGCGCCCTGATCGCCGCGCGGGACGGCGACGCCGCCCTCACCGAGCCCGAACTCCTGAACGGCATCGTGCTGCTCCTCATCGCCGGCCACGAGACCACGGTCAACCTCATCGGCAACGGCGTCCTCGCCCTCCTCCAGGCCCCCGGCCAGTGCGAACTATTGCGAACGCGCCCCGACCTGCTGCCGTCCGCCGTCGAAGAACTGCTCCGCTACGACGGCCCGGTGGAACGGGCGAGCCAGCGCATCGCCCTGACGGACATGGAGATCGCCGGAACCCCGATCCCCAAGGGCGCCTGGGTGCACGTCGCGCTCGCCGCCGCCGACCGCGACCCCGCAGCGTTCGACGACCCCGGCCGCCTGGACGTGACCCGCGCCCCCAGACGCCACGTCGCCTTCGGCCACGGCCTGCACTTCTGCCTCGGCGCACCGCTGGCCCGCCTGGAGGGCCAGATCGCCATCGGAAGCCTGCTGACACGCTTCCCCGACCTGGCCCTCGCCGTTCCGCCCGCCGACCTGCGCCACCACCGCACCGGCTCCATCGTCCGCGGCCTCACCACCCTCCCCATCCGCGTCTGAGCCCGGCGGCCTCACCACCAGCCGAAGGCGAGCCAGGTCAGGAAGGGGGCTACGGGGATTGAGACCAGGCCGTAGGTGAGGAGTTGGCGGAACAGGCGGGGGCGGGCTGAGGGCTCGGCGGCGCCCAGGATCAGGCCGCCGGTGATGCCCAGCGGGTTGATGTCCACCAGGACGGAGGCCAGGGCCAGGGCCAGTACGCCGCCGACTGGGGAGACGCCGTCGGCGACCAGTGGGGGCAGCAGCGGCATTGTGGTCACGAAGACCGCGATGGAGCTGGCGGCGAAGGACGTCACGCCGGCGATGTAGCAGAGCACCAGGAGGCTGAGCAGGGGTGAGCCTTCGATGCTGAGCAGGTCGCTGATCTTCTTGAAGGCGCCCAGGTGCTGCATCAGGCCCACGTAGGTCAGCAGGCCGCCGATCAGCAGGACGACGTTCCACGGGATCCGGGAGATGATGTCGCCGGACGGCAGCCGGAGCACCAGTTGCAGGATCAGCGCGGCGGTGAGGCCGAGGTAGCCCACGTTCATGTCGAAGCCGACGGAGAGGACGACGACCGCGAGCAGGGCGGTGATCGTGAGGACGCGCGCCCGGAGTCGTTCGTGCGTTCCCGCCGGTGCCGTGGAGACGAGCGTCGCCGTGCCGCCGGTGGACGTCGCGACGGAGGCGGCTCCCGGGGGCTCCGGGGCGGGGCCGTCCGGGGCGCCGGTGATTCGGCCGGGTGGGATGGCGCCGGTGCGGGTGCCGACGGTCAGCAGGGCCGCGCATATGACCAGGCCGGTGGCCAGGCCGCCCAGGAGGAAGGTCACCGGGGCCGAGCCGGGCAGGGCGATGCCCTGCTTCTCGCTCATCTCGCGGGCGGTGACGCCGTAGACGGCGAGGGGGGAGAGCAGGCCGCCGATGATCCCGGTGATGCCGAGGACGGCGGCGATCAGCGGCGAGATGCGGTACCGGGCGGCGAAGCCCAGCGCGATCGGGGAGACGATGGCGGTCGCGGCGGCGGGCAGGGTGCCGACGGCGGTGAGCACGGCGCCGATCACGAACGGGACGAGCACGATCAGCACCAGCCGGCCGCGGACGAGCCGCAGCAGCAGGTCGAGCAGCCAGTCGAGGGTGCCGTTGAGGTGCGCGACGGCGAACAGGGCCGTCACGCCGACGATCAGCACGAAGAAGTCGGCGGGGAAGAAGCCCGTCACGTCGTCGGTGGCCACGCCGGCGGCGAGGGCGAGGAGGAACGCGGCGGCGAGGGCGCCGAGCCCGAGGTCGAACGCGGGGATCAGGGTCGCCGCGAACAGGGCGACCAGGATGATGATGGAAAGGGCTGCCATTAGACCACTCCTCGGTGGCGTAGCTCCTTGATCTCGGGGTCGGTGAGCCCGGCGAGGTCGCGCAGTACGTCGGCGGTGTGCTCGCCGAGGGCCGGGGCGGCGCCGCCGATCACGGCGTCGAAGCCGGAGAAGCGGCCGGCGGGGGCCTGCATCAGCCGCCGGCGGCCGGTCCCCTCGTCCACCACCTCCACCACCGATCCGCGGGCCCGGATGTGCGGGTCGGCGCAGATGTCGGCGGCCGAGTTCACTGGCCCGGCCGCCACGCCGGCGTCGAGCAGCAGCGCCATCAGCGGTTCGAGGTCGTGGGACGCGACGAAGGCGGCGACGCGGGCCTCGATCTCCTCGCGGTGCTCCAGCCGGGCCGTCATGGTGTCGTGGACGGCGAGGTCCGCGGCGTCCATGACCGCGACCAGGCGGCGCCACATCTGCTCGGTGGAGGCGGGCAGCGCCAGCCAGCGGCCGTCGCGGGTGCGGTAGAGGCTGTTCGGGCTGATGTGGGGGTTCTGGTTGCCCTGGCGTTCGCGGCTCTCGCCGGTCGCGCCGTACTCGACGACGAAGTCCTCCATCATCCGCAGCAGCGGTTCGTAGAGGGGGATGTCGGCGAGCTGGGCCTCGCCGGTGCGGTCCCGCTGGCGCAGCGCGAGCATGGCCGCGAACGCGGCGTAGATGCCGGTGACGCCGTCGGCCACCGGGTAGCCGGCGAAGACGGGCGGCCGCTCCGGGTCGCCGGTGCGGTAGGTCAGGCCCGCGAACGCCTCCGCGACGCGGGCGAAGCCGGGGCGGTCGGCGTAGGGGCCGGTGCGTCCGAACGCGCTCACGTGGACCATCACCAGGTCCGGCCGGTAGGCCCGCAGGTCGTCGAAGTCGATGCGGAAGCGGCGCAGCGTCGCCGGGCGGAAGTTCGTCACGACGATGTCGGCGGCGGCGGCCAGCCGGCCGACCAGTCCGGCCGCCTCCGGGTGGTGCAGGTCGACCGTGGCGCTGCGCTTGGCGCGGGCCAGCATCGTCCAGGTGACCGACTCGCCGCCGTCCAGCGGCGGGTAGCGGCGCGCCGGGTCGCCCTCGGCCGGATGCTCGATCTTGATGACCTCGGCGCCGAACTCGCCGAGCAGCGAGGACGCCAGGGGACCGGCCAAGATCGTCGAGACGTCCAGGACGCGCACTCCGCTCAGCGGACCGTCGGGCACCGGGGATTCCTTTCACAGGCGATGGTCGGTCGGGCCGGGGGAACCGGCCTACGGAACGATGCACCGTCCATGGCCTGCCAGGGAAGACGCGGGTGGCGTTCACCGGTGAAAGGTTTTTCCTTTATGGTTGGCCGGTGCGTGTGGAGCGGGCGCGGTACTTCCTGGCCGCCGTCGAGACCGGGTCGCTGCGCGCGGCGGCCGGGCGGTGCGGCGTCAGCCAGCCGACGATCGGGCAGCAGATCGCACTGCTGGAGGAGGAGCTCGACGTCGTCGGGCTCACCCGCAGCAGGCACGGCGTGCGGCCGACGCCGGCAGGCCAGGCGCTGATCGAGCCGCTGCAGCGGCTGGTCGCGGCGGAGGACGCGGTGCGCGAGTCGGCGATGGAGTCGAGCGGCGCCTACCGGGGGCGGGTCCAGATCGGCGGGGTCTCGGTGACCGCGGAGACGATCATTGCGCCGGTCGTGGGACGGCTGCGCGAGCGGCATCCGGGGCTGCGGTTCACCGTCCGCGAGGGCGCCTCGTCCGCCATCGAGGACGCCGTGCTCGACGGCGCGCTCGACTTCGGGGTCGTCACGATGCCGGAGCGCCCGGCCGCGCCCGAGCTGCGCCGGACCCCGCTCGTGTCGGCCCCGCTCGGGATCTGCGTGCGCACCGACCATCCGCTGGCGGGACGCGACGGCGTCCACTGGCGCGATCTCGAGACGTGGCCCATCGTCACCATGCGGGCGGGCACGGTCCTGTGGGAGGCGCTGCACCGGTACGTCCCCGAACCGGACGTCGTCGTCCAGGCCATGTCGGCGCGCACGGTGAAGGTGATGGTGGCGCAGGGCGCCGGGCTCGGCGTGCTCGCCCGGTTCGAGACCTCGGCCGACATCACCGACCTGGTCTGGCTGCCGCTGCGGGACGCGCCCTCCGTCCACCTGTGCCTGACGCAGCGGCGGGAGGGGCGGCCTTCGCGGTCCGCGGTCATCGTCCAGCGGCTCATCCGGGCGAAGGCGGAGGAACTGGCCGGACGGGACCGGCGGGACCGGGTCCCCTGACGGGCCACCGGGAAGCCGGTGAGTGGGTGGCGGCCCGCCAGGGGGGCTCAGGGGCCGGGCGCGGCGCTCCGGTCAGCCGATGGAGCAGGTGTTGACCACGTCGCCGGCGGTCTGGCGCGGGACGGTGGCGCTGGGCGGGGGCGCCTGGCCGCCGCGCGGGGCGGTCCAGCGTTCGAGGTCGTCGAACGCCGTCCGCATGCAGGGCAGCAGCGGCCGCATCCGGTCGGGGAACATGTCGTATTCGAGGTCGAGGTGGGACGCGCCCTCGATCCGGTAGTAGCGGTGCATGCTCCCCCTGCCCTGCTCCCGGATCTTCCGGTCGTAGGCGTCGCCGTGCACCTTGATCGGCAGGAGGGTGTCCAGCGTCCCCTGCACGGTGATCATCGGCTTGCCGATGCGACCCGTCATGCCCAGCCGCTTCACCGTCCGGTGGACGCTCTTCGGGCGCGCGTAGAAGTTGTAATCGGTGTCGCAGTTGGGCGTCCCGCTCTCGCAGTACGGGATGCCCGCCTCCAGATCGCCGTCGTAGGTCGGGTCGACCTCCTCACGGTAGATGCGCTGCGTGTTGTCCCACAGGACGGTGTAGTTGAAGTCCCAGAGGAACTCCGAGCCGGGAGCGAAGCCCGCCTTGAGCATCGCGGCGTGCGCCTTCGGGTCGCCGGTCGCCGCGTACTCGGGGTAGTTCCGCAGCGCGACGGGCAGGTAGACGAGCGCGTTGTTCGCGTCGTCTTGCGGCCAGTACGTGCCTTCGGCGTCGATGCCGCCGTCGTACAGCTCGGGGTGGTTCTCCAGGGCCCAGCGCACGAGCTGGCCGCCGTTGGAGATGCCGGCCGCGTACGTCCTGCGCAGCGGCTTGCGGTAGTGGCGGGCGACCGTGACCTTGGCGGCGACGGTGAGCTGGGTCATCCGGCGGTACCACTCGGCGATGGCGTCGCCGGGGCGCGTGCCGTCCTTGTAGAACGTGTTGCCGCTGTTGCCCTTGTCGGTCGAGGCGAACGCGTACCCCTTCGCCAGCACCCAGTCGGAGATGGTGAAGTCGTTGGCGTACTGCAGGCGCGTCCCCGGTGCCCCGGACACCACCAGGCCGCCGTTCCAGTTCTCCGGGAGCCGGATCACGAACTGGGAGTCGTGGTTCCAGCCGTGGGTGGTGTTGAACGTCGACGTGTCGTGGAAGTAGCCGTCGATCTGGATGCCCGGCACCCCGCTCGGGTTCCGGGTGGCGGCGGCGTTCAGCCCCGCCCACTGGGCCTGGACGGTGTGGCCGGACGCGACCGTGCCGGCGGTGGTCAGGTCGTCCAGGCAGGCGGCGACCTGGCGTTCCGCTCCGGGGACGCGGACCGTGTCCATGCGGGCGCAGCGGCCGTCCGCCTGCGCGGACGCGCCGGTCACCGCGACGAGGGGGGCCGCCAGCAGCGACCCCAGCAGTATCGAGAGGACGGAGGATCTGCGGAGAAAGGGCATGTGCGGCCTCCGGGGGTGGGGACGGGGCTCGTCGGTCCGCCCCGCGCGAGAGGCCATGCTGCGCGAGGCGTTCCGGGCGGTGCCACGTCGCCGGGCACACTCTTCGCGCGCGTCCAGTGGTGCCGGCCCCCTGCGGTGTGCGCCGCCTCATAGCCGGCGGCCCGAATATGTGCCGGGTCACCTGGTTCGCCGGTGCGGGCGCCGCCTAGCGTTCACGACCACGGCGGCCCGGTGTGGCGCGGGTCACCGGATGGACGCAGGAGGAGGGCCCATGGGCGCACCCGCCCCGGAGGCGCCGGCTCTGGAAGCACCGGTTCTTCGAGCACGGGGGCTCGTGCGGGAGTTCCGCGGCTTCCGGGCCGTGGACGGCGTCGACCTCGACGTCGGGAAGGGGTCCGTCCACGCGCTGGTGGGCCCGAACGGCGCCGGCAAGACCACGCTGTTCAACCTGCTCACCGGCTTCCTGAAGCCGACCGCGGGCAGCGTGCTGCTGGAGGGCGGCCGCGAGCTGGCCGGGCGCAGCCCCGAGGCGATCACGCGGCTCGGCGTGGCGCGCTCGTTCCAGATCACCAGCCTGTTCGCCGAGCTGACCCCGCTGCGGCACCTGGAGCTGGCGCTGGCGAGCGGCACCGGCCTCGGCTGGCGGTTCTGGCGCTCGGACCGGACCCTGAGCCGCTTCGCCGGCCGCGCCGGGGAACTGCTCGACGAGGTCGGGCTGTCCGGCCGCGGCGACGTCCCCGCGGGTTCGCTGTCGTACGGGAGCAAGCGCGCGCTGGAACTGGCGCTCGCGCTGGCCCTCGACCCCGGGGTCCTGCTGCTGGACGAGCCGACCGCCGGCATGGGCGTCGAGGACGTGGAGCGCACCATCGAGCTGATCCGCAGGATCCGCGCCGGCCGCACCGTCGTCCTGGTCGAGCACAACATGAACGTCGTCGCCAGCCTCGCCGACCGGGTGACCGTCCTGCAGCACGGCAAGGTGCTGGCCGAGGGCCCCTACGCCGAGATCCGCCACGACCCGCGCGTCATCACCGCCTACCTGGGGGACTCCCATGCTGAGCGTTGACGGGCTGTCCGCCTGGTACGGCGAGGCGCAGGCCCTGCGCGAGGTGTCCCTGCGGGTGGACGAGGGCGAGATCGTCACGCTCGTCGGCCGCAACGGCGCGGGCAAGACCACGCTGCTGCGCTGCCTGATGGGCCTGCACGCGGCGCACGGCAGGACGACCGGGACGGTCGCGCTGTCCGCCGCGGACATCTCCGCCATGAGCTCCCACAAGCGCGCGCGGCGCGGCCTCGGTTACGTCCCTGACGACCGTGGCATCTTCGCCACGCTTTCGGTCGAGGAGAACCTGACGCTCCCGCCGCGCATGGGGCCGAAGCCGTGGTCGCTGGAGCAGGTGTACGAGACGTTCCCCCGCCTCAAGGAACGGCGCCGGTTTCCCGGGACGAAGCTGTCGGGCGGCGAGCAGCAGATGCTCGCGCTGGCCCGGGTGCTGCGGACCGGTGCCCGGCTGCTGCTGTGCGACGAGCCGACCGAGGGCCTGTCGCCGCTGATCGTCCAGCAGATCGGCGCGATCCTCCGCGAGGTCAAGGCGGCCGGGGTGACCGTCCTGCTCATCGAGCAGAACGTGCACTTCGCGGCGACCGTCGCCGACCGCCACTACCTGCTCGCGGAGGGCCGGATCGTCGACGCGCTGGACAACGCCCAGGTCCGTGAACGCGAGCACGAGCTGCTCGAGTACCTCGGCATCTGACCGCCGCGCACCGCCACGGGGCCGAGCCCGTGGAACCGAACCGTGGAGACCGAAGGAGACGCCGGAATGAGAACGATGGGGTGGAGCGGTGGCCTGGTCGCCGCGGGGCTGCTGCTGGCCGCGTGCGGGGGCGGGCCGGGCGGCGGCGGAGGGAAGATCAGCAACGACAAGATCGTCCTGGCGGTGCTGAACGACCAGTCGGGCATCTACGCCGACACCTCCGGCCGCAAGACGGTCGAGGCCGTCGAGATGGCGGTCGCCGACTTCAAGGCCAAGTACGGCGACAAGGCGGTCACCACGAACATCGAGGTGCTGTCCGCCGACCACCAGAACAAGCCGGAGATCGCCAACTCCAAGGCGCAGGAGCTCTACGACCGGAAGCACGCCGACGTGATCCTGGACGTGCCCACCTCGTCCGCCGCGTTCGCCGTCGCGACCATCGCCAAGAACAAGAAGAAGGTGTTCATCGACGTCGGCGCCGCGAGCACGGAGATGGAGGGCAAGCAGTGCAACAAGTACACCTTCCACTACGGCTACAACAGCTACATGCTCGCGCACGGCACCGGTGCCGAGGTGACCAAGGACGGCGCCAAGAACTGGTACATCATCTACCCGGACTACGCGTTCGGGCAGGACATGCAGAAGACCTTCAGCGCGGCGATCAAGGAGGCCGGCGGCACCGTCGTCAAGACCGACCCGACGCCGTTCCCCAACGACAACTTCTCCACGTTCCTGCTCAAGGCGCCCGACCTCGACCCCAAGCCGCAGGTCATCGGCACGATGCACGCCGGCGGCGACCTGATCAACCTGGTGAAGCAGTACAACGAGTACAAGCTCAAGGACAAGGGCGTGGGCCTGGCGGTCGGGCTGCTGGTCATCACCGACATCCACTCGCTCGGCGCGGACGCCCTGGCCGGGACCCGCTACACCGACATGTGGTACTGGAACCTCGACCCCACGGCCCGCGCCTGGTCCGACAAGTTCCAGGCGAAGGCCGGTCAGCGGCCCACGGCCAACATGGCCGGCAACTACTCGGCGGCCCTGCAATACCTGGAAGCGGTGCAGCGCGGCGGCACGGACAAGTCCGACGACGTGGTGAAGCAGCTGGAAGGCCACACGTTCAACGACGTCTTCGCCCGTAACGCCACCATCCGAGCGAAGGACCACCTGCTGCTGCACGACGCGTACCTCGGGCAGGTGAAGCCCGCGAGCGAGGTCAAGGAGGACTGGGACTACGTCAAGGTCCTGAAGACCATCCCGGCGGCGGAGGCGTTCCAGCCGCAGCCCGACCCGGCTTGCAACCTGTAGGCGGCGGGCGTGCTCCAGCAGGCGTTCAACGGGCTGGTGGGCGGGGCGTTCTACGCCCTGCTCGCCCTCGGCCTGTCCGTCATCTTCGGGATGCTCGGCGTGGTCAACCTCGCGCACGGCGCCTTCTACATGCTCGGCGCGTTCGGAGCGTTCATCGCGCTCGACTCGTTCGGCCTGAACTTCTGGCTGGCGCTGGTGCTGGTGCCGCCGCTGCTCGGCATCGCCGGGATCGTCCTGGAGCGGCTGTTCGTCCGGCGGCTCGCGCCGCTGGACCCGCTCTACAACTTCCTGTTCACCTTCGGCCTGGCGCTCATCCTGCAGGACCTGGTGAAGCGGCAGTACGGGGTGAACTCCCAGCCGTACCCCCGGCCCTCCCAGCTGGACCGGACGTTCGACCTCGGCCTGTTCACCTATCCCGCCTACCAGGTGTTCGTGCTGGCGGTCTCGGCCGTGGTGTGCGCCGCGGTGTGGCTGGTCCTCACCCGCACACGGGTCGGCATGATCGTCCGGGCGGCGACCGAGCGCCCGGAGCTGACCCGGGCGCTCGGCATCGACGTCGGCCGGTGGGTGACCCCCGTGTTCGGCTTCGGCATCGCGCTGGCCGCGCTCGCCGGGGTGCTGGCCGCGCCGATGCGGGCCGTCAACCCGCTGATGGGCTCCGACCTCATCATCACCGTCTTCGCGGTCGTGGTGATCGGCGGGCTCGGGTCGGTGTTCGGCTCGGTCGCCGCGGGCTTCGCCGTGGGCGTGGTGTCGGCACTGGGCAACCTGTACATCCCGTCGCTCTCCCAGACCCTGGTGTTCATCCTCATGGCCGCCGTCCTGCTGTGGCGACCCGCCGGCCTGTTCGGACGCGAGGAGGCGTTCCGGTGATCCTGTCCAGGCTGGCCCGCTCCGGGCGGAGCGGGCCGCTGCTCCTCGCGATCGGGCTCGCCGCCGCCCTCGCCCTGCCCTGGATGGTCTATCCGCCGGTCGCGATGGACATCGCCTGCTGGGCGCTGTTCGCCGCCGCCGTCGACCTGCTGCTCGGCTTCACCGGGCTGCTGTCGTTCGGGCACGCCGCCTTCTGGGGCGGGTCGGCGTACTGCACCGGGCTGATCGCGCTGCACAGCGGCCTGCCGTTCCCGGTCGCGATCCTCGGCGGCGCGGCGTTCGCGGCGCTGCTCGCGCTGCCGATCGGCTACCTGTCGGTCCGGCTGACCGGCATCTACTTCGCGATGGTCACGCTGGCCTTCGCGCAGATGGTGTACTTCATCGCCAACCAGTGGCGGGACGCGACGGGCGGCGAGAACGGCCTGCAGGGCATCCCGCGCGAGCTGTTCGGCCTCGACCTGTCCGAGCCGTTCTCCTTCTACTACGCGGGCCTGCCGTTCGTGCTGGCCGGGCTGTTCGCCGCCTGGCGGATCGTCCGCTCGCCGTTCGGCCGGGTGCTCGTGTCGATCCGCGACAACCCGGCCCGCGCCCGCGCGCTCGGCTACCCCGTCGACCGGTACAAGCTCCTCGCCTTCGTCCTGTCGGCGGGGCTGTCCGGGCTGGCCGGCGGCGTGTTCGCCATCGGCCACGGCTTCGCCTCGCTCGAAGGCGTCTACTGGACGACCTCCGGGCAGGCCGTGATGATGGTGATCCTCGGCGGCATCGGCACGCTGTGGGGCGGGGCCATCGGCGCGGCCCTGGTCGTCCAGCTCCAAGACTACCTGGCGACCGCCGGGTTCCAGGAGACCGGCATCGTCACCGGTTCGATCTTCATCGTGATCGTGCTGCTGTTCCGCCGGGGCATCTGGGGGACGGCCCGCCACCTGCTCGCCGCCCGGCGGCGGGCCGCCCGGCCCGGCGCAGGTCAGGCCGCGGGGACGGTGACCGGGACGGCGACCAGCGCGCCCTCCCGGGCGGACTTGCGGGCCGTCTCGTCGAAGTCGGGCGCGGTGCAGGCGAAGAGCGTCCGGCCGTCGGAGCCGCCGAGCCCGCAGGCGTAGACGCCGGTCCCGAGAGCGACCTCGTCGGTGATGCCGCCGCCCTCGACGACCCGGACCACCCGGCCGTTGAGGGCGTCGGCGAGCCACCAGCCGCCCTCGGCGTCCAGGCAGCCGCCGTCGGCGGCGACCGACACCCCGGCCAGGATCCGCTCGACGGACCGCTCCGCCGGCAGCGGGCCGAACTCCGCCCACACCCGCCGGTTCACGAGCCGACCGTCGCCGGTCACGTCGAACGCGCTGACGCGGTCGCCGAACGTCTCGTTCACCAGCAGGACGCCGTCGGCGGTGATCGCGCTCCCGTTCGGGAACCACAGGTCGGACGCCACCTCGGTGACCGTCCCGTCCGGGTCGGCCCGGTGCAGGGCGGCCGGCTCCAGCGGCGCGCCGGCCATCAGGTCGAACCCGAAGTTGCCCACGTAGGCCCGCCCCTCGGCGTCGACCACCATGTCGTTGAGGTGGCCGGTCGCGTGATCGCCCAGGTCGGCGTGGACGGCGAGCGTGCCGTCCTGCTCCCGGCGCAGGATCTTCCGGTCGCGCATGGAGACGACGAGCAGCCGGCCGTCCGGCAGCCAGCCGAGCCCGGACGGCTGCCCGGGGACCTCGGCCTCGACGCGGAGACCGGACCCGTCCTCCCGCGCCGAGACCACCTCGTGGGTGTAGAAGTCGGAGACCCAGACGCGCCCGTCGCGCCAGCGCGGCGCCTCCAGGAAGCGGAAGCCGCTGATCACCGTGCTCGCCGTCGCCGCCATGATGCCCTCCCAGGAGTGGTGGATGGTCGACCGTAATCGCTCAGAGCGGGATGCCGCCATCGATGTGCGCGGCGAACCGCTCCCGGAGGGCGACCTTGGAGAACTTGCCGGTCGCCGTCTTCGGGATCTCGGGCAGGATCCAGAGCCGCTCGGGGATCCACCAGGAGGCGACGCGCCCGGTCAGGTGCGCCCGCAGGCCCGCCTCGTCGAGGGCGCCGCCGGGGGCGAGGACGACGCAGGCGAGCGGGCGCTCGCCCCACCGGTCGTCCGGCACGCCGATGACCGCCGCCTCCAGCACCCCCGGATGGGCCATGATCTCGTTCTCCAGGACGCCGGAGGAGATCCACTCGCCGCCGGACTTCACGAGGTCCTTGGTGCGGTCGACGATGCGGACGTGCCCGTACCGGTCGATGGTCGCGACGTCGCCGGTGCGCAGCCAGCCGTCCTCGGTGAACCCCGCCCCGCCGGGGTCGGCGCCGAAGTAGCGGGACGCGATGGTGGGCCCGGCCACCTGCAGCTCGCCGGGGGTCGTGCCGTCGTGCTCGACGGTGTTCCCGTCGTCGTCGACGAGCCGCAGTTCGGTGAGCGGGAGGGACGGGCCGGGACCGGCGAGGATCGCGCGCCGGGCGTCGGGGCCGAGCCCGTCGTGCACGGTCCCGAGCCGGGACACGGCCACCACCGGGCTGGTCTCGGTCATGCCCCACGAACTGGTGAGCGGCACGCCGGCGGCCTCCTGCCACGCCCGCGCCAGCGCGTCCGGCACGGGGCTGCCGCCCGACAGGACCATGCGCAGCGACGAGACGTCGACATCGGCGAGCAGCGGCAGGACCGAGCGCCAGATCGCCGGGACCCCGGCCGTGAACGTCACCCGGTGCCGCGCCATCTGACGGGCGAGCGCCGCCGGGCTCATCGCCGGACCGGGCAGGACGAGGTCGGCGCCGGCGAGCATCGCGGCGTAGGGCAGCCCCCACGCGTTCACGTGGAACATCGGCACGATCGGCATCACGACGTCGCGCTCGCTGATGGCGAAGTTGTCCGCGCCGAGGAGCATCAGCGCGTGCAGGACGATCGACCGGTGGCTGTACAGCACGCCCTTGGGACGGCCGGTCGTGCCGGACGTGTAGCAGAGGCTCGCGGCGTCGTTCTCGTCCACCGGGACGGGGGACGCGGGGGACGGGGCCCGCGCGAGCAGCGCCTCGTAGTCGATGACCCGGGGGTCGTCGGGCGGTTCGTCCCCGCCGCCGTCGTCCATGACCACGACGTGGCGCACGGCCGGGGCCCGTTCCATCAGCGGCCACACCGCCGCGATGAGGGAGCGGTCGACGAACAGGACGTCGTCCTCGGCGTCGGTGAGGATGTAGGCCAGCTCGTCCGCGAACAGCCGGTGGTTGAGGGTGTGCAGCACGCGGCCGCCGCTCGGCACCGCCAGGTACAGCTCGACATGGCGTTGGGAGTTCCAGCCGAACGTCCCCACGCGGGCGTGGCGCGGGACGCCGAGCAGGTCGAGCGCGGCGGCGAGCCGGCGCGCACGCGCGGCGACCTCCCGCCAGGTCGCGGCGACCTCGCCGTCCGCCGTCGCGGTGACGACCCGCTTGTGGGCGAACAGCCGCTCGACGCGGCGCATGAGCATCGAGACGTCGAGAGGCCGGTCCTGCATCAGACCGTGCATGGAACCTCCAGCACCGCGGCGGGCATGGTCTCCGATCCGGACATCGTAGCTCTAACTAAGCGCATAGTCAGGGCGTCGGCCGGGGTTCTCGCCGGTTCGGTCACGGTGAGCCCGGGGGCTACTCGCCGGCCGGGGACGGAGACAGGGCCGGAGACGGAGCGACCAGCTTCAGCGCGAGGTCGGCGTAGAACTCGCCGAGCCGCTCCGGGGAGTCGGGGCCGTCGAGCCGGTACCAGCGGACGAGGTCGATGCTCAGCGACAGCATCGCCCGCGTGACCCGGTTGACGTCGACCTGCGCGAACGACCCTTCGGCGACGCCCCGCGCGACCGCTTCGCGGAAGAACGCGTTGGTCCGGCGGCGCACCTCGACGATCTCGTCGTAGTGCTCGGCCGAGAGGCCGCTGAGCTCCAGCTGGCAGACGCGCGCGGCCACGTGGTGGCGGGCGTGCCAGGCGGTGTACGCCGAGACGATGGCGCGCAGCCGGTCCGCCGCACCGTCCACCGTCGTGATCGACGGCATCCGGAGGTGCTCCAGGACCCGCTCGTGGCCGACCCGGATGATCTCGTAGAGGACCAGTTCCTTCGACGGGAAGTGGACGTAGAGGGCCGCCGGGCTCAGCCCCACGCCCTCGGCGATGTCACGGGTGGTCGTGGCGTGGAAGCCGTTCGCGGCGAAGCACCGCACCGCCGAGGTCAGCAGGCCGCGCTGCACCGCGCCGAGGTCCTCCCGCCAGAGGTCGGGGGAGTGGTCGTGCAGCCGGGGATCGTCCGCCAGGTCCTGGGCGGTGAACCGGGCCTGCCGTCTGGCCATCGGCGATCCTCGCCTCCTTCGAGTCCGGGGGGCATGCTATCGGCGCCTTGACACGTGCGCCCGCAGCGATGACTATGCGCTTACTCACTATAGAGGGCTCACGACGGAGAAGGGCCGACGGTGGTGTGAACGGCGTGAACGGTGGAAACGGGCACGGCTATCTCCGGCTCCTGGTCGACGGGGCACCGCTGCCGCACTACGACGACGTCCTGCGCGGCATGGCGGCGAAGGCCGCCTCGCCCGCCGAGCTGGAGGAGCTGCAGGCCGAGCACACGCTCGCCCTCCGCTTGCGCGACACCCTGGAAAAGCAGCGCACCCGGCAGGAGCAGCAGCGGGCGCTGGTCGAGTGCGCGAAGGAGCTGGCGGAGGACCGCGGCGACCCCGAGGCGATCCTGACCCTGATCGTGAGCCAGGCGCAGCGGCTGCTCGGCTGCGACATGGCCTACCTGAGCCTGAACGACGACGAGGACCGCGCGACCCGGATGAGCGTGATGGTCGGCGCGACGTCCTCGGCCTGGAAGGACGTCCGGATCCCGTTCGGCGTCGGCATCGGCGGCCGGGTCGCCGCCACCGGCACGCCGTTCTCGACGCCCGACTACTTCAGCGACGAGCGGCTCGCGCACGACCCCGCCGTGGACGCCTCGGTCCGCGCGGAGCGGCAGGTGTCGATCGTCGGCGTGCCGCTGCGCGGCGGAAAGGTCCTCGGGGTGCTGTTCGCCTCGAACCGCACGCCGGGGCCGTTCTCGCACGACGCCATCGCCCTGCTCGGCTCGTTCGCCGCCCTCGCCGCGTCCGCCCTGGACCAGGCGCGGCTGCGGCACCGCCAGGACCAGGCGCTCGCGACGCTGCGGCAGGCGAACGAGGCGCTGCGGCGGCACACGGTCGAGGAGGAGCGGGCCGTCGCGGCGCACGACCAGAGCATGGACATCGTGCTCCGCGGCGGCGGCGTGCAGGAGGTCGTGACCGCGACCGGCGACCAGCTCGGCGGCGTGCTCGCCATCTTCGACGAGTTCCAGACCGCCGTCGCGTGGACGCCCGGGGCGCCCGGGGACGTCCTGAAGGGCATGTCCGCCGCGGCGAGCGGCGCCGCGGCGGACGCCGAGCCCGGCCGCGGGCCCGGCGCGACGTACTGGGCGACCGACCTCGTCGCCGGCAGCGAGAACCTCGGCACCCTGGTCTGGGCGCCGCCGGCCGCGTCCGCCGGGGTCGGCGACCTGGACCGGCGCCTGCTCGAACGGGCCGCCGTCGTCGCCTCCCTGCTCCAGCTGTTCGGCCGCAACCTCGCCGCCGCGGAGGCGAGGGTGCGCGGCGAGCTGCTGGACGACCTCCTCACCCCCGACGCCCGCACGTACTCCTCGCTCGCCGAGCGCGCGCTGCGGATCGGGTACCAGCCGCAGAAGCGGCATGCCGTGGTCGTCGCGCACATCCGGCCGGAGAAGCGGCGGGGCCTCGCCTCCGTGGCGTCCGACCTTGCCGCCGCCCGCGACGGACTGAGCACCGTGCGGGACGGCCGCGCGGTCCTGGTCATCCCGTCCGACGACCCGTCGCTGACGGGCCGGCAGGTGTCGCGGTCGATGACCGTGCGGCTGCGGTCGCCGGTCACCGTCGGCGCGGCCGGTCCCGTGGACGACCCGGCCGACCTGCCCGCCGCCTACGCCGAGGCGCTGGCGTGCGCGCAGGCGCTGCTCCGGCTCGAACGCGAGGGCGCCTCCGCCACGGCCGACGACCTCGGGTACGCCGGGCTGCTCCTCGGCGACGGCGCGTCCGCGACCCGGTACGTGCTGCGGACGCTGGGCCCGGTCATCCGGCACGACGAGCAGCGCTCGACCATGCTGATGGAGACCCTGGAGACCTACTTCGCGACCGGGCAGAGCCTCGTCGCGAGCGCGAAGCGGCTGCACATCCACCCGAACACCGTCACCCAGCGCCTCGACCGCGTGAAGCGCCTCCTCGGCGTCGACTGGAGCAGCCCGGACCACACGCTCGAAGTGCAGCTGGCCCTGCGGCTGCACCGGCTCGGCCGCGAACTCGAGGTCTGACCGGGTCCCGGCGGCGCCCGCTCAGTAGCGGTTGGTCTCGGCGTCCCGGTCGAGGTCCTCGTCGATCTGCTCGGCGGAGAACTGCTTGATGCCGATGTGGTCCTTGAAGACCCGGCCCGCCGTGGGCAGGGCGCCCCGGTCCGGCCAGGTCTCGGGCCGCCACAGCGACGAGCGCAGCAGGGCCTTCGCGCAGTGCAGGTACAGCTCCTCGACCTCGACGAGCAGGGCCAGCCGCGGCCGCTTGCCCTGGACGGCCAGGTCGTCGAAGAACGGCGCGTCCGAGACGAGCGTGGCACGCCCGTTCACCCGCAGCGTCTCGTTCATCCCCGGTACGAGGAACAGCAGGCCGACGTGCGGGTTGCGCAGGACGTTGCGGAAGCCGTCGACCCGGTGGTTGCCGGGCCGGTCGGCGATCGCCAGCCGGTGGTCGTCCAGCACGAGCACCGACCCGGCCGGGTCGCCCTTGGGGGAGACGTCGCAGCTCCCGTCCGGGGTCGAGGTCGCGACCAGCACGAACGGCGAGTGCGCGATGAGCGTGCGCGCGTGCGCGTCGATCCGGCCGATGTCCTTGTCCCAGATGACCTGGGACGGCTCCTGGACGATCTCGCGCAGCTCGGCCTCGGTCCGCACGGCCCGTATTTCGGATGTGCGTATCCCGGACGCGCGCATCTCGGACGTGTGCATCTCTGACGTGCGCGTTTCGCCGGTGCGCGGCTCACTAGGGGGCATGGCCCGAACTATAAGGTAAGCCTTACCGAAGAGAGGGAACGAGGCCCGGACGCGCCATGGACAGGGAGACCCGCACACTGCCCGCGCTCGCGGCGGGCCCGGCCGAGATGCCGTTCGCGATCACGAGTTGGCGCGAGGACTTCGCCCGCGACACCACCTGGAACGAGCACTCGCACCCCTTCCACGAGCTGCTCTGGAACGAGCGCGGCGCGTCGACCGCCGTCGTCGGGTCGCGGGTCTGGACGGTCACGCCCGCGCTCGGCCTGTGGATGCCCGCCGGCACCCTGCACTCCGGCTCGGCGACCGCCGGCACCCGGTGCCGCGCCGGGTTCTTCGGCTTCGGCGCGACGACCTCGATCTCCGCGACGCCGGTCGCCGTGGAGATCACCCCGCTGCTCCGGCTGCTGCTGGAGCGGCTCGCCGACCCGGGGCTGCCGGCCGGCTCGCGGACGGTGACCGAGGCCATGGTGCTCGACGTGCTCGCCCCGTCCCCGCGCGAACTGCTCGTGCACATGCCCGCCTCCGCGCTGCTGCGCCCGATCGCGGACGCGGTCCGCGCCGACCCGGGCGACCGGCGGACGCTCGCGGACTGGGCGTCCGCGCTCGGCGTGAGCGCCCGCACGATCACCCGCGCCTTCCACGCCGAGACGGGCACCAGCTTCGCGCGGTGGGTCGCGGCGGTCCGCGCCCAGCACGCCGTCGCGCTGCTCGGACGCGGGTGGGAGATCGACGCCGTCGCCGAGGAGGTCGGCTACCGGTCGGCCAGCGCGTTCGGCGTGGCGTTCCGGCGGGCGACGGGACTGACGCCCGGCGCGTTCCGAGTGCGGGGAATTTAGCCCGAATGTCCCGATCTCGATAACGGACGTCCCAAACGCTCGATTGCGACGCGGCGGCGCTTCCTCTTACAGTCCAACCAAGGCAAGCCTTACCTAAGCAAGGCTCGCCTCGGCAGTACGGTGCACCGCTCCACGGACGCAGAGCCGCGATCCGGTCGTGCGAGGCCCGGCACCAGCGGATTTCTGACAGTGGAGTACGAAGTGAAACGTCCCCATGGCCTCCGGGTCATCGCCGTACTGGCCGTCCTGCTCGGCGGTCTCATGGCATGCGGCGACTCGTCCGAGACGCAGGAGGCGAAGGCGGGCGGCGGCTCGTCGGCCGCGTTCCCGGTGACGATCGAGCACGCGCTCGGCACCGCCACCATCAAGGCGAAGCCGAAGCGGGTGGCCACGGTCAACTGGGCCAACCACGAGGTGCCGCTGGCCCTCGGCGTCGTCCCGGTCGGCATGGCCGCCGCGAACTTCGGCGACGACAACGGCGACGGCGTCCTGCCCTGGGTCGAGAAGCGGCTGAAGGAGCTCAATGCCGAGACGCCCGTCCTGTTCGACGAGAACGACGGCATCGACTTCGAGGCCGTCGCCGACACCAAGCCGGACGTCATCCTCGCCGGCTACTCGGGCCTGACCAAGCAGGACTACGACACCCTCAGCCAGATCGCCCCGGTCGTCGCCTACCCCGACGCCCCCTGGGCCACCCCGTGGCGCGAGATCATCCGCATCAACAGCAAGGCCATCGGTCTCGCCGACGAGGGCGAGAAGCTCATCAAGGACATCGAGGGCGACGTCACGGCGGCCGTGGCGAAGCACCCGGCGCTCAAGGGCAAGTCGGTCATGTTCCTGACGCACGTCGACCCCAACGACGTGAGCCAGATCGGCTTCTACACGACGCACGACACCCGCACCCAGTTCTTCACCGACCTCGGGCTGACCATCCCGGGCAGCATCGCCGAGGCGTCCAAGGGCACCGACAAGTTCGTCCTGACCCGCAGCGCCGAGCAGATCGACGTGTTCGACGACGTCGACATCATCGTGGGCTACGGCGACGACAAGCTGCTGAAGAAGATCAGCGGCGACCCGCTGCTGTCGAAGATCCCCGCCGTCGAGCGCGGCTCGGTCTACCTGCTGCCCGAGACCAAGCCGCTCGGCACGGCCGCGAACCCGACCCCGCTGGCGATCTCGTGGGTCCTGGAGGACTACGTGAAGGCGCTCGCCGACGCCGCCGGCAAGGTCAAGTGACGGCGGTCGCCGCCGACCGCGCGCCGGACGCCGCCCTCGTGCGGCGTCCGGCGCGCGCCCGCCTGCTGTGGCTGCTGGCCACCGTGCTGGTGCTGGCCGCGCTCATGGTGGTCTCCGTCGCGTTCGGGTCGCGCGACGTCGCCTGGTCGGACGTGTGGGCCGCGCTCGGCGGCGCCGACGGCACCCTCGAAGAGGCCGCGGTCGCCAAGCGGATCCCGCGCACGCTGCTCGCGGTGGCGATCGGCGCCGCGCTCGGCCTGTCCGGCTGCGTCATGCAGGGCGTCACCCGCAACCCGCTCGCCGACCCCGGGATCCTCGGCGTCAACATGGGGGCGTCGCTGTCGGTCGTCACCGCCGTCGCGTTCTTCGGGCTCACGTCCCCGACCGGGTACATCTGGGTCGCGATGGCGGGCGCCGCCGCCTCGGCCGTGTTCGTCTACACCGTCGGGTCGCTCGGCCGCGGCGGGGCCACCCCGTTCAAGCTCGCGCTCGCCGGGGCCGCCACCTCGGCGGCCTTCGCGTCCCTGGTCAGCGCCGTCGTCCTGCCGCGCAACGACATCGCCGGCGGCTTCCGGCTCTGGCAGATCGGCGGGGTCGGCGGCGCGTCCTACGAGCGCATCGGGCAGGTGCTGCCGTTCCTCGCCGCCGGATGCGCCATCTGCCTGCTGTGCGCGCGGTCCCTGAACTCGCTCGCCCTCGGCGACGAGATCGCGGCCGGGCTCGGCGAGCGCGTCGCCCTCATCCGCGGGACCGCCGCCCTCGGCGCCGTCGTGCTCTGCGGCTCCGCCACGGCCGTCGCCGGGCCGATCGCGTTCGTCGGGCTCATCGTCCCGCACGCGTGCCGGCTGCTCGCCGGCGTCGACCACCGCTGGCTGCTGCCGCTGTCCGCCCTCACCGGCGCGGCGCTGCTCACTGCCGCCGACGTCGTCGGCCGCGTGGTGGCACGCCCCTCCGACATCGAGGTCGGCATCGTGACGGCGCTGATCGGGGCGCCGTTCTTCATCCAGATCGTCCGCCGGCAGAAGGTGCGTGAGCTGTGACACCCGCCCCGCCCGGCGCCCCGACCGCCACGCGCCCGGCCGCGGTGCTCGTCGCCCGTGGAAGGCGGCGTCGCGCCGCCCGGCGCCGCCTCGTCATGCTGACGCTGGCGCTGCTCGCCGCCGCCGCGTTCGCCGTGACGCTCATGGCCGGGCACACCTTCTACCCGCCCGGCGACGTGGTCCGCGTCGTGCTCGGCGAGCAGGTCCCGGGCGCGTCCTTCACGGTCGGACGGCTGCGGCTGCCGCGGGCCGTCCTCGCCGTCGTCGCCGGATTCTCCTTCGGGCTGGCCGGCGTGACCTTCCAGACGATGCTGCGCAACCCGCTCGCCAGCCCCGACATCATCGGCATCAGCGCGGGCGCGGGCGCCGCCGCGTCCGTCGCGATCGTCGTGTTCTCCCTCGGCGGGACGCAGGTGTCGGTCTTCGCGATCGCCGCCGCGATCGGCGTCGCCGTGCTGATGTACGTGCTGGCGTTCCGGGACGGCGTCGCCGGCACGCGCCTCATCCTGATCGGCATCGGGGTCGCCGCGATCGGCGACAGCATCACCTCCTACGTGCTGTCCCGGGCCGCCGAGTGGGACCTCCAGGAGGCCACGCGCTGGCTGGCCGGCAGCCTCAACGGCGCCACCTGGGCGCAGGTGCTGCCCGCCCTCGCCGCGCTGGCCGTCCTCGGGCCCGCGCTGCTGTTCCTCGCGCGGGACCTGTCGGCGATGCAGCTCGGGGACGACACGGCGTCCGCGCTCGGCGTCCGGGTCGAGCGCACCCGCATCGCCGTGATCGTCGCCGCCGCCGGGCTGATCGCGTTCGCCACCGCGGCGGCCGGGCCGATCGCGTTCGTGGCGTTCCTGTCCGGCCCCATCGCGGCACGGCTGCTCGGCACCGGCGGCTCGCTGCTCGTCCCGGCCGGGCTCGTCGGCGCGCTGCTCGTCCTCGTCGCCGACTTCACCGGCCAGTTCGCGTTCGACACCCGCTACCCGGTCGGCGTCGTCACCGGCGTCCTCGGCGCGCCCTACCTCGTCTACCTGATCGTCCGCACCCACCGGTCCGGAGGCTCGCTGTGACCACGTCCCACTCCCTCGCCGCCGAGCGCCTCACGCTCGGGTACGGCGACCGCGCCGTCATCGAGTCCCTCGACCTGGCCGTCCCGGCCGGCGAGGTCACGGCCATCGTCGGCGCCAACGCCTGCGGGAAGTCGACGCTGCTGCGCTCCCTGTCCCGGCTGCTCGCGCCCCGCGCCGGGCGCGTCGTCCTGGACGGCAGGGAGGTGCATCGCATGCCCGCCAAGGAGCTGGCCCGCACGCTCGGGCTGCTGCCGCAGTCGCCGGTCGCGCCCGAGGGCATCACCGTGCTCGACCTCGTCTGCCGCGGCCGCCACCCCCACCAGGGGATCTTCTCCCGGTGGAACGCCGGGGACGACGCCGCCGTGGCCGCCGCCCTGGAGGCGACCCGGACCACCGGCCTCGCCGACCGCAGCGTCGACGAGCTGTCCGGCGGGCAGCGCCAGCGGGTCTGGATCGCCATGGCGCTCGCCCAGGACACCGACCTGCTCCTGCTGGACGAGCCCACCACCTTCCTCGACGCCAGCCACCAGGTCGACGTCCTCGACCTGCTCACCGACCTGAACCGCACCCGGGGCACCACCATCGTGATGGTGCTGCACGACCTCAACCTCGCCGCCCGCTACGCCGACCACCTCATCGCCCTCGCCGGCGGGCGGCTGCACGCGTCCGGCGCGCCCGCCGACGTCCTCACCGAGGAGGTCGTCCGGGCGGTCTTCGACCTCGACAGCCGCATCATCCAGGACCCGGTCTCCGGACGGCCGCTGATGCTGCCCATCGGCCGGCACCACGTCCGGCCGCACGCGCGGCAGACCTCCGGGTGAGCGCCCCGGCCGGGAATACAGCGGGGCCCGCCGTGCATAACCCTGGGAACGGGGTTCATCGGGGGTAGGGACGGAGGCCGCGCGATGGCCGCATCCGACGGCATTCAGGACGCACCGGCGGAACGGCCGCCGGCGGTCGTCACGGTCGGCCGGGACGGCGCCGTGACCGGCTGGACGCGGGCGGCGCAGGAGCTGCTCGGCTACGCCGGCGCCGACCCCGGCGGCGGCGCCCGCCCGTTCACGTGCGGCGGCGCGTCGGACTGGGACGGCAGGTTCGGCGGCCGGGACCACTGGTCGGGCCTGCTGGAGGCCCGGCGGCGCGACGGCGGCATGGTCCTCGTGCGCGCCGACGTCGCGCGGCTGCACGGCCCGGAAACGCCGCACTCCTGGTCGGTGGCCATGACGGCGGTGGACGGCGCGCCCGAGCCGGCGCGCTCGGTGCTCGAACCGCTGATGAGCCGCACGCCCATCGCCATGCTCATCTGGGACACCGACCTGCGGTGCGTGTGGGTGAACGCCGCGACCGAGCGCCTGCTGCCCGCCTTCCCCCACTACCGGGTGGGGAGCGTGCTCACCGACCCGCCGCCGGGCGTCGACACCGGGCCGGCGCAGGAGGCGCTCCGCAAGGTGCTCGCCGACGGCGACCCGCTGTTCGACCAGGAGGTCCACCGGACGTCGCCGGACGGCGGCGCCGACATCACCCTCTCGATCTCGCACTTCCGCCTCGACGGGGTGGACGGCCGGCCGCTCGGCGTATGCTCGATGGCGCTGGACATCAGCCACAGCCGCGCCCGCCGCCGCCTCGCCCTGCTCCGCGAGGCCAGCACCCGCATCGGCACCGCGCTCGACGTCCGGCAGACCGCGCAGGAGATGGCCGACCTCGCCGTACCGGTCCTCGCCGACTACGTCACCGTCGACCTCGCCGAGTCCGTCCTCCCGGACGCCGAGCCCCTGGAGCGGCTGACGTCGACGGAGGTGAGCGTCCCGGTGTTCCGCCGCGCGGGCGTGGCCTCGATCCACGACGGCGTCCCCGAGTCGCTGTGGCCGATCGGGGAGCCGGTGTTCGTGCCGCCGGCGTCGCCCTTCATGGAGGTCCTGGCCTCGGGGCGCTCCCATTTCGAGCCCGAGCTCGACACCTCGCCCGGCGGCTGGCTCGGCCAGGACCCGGACCGGGCGAGGATCATCCGCGCCACCGGGATGCACACGCTGATCATCGTCCCGCTGAAGGCCCGCGGCGACATCCTCGGGGTCACCGTGTTCGTCCGCACCGACAACCGGACACCGTTCACCAGGGACGACCTCGTCCTCGCCGAGGAGATCGGCGCCCGCGCCGCGCTCAGCCTGGACAACGCGCGCCAGTACACCCGCGAGCACGCCGCCGCCCTCGCCCTCCAGCGCAACCTGCTGCCGCGCAGCCTGGCGGGCGGCGAGGCCGTCGAGCTCGCCTCCCGCTACGTGCCGTCCGACATGCACGCCGGCGTCGGCGGCGACTGGTTCGACGCGATCCCGCTGGACGGCGGCCGGGTCGCCCTCGTCGTCGGGGACGTGACCGGGCACGGCATCAACGCCGCGGCGACGATGGGGCGGCTCCGCACCGCCGTCCGCACCCTCGCCTACCTGGACCTGCCGCCCGACCGGGTGCTCGCCCGGCTCGACGAGCTGGTCGTCCGGCAGGCGGCCGAGGACGGCACGTCCTACGACATCACCGGCGCCACCTGCGTGTACGCCGTCTACGACGCGGCCTCCCGGCGGTGCACCGTGGCCGCGGCGGGCCATCCGCCGCCGGCGATCGTCGAGCCGGGCGGCGTCGTGAGCTTCCCCCGCCCGCCCGAGGGCACGCCGATCGGCCTCGGCCTCGGCGCGTACCGCGCCCTCACCCTCGACCTCGCCGAGGGCAGCGTCATCGCCCTCTACACCGACGGCCTCATCGAGACCCGCGAGTCCGACATCGAGTCGGGCATCGGCCGCCTGGGCAGCGCGCTGTCCCACGCCGGCCGGTCCCGTGCCGCGCTGCCGCTCGACGACTTCTGCTCCACCGTCGTACGGCTCATGACCGGGGACGGCCCCAACGAGGACGACGTGGCCCTCCTGGTCGCCCGCACCCGCACCGCGTAGCCATGGCGCCGGAGCTGACGGGCCGCCGGGCCGAACGCGCCGCGCTCGACCGCCTGGTCGAGGCCGTCCGCGCGGGGGAGAGCCGCGCCCTCGTGCTGCACGGCGAGCCGGGCGCGGGCAAGACGGCCCTGCTGGAGGAGCTGGCCGGGCGGGCGCCGGACCTCAGGATCGCGCGGGCGGCGGGCGTCCAGTGGGAGATGGAGCTGCCGTTCGCCGGCCTGCACCAGCTGTGCCTGCCGATGCTGGACGGCCTCGGCGGGCTCCCCGCGCCGCAGCGCGACGCCCTGCGGACCGCGTTCGGCATGAGCGCGGGCCCCGTCCCGGACCGGCTGCTGCTCGGGCTGGCCGTCCTCGGCCTGCTGGCCGACGCCGCCGACGACCGCCCGCTGCTCTGCCTGATCGACGACCTGCAGTGGCTCGACCGGACGTCGGCGCGGGTCCTCGCGTTCGTGGCCCGGCGGCTGGGCGCGGAGTCGGTCGGCCTGGTGTTCGCGGACCGGGAGCCCGGCGACGACCTCGCCGGGCTCCCCGACCTGGAGATCGGCCCGCTGCGGGACGAGGAGGCGCGGGAGCTGCTGGACTCGGTGCTGACCGGGCCGCTGGACGAGCGGGTCCGCGACCAGATCATCGCCGAGGCGCGCGGCAACTGCCTCGCCCTGCTGGAGCTGCCCCGCGTCCTGACGGCGGCGGACCTGGCGGGCGGCTTCGGGCTGCCCGGCGCGGTCCCGCTCTCCGGCGGCGTCGAGGAGATCTTCCGGCGCCGGGCCGCCGCCCTGCCCGCCGCGAGCAGGCGCCTGCTGCTGCTCGCGGCGGCCGACCCGACCGGCGACCCCGCGCTGGTGTGGCGGGCGGCCGGGAGCCTCGGCATCGGCGCCGAGGCCGCGCCGCCGGTGGCCGACGCCGACCTCGCGGAGTTCGGGACCCGCGTGCGGTTCCGCCATTCGCTGGTGCGCTCGGCGGCCTACCGGTCGGCGGCGCCCTCGGAGCGGCTCGCCGCGCACCGCGCGCTGGCGGCGGCGAGCGACCCGCGGCTCGACCCCGACCGCCGCGCCTGGCACCGGGCCCAGGGCGCCGCCGGACCCGACGAGGACGTCGCCGGTGAGCTCGAACGCTCCGCGGGCCGGGCCCGCGCGCGGGGCGGGCCCGCCGCGGCCGCCGCGTTCCTCGAACGCGCGGCGGCGCTGACCCTGGACCCGGCGCGCCGGGCCGGGCGGGCGCTGGACGCGGCGCTCGCCAAGTACGAGACCGGCGCCTACGACGCCGTGCGGAACCTCCTCGCCGTGGCCGAGGCCGGGCCGCTGGACGAGCTGCAGCACGCGCGCGCCGACCTCGTCCGGGCGCGGCTCGCCTTCGTCGCGAACCGGGGCGGCGACGCCCCGCTCCTGCTGGTCGAGGCCGCCGGCCGGCTCGCGCCGGTCGACGCCGCCCTCGCCCGGACGACCTATCTGGACGCGCTGTCCGCCGCGATGTTCGCCGGGCGCCTCGCGAGCCCGGGAGGCGGCGCGCCCGAGGTGGCGGCGGCGGCCCGCACCGCGCCTCCGCCGCCGGTCGAGCGTGCGGCCGACCTGCTGCTGTCCGGGCTCGCGGCGAACTTCACGGAGGGGTACGCGGCCGGCGTGCCGATCCTGCGGCGGGCGCTCGCGGCGTTCGGCGACGGCATGTCCGCCGACGAGGAACTGCGCAGGCTGTGGCTGTTCAACGAGGCCGCGCTGCACCTGTGGGACGACGAGCGCTGGGACGCGCTCTCGGCCCGGTACGTCCACCTGGCCCGCACGACCGGTGCGCTGAGCGAGCTTCCGCTCGCCCTGAGCACCCGCGCCCACATGCTCATGTTCGCCGGCGACCTCGCCACCGCAGCCTCCCTGACGGACGAGGGCACGGCCGTCACGGAGGCGACCGGCGGCAACCTCGCCCCCTACAGCGCCATGGCCCTCGCCGCGTTCCGCGGCGACGCCGACGAGGCGGCGGCCCTGGTCGACCGCACCCGCGCCGAGGTCGCCCGGCGCGGCGAGGGCATCGGGACGGCCGTCGCCGAATGGACGACCGCCGTCCTGCGCAACGGCCTCGGCGACTATCCCGAGGCGGCGGCCGCCGCCCAGCGCGCCCTCGACCACCAGCGGTACCCCGAGCTGCGGTATCCGGGCATCGCGAACTGGGCCGTCGTGGAACTCGTCGAGGCCGCCGCGCGCGGCGGGAGCGGCGAGACGGCCGCCGACGCCCGCGACCGCCTCGCCGAGATGGCCGGCGCCGCCCGCACCGGCTGGGCGCTCGGCCTCGCCGCACGCTCCCGCGCGCTGCTGTCCGACGACCCCGAACCCCTCTACCGCGAGGCGATCGCCCACCTCGGCCGGACCCGCGTCCGCCCCGAACTGGCCCGCGCGCACCTGCTCTACGGCGAGTGGCTCCGCCGCCGGCGCCGCCGCACCGACGCGCGCCGGCAGCTGCGCACCGCCCACGGCATGCTGGAGGCGATGGGCATGGCCGCGTTCGCCGAACGGGCCAGGCGCGAGCTGCTCGCCACCGGCGGGACGGCCCGCAAGCGCACCGTCCCCGCCACGACCGAGCTGACCGCCCAGGAGGCGCAGATCGCCCGGCTGGCCCTGGAGGGCCTGTCGAACCCGGAGATCGCGACCCGCCTGTTCATCAGCTCCCGCACCGTCCAGTACCACCTGCGCAAGGTGTTCGCGAAGCTCGGCATCACCTCGCGCAGCCAGCTCGACCGCGTGCTGCCCTAGCGAGCGGACTGTGCGGTGGCGGATGCGAGCGCGCCGCCCCCGGCGCGACGATCGAGGCAACCGGCAGAAGGAGTTCGCCCATGACCGCCGATCACGCGACCACCGCGAACAGCCAGCCGTGGCTCCACCAGCGCGGCCGGGAGATCCAGGAGTTCGGCACGGTGCGGCAGTTCCCGCTGGCGCTGTCATACGACGCCCGCATGTACTCCTGCCAGCGCCTCAACCGGGTCCTCGCCGACACGCAGATCCTGTACGCGCTCTACAAGAAGCACCACTGGCTGGTCCGCGGGCACACCTTCTACCAGCTCCATCTGCTGCTGGACAAGCACGCCGGCGAGCAGCTGGAACTGGTCGACGGCATCGCCGAACGCGTCCAGACCCTCGGCGGCGTCGCCGTCGGCGACCCGCGCCACGTCGCGGAGATCACCGAGATCCCGCGCCCGCCGGACGGCGCCGAGGAGGTCCCGGCCATGCTGTCCCGGCTGCTCGCGGCGCACGAGACCATCCTCGCCGAGGCCCACGACGCGGCCGCGCGGGCCGCCGAGCAGGGCGACGACGGCACCAACGACCTGCTCGTCTCCGAGGTCGTCCGCACGGGCGAGCTGCAGGCGTGGTTCCTCGCCGAGCACCTCGTCGACACCCCGCTCGTCCGGGCCTGACGGTGGAGCCCGGCGACGTCCCGCCCCTCATCGTCGTGCCGCCCGAGCAGGGCGACACCGCGCGCATCGGGGGGTTCGGGGCCACCTACAAGCTGCGGGGCGGCGACACCCGGGGCGCGGTCGCCATCGTCGAGCACCCCTTCGCCGTGGGGACGCTCACCGCCCCGCACATGCACAGCCGGGAGGACGAGTACTCCCTCGTCCTCGAAGGGCGGATCGGCTTCCGCTCCGACGACACCGAGACCGTCCTCGGCCCGGGCGGCTACATCGTGAAGCCGCGCGGCCAGATGCACGCCATGTGGAACGCGGGCGACGTGCCCGGCCGCATCGTCGAGATCATCATCCCGGGCGGTTTCGAGAGCTACTTCCGGGAACTCGCCGACCTCACCGCCGCCTCCGCGCCTCGCGCGGACTTCACCGAACTCGCCGTGAAGTACGGCCTGACCTACGGCACCCCCGACTGGCTGGACGACGTCGTCCGCCGCTACAACCTCACCCCGCCCAACCACTGACGAGGCCGCGCGCGCTCCGCGAGCAGTGCTTAGGTTAGGCTCTCCTTAATCGATCTTCGATTTCGGAGGAAAGTGGTGCTAGCCGGACTCGGCCGACGCGGATGAGCGCGGTCGCGGCGAAGCGGCCCGCGTCCGGTCTCGCGTCCGGGGTCGCGGCGGTGCGCAGGCGGCGGATCGTCGGGCTGGCCGTGCTCGCCGTGCTGCTCGCGGGCGCCGCGGCGGGGTCGCTGGCCGTCGGCGCGCGGGCGCTGAGCCCCGCCGAGGTCTGGGACGGGCTGTTCGCGTCGCCGGGCCCCGACCAGCGGCTCACCGAGATCAGGCTGATCGTGCGGACCGTGCGGCTGCCCCGGACGGTCCTCGCGATCGTGGCGGGCATCGCGCTCGGGGTCGGCGGGGCGCTGATCCAGGGGGCCACGCGCAACCCGATCGCCGACACGGGCCTGCTCGGGGTGAACTCCGGCGCCTCGTTCGCCGTGGTGACGGCGGTCGCGCTGCTCGGGCTCACCAACCCCTTCCAGTACGTCTGGTTCGCGTTCCTCGGGGCGGCGGCCGCCGGGGCCGTCGTGTTCGGGCTGGCGAGCATCGGGCGCGGGGCCGGCGACCCGCTGACGCTCGCGCTGGCCGGGCAGGGCGTCACGGTCTTCCTGGCGGCGATGACCACGGCGATCGCGCTGTCGGACCGGCAGTCGCTGAACGCGCTGCGGTTCTGGAACGCGGGCTCGGTGGCCGGGGTCGGGTTCGGCGTCATCTGGCCGGTGGCGGTGTTCGTCGCGGTCGGGCTGGCGCTGGCGCTGGCCACGCTGCCCGCCGTCAACCTGCTCAACCTGGGCGACGACGTCGCGCGGGCGATGGGGGTGAACATCGCGGTGAGCCGGACGGCCGGCATCGTCGCGATCACCCTGCTGGCGGGCGCGGCGACGGCCGCGTGCGGCCCCATCGCGTTCATCGGGCTCATGGTGGCCCACGTGGCCCGCTACCTGACCGGGCCCGACTACCGCTGGCTGGTCCCGTACGCGGGGCTGCTCGGCGCGGTCGTCCTGATGGTCTGCGACATCGCCGGCCGCGTGGTCGTCCGGCCGGGCGAGCTGGACGCGGGCATCGTCGTCGCCCTGGTCGGCGCCCCGTTCTTCGCGGCCCTGGTGTGGCGCGGAAAGCTGAGGACCGCATGAGCGCGCCGGGCGTGCGGCTCGGACGCGTGTCGTTCGCGTGGCGGCCCCGGCCCCTCCTCGTCACGCTGCTGCTGGCGGCGGCGGCCTTCCTGCTGTTCTGCCTGTCGATCGGCGCCGGGGACTTCCCGATCGCGCTGCCGCGCGTGATCGGCACGCTCGCCGGCCGCGGCGAGCGGGTCGACGAGTTCGTCATCATGGATCTGCGGCTGCCGCGCGCCCTGGCCGGGCTGGTGGTGGGCATCGCGCTCGGGACGTCGGGCGCGATCACGCAGTCCATCGCCCGCAACCCGCTGGCCAGCCCGGACGTCCTCGGGATCACCCAGGGCGCCGGCGCGGTCGCGGTGCTGCTGCTGACGGTGTCGGGCGGGACGACCGCGGCGGTCGCCGGCTCGGTGGGCGTGCCCGCGGCGGCGCTCGCGGGCGGCCTCGGCACCGGCCTGCTCGTCTACCTGCTGGCGTGGCGGCGCGGGATCGACGGCTTCCGGCTCATCCTCATCGGCATCTCGGTGAGCGCGCTGATGCAGGCGCTCACGACCTGGCTGCTGGTCACGGCCGACATCACCGACGTCGCGCGGGCCCAGGCGTGGCTGATCGGCTCGCTGGACGGCCGCGGGTGGGCCGAGGTGAAGGTGGCGCTCGGGTGCACGCTCGTCCTCCTGGTGGTCGTGGCGGGGACCGCGTTCCAGTTCAGGCCGCTGCACTTCGGCGACGAGGTCGCGGCCGGCCTCGGCGTCCGGTACTCGCTGGTGCGGGCGGTCATGCTGCTGTGCGCGGTGCTGCTGGCCGGGGCGGCGGTGAGCGCGGCGGGCCCGGTCCCGTTCGTCGCGCTGGTGGCGCCGCAGGCGGCGATGCGGCTGGCGCGCTGCCCGACGCCGCCGCTGGCGGCCTCCGGCCTGCTCGGCGCGCTGCTGCTGATCGGCGCGGACCTGGTGGCCCGGACGGTGCTTCCGGTCGGCCTCCCGGTCGGCGTGGTGACCGCCGCGATCGGCGGGCCCTTCCTTGTCTATCTGCTGGTGCGGGCGAACCTGAGACGGGTGGCGTGATGATGAGGCGGAGGCGGCCGGCCGGGAGCGCCGGGACCGGGGGCGGGGCGCGGCTCGCCGCCCGGGGCGTCGCGGTCGGCTACGGCGGCCGGACGGTCATCGACGGGCTCGACGTGGAGATCCCGTCCGGGGTGGTCACCACGATCATCGGCCCCAACGGCTGCGGCAAGTCGACCCTGCTGCGGACGCTGTCGCGGCTGCTCAGGCCGGCCGCGGGCACGGTCGTGCTGGACGGCGCCGACATCGCCGGGCTCAAGACCAGGGACGTGGCGAAGAAGCTCGGCCTGCTGCCGCAGGCGCCGGTCGCGCCGGAGGGGCTGACGGTCGCCGACCTCGTCGCGCGGGGCCGCCATCCGCACCAGGGCTGGCTGCGGCAGTGGTCGTCGGACGACGCCGACGTCGTGGAGCGCGCGCTCGCCATGACCGGGGTGGAGGACCTGGCCACCCGTCCGGTCGACACGCTGTCCGGCGGGCAGCGGCAGCGCGTCTGGATCTCGATGATCCTGGCGCAGGGCACCGACCTCCTGCTGCTGGACGAGCCGACCACCTACCTGGACCTCGCGTACGCGATCGACGTCCTCGACCTGGTGGACGACCTGCACGAGTCGGGCCGCACCGTCGTCATGGTGCTGCACGACCTCAACCTCGCCACGCGCTACAGCGACAACCTCATCGTGATGCGGGCGGGCTCGATCCTGGCGCAGGGGCACCCGCGCGACGTCATCACGGCCGAGCTGCTGCACGAGGCGTTCGGGCTGCGCGCCGAGGTGATCGACGACCCGGTGGGGGACCGGCCGCTCATCGTGCCGATCGGCCGCGCCCATGTCCGCGAGGGCGTCCGCGCCGGCGTCCGCCCGGAACGGGACGACCAGCCGGAATCAGCTCATTAGGTTAGCCTACCCTTATTTGATCGTGCTAGGGTAAGGCCGCCCTTACCGGGCCGTAGCGGACAGCACAAAAGCGAGGATTTCGCATGCCCCTGCAATCGACGAGACCCACCGGATTCCGGCGGCGGTGGGCGGCGATCCTGTCCGCCGCGATCCTCGGCGCCGGCCTCCTCGCGGGATGCGGTTCCGACTCCGGCGACGAGGCGGCCGGCGACGCCCCGGCCGCGGCGGGCGGCGTGTTCCCAGTCACCGTGGAGCACGCGTTCGGGTCCACGCGGGTCGAGAAGGCCCCGCAGCGGGTCGTCTCCGTCGGCTACACCGACGACCAGGCCATCCTGGCGCTCGGCACCAAGCCGGTCGGGATGGTCGACCAGTACCCGAACCCGCCCGGCACGACCCCGGACATCAACACCCGGTGGCCCTGGGTGAAGGACAAGTGGGGCGACGCCCGTCCCGAGGTCGTCATGAACAACGGCGACTCCGGCCCGAACTTCGAGAAGATCGCCGCGCTGCGGCCGGACCTGATCATCGCGGTCTACTCCGAGATCGACAAGGCCGCCTACGACAAGCTCTCCAAGATCGCCCCGACGGTCGCGCGGACGAAGGCCGAGAAGGAGCCGTTCAGCGCGCCGTGGCAGGACAACGCGGTGCACATCGCCAAGGCCCTGGGCAAGGAGGCCGAGGGCAAGCAGATGGTGGCCGGCATCCAGGCCAAGCTCGACGCCGCCCGCAAGGCGCACCCGGAGTTCGTGGAGCAGACCGCCGTCGTCCTGTCCTGGTACAAGAACTCGGTCGCGCCCTTCACCACCACCGACGTGCGCGGGCAGTTGGTCACCGGCATCGGCTTCAAGGGCGCCGCCGAGATCGACAAGATCGCCGGCGGCAAGTTCTACACGACGCTGTCCCCCGAGCGCATCGACCTCGTCGACGTCGACCGGATCTTCGTCATCAACGACAAGGCCGACCAGGAGGCGCTGAAGAAGTTCGAGCTGTTCACCAACCTCTCCGCGGTCAAGGACGGCAAGGTGTCCTACCTGCTGGACAGCGAGGGCCCGGCGGTCGGCGCGGCCATCTCGCAGAGCACGCTGCTGTCCCTGCCCTACGCGATCGACGAGATCGTCAAGTCGGTCGGGTAGGTGCGTGGGCACCGCCATGACGCGCCCCGCCCCGGCCGCCCTGCGCACGGCGACCGGGCGCGAGGCCGCCCGATGGGTCGCGGCGCACTGCCGCGAGACGCCCTGGCCGACCGCGGCCGCCGTGCTCGCCACGGTGGCCGGGGCGGCGCTCCAGGTGCTGCCCGTCCTGCTGCTCGGCCGGGTGGTCGACGGGGTCACCGGCGGCGGATCGCCGTCGATCCTGATCACGGTCGGCGTCCTCATGGTGGCCGCGGCGCCGCTCGGCGCGGCGGCCACCGCGGCGTCGGAGTACCTGATCGGACGGCTCGGCGCCGACCTGCTCGCCCGGCTGCGGGAGGGCGCCGTCAAGGCCGTGCTCGGCATGCCGAGCGCCCGGATCGAGCAGGTCGGCCGGGGGGACGTGCTCTCCCGGGTCGGCGATGACGTCGCCGTCCTGTCCAAGGGCATCCGGACGGCCGTCCCCACGGTGTTCTCGGCGGGGGTGCTGGTCGCCATCGCCACCGCCGGCATGTTCGGCCTCGACTGGCGGCTCGGCCTCGCGGGCGCCGGGGCGCTGCCCGCGTACGCGCTGGCGCTGCGCTGGTACCTGCCGAGGTCCGCGCCGATGTACCGGCGGCAGCGGGCGGCCCAGGCCGACCGGGCGCAGGAGCTGATCAGCGGCCTGGACGGGATCGGCACCGTCCGGGCCTACCGGCTGGAGGACGCCTTCCGCGCGAGGGTGACCCGCGAGTCGTGGCGGGTGCGCGACATCGGCATCGACGTGTTCCGCCTCTTCGGCCGGTTCGTCGGCCGGGAGAACCGCGCCGAGTTCATCGGACTCGTCCTGATCATCGTGGTGGGATACGTCCTGCTGGAGAACGACGCCGCGAGCCTGGGCGACGTGTCGGCGGCTCCGCTGCTGTTCCACCGCCTGTTCAACCCGCTGGGCTCCATCCTGTTCACCTTCGACGAGGCCCAGAAGTCGGGCGCGAGCCTCACCCGCCTGGTCGGGGTGCTGGGGGAGGCCGCGGAGGAGCGGCTGGTGGGCGGCGCACCGGTCCCGGCCGGCGCCGCGGCCCACTCCGTCACGGTCGAGGGCCTGACGTTCAGCTATCCCGGGACCGAGGAGCCGGTCCTCCGGGACGTCGACCTCGCGATCCCGGCGGGCGGCTCGCTCGCGCTTGTGGGCGCGACGGGCGCGGGCAAGTCGACCCTGGCCGCGCTCATCGCGGGCATCGGGACACCGCAGGCCGGGTCGGTGCGCATCGGGACGGTCGACCTCGCCGGGCTGGACGAAGCCGGGGCGCGGGCCCTGGTGAGCATCCTGACGCAGGAGACGCACGTGTTCTCCGGCCCGCTCTCCGGCGACCTGCGGCTGGCCGCGCCGGACGCGACCGACGCCGAGCTGCGCGACGCCCTGCGCACGGTCTGCGCGGACGGCTGGGTCGACGCGCTGCCCGACGGCCTGGAGACCCGGGTCGGCGAGGGCGGCGAGCGGCTCGACGCCACCAAGGCCACCCAGATCGCGCTGGCCCGGCTGGTGCTGAACCGGTCGCCGGTGGTGGTGCTGGACGAGTCGACCGCCGAGGCCGGCAGCCAGGGCGCCGCCGAACTGGAGCGCGCCGTCCTGGCCGCGTGCCGGGGGCGCACGACGCTGTTCGTCGCGCACCGGCTGACCCAGGCGATGGCGGCCGACCGGATCGCCGTCCTGGACGCGGGCCGCGTGGTCGAGCAGGGCGCGCACGACGAACTGGTGGCGCTCGGCGGCCGGTACGCGCGGCTGTGGCGGGCCTGGCGGGCGGGCGGTTGAGCAGGCGATGACGACCCCGGACACCAGGGGACCCCGCACGGGGTCGCAGATCCTCCGGACCGCGCTGCGCCGCAACGCCGGCGCCATGGCCTCGGGCACCGTCCTGATGGGCCTGTACCAGGCGGGCGAGACCGCGTTCCCCATCGCGCTCGGCCTGATCGTCGAGCACACGATGCGCGACCGGAGCCTCGGCGCGCTCGGCCTGTCCGTCGCCGCGCTCGCCGTGATCATCACGACCGTGTCGTTCTCGTGGCGGTTCGGGATGCGCATCCTGCAGAAGGCCAACACGACCGAGGCGCACCGCTGGCGGGTCCGGGTCGCGGCCTGCGGGCTGCAGCCGGTGGCCCGGGACACCGGCCTGAAGTCCGGCGAGGTGCTGACCATCGCCACCGAGGACGCCGACCAAACCGCCGACATCATCGAGGTGGTGCCGCTGCTGGTCAGCTCGCTGGTCGCGGTGCTGATCGCGGCGGTCGCGCTGGGCATGGCGGACATCGGGCTCGGCGTGCTGGTGATCGTCGGGACCGTCGCCGTCCTGTCGGTGCTGAGCGTGCTGTCCAGGCGGATCGGCTCCAGCACCCGCGAGCAGCAGGCGCGGGTGGCGCGGGCCGGCGCGAAGGTCGCCGACCTCATCGCGGGGCTGCGCCCGCTGCACGGCTTCGGCGGCAACCACGCGGCGTTCCGCTCCTACCGCACGGTCAGCACGGAGGCGCGCGACCAGGCGGTCACCGTCGCCAGGGCGAACGGCGCGTACGCCGGCGCCGCCCTCGCCCTCAACGCGCTCCTCGCCACCGCCGTCACCCTGCTCGCCGGACGGCTCGCGTTCGACGGAAAGATCAGCACCGGTGAACTCGTCATGGCGGTGGGGCTGGCGCAGTTCATCATGGAACCGCTCAAGCTGTTCTCGGAGATGCCGAAGCACGTCATGGTCGCGCGCGCGTCCGCCGACCGGATGGCGCTGGTGCTGGCCGCGCCGCCGGTGATGGCCCCCGGCTCGGGGCGTCCGGCCGCGGACGGCGGTCTGGAGGTCGACTCCGTCCGGTACGGGTCGCTCCGCGAGTTGAAGTTCCAGGTGGCGGCGGGGGAGTTCGTGGCGATCGCCGCCTACCGGCAGCCCGCGGCCGCCGACCTCATGGCGCTGCTCTCCGGCGACGTCCCGCCCGGCGCGTACGAGGGCGTGGTGCGGGTCGGCGGGCGGGAGACGGCGGACCTGTCGATCGGCGCGCTCCGCGCGCACATGCTGGTGAACCCGTCCAACGGGGAGATCTTCGCGGGCACCCTCCGCACGAACATCGACCCGTCGGGCACCGGGCGGATGGTCGAGGCGGCCGTCGAGGCGTCGATGCTGACCGACGTCGTCGCCCTCCACCGCGAGGGCCTCGACCACAGCGTCCGCGACCGGGGCGCGAACCTCTCCGGCGGGCAGCGCCAGCGGCTGTCCCTGGCCCGCGCCCTCGCCGCCGACGCCCCCGTCCTCGTCCTGCACGACCCGACCACCGCCGTGGACGCGGTCACCGAGCAGCTCATCGCCCGGGGCATCGCCGGGCTGCGGCGGGGCCGGACCACCCTCGTGATCACGAGCAGCCCGGCCCTGCTGGACGCCGCCGACCGCGTCCTCGTCCTGGACGGCGGCGTCATCACCGCCGAGGACACGCACCGCAACCTCCTCGGCGCGGACGAGCACTACCGCCTGACCGTGGCGCGCTGACCGCCGGGCGGTTACCGGCGGAGCGAGACGTGCACGTCCCCGTCGTCCGGGCCGACCGCGTCCAGCATGCCGCTGGGGATGCGGAACACGCGGCCCGGCGCGGCAGGCCACGGCAGGCGGCGTTCGGCGACGGTGCGGCCGTTCTGGCTGACGGTGACGCGGGGGAAGGGCACGAACTCGTCCACCCAGGCCAGCAGCCGCCCGCGGGCGGGGCCGCGCTCACCGGGCCGGTGCGTCGACGGGGAGATCCAGCGCAGCGGCTCGTCCGCCACGATCCGGACCGCACCGCCCGAGCCCTTCTTCCCGGCCAGATGGTCGAGGACGCTCCGGGCGACGTGCGCGCCGTCGATGGCCGCGACGTCCGCGGTGTCCACGGGGTGCAGCATGTTGCCCGCCGCGAACACCTCCGGGCGGCTCGTGCGCAGCGCACCGTCGACGGCCGGGCCGAGCGTGCCGGGGTCGAGGTCGAGGCCGCCGGAGCGGACGAGTTCGTTGTCGGGGATCCAGTCCCCGGTGAACACGACCGTGTCGCAGGGCACGACGTGGCGCCGTCCGGTGCGGGTGTCCTCGATCTGCACGGCCTCGACGCGGCGCTTGCCGATGATCCGGGTGACGCGGGTGCGGGTGCGCAGCGGCACGCGCAGCCCGAGCCGCCCGGCGACGGGGAGCGCCGCGTACGCCTCGCCGTGCGGACGCTCCGAGGTCATGAGGACGGTGCGGCAGCCCGCCTCCCGCAGCGTCAGCACCGCCGACCAGCTCACCAGCTCGCTGCCGACGATGACCGCGCGGCGGCCCGGCCTGCGGTGCCGCAGGTGGACGAGGTTCTGCAGGTGGCCGGTGGTGTACACGCCGTCCGGACGGTCACCGGGCACCAGCCGCGCCGTGCGCGGACGCTCCCGGGCGCCCGTCGCCAGCACCACCGCGTCGGCGCGGACCTCGTACAGGCCGTCCGGCGCGGTGACCTCCAGCGCCCCGTCCGGGGTCCAGCCGGTCACCATCGCGCCCGTGCGGATCTCGGCGCCCGCCCCCGCCGCGCTCTCGGCCATGCGGCGCGCGTACTCCGGCCCGGTCAGGACGCGGTGCAGGTCGCGGACACCGAAACCGGTGTGGGCGCAGTGCCGCGGGATGCCCCCGGCGTGCCGCTCCCGTTCCAGGACGAGCGGCCGACCGGGAACCGCCCCCGCGAGCTCCCGGGCGGCGCGCAGCCCCGCCGGGCCCCCGCCGACGATGGCCACCGCGGGTGTCAGCCGGGTGCGCGTCGTGCTCATCGTTCGCCTTCCTCGTCGCTCGCCCCGGCGGATCCCCCGCCGTTTCCCCCGCCGGCGGCCCGCAGGCCGTCCGCCAGCATCCCGGTGACGTTCGCGCCGCAGTAGAAGCCCTGGCAGCGCCCGTTCATCGCGCGGGTGCGGCGGCGCAGCCCGTCCATGTCGCACGGCGGGATCGTGCTCGCGAGCGCGTCGCGGATCTCGCCGCGGGTGACCCGCTCGCAGAAGCACACGATCGTGCCGTACTCCGGGTCGGCGGCGATGCGCTCCGCGTCCGCGTACGGGCGGGGGAACGCCTCGCCGATGTTGGGCATGCGCGGCGGGTCGGGCAGATCGGTGCGCTCGTCCAGCTCCAGGCCCGCTTTGCCCAGCAGGTCGAGCAGGTGCCGGGCGACCGCCATGCTGGACGTCAGCCCGGTGGAGCGGATTCCTCCGGCGACGGCGTAGCGCCGCTCGGCGTCCACCTCGATGGTGTAGTCGGAGACGTCGCTGGCCGCGCGCAGCCCGGCGTAGGTCGCGGTGACCTCCTCCTTCAGCAGCCGCGGCATGATCCGCTCCCCGCGCTCCAGCAGGAACGCGTAGCCGTCCTCGGTCGTCGAGGTGTCGGCGCGGTCGGCCATGTCCTCGGCGGTCGGGCCGAGCATCACGTTGCCGTAGATCGTCGGGCTGATCAGCACGCCCTTGCCGAGCTTGGACGGCACCGGCAGGACGATCCGGTCCACCAGCGGCCGGGCCTGCTTGTCGTAGACGAGCAGTTCGCCGCGCCGCGGGTGCAGGTGGAACCGGTCGTGGCCGAACTGCGCGTCCAGCACGTCGCCGCCCAGCCCGGCCGCGTTGACGACCCACCGCGCGCGGACGTCGCCGCGGCTGGTGTGCAGGACGGTCGCGTCCTCGCCTCGGGTCACGGACTCGACGCGGTGCGACCGCAGCAGCCGCGCGCCGCGCCGGACCGCGTCGGTCGCCAGCGCGAGCGTGGTCGTCCAGGTGCAGATGATCGACTCGCCCGGCACGGTCAGCCCGCCGAGCGCGCCGGGACCGAGCGAGGGGACCTGCCGGTACACCTCGTCCGGGCCGACGATCTCGCTCTCGGTGTAGCCGTTCTTCTCCGCCTTGGCCTTCAGGCCGGGAAGCGCGGCGAGCTGCTCGCCGTCCCAGGCGACCAGCAGCGCGCCGGTCGGCTCGCAGGGGATGCCGGTGCGGTCGGCGTAGTCCTTGAGCAGCCGGTACCCCTCGGCGACCAGGCGCGCCTCCAGGGTGCCGGGGGACGCGTCGAAGCCGGTGTGCAGGATCGCCGTGTTCGCCTTGCTGGTGCCGTCGCCGACGTCGCAGCGGGCGTCCAGCAGGACGACGTCGAGCCGGTGCCCCGCCAGGGCGCGGGCGATCGCCGAGCCGACGACGCCCGCGCCGATCACCGCGACGTCCGCGATCCGCTGATCCGGCGGCGCGGTCTGCGGTGTGCTCACTTCTTCTCCCTTCCGATCGCGGTGCTCTCGACGGCGTCCCGCCACCGGGCGCGGAACTCGGCGGCCCGGCCGGCGTCCATCCGCGGCGTGTACGCGGTGTCCGGCGTCCAGCCGACGATCGCGTCGGGCAGCGGCAGCGCCGGGTCGGCCGCGCCGCGGGCGAACGCCACGGCCCCGAGCGCGGTGGCGTGCTCGGACGGGAACACCTCGACCGGCGTCTGCAGCAGGTCGGCGACCGCCTGCATCAGGACGCGGCTGCGGGTGAGGCCGCCGTCGACGCGCAGCCGCGGCAGGGCGGCGCCGGTGTCGCGGGCCGTGCAGTCGGCCAGCTCGGCGACCTGCGCGGCGATGCCGTCGAGCACCGCCTTGACCAGGTGCCCGGCCGTGCTGGACAGCGTCATGCCGGTGAACGACGCGGTCGCCTCCGGCGCCCACCACGGCGCCGACAGCCCGGCCAGCGCCGGCACGCACAGCACGCCGTCGGCGTCCGGTGCGGCGACCCGGTCGAGGTCGGGCGCGCCGCCCACCAGGCCGAGGTCCGCCAGCCAGCGCACCGCCGAGGCGGCGGTCGGGACCTGGCCGTCCAGGCAGTAGGACGTCTCGCCGCGGACCCGCCACGCCACCGACGCGGCCAGCCCCGAACCGGACCGGGCGGGCGTCGTGCCCATGTTGGCCAGCAGGAACGCGCCGGTGCCGAACGTGCACTTGGCCTCGCCCGGTTCCAGGCAGCGCTGCGCCAGCAGCGCGGCCTGCTGGTCCACGACGAGGCCGCCCACCGCGGCCCGTCCGCCGAACGCGGCCGTCTCGCCGACGATCTCGTCGCAGGCCGCGATGTGCGGCAGCCGCTCGTCCCCGAGCCCGAACACCTCCAGCAGCTCGGGGCTCCAGGCGGCCGTGTCCAGATCGGTGATCAGCGAGCGGGACGCCGTCGACACGTCGGTGACGAACTCGCCGGTGAGCCGGTGCAGCAGCCAGGTGTCGGACGTGGTGACGACGCCGTCGCGGGTGAGCCGGTCCCGGATCCAGCGCATCTTCGGCGCCGAGAAGTACGGGTCCAGCACCAGGCCGGTGCGCCGGGCCACCAGGTCCGCGGACTCCGCGCGCTCGGCGCAGATCCCCGCGGACCTGCGGTCCTGCCACACGATCGCGGGCGTGAGCGGCTCGCCGGTGGCGGGGTCCCAGGCCAGGACGGTCTCGCCCTGGTTGGCCAGGGTCACGCAGTCGACCCGGGCCCCCGCCTCGGCGACGGCGCGCCGCCCGGACTCCAGGACCGAGTCCAGGAGCTCCATGGGGTCCTGCTCGACCCCACCACCCGACAGGTAGCGGGGCCGCACCGGCAGTTCCACCACGCTCAGGACGCGGTCGGAGCCGTCCACGACCATGGCCTTGGTGCCCGACGTGCCCTGGTCGATGGCCAGCACGGTGGTCACGGACGGCCTCCGGGGGCCTGCGTCGGCTGACCGGGGGCGTCCTCGTCCAGGACCTTGTCGATGTCGTGCATGTCGGGCATGGTGAGCCCCTTGGTGCCGTGCCGGATCAGCAGGTACGCCAAGTAGACCGCACCGATCGCCGACATCACCGCGACGTAGCGCCAAGGCTCGGCGAAGGACGAGTCACGGAAGATCAGCAGCTCGTACACCAGCCAGCAGACCGCCACGACCAGCACCGGGATCTCCCAGCGGCCGAGGTCGAAGCCCTTGGACGGCGGCAGGCTCCGCCGCTTGGCCAGGTACAGCGCCACCGTCGCCGCGTAGATGATCGCGGGCAGCAGCGTCGCCGCCGAGAACAGCGAGAACAGCGCCTGGGTGGAGCGGGCGAACAGCGCCAGCAGGATCTGCGCGACCACGAACATGAACACGGCCGCGTTCATCGGGGTGCCGGTCGAGGGGTTGATGCGGCGCAGCAGCTGCCAGCCGGGGAACCGCTTGTCCCGCGACATCGCCCAGACCAGCCGGGCCCCGCTCAGCGAGATCACGAGCCCGCAGGAGAAGATCGAGATCACGACGAGGACGAGCAGGCCCTTGCCGACGTAGGAGCCGAGCACCCGGGTGATGACGTCCGCGACCGGGGTGTCGGACTGCGCGAGCGCGGACGGGTTCTCCGCCAGCGCCGTCACCGCGACCAGGAACAGCATGCCGAGCACACCGAGGCCGATGACGGCCTGCGCCATCGCCTTCGGCACCACGCGCGCCGGGTCCTTGGTCTCCTCCGCCAGGTTCGCCGCCGACTCGAAGCCGACGATGGTGAACGCGCCGAGCAGGAAGCCGAGCGCCCACGGCCCGACCGAGGTCGCCCCGCCGAGCGAGAAGTAGCCGTCGCTCGCGACGTCGCCCTTGCTGAACAGGGTGCCGAAGTCCAGGTCGCCGGTGAACGCGCCGACCGCGAACAGCAGCACGGTCAGCGACACCATGCCGATCAGCTGGATGGTGACCGCGACGGTGTTGACCCGCTGCGTCGCGCGGGTCGACAGGGCGACCAGGATCGCCTGCAGGAGCACCACCACGGCGGTGATGACCCACGCGTTCTGGCTGGTGCCCTCGTACTGGAACAGCACCGGCAGGATCGTCGCGGCGATCGTGTAGTCGACGGCGACGACCACGACGCCGAGGAACATGAACGAGATCCAGCCCATGATCCAGCCCAGCACCGGGTTGGCCAGCCGCGACGTCCACTGGTAGGCGTAGCCGCTGACCGGGATGCGGGCCGCGAGCGCGCCGAAGATCAGCGCCACGCTCAGCTGCCCGACCACCACGATCGGCCAGGTCCAGATGCCGAGCGGGCCGGAGCTCTGCAGCACCGACCCGTAGGCGGTGAAGATCCCGGTCGCGATCGACACGAACCCGAACGCCACCGCGAACGAGGCGTACCAGCCGAGCTCGCGCTTGACCTCCTGCGCGTAACCGAATTCCGAGAGCCCGTCACCGGACGCCGGCGGACCCGCCGCCGTGCCGCGCGACGGCGTGGAAGAATCGGCCATTGATCGTCTCCTTGGTTCATGAGGGGGTTGGCGATCGGGCCGGGCGACGTGGCAGCGCCGCCCGGCCACCGTGAACTCACCCGGTCGCCACGATGAGGCCGCCGGAGTCCTCCAGGGCCTCGCGCAGTGCCGGGGACGGCATCTCGTCGGTGATCAGTCCATCGAAGTCGTCCAGGCCGCACACCCGGTGCGCCGCGACGCGGCCGAGCTTGCGGGAGTCGGCGAGCACGTACGAGCGCACCGTGTTCGCGATCATCACGCGGCGGGTGGCGACCTCGTCCAGGTGGTAGTCGGTCAGGCCCGCCGCGACGTCCACCCCGCCGGAACCGAGGAACGCCACGTCCGCGTTCAGGTCGGCGAAGAACCCCACGGTATCCGCGCCCGAGCAGGCCAGGTCCCCGGTGCGCAGCCGCCCGCCCGCCACCAGCACCTCGACCCGCGGCCGTCCGGCCAGCTCCGCCGCCGCCAGCAGCGAGCACGTCGCGACCACGCCGTAGTGGTCCTGCGGCAGCGCCCGCGCCGCCTCCAGCGCGGTGGTCCCCACATCGATGATCAGGGTCTGCCCCGGCCGCACCAGCTCGGCGGCCGCGCGCCCGATGGCCGCCTTCGCGTCCCGGTCGGCGCCGGCCCGCTCGGCGAACGGCGCCTCCTCGCCCGACCCGCCGACGACGCTGGTCGCCCCGCCGTGCACCCGCACCAGCGACCCGCGCCGCTCCAGCGCCACCAGGTCGCGCCGGACCGTCTCGGCGGACACGCCGAGCATCGCCGCGAACTCCTCGGTCCGCACCACGGACCGGTCGCGCAGCGCCTCCCGGATCCGCCGGTGCCGCTCAGGCGCGAGCACGGCCGCTGACCGACTTTGTGGAAGATTGACCGAACATATGGGGAAGTGTGCATAACTATGGACTTTTAGTCAAGACAACCCCAGGTCACGGCCCTGCAACGACCCACGCCACCCCTCGATACGCCCCTCGCGGCCCCTCCCACACCCGCCCGAACCGCCCCACCCGCCGCCCCGTCCTACAGAGGGGCGAGCGCAGAGGAGCATGGTGAACCAGGAGCCTGCGACGGCGAAGATCCCAACGGCGACCCAACGCCGACCAGCGTGGCCTCGCATCCGATCAGCTTGGACGCGGGCCCGGTCGGCGTGGACCCGTGCCCGAGCGGCGTGGATGCGGGGCCGGTCGGTGTGGGCGCGGGGGCGCGTGCTTGCCGCGCTCGCGGTGGGGACCGCCGGGTTGCTGGCCTTGCATCGCCTGGTGCCCGGCCGCATGGGCAGCTTGCTGGAGGCGTTCCTGCCCTGGCTCGGGCTGGTGATCGTGGCGCTGCTCCTCGCCGCGCTGCTGCGCCGTTCGGCGACAGCACTGGTCGCCCTGCTCCTGCCGGTGGCGGCGTGGGCGCACCTGTTCGGCGGTCTGCTCCTGCCCGCGGCCGAACCCGGCCGTCGTGCCGTGGTCGTCGTCCAGCACAACGTCAGTGACGAGAACACCGATCCGGCGGGCACCGCCCGCGCGCTGGCCGCCGCGAAGCCCGACCTCATCGCGCTGGAGGAACTGGTGCCGGCGGCGCTGCCGGTCTACGAGAAGACCCTCGCCTCCGGCTTCCCGTACCACGCGGTCCACGGCACCGTCGGGCTCTGGTCCAAGCACCCGCTCACCGGGGTGCGGCCCCTGGACATCAAGCCCCGGGCGATCACGGAGACATGGAGCCGGGGGCTGCGGGCCGTGGTCCGGACGCCGCACGGCGACATCGCCGCGTATGTCGCGCACCTGCCCTCGGTGCGCGTCTGGCCGAGCGGCCTCGCCTCGGCCTGGCGGGACGAGAGCGCCGTCCTGCTGGGCAGGGCCGTCGCCGCCGAGGAGATGGGCACAGTGATCTTGCTCGGCGACCTCAACGGCACGGTCGACGACCGCGGGCTGGCCCCGCTGACCGGACGGCTGAACACGGCGGAGCGGGGCCTGGCCTTCACCTTCCCGGCGTCCTTCCCGCTGGCCCGGATCGACCAGGTGATGGCCCGCCGGGCGACCGTGACCCGGGTTCGTCCTCTTCCGGCCACCGCGAGCGACCACCTGCCGCTGGCCGCCTACCTCACCCTCGGCTGACGGGCCGGGAGCTACTTGACGGCGATGCCGCCGTAGACCCAGGCGCCGCCGGAGGCGGCCTCCTCCTCGGCGTCGGCGTGCCAGCGGTTCACCTTGACCAGGCCCGGCTCGATGAGGGTCAGGCCGTTGAACAGGCGCAGGATCTGGTCGTGGTCGCGGAAGTTCATGGTCGCCGACGCGTTCTCGTAGGCGGACCTGATGATCTCGACGAGGTCGGCCGGGCGGTCGTCCAGCGTGCTGTGGGAGATGACCAGGTGGCTGCCGGGGGCCATGCGGTCGGTGAAGGCGGCGACGATGCCCGCCGGGTCCTCGGCGTCGGTGACGAAGTGCAGCATGGCGTTGAAGATGACGCCGACCGGGCGGTCGAAGTCGATCAGGCGCGCCACGGCGTCGGAGGCGAGGACGGTCTCCGGGTTGCGCATGTCGGCCTGGATCGCGGCGGTGCGGTCGTCGGAGGCCAGCAGGGCGCGGGCGTGCACGATGACGATCGGGTCGATGTCGACGTAGACGACGTGCGCGTGCGGGTGGACGCTCTGCGCGATCTCGTGGACGTTGCCCTGGTTGGGCAGCCCGGCGCCGAGGTCGATGAACTGGTCGATGCCCTGCGCGGCGACGTGGGCGATGGCGCGGCCGAGGAAGCGGCGGTTCGCGCGCAGGGCCTCGACGCCGTCCGGGATGGAGGCGATGAGGTGGCCCGCGAGCTCGCGGTCGGCGGCGTAGTTGTCCTTGCCGCCGAGCACGTAGTCGTACATGCGGGCCACGTTCGGGGTGCTCGGGTCGATCCCCTGCGGCACGACTGGCTCCTGCGACACCGATGCTTCCCGTCTGCCGTGGCCGAATAGAACGTTCTAAACGATCATAGGGGCTCAGAACGTGCGTAAGCAGTGAATTACGGGGTCGGCTGTGCCACGATGGCGCTGATCACCCCCCGGCGCATGGAGCGCGTATGGAATTCACCCTCAACGGCAAGCCCGTCGACGTCGGCGCCGAGCCCGCGGAGACCGTGGCGGGGGTGCTCCGGGAGCGGTTGGGGCTCACCGGGACGAAGGTCGCCTGCGGCACGGGGGTGTGCGGCACCTGCACCGTGCTCGTGGACGGGCGCACGGCCGCGAGCTGCCTGCTGCCCGCCGGGACGGTGGCGGACCGCGAGGTCACGACCGTGGAGGGGCTCGGCGGCGACCATCCGGTGCAGCGGGCCTTCGCCGCGCACGACGCGCTGCAGTGCGGCTACTGCACGCCGGGCTTCGTGGTGGAGGCGGCGGCGTTCATGGACCGGTGGCGGGCCGAGCACGGCGCCTGCGAGCCGTCCCGCGAGCAGATCGCCGAGGCCCTGGCCGGCCACCTGTGCCGCTGCGGGTCGTACGTCGGCATCTACGAGGCGGTCGCGGCGGCGTGCGCGGGCGAGTACGACGGCCCGGCGGACGATGCGGCGGTGCCGGTGCGTGTCGAGGCGCTTGAGAAGATCACAGGCGCGGCGCGCTACACGGCGGACGTGGTCCTGGACGGGCAGCTCGAAGGCGTCATCGTCCGGTCGCCCCACCCGCACGCGAAGGTGGGGGAGATCCGGTCCGGCGGGCCGCTCGCCGAGCTGCTGCCGGCGGACCGCGTCGTCCGGTACGCGGGGCAGCCGGTGGCGGCGGTCGCCGCGCCCACCCGGGCCGAGGCGCTCGCGATCGCGGCGCGGGTCGAGGTGGAGTACACGGTGCTGCCCGCCGTCCTGTCGGAGGACGACGAGACCGTCGTCTACCCGACCAAGGAGTCGTGGCAGGAGGCTCCGCGCGCCAACGAAGGCCCGCTCGCGTCCGCCAAGTGGAACGGCAACGTGCGCGGGCCGGCCGGGATGAGCTGGCGGGGACGCACGGCCGTCAAGCGCATCGAGAAGGCCCGGAGCGAGGGCGGACGGGCACTGGTGGAGGCCACCTTCACCACGTCCGCGCAAGCCCACACCTGCATGGAACCGCACGGCTGCGTGGCCCGCTGGGAAGACGGCGACCTGCATCTCCACCTGTCCACGCAGGCCGTGACCCGGGTCGCGAGCCAGGCGGCCAAGCGCTGGGAGCTCCGGCCGGAGCAGGTCCACATCGTGGCCGAGCATGTGGGCGGCGGGTTCGGGTCCAAGGTCAACGTCACCGCCGATGTGGCCGCGGCCGTGGAGCTGTCCCGGCTGCACGGCGCGCCCGTGCGGGTCGTCCTCAGCAGGGAGGAGGAGCTCGTCGACGGAGGCAGCCGCCCCGGGGTGCGCATCGAGCTGGCCCTCCTCGCGGACGACGACGGCGGGCTGGCGGCCTTCACCATGGACGCGCACGGCGACGCCGGCGTCTCCATCGGGTCCAACGCGGCCTGGCACTCGCGGTTCTTCTACGGCAACGCGCCCCGCCGGATCCGCGACTACGACCACATCACCAACCGCGCCCCCGGCATCCCCTTCCGGGGCCCCGGCCTGCCGCCGATGCTGTGGGCGCTGGAGCAGGGCGTGGACGAGATGGCGCTGCGCCGCGGCGAGGACCCCCTCGCGCTGCGCCGCCGCTGGGACGGCAACGCCAAGCGCCACGCGCTCTACGACCGGGCCGCCGACCTGCCCATGTGGCGCGACCGGACCGACCCCGGCGAGGGCCGCATCCGGCGCGGCGTGGGCGTCGCCGCCGCCAACTACATGTACTTCGTCGACCCGGGCACCAAGGTCTCGCTGGCGGTCGAGCAGGGCGCCGTGGTCGCCCGCGTCGCCGCCCAGGACATCGGGACCGGCAGCCGCTCGGTGATCGCCGAGGTCGTCCGGTCGGCGCTGGACCTGCGGCCCGGCCAGGTGCGCGTCGAGATCGGCAACAGCGACCACGCCTACGGGCCGACGTCCGCCAGCAGCTGCACGACCCCGTCCGTCGCACCGGCGGCCGAGGACGCGGCGCGCCGCCTCCGCAAGGCCCTCGGGGGCCGCACCCTCGACGAGGCCGAGGGGCTGGAGGTCGTCGGCAGACGCCCCCGCGACCGCCGCGGCTACGTCACGCCCTTCCCCCTGGACCACTTCGCCATCGGACGCGGCTTCACCGGAGCCGTCGTCATGACCGAGGTCGAGGTCGATACCCTGCTCGGCCGCGTCAGGCCGACCCGCGTCTGGTGCGGGGTGTCCGCCGGGCACATCTACGCGCCCCGGCTGGCCCGCAACCAGTGCGAGGGCGGGGTCATCCAGGGCATCGGCTACGCGCTGTTCGAGCAGCGCCGGGACGATCCGGCCACCGGCACCGTCCTCACGGCGAACCTGGAGGACTACCGCATCCCCGGCATCGCCGACACCCCGGAGATCGACGTGCACTTCCACACCGAGGGCTGGGACCACGTCCCCGGCCGCGGCGTCGGCCTCGGCGAGGTCTGCACCGTGGCCGTCGCCGCCTCGGTCGGCAACGCCGTCCGGCACGCCACCGGCTGGCGCCCGCTCGACCTGCCCGTCCGGCCTGACCTGCTCCTGAAGGGGATCGGCGCGTGACCACCATCGAGGACGCCGCCGCGGCCGTCCGCGGCACCGGCGGCGAACTGCGCGCCGGCGGCACCGATGTCATGACCCGTCCGGGCCGGCCTCCGGTCGACCTGCTCGGCGTCCCCGGGCTGCGCGGCGTCGACTGGCAGGCGGACGGCTCCGCCCGCATCGGCGCCGTCACCGCCATCGCCGACCTGCTCGCCGACGACCGCCTGACCGCCGCCTATCCGGCGCTCGCCGCCACGGCGGCCGCCGTCGCGACGCCGCAGATCCGCAACGTCGCCACGGTCGGCGGGAACCTCCTCCAGCGCAACCGCTGCTGGTACCTGCGCAACCCCGCCTTCACGTGCCACCAGACGGGCGGCGACACCTGCCCTGCCCGCGAGGGCGACCACCTGTACTCGGCCGTCATCGACCAAGGGCCGTGCATCGCCCCGCACCCGTCCTCGCTGGCCGTGGCACTCCTGACCTACGGTGCCACCGTCGAAATCCACGGCCGTGGTGTGCTGGACGTCGCCGACCTGTACGGGGACGGCGGCGACCCGACACGCGACCACTGCCTCGACGCCGCCGAGGTCCTCAAGTCCGTGCTCCTGCCCGCTCCGACGGCGTCCGAGCGAGGCGCCTACCACCGCACCACGGCCCGTGAGCTGGCGGAATGGCCGCTGGTCGAAGCCGCCGCCCGCCTCACCTTCGACGGCGACACCGTCAGCACCGCCGCCGTAGCCGTGGGAGGAGTGGCCCGCACGCCGCTCGTCCTCCCCGAAGTGGCCGAAGCGCTGGTGGGAAAGCCCGCCACCGGGGAGACCCTCGCCGCCGCCGCGGAACTGGTGGTCGCCCGCTGCAGCCCCTTGCCGCAGACCGCCTACAAGGTGCCGCTGCTCCGCGCCACCCTGATCGACACCCTCACCGCCTGCGCGGTCACGGCCGGCTGACCGTAGACCCGCGCCGGGTGCGCCACCGAGGCGTCGATCCCCGCCGGCACGCCGTCCGTTCGGTCGTCCGCCACCACAAGACCCCCTCGGCCCGGGGTCTGCGCACGGGAAGTGTGTGGATCATGGCGTGAGATGCCGGAGACTTGAGGAATGTCGCGCGAAACAGTGATCGAGGCCAGGGACGTGAGCCTGACACTCGGAGGCGGCCCGGTGCTGACCGGCGTCGACCTCCAGGTGAGGCGGGGCGACGTCGTGGCCGTGCTGGGGGAGAACGGTGCGGGGAAGTCGACCCTGCTGCGCTGTTTGGCGGGACTCCAGCCGGGGGCGTCGGGAGAGATCGAGGTCTTCCGCCGGCCGCCGGAGGACGCGGCGTGGTTCTGGCGGGACGTCGTCCGCGTCGCCGAGGAACCCGCCTGGTATCCGGGACTGACCGTCCGCGAGCACCTTGAGTTGATGCCGGCGGTGCACGGCGGTGCGCGGATGGAGGTCGATGCCGCCCTGGAGTTCTTCGGGCTTGCCGGACGGGCGGACATGGCGCCGCTGGCGATGTCGACAGGTCAGCGGCAGCGGTTGTCGCTGGCCATGGCCTTCATCAGGCCCAGCCGGCTGCTGCTGCTGGACGAACCGGAGCGCGGCCTCGACCCCGCGTTCCGCACGCGGCTCGCGGCGGGCGTGACCGAGTACGCGGCGGCCGGGGGCACGGCGGTGATGGCGACGCACGACCTGCCGCTCGCCGACGCCACCGGTGCCCGCCGGATGACTCTGGAGGCGGCGTGACGCCGCGAGCGGGCGTGCTGAAGAGCTGGTCGGGTCTGTACAGCACCGTGCTCGGTGCGGCCATGGCGGTGCTGCTCCTCGGACCGGCGCTGACCAGCGCGCTGACCGGCCTTCCGGACCACGTGACCCCGTCCAGGATGGGGGCGGGCATCGCCCTGGTGGCGCTCGCCTACGCGGGATACCTGGCGCTGGCCCGCACGTTCGGCCCCGTCGCCACGTCCGCGGCCGACGCGGCGTGGCTGGTGCTCTCGCCGCTGCCGCGCCGCCGCGTTCTGGGCAGGACGGTCCTGGTCCTGCTCGGGATCTCGCTGGTGGGCGGGCTGGTGCTGGCACTGGGCCTGCTGTCGGCGGTCGGCGTCCGCGACCAGTACGCGGTGCGGCTGCTGGCGGCGGCGGTGCTGGGCCTGTCGGCGACCTCCGGTGGGATGGCGGCGGCCGTTCTCGCGCAGGCGTCGCAGGCATGGGACGGCTGGCTGGTGGCCGGGATCGCGGTCGTGGTGGTGTTCGCGGTGTTCGCGGCCGTGCACAGCGGCGGTCGCTCCTCGCCGGGAATCGTGGCCGCCGGAGCGTCCGCCGACGCGTGGGCGGTCGCGGCGGTCGCGGGGGCGTCCGCGGCCGCCGTGGTGGTGAGAGCGGCATGGTCCGCTTTGGAACGCGTCCCGGCGCACAGCATCCTGGCCGCCTCGACGCGAACGGGGACCGTGGCGACCGCGGCGGTCGTGCTGGACCCCGGGGCGCTGACGTGGATCGCGGAGGACGCGCACTGGCGGCGGCGGGTCCTGCGGTCACGCCCGCTGCCGAGCGTGGTGCGCGGTTCGCGGACGGGGCGGCCGCCGCGTCCGCTGCGCACCTCCCTGCTGCTCGCGTGGCCCGAATGGCGCCGCCTGACGAGGCGTCCGGGCCGGTCGGCGCTGGTGGCGGCGAGCGCCGCGCTGCCCCTGCTCGCCGCCCGCGCCGGGCTCACCCCCGCCGTGCTGGTCGCGTTGGTCGGCGGGGCGCTCGCCGTGGCGGCGGGCTGCGCGGCCGCGGCGCGGAGGGACGCTCACGACCCGAGCCTGCTGCGGCTCTCCGCGGCGGAGAGCCGGCTGGTGCCGGCCGCCCGCGCGCTGCCGCCCGCGCTGGCGGGCGGTGCGTGGCTCGGCCTCGCGCTGGCCTGGCTGTCCCTGGACGGCGCGCTCGGCGCCGGGCCCTGGTGGCTGTTCGGCCCCGCGGCCGCCCCCGCGCTGGCCGCCGGGGCGCTGCGGATGGCGCGGCGCCGCCCCGTCGACCACTCCATGCCGGTCATCGCCACGCCCTTCGGCGTCATACCCATGGGGCCGGTCCTGTGGGCGCTGGCCGGAGCCGACCTGGCCGTGCTCGGATGCATACCGCTCCTGGTGGCCCTGGCCGGTCACGCGACCGCGCTCGGACCCCTCCTGCTCGTCCAGGCGTTGGCGGGGACGGGAGTTGCCGCGATGTACCTCCTCACCCGTCCACCGGGCCGGTGATCCGGGCCAGGTCGGCGAGCGCCTCGGAGACGATCACCGGGTCGAGGTCGTCCGGGACGTCCGCGGCGGGCCGCCGGCTGCTGTAGCGGTCGGGATGCACGGCGAACCGGACGTCCCGCAAGACCTGATCGCCCATCTCATCGGGCATGCCCACGGGAATGCCGTAGTCGTAGGTGACGACCAGGTGGCGTCCGGAGGGGACGCGGCGGGAGATGTACCACTCGATGCCCGCCTCCATAGGCGCCCCGCGCTCCCAGCCGCGCCGGACGAGGCCGAACAGGTCGCCGGCCGCCGCGTTCAGGCCCTCGAACCGGGTCAGCCGGCCGGTTCGGCGCTCCTCGTCGGTGAGCAGGTGCACGGGCCGTCCGAGCTGCTCGAACGGCTGCAGGATCTCGTAGTCGGCGAACAACTCCGTCCACGCCTTCACTTCCTCGCGCAAGTGGACGGGGTGCGCGATGCCGACCCGCGCGTCCTCGGGCAGGGTGACGGTGTCGTCGGCCGCGTCGGCGAACGTGCCGTCCTCGGCGACGCGGAACGCCGGGCCGTCCTCGGCCAGCCAGACCAGGCGCCGCACCAGATGGCCGACCAGGGGATGCCCGACGAGGAACTCGCGGAACTCGGCCACCGGTTGACGCCGGCTCGCGACCATGGCGGCCTCGAAGCGGGTGAGCTGATCGGTCGCGACCGTCCGGACGTCCTTCTTGAGGGCCGCGAACCGCTTGTAGGCGGCGGGGGCGAGCTCGGGATCGTCCTTGGCGCCGGGCTTGGGCAGGGACGTGCGGCGCGCACCGTCCTCGTCGGCGGTCACGGGCCTGAGCAGCTCGTCGAACCCGACCGCGAACCGGCGCGGGCCGTAGTCGAGCGTGAGCGTGCCGGACGCGTCCAGCCCGAAGTCGGGGACGAGCCGGTCCGCGAGCTGCTCGGCGGAGAGTCCGAGTTCGGCCGCGAGCTCCCGGATCCGCTCCTGCGCCCGCGCCTTGAGGCCCTTGAACTTGACCCGCTGCGAGATCGAGTGCAGGTGCATGAGGGCGGTGTCGGTGCCGATCGCGGCGAGGACGTCCAGGCCGGTCACGGCCTTGGCGTGACCGCCGTCCGCCGGCCAGGCCCGGATGACCGGGGTGAGCCGGCGGACCGTCTCGTCGTCCCCGGTCAGCGCCAGCTGCGTGAACGCCCAGCTCTCCTTGGCCGGCCCGCCGTACAGCTCCCACCAGCGGAACAGCGCCCAGCCGAACTCGGCGAGCGACGCCGGATCGCACAGCTCGCGGACGACCCGGACACCCGCGTACGCGTCGCCCGGCTTCGACATCGCCAGCATCGTCATGACATGCCCCACCGACTCGTCCGGCAGGGCCCGCTCGCGGTCGCGCAGCAGGATCTGCGGAAGCGCGCGCGGGTCCGCCCAGTCGACGACGGGGATCTTCTTCGGCAGGTCGTCCAGGGGGTCGGCGGCCAGCAGCGCCTCGATCGCGGCCGCGGCCACCTCCCCATGGACGCGCGCCGCCGCCACGATCGCCTCCGGACCGTGCCGGCCGGCGATCAGCCGCAGCGCCGCCTCGGCCGCACGGCGAGCCGGGCCCGCCGTGCCGAGCGCGTCCGGGATCAGGCAGGGCGCGGCCGTCGTCCCGTGGCGGCGGAACCAGGCGCGGGCCGTCCTGCCCCCGGACTTGAGCCGGACGAGCCAGTCGGCCATCGTCCGGGCGATCTCGTCGGACAGCAGCGGCAGCACGTACTGCCCGAAGGCCCCGGGATCGCGGCGGGCGACGCTCAGCGCGGGACCGCAGGCGTCCGCCCCGTGCCGCGCGACGAGCGGCCCGAGCCAGTCGTGGACCTCCCGCATCTCGCTTTCGGTGGGCTCCCAGTGCGGCACCAGCGGCCGCACCAACTCCTCGGGGCCTCTCAAGAACAGAGTGGGACGCTCGGTCATAGAGAAGGTCCGCCCCTCGGCGGCCGCGGCGACCGCGGCGGCCCTGGCGGCGAAGTCCGTGCCGTCCGCCCGCAGGTCCCACAGATGGGACTCCCGCGCCGCCCAGGTGTCGCGCTCACCGGGCCCCCAGGCGACCGCGCGGAGACGGGGCGCGGGCAGATCCTTCATGACGACGGGCTTGGCCTTGGCACGAGGACGAGCCCACGGCGGCTCAACGAGAAGAAGCGGGACGTCGCCGGCCTGCGGAAGGCGCCGGTTCCCGTCGAGAATCCTTTGAATCGCCCTCGCCTGCCTGACGGGCAGATCCCGCGAGACCTCCACGGCGATGCGCGGGTTGGCCCGGACGTGCGCCGACAGCAGCTCGGCGGCGCGCCGCCTCCCCGGCAGCAGCCGCATCGCCCGGACCGGATACCGCCTGGCGGCCGTCAGCAGGGCCGGCACGACCTCCGGACGGCCGACCCGGTCGACGAGCGCCTGGAACGCCTCGTCCCGAGGCAGCGCGACCAAGAAGTCCAAAACCGACCGGACCTCGTCGGTGCTGGTCTTGTAGGGCCCGTCCAGTGCCTCGACCACCAGGGGCACGACGGCATCGACGCCGACGCCCTCCAGCAGCGTCGCCACGACATCGCGCCGGCAGTCGAAACCGAGTGGCTGGCCGAGCGCTGCGGGCTGATGGGGCCGTCCGAGCGCGCAGAGCGGCAGCCACAGCGGAATGTAGTCGAACGGGATCTCCCCGGGCCGCGCCCACAGATCCTCGACCCAATCGTCACGGGTGGGGATGAGATAGGCGGCGACGACCTTCTGCAACGGGTGCCGCCGAACCTCCGAGACCAGCTCGACGGCCTCCGCGTAGACCTCGTCGGAGGCCGCGGCGAGCCGGGCGCGCAGCGCCCGGCCGCTGTCCCGCTGCAACCACCAGTCGCAGTACTTCTCATCGGGACGCTGGCGGCGAATCGTCATCGACCGCAGTTGTTCACGGCGGCCCCTCGCCACCGGCAGTCCGGTGGCGTTGCCGATCGCCGGGTTGTCGACATAGATCCCGGCCCACTCCGTGTAGGCGCGGGCCGCGAAAGCGACACCGTGCTCGGCGACCATGGCGTCGATGAGCAGATGTTCGGGCTTGGACCGCTCCGACATCTCCTGCAGCGGCGCCACGACATACGCAACCGCAGCGGCCCCCAGCGCATCGGACTCCCCGCGCAGGTGAGCCCGAGCCGCCTCCGCGATATCACCCTCGGTGCCCGGAAGCCCGAGGATCACCTCGATGTCGTCACGGACGGCGTCCACCATCGAGCGCACCTGCCCGACAGCGTCTTCACCGAGCACGGGCGCCGCCGGCCCGCCCGCCCGATCCCGCCGCGGATGCCGGGCCCGCCGCCACACGTCCGGCATGACGAACGCGTCCTCACCGATCCCCGTCGTGTCGATCATGAACAAGACCGTAGAGGAGATCACCGACACCCGGCCCAGAACCGGGTTACCGGTCAGGTGAGCCAAGGGTGCGGAGCAGGGCCTGCTCGGTCGGATGAGACTCCCAGGCCGTAGCGAGGCGTTCGTGGACGCGCGTCAGTGCTGATGGGTCGAGCTCCAGGGCTCGGGCCTGCCCAGGGGGCGCACCCGTGTGCGGGCAGGTCACCGGTCGCGCCGATCTCATCGAGGTAGTGGCGGCCCGCTTCGCCGGCCCGGCCGAGGTAGCGGAGCAGGAGCGCCGCGGTGGCCTGCGCGTCGTGGGCGGCGGAGTGCGCTCGGGAAAGCGGGACGCCCTCTGTCTCCGCGGCATCGCGCTGTCGAACATCGCGCTGTGCGCGACGAGGACGGCCCCGTCGAGCAGTTCGGCGATGTCGCCGGCGACCTCGGGGAAGGCGGGGGCGCCGGCCAGGTCGCCGGCAGTGAGGCCGTGGACATGTGTGGGACCAGGACCGGAGTCGTTGTGGAGGACGGTGCTGTAGGACCGGTCAGGGCTGCCGTCCGCGTGGAGCCGGTGGACGGCGATCTCGACGATCCGGTCGTGCAGCGTGTCCAGGCCGGTGGTCTCGACGTCGATCACCGCGTAGGGGAGTGCGCCGATCTCGTGCCGGTGCGGGACGGCGGGAGCGGGCGGCGTGTGGTGAGCGGTCTCCCCGGCCTCGGCGGCGGCCGCGATGTCCGGGAGGGCGGCCCAGGTGGCGCCGACGTCGAGTTTGCAGGCGGCGTAGGCGATCGTGCGGGACGCCCGGCACGGCCATCTCGGCGACGCCACGAAACCCGCTGCTCGCCGGACGATAGGAGAAGGCCAGCTGAGGCCCCGTCGGCCTGAGGTGAAGCCCCCCGAGGTGACGGTCCTCGTGGCGCAACGCGAAAAGCGCCGCGAATTCCTCGGGGCACCGTTTGGCCGCCGTCCTCGGCGAATACCCCGGATGGGACAACACCCAATGGAGTGCCCATTCCGCGGGGATCGGCCGTCCGGCGCGCGCGAACTCGCCCAGCCCGATGCGCAACCTCGGCGAGGGACTGGCCCGATCGACCTCCGGCGGAGGCCCGGCCCACACCTCGGCATCTGCGGCGGCGCCGGCTTCCAGCAGCGCGCAGAACTCGGTCGCGTAGCCGCGGAAGGAGCCATCGGACCCGAAGAGCCCCAGCAGCCGCTCGACCTCGGCCCGGATCAGCGGAAGTTCCGCCGCACGCGCGCCGTCGTCCCGCTGAAGGTCCACAAGGACCCGGCGCTCCAGACCGTAGAGGAACAGGAACGCATACCCCACGGATACGTCGGCAAGGTTCCCCCGGCCCCGCTCAACGGACAGCCGAAGGTGGCTGCACACCCTGCCGTTCTCCGGTCCCACCATGGCCACTCTCGGTCCCGAGATATCTGTCTCAGGAGCATGGCGGCGAACCGAGCCTGTAGCGTCACCGCGGGATGCCGGACTGCCGGGAATCCGGGCGGGGGTTCAGGGGTTGGACGGATTAGGGGTGTCTGATCAGCGCAAGGACATGGGCCACGTGCTGGTGCGGGCGTCCCGGACGAGCAGAGGGGAGAGGACATGGCAACCGAGAGAGCGCTGCTCGCGGGCGGATGCTTCTGGGGGATGGAGGAGCTGTTCCGCCGCCAGCCCGGAGTGGTGTCCACACGGGTCGGCTACAGCGGCGGCGACGTCCCCAACGCGACCTACCGCAACCATGGGACCCACGCCGAGACCATCGAGGTCCTCTACGACCCCGAGAAGACCGACTTCCGCGCCATGCTGGAGTTCTTCTTCCAGATCCACGACCCCTCGACCGTGAACCGGCAGGGCAACGACATCGGCACGAGCTACCGCTCCGCGATCTTCTACACCACGGACGAGCAGCGGAAGGTCGCCGAGGACACCATCGCCGACGTCGACGCGTCCGGCCTGTGGCCGGGCAAGGTCGTCACCGAGGTGACCCCCGCCGGCGACTTCTGGGAAGCCGAGCCCGAGCACCAGGACTACCTGCAGAAGTACCCGAACGGCTACACCTGCCACTTCCCCCGCCCCAACTGGAAACTCCCCAAGCGCGCGGTCAGGTAGCAAAGGGGCGCGCACTCAACGGTGGAGTCGTTCATTCACCTGGTCGAACAGTTCGCGGACCTTCGCGTCGTGGGAATCGTCAAGGCGCAGCCCTTCGAGCGCGGCCAGGTCCTCTGACGCGGCGAGCCCTCGGTGAAGAGAGGAAAGGATGGTCTCCAGCGCGGCCTTCAGGTAGAGGTCGCGCTCCTGCCTCGCGGGGAGCACCGACACGGTCACGACTACTCGCGCGAGGTCCGCAAAAGCGCCGGGGTCCCGCTCGTCGCGGAATCCGGCGACCAGCGCGGCGAGGAGGGCATGGGTCACCGAGACGGCGCGTTCGCCGGGAGCGGCCAGGTTGGCGATCGTGGGGAAGGCCCTGACGAACGGCTCCATTGAATGGAGCATGAAGGCGTCCGTCGCACTGCAGAACACGCTGCTCTTGAGTCGAATTTGGAAAGGCTCGTGCGCCGGATCAAAAAGAATGTCGCCGCGCATCTCGTGCTCTGGCGGGATGTTGTACGCCCAGTACAGGTCCGGCGAGTCGGGTTGGTGACCTCCGGTCATGCGGGTGATGCGAATGGTGCGCCTGCTTCCGTCCCACTCGTGATGAAGCGCGATGGTCCTGCAGAGGCCGCCCCATTCCTCGCCATGGAGCTGGGATCGCCACAGGGTGGCTTGCACGCGCCAGGGAAAGCCCGCGTCCCCTTCCGGGAAGAGGTCCCGTCCGGTGAGCTCGCCGGCGGCCAGTACCGCCAGGACCACGAGGTTCATGCTCCAGGCCGCATGCCGCGCCGGGACGGTGGCCGGCCGCGGCCGGTATTGATCATGCGTGGAGCCGGGACGCGGATGAAGTGCCCGGCGGTAGAGGTCGAGCAGCAGCCCGGTCAGCGCCTTTCGCCGTGCCGGGTCCAGTTGGGCGAACATGTCCGCCAAGAAGTCGATGATGGGCGCCCGGGCCGTGAGTCCCGCGAAGGACAGGAGCGCATGGAGCAGGCCGTCGTTGATCTGCGGAGCCAGAGGTGACCCGGTCGCCATGGCGGCCTGATCCGCCATGCTGCCGAGGATGCGGGCGACGAGCCGGGCGATGAGGAATTCACCGAACGTCGCGTGCAGAAACTCGTAGGTGTGCAACGGCCGCCCGTCACGGGTCACCTGCGTCTCATGGACGAAGAAGAACCGCCCCACCACGATCTGCGCCGCCGACAAGGGAGCCTGGAGTCCGGCGTCTCCGAACTGAGCGCGCTCCGGTGCGAGCAGCGCGGCGAGGTCGGCGTCCAGGTCGGTGTCGGAGACCCACTGGCTGCGCCGGTTGAACATGGCGAAACCGACGACCGACAGCCGCAGCAGTTCCTGCTCGACCGCCCGCTCATGCCCTTCGTCGTCCAGGTCGGGAAGCAGCTTGCGGATTTGGCGCCCGGCGAATTCCCGCAGGAGCCGCTCGTAAAGGCCCGTACGGTCGAAGTCCGCCGACCTCTGGTGCAGGGCGTTACCGTCTGCGTCGTACAAGGCGAGCATCAGCAGCAGCAGCGGCTGCTCGGCCAGTTCCCGATGCGCCAGTGCCACCTCGTCCGAAAGGGACCTCAGCCCGCGTCGCCGCAGGGCGGGCTCGTTGAGCTCGCGCCAGTTCGCCAGCCACGTCCTGATCTGCGCGTCGTCGAACGGTTCCAGGCGCGCGACGACGGAACCGTGCGGAATCCTCGCGCGGTCGACCACGGCCGTCCGGCTGGTCACGACGACCGCGACCGGGCGGCCCTGGTCGGCCTCGCGCTCCTGGAAGGCCGTCACCTTCATCAGGAAGTCGGTCTGGGTGACGCCCGTCGCCTGCAGCAGTTCGTCGAAACCGTCCAGGATGACCACGGGAAGCGCACCGGCGCCGGCCTCGACGAGGCGCGGCCAGGACATCCGCTCGCCGGTCGCCTGCCGGACGGCGTCCTCGATGCGGGTCTGCAGATCGTTCTCGGTCGGCGCCTGCCGGAGTTCGACCACGATGGGCAGGAAGTCGTCCGCCGGAAGGCGCGCGGCCAGAACGCGGGTGAGGACCGACTTGCCCGACCCGGGCTGGCCGAGCACCAGCAGCGGCGACGCGACCGCCTCCGGCGAGGTCAGGTAGCCGGCGAAGAAGCGGCTCGGTTGGGCGTAGACCGGAATGTCCGTCCACCAGGAGTCGTGGCTCGGACGCGCCGTGGCGTCCATGACCGCCGCGCGGAGGCGATGGTCGACGTATCCCTGCTCCAGGGTCGGGATCGTCAGGCCGGACGGGATGTCGCCGCCCACCGTGATGGGCCGGTGCAGGGATGCCTGGTAAGAGCGGGACAGCGCGCTCCGGGGCGCACCGGACCGGCCCGTCATGGACGCGAGCAGCCGCTCCAGCTCGGCCATCCCGCTCGCCAGTTCGCTCTGGGCAGCGCGCCTTTCCCAGTGCTCGATCCAGATGCCGAACTCCGGGCAGTCCACCGCCAGTCGGCGCAGCATCTCCTCGTACCTGGCCAGGGCCTGCTCAGGCACGGCCGGGGTCAGTTCGCGGACGTCCTCCCCCAGACCAGCCCCTCCGGGCAGCCCGGCGGCGAACTCGACCAGACTCGTGCCGAGCCGCCCGTAGTACGCGAGCAGCTCGCGCCGTATCGACTCGTGCGTGTGCGATGGTCCAGGCGTGGGCAGCTCCACCCGCGTCAACGCATGGGCCACACCGCGGCGTCCCACGTCCTCGACGGCTCCGGTGAGCGAGACCTGCTCGCCCGGCTTCAGTCTGACCTGCGGCAGCACGTCCGCGAGTGTCTCGAAGTAGGCCGCCAGGACGATGATCGTGTGCGCCGCCCGCAGCCGCTCGGTACGGGTCAGGCGGTTCAGGCCCCGCAGCCGGTCACCGAGATCGCGGGTGAGCGCGTGCCCCAGCCGCACCGCCTCCTCGCGGGCCCCCAGCACATCCAGCCCGGCCCCGGCCAGCCCGAGCCCGGCCAGCCAGTCGAGCAGATTGATCAGCTTGCTCTCGCTTTCCCCGAGCATCCTGACCGCCTCCGCATAACTGATCGGACGCCCCACAAAGCCCTCCTGCAGCTAGAAAGCGATACCGCCATCCTGCTCCCCGGCCATCAATCGCCCACCACTCATGACCACCTCCGGCCCACTCGGGCGCCACCCGCACCAGCGCGGTGCCGGCCGTCACGCCCTCGCGCCCGGCCCGCCATCGGCACCGTGAGAAGCCACGCGTTTCCCGATGGAAAGTCCGGCTCCTCCAGCGACGATTCCGTCGCCGGCTGCCTGGCCCCTCTGCGTCAGGCCCAGGTGGGACACGAGGGGATGAAATTCCTAACTGATGTGAACAAGGGCGGCGCCCCCACCATGAATCCGGGACGACGATCGGGTCCGCCGCACGTCTCGACACCGGGTCCCCCTCCGCATGACTCGTCGTAGCTATGCGGGGTGCCGTGTCGCTGTGCGAACCGTGGTCTCGTGGCGGCTGCCGCGTGGTCGTGCTGGGCGGCGCGACTGTGCTTGGGGGTAGGTCGTCCCTGCGTCCGCTCGTCCCTGCCGGTCCCAGGGCGGATTTGGAGTGGCGGGACCTGGTGGCCGAGGCGCGGGCCAGCAGTGTGACAGGGATGCGCAACCCGGCCAGTGCGTCTACCCGGACGACCTCCAGGGGCAGGCGTCCACGCCGGGTCTGGGGCAGGAGGCGGTGTGCTGTCGGCGAGACGGGCTCTCTGGTGTTGGCGTGGCCGGGGCCGACGCGTACGTCTCCGCCGAATCTGGACCCGTTGCGCCCGCTTCGTCACATGGCTGGTTGGGTGGCGCGCCCGGCAGGATTCGAACCCGCGACCGTCGGATCAGAGTCCGAGGATCTTCGGACGCTCCGCACCCTCGTTGACTTGCGCGTACTTTCCGGCGGGACGGCGCTCCGCACAAGATCATTCCGTACCTACTCCGGATCTTGCTCGGAGGCCGTCGCTTGCTCCGCGGGAGTCTCCGTGCGGCCTGCGGCTCACAGGTAGATTGGACACCATGACTGCTCAGCCCGAGGAGCCGACCGCGCCGCGCGATCCCGGCGAGGATCCGGCTGCGATCTTCGATGCGCTCCTGCCGGCGCATCGCGACCAGTTCCGGGCCGAGTATGACGAGGCACTCGACGCCGCTCACGACTTGGTGCGCTTCAAGCAGGTCCAAACCCTCCTTCGGCAGTGGCGCCTACGTGCCATCGCCTACGGCCGTCCCGGCTACGAAGAGGCGGTGCAGGACGCCCTGCAGGGCAGGGAAGAGAGCTTCGTTCGCTACACGCCGCCGGGCTGGGAAGGCCGGGTGTGACGTACCGCTGGGACGGCTTCCACGGACGCGCGCTGTACGAGCTGAACGGGCTTCCTACCTAGCGGCGGACAGGTTCTGTCAAGGGTGGCGCAGCCATGACGTAGTGACGCCCGTAGGGCGCCCTTGACGGGTTCCGGCCGCCGCCATCCTCAACACATTGGGTCGGGGGAGCCCCGCACCTTTCCAGGCCTGCTTGCAAGTTCGTCAAGCGGCGGCCGGTTTCGGACTGTGCGCTTTAGCGTTCCGGGCTCGACAACGTGCGGTGGGGCCTGAAGGCTCACAGGGGACTTTGACGTCGGTGTGCAGGAGCTGTCCTATGCGAGCGAAGTGGGGATGGCTGTTCGGGCTCCTTGCCGGCGCGACTTTGGGGGCGGTGTGGGGATACCTGGGGAACAGCTACGAACCCGGTGACAGCGCGATCGGCACCGGTCTTATGGGTGCCGTCGTGGGAACCGTGGTGGGAGCAGCGAGTGACGCAGTGCGCCATGTCAGGAACCGCAACGACTCTGATCGCTGAGTGGACGGGGAAGGCGGGGGCGCGCCCCAGTGACCGCCGGCGGCTGGCGGACGGGGCGGAAGCGTCGCGATGCGCGGCCCGGCGCGGCCGTCCGGTGACCGGCGCCCACGCCGCACGCTCCGGGCGGCCTGGCGCGGGGCCGCGCAGCGGCCCAAGCGCCGCCGCCCCTTGACGCCTTCGGGACGGCCAAGGACGGGCGGTTGTTCGTCACCAGTGGCGGCCGGTCGTTCTCCGGCTCGGCCTACGCGCAAGTCTGGAAACAGGCTCGCGCCCTGGCGCTGACTCCCGATCAGGTCGAGTCCCCGTTGGCCGCGCGGCCGTATGACCTTCGCCATGCGGCGGTGTCGCTCTGGGTCAACGCTGGCGTCCATGCGCCTGAGGCGGCCGAACGCGCTGGCCATGGGGTGGACGTGATGTTGCGTGTTTACGCTAAGTGCATAGATGGCCAACGGGACGTCGCCAACCAGCGCATCGAGGACGCGTTGGCGGCATGATCGACAACTGCGGGAGGGGCTCCGGAGCGTTCCGGGGCCTCTCTTGTCTTGCGTGCTGACCTGGGCAAACGCGGCCCGAGTCATTCCGCGTATATTCCGGGAACAGTGCCGCGCGGCTGCGTTCGGCTGCATCCGGCCGAACCGGCGCGAAAGACGTGCTCGCAGGTCAGGGCCTTGATCGGCTGGTCAAGATGGCGCGCCCGGCAGGATTCGAACCCGCGACCGTCGGATTAGAAGTCCGATGCTCTGTCCAGCTGAGCTACGGGCGCCCGGCGGCCCGGCGGGACGCCGGGACATAGTGTAAGGGCGCGGGTCCCTCAGCTCCACATCTATAACGACGTCACACGCGGGACGTGGGGGTGTGCTTCGGGATCTATCTTTGGGTGCTGTGGCTGTGGACGTTGAGGTGCCGCTCTCCGGTGGGGACGTGTCGGAGGGCGTGGTGCGGGTCGGGGAGACGGTGCGGAGGCCGGTCGGGGCGCATAGTCCGGCTGTGCACGGGGTGCTGCGGCATCTGGAGGCGGTGGGGTTCGACGGGGCGCCGCGGGTGCTCGGTGTCGATGAGCGCGGGCGCGAGGTGCTCAGCTGGGTGCCGGGGGAGGTGCCGCACCGGCCGCTGGCGGCGTATGTCGTTTCGGAGGACGCGCTGCGGGGTGTCGGGCGGCTGCTGCGGCGCTACCACGATGCTGTGGCCTCGTATGGTGTGCCGGGTGTCGGGTGGGATCGGGACCTCTCCAATTTGGACGGGGAACCCGAGATCGTTGGGCACTGCGATGTCACACCGGAGAACGTGGTCTTCCGGGGTGGGGCGCCGGCGGCTTTGATCGATTTCGATCTGGCTCGGCCCACTACGCGGTTGTTCGATGTTGTCACCGCGTTGCGGCATTGGGCGCCGATCGAGGATCCGGCCGACCGGGATGCCCTGTTGTACGGGGCCGATGTCGGGCGAAGGATCAAGATCTTCTGTGACGCGTACGGGTTGGCGCGGGAGTTGCGGCGGGATGTGCTGCCGGCGGCGCGGGTGCGGTTCGAGCGGTCGTACCGGGCCATGCGGGCCAGGGCGCAGCGCGGTGGCGGGTGGGCGCGGATCTGGGACGGCGGCGCCGGGCCACGGATCCGCCGCGCGCAGGACTGGCTGGAGGGGCACTGGGATGAACTCGATGCGCGGCTCTGCTGAGGGGCTTGTGGGCGGTGTCGTGCTCGACGCCCTGCTGGGGGATCCGAGGCGGTGGCATCCGGTTGCGGGGTTCGGGCGTGTCGCTTCGGTCGTCGAGGGTTCGGTCTATGGGGATTCACGGTGGCGCGGGGTTGTCTATGCCGGGGTGCTTGTGGGGGGCGCGGGGGCTGTTGGCGTTGTGCTGGAGCGGGTGAGCCGACGGTTCGGTGTGCACGGGCTTGCCACTGCGGTGGCTACCTGGGCTGTACTCGGCGGGACGTCCTTGGGACGTGAAGGGCTCGTCATGGCGCGTGTGCTGGAGCAGGGTGATCTGGAGGCCGCGAGGGCGCGCCTTTCCCATTTGTGCGCACGGGATCCCGAGGGGATGGATGCGCCAGGGTTGAGCAGGGCGGTTGTGGAGTCCGTTGCGGAGAACACTTCGGACGCGTCGGTGGCCCCGTTGGTCTGGGGAGCGGTGGCGGGCATTCCGGGGCTGCTGATGTATCGGGCCATCAATACGCTGGACGCGATGGTCGGGTACCGGAGTCCGCGATATGAGCGGTTCGGGTGGGCGGCGGCGAGGTTGGACGATTTCGCCAATTGGATTCCGGCTCGGGTGACTGCGGGGCTGGTCGTGGCCTGCGGGGGGCCCGGGGCTTGGCGGGTGCTCAGGCGGGACGGGAAGAAGCATCCGAGTCCCAATGCCGGGCAGGTCGAGGCGGCCTTCGCGGGTGCGCTCGATGTGCGGCTGGGCGGTGTCAATGCCTATGGGGGACGTGTTGAACGGCGTCCCGAGATGGGGGACGGCAGGGTGCCCGAGGTGAACGACATCAGGAGGGCCGTCAGACTTTCGGCGGCGGTGACATTCGCTGCGGCCGTGGTGATCGGGGTGCTGCGGTGAGCGGGCTGCTCGTGGCCGGGACGACGTCGGACGCCGGTAAAAGCGTCGTCACGGCGGGATTGTGCCGCTGGCTGGCCAGGCAAGGTGTGAAGGTCGCGCCGTTCAAGGCCCAGAACATGTCGCTGAATTCGATGGTGACGAGTGACGGGGCGGAGATCGGACGGGCGCAGTACATGCAGGCTCAGGCGGCGGGCGTCGAGCCGCGTGCCGTGATGAATCCCGTGCTGCTGAAGCCGGGAAGCGATCGGCGCAGTCAGGTCGTGGTACTGGGGCGGCCCGTCGCGGAGGTCGACGCGCTGGAGTACGGCAGGCATAAGGAAAGGCTCAAGGCCGTCGTGCTCGAAAGCCTTGAGGAGTTGCGGGCCGAGTACGACGTCGTGGTCTGCGAGGGCGCGGGGAGCCCGGCCGAGATCAATCTGCGCGGTGGCGACATCGTGAACATGGGCCTGGCGCGGGCGGCCGACCTGCCGGTCGTGGTCGTCGGCGACATCGACCGGGGTGGCGTCTTCGCGTCCCTGTACGGGACGGTCGCACTGCTGGAGGAGGCAGACCAGGCTCTCATCGCGGGGTTCGTCATCAATAAGTTCCGAGGCGCGTATGAGTTGCTGAAGCCGGGGCTCGAACAGCTTGAAGCGCTCACCGGGCGGCCGACGCTGGGCGTTCTGCCCTGGAAACTCGGCCTGTATCTCGACAGCGAGGACACCCTCGCGCTGGACGCCCCCCGACCCGATGCCAAGGGCCCCTACGGGAAAGAGGCGCTCCGGATCGCCGTCGTCCGGTTCCCGCGCATCTCGAACTTCACCGACCTGGACGCCCTGGCATGCGAGCCGGGCGTCATCGTCCGGTACGCGGCCAGCGTCGGCGACCTCGCGGAGGCCGATCTCGTCGTCCTTCCGGGTACCAGGGCCACGGTGAGCGATCTCGAATGGCTGCGCGGCAGGGGAATGGCCGACGAAATCCGGAAACGGGCCAGAGAAGGGCGCCCTGTGCTCGGCATCTGCGGCGGCTACCAGATGCTCGCCGAGGAGATCGTCGACCACATCGAGTCCCAAAGGGGAACGGTGCACGGCCTCGGCCTTCTACCGGCGAGAGTCGAATTCGGGGAAGAGAAGATCCTCGGGCGTCCCATCGGCGAAGCCTACGGCGAGGACGTCCACGCCTACGAGATTCACCACGGCGTCGTCACCGCACACGGCGAGCCATTCCTGGACGGCTGCCGAAAAGGCGCCGTCTGGGGCACGACCTGGCATGGCGCCATGGAGAACGACGCGTTCAGAAGGGCCTTCCTCAAGGACGTGGCCCAGCATGCCCGAAGGGATTTCACCCCCGCCCCCGACGTGTCGTTCCAGCGGCTCAGAGAGGCCACTCTCGACGCGCTCGGCGACCTCGTCGAAGAGCACATGGACACCGGCGCCCTGTGGCGGATCATCGAGAAGGGCGCGCCCGCCGGGCTGCCCGTCGTGCCTCCCGGTGGCGCTCCGGAACCGCCCGCCGCGGCGGTAAGGTGATCCACTCAGGCCGCACCAGGTACCAGGAGGAACGTCCCGTGACCGACCCGCGGTCCAGTCTGATCGTCCCGCTGATGAAGGCGCGGGTACCGGCGGAGGTCCAGCTGGAGTTCCCGCTGCCCGCCGACGAGGAGCCGATCCGCGACCCGTTCGCCGGCGACCTGTACGTCACCTACGCGCTGGAGACCGCCGACGAGGGCGTCCCGTCCGGGCACCGCCACGAGCAGGTGGCGCGCCGGCACTGCGCCGAGCTGAACGTGGCGCCGGGCGAGCTGCGCCGCCGCGCGGTGATCAACCTGCGCGACCTGCGGCCGGAGCTGAGCCTCAGCTGGTATCCGGACGTCCGCGCGGTGACGGTGTCGCTCGGCGGCGCGCCCGGGCGCGGCAGCCTGGAGTCGGGCCTGCTGCTCGACGAGGGGTTCCTGGAGAAGCTGGCGCAGGACGTCGACGGCGACCTCGTCGTGGCGGCGCCCGCGCGGGACGTGTTCGTGGCGTCCGGTACCGGCCACCCCGACGGCGTCGACAAGCTGCGCTGGGCGGTCGCGCAGGTGTGGGCCGAGGACCGCGACAACACCGACCCCGGCTGGGACGTCCCGGCGGCGAGCCTGCTCACGCACAACCTGATGGTGCGGCGCGCCGGCGTCTGGGACGTCCTCGCCGCGTGACGGTCACGACAGCTGCTTGAACTCGGGCCACAGCTGCGTCCACGACGCGCGCCGCCCCCGGCACACCCAGACCGGTTTGCCCTGTTCCTGGTTGTCGAGGCCGACGCCGTTGTCGATGCGCGCCACCGGACGCACGTCCGACCAGAACCGCCGCAGCCCGGCGCCCTCGGCGACGGTGTCCGGGCCGACCACGATGGTGGGGCCGCCCGTGTCCGGCGGGCGCCCGAAGTACCAGTAGCCGTTGTGGCCGCTGTAGGCGCGGGGCAGGCCGAGGCCGGGCCCGTACTTGTCGAGCGCCCCGGCCTCGCCGTAGTTGCCGACGACGATCGTCGCCGCGGCCCGCTCGTCCGGCGGCAGCGCCCGGTAGACGCCGGCGACCTGTGCGGCGAAGCGCGGCCAGCCGACCGTCTCGGCCGCGTCCGCGTTGATCACCGGTTGCGGCGTGTCGGCCAGCCACTGCACCGGGTAGACGGGCAGCGTCAGCAGCACGGTCGTGATCCCGGTGATCACGTACACCGGGACGGACGTGAGCCACCCGAAACCGCGCGGCGCGCCGTTCCGCTCGACCTCGACGGCCCCGGCGGCCCAGAGCGCCGCCCACAGCCCGCTCAGGTAGTACGGCTTGCCGGCGGTGATCAGGAACAGGACGTTCAGCAGCAGGTACGCGTGCCCGAGGAACCGGAACGTGCGCAGGCCGTCCGACCGGTACGTCCGCCACAGCCCGTAGATCCACAGCCAGGACGTGAACACGCCGGTCAGGATGAGCTGGAACGGGAGGAATCCGGGCCGTCCGGCGAAGTCCCCCTTGTCGGCGATCGCGCTCGCCATGTCGAGCTGCGGCCAGCCGTGCCGCGCCTGCCACACCAGCCCGGGGACGACCGCCAGGACGGCGACGAGCACCCCGGCCGCGAGCATCGGACGCCGCAGGAGCTCGCGCGGCCCCGACACCAGCAGCCCGGCCACCAGCGCGGCCAGCAGGAACGCCGCCAGGTACTTCACGTTCAGCGCCAGCGCCGCCACGGCGCCGACGGCGAGGAGCAGCCGCTGGTCGCGGGTCCGCACCCACCGGACGGTAAGCCACACGATCCCCGTCGACAGCAGCAGGTCGAGGGTCGCCGTGTAGAACGTGTGCCCGATCGCCACGGCGAAGGGGCACACCGTGTAGGACGCGGCCGTCAGGAGCTGCGCGCGCCGCCCGCCGCCCATCTCGCGCGCCGTCAGCGCGGCGACGATCACGCCGGCGGAGGAGAACAGTGCGGCCGGGACGCGCAGCGCGACGAGCGAGTCGCCGAAGACCGCCGTGACCGCCCGCGCGATCAGCGGCAGCAGCGGCGGTTGGTCGGGATACCCCCAGGCCAGATGCCGTCCGGCCACCCGGAAGTACAGCTCGTCGCGGTGGTAGCCGTAGCGCGCGCTGAGGGCCAGCAGCAGCACGCCGAGCGCGCCCGCCATCAGCAGTAGCGGCCGCCAGGCCATCACCGGCGCGTCGGACGAGGTCTCGACAGGCCGCGACGCCTCGGACGCAGGGGCGGTCATGATCCAGACTTTGGCAGAGATCGTGGTCTAAGTCACGATCGTCGCGCCGTCCGCCCCCGGACACCGGAACGGCGCGGCGGCGGCGAGATATTCAGTGGGACGTGTCGTCCATGCTGCGTAGTGTGCGGCCATGGTTTCGCTGCATCAGGTGCTGGCATTCTCGGTGATGGCGTTCGCGATCATCATCATCCCGGGTCCGTCCGTGCTGTTCGTCGTGGGACGGGCGCTGGCGCACGGGCGCCGCACCGCGCTCGCCGGTGTCGTGGGCGGGGTGCTCGCCGCGCTCGTGCTGACGGCGGCCGTCGCGGTCGGCATCGGGTCGGTCGTGGAGCGGTCGGTGGTCGTGTTCACCGCGTTGAAGATCGTCGGCGCGGTCTACATCGTCTATCTGGGGGTGCAGGCCATCCGGCACCGGCGCTCGCTGCAGGAGGCGGTCGGCGCGGACGAGGCGGACGGGACGGGCGGACGCGCGCTCCTCCAGGGCTTCGTCGTCGGCGTCACGAACCCGAAGACGACGGTGTTCTTCGCGGCCGTCCTGCCGCAGTTCGTGGTCCGCGAGCACGGCCACGCCGCCGTGCAGATGATGGTGTTCGGGGTGATCTTCGCGGTCATCGCGCTGCTCAGCGACAGCGTGTGGGGCATCGCCGCCGGGACGGCCCGCGCCTGGTTCGCGAGCTCGCCGCGCCGCCTCGCCGCGATCGGCGGCACCGGCGGCCTGATGATGATCGGCCTCGGCGTGACCGTCGCCGCGACCGGCCGCAAGGACTGACCCCGCCCCGGGCTCAGACGGAGCAGAGCGAGAAGTTGTCGAACACCGCCTCGGGCCACCCGGCGGCGCCTTCGGGACGCACGACGAGCAGGCCGCTCGGACCGGACTCGCCGCCCGCCGCCGGCGTGGACGCGGACGACACCACCCGCTCGCCGTTCACCCACATGGCCAGGTCGATCGCCGATCCGCTCCGCTTGACGCACGCGGCCTGGATCCGGTTGTCGCCGTCGTCGAGGTCGGTGGCCTTGCCGACCGCAAGCCCGCCCTTCACCTGACCGCCGTCCAGCCTGGCGATGCGGGCCACCCCGTCCGCGCGCAGGAGGAACGCGAAGCCGCCGCTCTGCCCGCGGCAGAACACCCCCGCTTCGCCGCCGGCCTCGTTGGAGTCGACCTTGACCTCCATGAGCTGGGAGTCGGGGACGTCAGCCACGGGCGCGTCGACGATCGTGTGCGTCGTCGTCGGCAGCACGTGGAGTTCGTACTTGCGGTCGCGGTAGGAGGCGTCCCAGGTGGGCGTGGTGGCGGTCTTCCAGCCGGAGGTCTCGTCGCTGAACTTGTCGTCGAAGACCTTGTCCTTGACGTCCGGGGGACGCTCGCCGAGGTGGGCGGCCGCCGTGGTCGCGGAGTCGTCCGGCTTCCCGCTCCCGTTCGCCAGGAGGCGAAAGCCGATGCCACCGGCCATGACGGCGAAGATCACGGCCATGACGATGAGCACGTGGCGCGGCTCCCGCGGCCCTCGCTGCGGCAGCCCGGGCACCGGGGACGCCGGCGGCGCGCCCGCCGGATGCGTGGGCGGGACGGAGTCGACGGCGGTCAGCGGCTCCGGCGGAGGCAGCGGCAGCGTGCCCGGCGGCGGCATCGCGGGCGCTTCCCCGTTCGGCGCTTCCCCGGCCGGCGCTTCCCCGGCCGGCGGCTCCGCGGCCGGCGGCTCCGCGGACGCCGCTCCTGCGGCCGGAAGCCCGGCGGGCGGGGTCTCGCGCGGCTCGTCCTCGCCGGTCAGCGCCTGGATCAGCTGCTTCACCGCCGGACGTCCCGCCGGGTCCTTGGCGAGCGACCGCTCCACCAGGTCCCGCACCGCCGGGTCGAGGCCCTCCAGGTCGGGTTCGGCGGACATCACCCGGTTGATCGCCTCCAGGGCGGCCCCGCCGCCGAACGGGGAGCGTCCCGTGCCCGCGTAGGCGACGACGCACCCCCAGGAGAACACGTCCGCCGCCGGGGTCATCTCCTCGCCCCGCATCAGCTCCGGCGCGATGTAGGCGGGCGTGCCGACGAACTGGCCGGTTCTGGTCGGCCCGTCGGTGGCGTCCAGCGCCCGCGCGATGCCGAAGTCGATGACGCGCGGCCCGGTCGGGGACAGCAGCACGTTGGACGGCTTGAGGTCGCGGTGCACGATCCCGGCGGCGTGGATGGCGCTCAGCGCGGTCGCGATGTTGACCGCGAGGGCCTCCAGGTCGCCGCCGCGCAGTGGCCCGCCCTCCTTGACGGCCTCGTCGAGCGAGGAGCCGGCGACGTACTCGGTCACCACGTAGAGGGGGTCGCCGTCCAGCCGGGCGTCCAGCACCGAGGCCGTGCAGAACCGCCGGACCTGCCGCGCGGCCGTCACCTCCCGGCGGAACCGCTCGTGGAACGTCTCGTCGTCGGCCAGCTCGGGATTGATGACCTTGACCGCGACCTGCCGCCCGGCGCCGTCCGCGCCGAGGAACACGGTGCCCATGCCGCCGCGCCCGAGGCGCGCGGTCAACCGGTACGGGCCGAGCTGCCGCGGGTCACGGTCACGAAGGGGGGCCTGCATGGCGTCTCCCGGAGCGGAGGAGTCATCGTTTCAGTTTTCGGACGCGCGGACGGGGTGGCCGGTCCCCGTCTGGGCGGCGCGCCCGTACGCTTGGACGCCGGGAACGGCGGCCGGGTTCGGGAGGAAGCGTGGACGTTACGGATGACGTGCTCGGCCCAGAGTACGAGGCGATCGACCTGCCGATGGGCCGGGACGCCGAGGGCGAGGTCGTGGCGACGCTCGTGCGCCGCCGGCGCCCGGACCCGTCGCGCAGGGCGGTCCTGTACCTGCACGGGTTCATCGACTACTTCTTCCAGAAGCACCTGGCCGACTTCTACGTGGACCTCGGCTTCGACTTCTACGCGCTCGACCTGCGCAAGTACGGGCGTTCGCTGCGCCCGCACCAGACCCCGAACTACATCGAGAGCCTCTCGGACTACTTCCCGGAGATCGGCGAGGCCGTCCGGATCGTCCGGGACGTGGACGGCCACGACACGCTCCTGCTGAACGGCCACTCCACCGGCGGCCTGATCGCCGCCCTCTGGGCCGACCGGGTGAAGGGCCGGGGCCTGGTCGACGGCCTGTTCCTCAACAGCCCGTTCTTCGACCTCGCCGAGCCGCTCGTCATGCGCAAGGCCGGCGCCGGGCTGGCGCGGGCGCTGCGCTCCCGGTTCCCGAAGGCGAAGCTGCCGGCGGGCGTGTCGGACCGGTACCCGCGCAGCCTGCACCGCGAGCACGAGGGCGAATGGGACTTCGACCTCGCCTGGAAGCCGCTCCTCGGGTTCCCGGTGCGGGCGGCGTGGCTCGCGGCCGTCCGGCGGGGGCAGCTCCGCCTGCACCGGGGCCTGGACGTCGACGTGCCGGTCCTCGTCATGGCGTCGACGCGCAGCGTCCGCCCGACCCGCAAGGTGCTGGACGTGACGGGCGCCGACGCCGTCCTGGACGTCGAGCATATGGCCCGGTACGCGCCCCGGATCGGACGGCACGTCACGCTCGTCCGGATCGACGGGGGCCTGCACGACCTGGTGCTGTCCCCCGAACCGGTCCGCACGCGGGTGTTCGAGGAGCTCGCCCGCTGGACGAACGGCTACCTCCCGGCCGAGAGCGGCCGGGCCGGGGGCTAGCTCAGGATCTTCGACATGTCGAAGTCGTCGAAGTCGGCGACGATCTGCTCGGCCTTGTTCCCGCCCCGCTCGGTCTGCAGGCCGACCCAGCCGTTCGGCAGCGGCTGGTCGGTGTCGGTCTCGTCGATGACCTTCTCGCCGTTCACCCAGAGCCGCAGCCGCACCTTCGGGCCGTCCTCCTCCTGCCCCTCGCAGGCGATCTGGACCTTGTTCGGCCCGTCGGAGTCGAACCCGGGGACGGAGTCGGGGACGGCGAGGTCCTTCGTGCCGACGTCCCCGTTGACCTTGCGGAGGACGGCGCCCTTGCCGTCGTGGCGGACGAGGAACACGTACTGCTTCTTGGCGTCCTCGTTGCCCCGGCAGATCAGCCCGAACGCGCCGTCGGCGGGGCCCTGCTCGACCGAGACCGTGACGGTCGCGAGCATCGGGTCGGGGAAGTCCTCGGCCTTGTCCTTCGGCACCCAGCGGGTGACCGCCCCGATGGTGCCGCTGGTCTGCATGCGGTACTTGCCGTCCGCGTACCCGTAGGTCTTGTCGTAGATGTCGCCCCAGCCGGAGTCGGGGCTGGAGAAGGCGTCGCTGAACGCGGTCGCCAGGTCGTCGGGCGGGCCGTCCGACCGCAGGAGGGTGAACCCGAGGACGGCGAGCACCACCACCGCGGCGACGGCCGCGCCGCCGATCGCCAGCGCCCGGCCGGGCAGGCCGCCGCCCGACCCGGAGCCGGGACGCGCGTCGCGCCGGGTGACGTCGGCGCCGTGCATGCCGTTCGGCTGCTGGAAGGCGGCGGGCACGGCGGACGCCTGCGTGCCCGCCCCGGCGGGCCCGCCGCCGGGCCCGGACGGCCCGGACGGCCCATGCCAGCCCGCCTGGACGGTCTCGGCGAGCGTCGCCGGGTCCGTCGTCCCGTTGCCGACGAGCCGCCCGAGCACCTCCTGGACGGTCGGCCGGCGCCGCGGGTCCTTGTCGAGGGCGGCGGCGACGACGTCCCGCAGGCCGGGGTCGAGCCCGTCCAGCTTCGGCTCCTCGTGGACGACCCGGTAGAAGATCTCCGGGACGGTGCTGCCCGCGAACGGCGCGGACCCCGTCCCGGCGTAGGCGACGACGCACCCCCACGAGAACACGTCGGACGCGGGGGACACCTGCTCGCCGCGCAGCAGCTCGGGCGGCAGGTAGTTCGGCGTCCCGACGAACTGGCCGGTGCGGGTCGGCCCGTCGGAGGCGTCCAGGGCCCGCGCGATGCCGAAGTCGATGACGCGGGGCCCGGTGGACGACAGCAGCACGTTGGCCGGTTTGAGGTCGCGGTGGACGATCCCGGCGCCGTGGATGGCGGCGAGCGCGGTCGCGACGCCGACCGCGAGGCCCTCCAGGTCGGAGCCGGGCAGCGGGCCCCGATCGGCGACGGCGCTCTCCAGGCTCGGGCCCTCGATGTACTCGGTGACGACGTACAGCGGGTCGTGGTCGAGCTCGGCGTCCATCACCGGGGCCGTGCAGAACCGGCGGACCTGCCGCGCCGCCGTCACCTCGCGCCGGAACCGCTCCCGGAACGCGCCCTCCCCGGCCAGCTCCCGGTTGATCACCTTCACCGCGACGCGGCGCCCGGCGGTGTCCTCGCCGAGGTAGACGGTGCCCATACCGCCCCGGCCGAGCCGGCCGATCAGCCGGTAGGGGCCGAGTTCCGCGGGGTCCTCGGGGCGCAGGGCCTCGCCGTTCTCTCCTGCGTGCGTGGTCATCGTGATCGATCCTGAAGGGGAATCGGGGGAGTTGTCCGTAGAACCTTAGTGGGAGGTCCGGCGGGCGCGGGGGAGGGTGCGGAACGGCGGCAGCTTCTCGCCGGTGAGCCCGAACGCGTACGCCACGACGCGGTTCGACCAGCGCTGGCAGCCGACGACCAGCCCGTACAGCGGGCGCGGGTAGCGGCCGGTGAAGGGGATCACCAGCCAGCTGCCCACCATCACGACCACCAGCAGCGCGTACATGACCAGCATCACGACCAGGTGCGGGATGACCAGCAGGCCCCTGAGCAGGGTGAACCAGCGCCTCGGCCCCCGCCACGCGGCCGGGAACGGCAGGTCGACCGTGACAGCCGGCTCCCCGTCCGGCTCCGGCTCCCGCGCCGGGACGGGTTCGGCCGCCGGGACGGGACGCGGCCGCGGGACCTCCGCGTCCGGCACGGGCGGGGCGGCGGGCGCGGGCTCCGGCACCGGGGCGGGGGCCGGGGCCGGATCCGGGCCCCGCCACGACATCGAGATCGTCTCGGCGGCGCGCTCCGGGTCGGCCTTCTCCTGCCCGACGAGCCGGGTCAGGAGCTGCCGCGCCATCGGGCGCGCCGCCGGCTCCTTGCTGAGCGCGGCGGCGGCGATCTCGCGCAGCCGCGGGTCGAGGCCGGTGAGGTCGGGGTCCTCGTGGCCGATGCGGTGGAACGTCTCCGCGACCGTCCGGCCCTGGAACGGGGGGCGGCCCGTCCCGGCGTAGGCGACGACGCAGCCCCACGCGAACACGTCCGACGCCTGCTCGACCGGCTCGCCGCGCAGGACCTCAGGGGCGATATAGGACGGGGTTCCGACGAACTGGCCGGTGCGGGTCGGCCCGTCGGGGGCGTCGAGCGCCCGCGCGATGCCGAAGTCGATGACGCGGGGGCCGGTGGACGACAGCAGCACGTTGGCCGGTTTGAGGTCGCGGTGGACGATCCCGGCGCCGTGGATGGCGGCGAGCGCGGTCGCGACGCCGACCGCGAGGCCCTCCAGGTCGGAGCCGGGCAGCGGGCCCCGCTCGGCGACGGCCTTCTCCAGGCTCGGCCCGTCGATGTACTCCGTGACGATGTAGGGCGGGTCCTGGTCGAGCTCGGCGTCGATCACCGGCGCCGTGCAGAACCGGTGGACGCGCCGCGCGGCGGTCACCTCGCGGCGGAACCGCTCCAGGAACGCGGGCTCCCCGGCGAGGTCCCGGTTGACGACCTTCACCGCGACCCGCCGCCCGTCGGGCTCGGCGCCCAGGTAGACCGTGCCCATGCCGCCGCGGCCGAGCCGCCCGAGCAGGCGGTAGGGGCCGAGGACGCGGGGTTCGTCCTGCTCCAGCGGTCCGGCGGCGGTCGTCGTCATGGGGGGCGGTGCTCCTCGGAAAGATCGTCTTTCCGGCCCAGCCTAAGGGAGTCAGGGGAGCGCCAAGGGCCGGTCAGGGAATCAGCAGGAGCTTGCCGGTGCTGCGCCGCGCCTCCAGGTCGGCGTGCGCGGAGGCGGCCTCGGCGAGGTCGTACCGGTGCCCGACGTGCACGTTCACCGCGCCCGACGCGACCCAGCCGTAGACGTCGGCGGCGCGCTCCAGCAGCTCCTCGCGCTCGGCCACGTAGTGGGCGAGCGTCGGCCGTGTCAGGTACACCGACCCGGCCTTGTTGAGCCGCTGCGGGTCGAACGGCGCCACCGCGCCCCCGGCCGCCCCGTACAGCGCCAGGGTTCCGCGCCGCCGCAGGCTCGCCAGGCTCCCGTCGAACGTGGGCGCCCCGACGCCGTCGTACACGGCGGCGACGCCCTCGCCGCCGGTCAGCTCCCTGACCCGGTCGGCGAAACCGTCGTAGCCCATGGTGACGTCCGCGCCCGCGTCCTTGGCGAGCCGCTCCTTCTCCGGGGTGGACGCCGTGCCGATGACGCGGGCGCCGAGCGCCTTGGCCGCCTGGGTGAGCAGCAGGCCCATCCCGCCCGCCGCCGCGTGCACGAGGACGGTGTCGCCCTCCCGGACCGGATACGTCGACCGGGTCAGGTAGTGCGCCGTCATGCCCTGCAGCAGCGAGGCCGCCGCGTCCTCCAGCGTGACGCCGTCCGGGACGGGGACGACCACGTCCGCCGGGACGACGGCCTTCTCCGCGTACGCGCCCTGCACGTTGGCCCAGGCCACACGGTCGCCGGCGGAGAACTCCCGGACGCCGTCGCCGACCGCCGCGACCGTCCCCGCCGCCTCCACGCCCGGCGTGTACGGGAGCTCCTGCGCGTACGCGCCCTTCCGGTAGTACACGTCGATGAAGTTGACGCCGGCCGCGGCCACGTCGATCAGCACCTCGCCGGGGCCGGGCTCCGGGGCGGGGCGCTCCGCGGGCTCCAGGACCTCGGGTCCGCCGTTCCGGGTGATGACGATCGCGCGCATGTGCGGCCCTCCTGATCAGTGGTCGGTGATCTGCGAAACCCGCCGCCTCCGCCGGTTGTTCCCCCGGTCCCGCCGCCGGGCGGTCATACCCAGTCGCGCATCGTCCGGCCGGCGAGCGCGACGGCCTCCTCGACCCGGGCCGCGACCGTCCCGGCGTCCCAGATGTCGCGCCGGGCGCACTCCTCGAACGCGACCTTCACCGTCGCGAGGTAGAACGCGACGACGATCCGCGGCCGCAGATCGTGCTCCACGTCGACGCCCTCCCGCCGCGCGATCTGGTCGGCGAGCGACTCCGCCGACGCCGAGTAGCGCGCCATCTGCGCGGCCATCAGCGACGGCGTCGACTCGATCACCTTCCGGACGCGGCGGAACCGGGCGCCCTCGGCGGGGTCGCTCTCGGCGATCGTCCGCAGCACCACCCGCAGCGACTCGAACAGCGCGGTGAACGGCCGCTCCCCGGGCGGCCGTCCCGCGAGCGCCTCGGCGAGCACCTGGTCGTGCTCGCTCAGGAAGCTCGTGACGACGTCCTCCTTGGTGGCGAAGTAGCGGAAGAACGTCCGCTGCGACACCTCCACCGCCGCCACGATCTCGTCGATCGTCGTGGCCTCGTAGCCCTTGGCGGTGAACAGGTCCAGGGCGGCGTCGATGAGCGCGAGCCGCGTCCGCTGCTTCTTGCGCTCGCGGAGCCCGGCCAGCGCGCGGTCCGGTGCTGGGACATGGCCTGACGGGTCGCCGGCGGGGACGGCGCTCATCGGCTCGCTCCTTCTATCTGGCTGGCGCGGGCGTGGCGTGCCCGTTTCCTAGAGGCTTCTATCACGGACGGACCCTCCGCATGCGGGCGGGTTCCGCCCGCCGGAACGCGCGCGCGCCGTGCCCGGCCGCCGTGCCCGGCCGCCGCGATTGGCGCGGCCGGACGCGGCGTGCCGCGCCCCTCCCCGGGAACCATCCCCGCGGTAACGGGAAACAGCCGTCCCACTCTGCGGATTCTCGCTGCGCAGCCGCGGTTTTCGGGTCATGCTGAGGGACGGTCACCATTCGTCGCCGGATGATCGCCCGAGGTCATCGGGACGGCTCGGACCGTGATGGGCGGCTGAAGTGTCTGTAGTCGGTGAACGGGAGATTCCCGAGATGCGCCGGCGCCACCTCGCGGCGCTCGCGCGCGAGGTCGAGGCCCGGGGCCTCGGCTGGCGGTTCGCCGGCCCCGGGGAGTCGCTGCTGGCCGTCTACGGCCCGCGGACCCGGCGCCGGCTGATGGTCGTCGCGACCCCCGTGGCCGACGGCTGGTCCTACCTGTGGCCGGACGGCGGCATGGCCGACGTCACCGACGTGGGCGCGGCCGCCGACCAACTGACCCGCCTCCTGACCTGATCCCGCCTTGCTCCCGGGGCGGCCCCTTCCCTAGACTCCGAGGCGAACGTTTGTTCGAACGTCCGCATGTCCTTCCCCCGTGCGGTGAGCGCGAGGGGGAGGCAGATGACACGCGTGTTCGGCGATCCGGTGGACGTCTGGGTGACCGACGGCCGTCCGGTCCGGTTCGTCTGGCGCGGCCGGCTCTACGCCGTGCGGCGGGTGCTGGAGCACTGGGTCACCACCCGTGACTGGTGGCGGGAGCAGGAGCCCGCCGGCGAGGCCACCGGGGAGCGGGAGTTCTGGCGGGTCGAGGCGACCCCGGACCGGGAGATCGGCGTCTACGAGCTGCGCCATGACGTGGCCGCCGACAGCTGGCTGCTCTCGCGGGTATGGGATTGACGTGCACATTCATGTCGCTTCGGGCTATTCGCTCCGCCACGGCACCGCCTCGCCCGCGGCGCTGGCCGAGCGCGCGGCGGACCTCGGCATGGAGACGCTCGCGCTGACCGACCGGGACGGGCTGTACGGGGCCGTCCGCCACGTCCGGTCCTGCGCGGACGCGGGCCTCGGCGCCGTGGTCGGCGCCGACCTGCGGGTCGTCTCCACCGGGGAGGAGCGGATCGTGGTGCTCGCCGAGGGGCGGGCCGGGTGGCGGTCGCTGTGCCGGCTGGTGTCTGCGGCGCACGCGGCGGGCGGGCGCGGGAACCCCGTGGTCACGCGGGAGATGGTCGGCGCGCACGCCGAGGGGCTCATCGTCCTGCTCGGCCCGGCGTCCGACGTGGGGCGGGCCGTCGCCGGCCGGCGCCCGGACGCCGCGGCGGCGCGGCTGGACGCCTGGCGCGCGACCGCCGAGACCGCCGTCGAGATCGTGAACCACCACGGCAGGGGCGACGGGCCGCGCGCCGCGCGGATGCTGGCGCTCGCCCGGGACGCCGGCGTGCCCGCCGTGCTCGGCAACGCCGTCCGGTACCTGGAGCCGGCCGATCACCCGGTCGCGCAGGTGCTGGACGTCACGCGCAAGCTCGTCCCGCTGGACCGGCGGCACCTGGACGACCACACCGGGCACGCCTACCTGAAGTCGGTCCCGGAGATGCGCCGCGCCGCCGAGCTGGCCTGCGGCCCCGAGGAGGCCGAGGCGCTGCTCGCGGCGACCCGGAGGCTGTCCGAGCGGTGCGTGCTCGACCCCGGCCGCGATCTCGGGATGGACGACGTCCACCTGCCGGCCGTGCACGGCGACCCGTACGCCCGGCTCGTCGCCCGGTGCGCGGACGGGATGGCCCGGCGCGGGCTCGAAGGGTCGGCCGAGGCCGCCGGCCGGCTCGACGCCGAACTCGGCGTCATCGCCCGGAAGGGCCTCGCGCCGTACTTCCTCACCGTCGCGGACGCCGCCGCGCTGATCCGGGAGCGCGGCATCCGCTGCGCGATCCGCGGGTCGGGCGCGGGCAGCCTGGTCAACTACCTGCTCGGCATCGGCGACCTCGACCCGCTGCGGCACGGCCTGCTCATGGAGCGGTTCCTCGCCGACAGCCGCGAGGGCCTGCCCGACATCGACCTGGACGTGGAGTCGGCGCGCCGCCTGGAGGCGTACCGGGCGCTGTTCGACCGGTTCGGCGCCGACGGCACGGCGTGCGTGTCGATGATGGAGACCTACCGGGCGCGCAGCGCGCTCCGCGACGTCGGCAACGCCGTCGGGCTCCCGCCCGCCGAGATCGACGCGATCGCCAAGGCGTTCCCGCGGATCCGGGCGAGCCAGATCCGCGCCGCCCTGGACGACCTGCCCGAGCTGCGGCAGAGCAACCTGGCCGCCGGCCGCCTGGAGGTGCTGTTCCGGATCGCCGAGCGCCTGGACGGCCTGCCCCGGCACATCGCCATGCACCCGTGCGGCGTACTGCTGTCGAACCCGACGCTGCGGGACCGGACGCCGATCGAGCAGGCCGCGGCCGGGTTCCCGATGAGCCAGTTCGACAAGGACGACGTCGAGGCGATGGGCCTGCTCAAGCTCGACGTGATCGGCGTCCGCATGCAGTCGGCGATGGCGCACGCGGTGGCGGAGGTCGCGCGGCTGTCGGGGGAGGAGATCGTCCTGGAGGACGTCCCGCGCGACGACCCCGCGACGTTCGCGCTGATCCGCACGTCCCGGACGCTCGGCTGCTTCCAGATCGAGTCGCCCGGCCAGCGCGACCTGATCGGCCGGCTCCAGCCCCGCGACCTCGACGACCTGGTCATCGACATCTCGCTGTTCCGGCCGGGCCCGGTCAACTCCGACATGGTGTCGCCGTTCCTGGAGGCGCGCGCCGGGACCCGCGAGCCCGCCTACCCGCACCCCGACCTCGAACCGGCGCTGCGGGAGAGCCTCGGCGTGGTCGTCTTCCACGAGCAGGTGCTCCGCGTCGTCGACGCGATGACCGGATGCGGACTGTCGCAGGCGGAGGCGGCGCGGCGGAGCCTCGGCCACGAGCGCGGCCAGGAGGTGGTCGGCGCCTGGTTCCGGGAGCGGGCGCTGGCGCGCGGCTACGACGGGCCGACCGTCGAGCGCGTCTGGCGGACGCTGACCGCGTTCGGCGCGTTCGGCTTCTGCAAGGCCCATGCCGCGTCGTTCGCGCTGCCCACCTACCAGTCGGCCTGGTTGAAACGGCACCACCCGGCCGCCTTCTACGCGGGCGTCCTCACCCACGACCCCGGCATGTACCCCAAGCGGGTCATCCTCGACGACGCGCGGCACTTCGGCGTCCCGATCCTGCCGCTGGACGTCAACCGCTCGGCCGCCGACTGGCACGCCGAACCCGTCTCCGAAGGCGGGACGACCGGGATCCGGGTCGCGCTGAGCGAGGTCAAGGGCATCTCCGAGGCCGAGGTCGGTGCGATCGTCGGCGCCCGGCCGTACGGGTCGCTGGCCGACTTCTGGCGCCGCGCCGGGGTGTCCCGGCCGACCGCGGAGCGGCTCGTGCTGACCGGGGCGTTCGACGGCGTCCACGCCCGCGTGCCGCGCCGCGACCTGCTCTGCCGCGTCGGCGCCCTGGACCGCGCCACCGCCCGCACCGCCCCGGTCGAGGGCCAGCTCGCCCTCGCCGACGAGGCGGGCCTGGAGGTCGACTTCGCCGACGAGATCCCGGCGGGGGAGCTGCCGCCGATGACGCCGTCCGAGATCGTCGAGGCGGAGCTGGACATCCTCGGCATGGACGTGAGCCGGCACGTCCTGACCTTCTACGACGGGCTGCTCGCGGGGCTCGGCGTCGTCCGCGCCGCCGACCTGCCCGGACGCCCCGCCGGGAGCGAGGTGCTGGTCGCCGGGGTCAAGGTCGCCACGCAGACCCCGGCGGTCCGGTCCGGGCAGCGCGTCATCTTCGCCACGCTGGACGACGCGACGGGCCCGGTCGACCTCACCTTCTTCGAGTCGGTGCAGGACCGGTGCGCCGCCACCGTGTTCGGCTCCTGGCTGCTCGTCGCGCGCGGCCGCGTCCGCCATGCCGGGGACCGCGCCGTGTCGATCACGGCGAGCGCCTGCTGGGACCTGAACGTCCTGTACGAGGAGTGGCGGCGCGGCGGGCCGGACGCCGTCCGCGCCGCGATGAGCGGTACGGCCTCGCACGGCCGGCCGGTGGGCCGCCGCGTCGTCCACCCGACCGGCTTCGCGATGTCCCCGTACTCCGACATCGCGCACGCCGGTCCGGCGATCAAGCGTCCGCCGAGGTCCGCCCTCTGGCACACCAGCCCGGGAAGCTCCGGGTAGCCCTCCGGTCAGCTCTCCCGCACGAGCTGCAGGCGGGTGATCTGGAAGACGGTCGCCATGCAGAGCGAGGCGGCGAGGGCCTGGAACGCGGCGGCGGCGACGCCGACGTGGACGTCGAAGCGCGCCTCGGCGAGGGTGTCGACGCTGCCGTGCGTGAACGCGCGGCCGAGGAGCAGGCCGAGCAGGGCGCAGACCCACCAGGCCGCCACGACGAGCGCGGCGGCCTGGCGCTCGGCCGTCCGGTACCGGCCACTGTTCACCCACACCTCGTAGACCACCCGGGGCGGCACCCACAGGTTGACGACGGGCAGGACCCAGCCGAGCAGGACCCAGGCGCGGTGGTGCCGGTGCGGGCCCGGCGACTGCCGGAACGCCCGCCACAGCCACACGAGGTAGAGGAGCCCGGTGACCACGGCCATGATCACGCCGATCGTGAACACGTCCGCGTAGGGGGCGAGGGCCCTGCCGGTGGCGACCGCGTCGTAGCTGTCATGCGTCGCCCCGCGCAGCGGGTGCGCGAGCCTGAGCAGGCTGATCCCCGCGCCGAGCGCGACGAACGCGTTGAAGCCGAGGAGCATGAACACGGCCACGCCGACGGCGCGGAAGTCGCGGCGCCGCGCCCAGGCACCGCAGGCCGGGCACCGGTCGACCTCCGTCGGGATGATGTCGCCGCACAGCGCGCACGGCATGATGCACCTCCCTTGGCCTTTGCGGTTGGTTGCTTTGGATACTACGTACGTTTGACATGCGCGACCCCGCGCGGGTTCGCGGCCCTTACCGGATCGTCACACGTGGAACACGAATCCGGCGGCCGTATAGGCGAACGCGGCGGTGACGGCGGCCCACGAGGCGAGCCGGCCGAGACCGCCGGTCGCCAGCAGCCGCTCCGGCCGGAGGCCGGTCACCGCGAGCAGCGCCCACCACTGGGCGGCGAGCGCGATCGTCCCGTACAGCGATCCGAACCCGATCAGCGAGAACAGCAGGACGCTGCCGGCGGGGGTCGCGACGTGCGCGAACAGGGCCGGTCCGCGTTCCGGCCCGTGCAGGCCGCGGCGCAGCGCCACGAGGACGGCGGCCCAGCCGGCCGCGCACAGCGCCCAGACGACGAGGGCGGCGACGGGCAGCCCGTCCAGCGACTCCGGTGCCAGTGCCGTGATCCTTCCCCCGCGCGTGCCTGCCTCGTGCCGTCCGCTCCCGGTCAGGTCATGAGGCCCGACTCCCAGGCCCAGGCGGCCGTCTCCACCCGGTTCCGGGTGGCCAGTTTGCGGTGGACGCTCCCGAGATGCGTCTTGACCGTGGACAGCGACACGAACAGTTCCCCGGCGATCTCCTCGTTCGTCCGGCCGCGCGCGACGAGCCTGACCACGTCCAGCTCCCGGTCGGTGAGCGGCTCGCGCGGCGGGGCGGCCGACGGGCGGGGCCGCGCCAGCCGCTCCAGCAGCCGGACGGTGATGGACGGCGACACCAGCGACCCGCCGTTCGCCGCCGCGCGGACCGCCTCCACCAGCAGCGCGGGCCCGCTGTCCTTCAGCAGGAACCCGACCGCGCCGCCGCGCAGCGCCCCGTAGACGTACTCGTCCATGTCGAACGTGGTGACGATCACGACGCGGAGCGGGTCGGGGACGCCGGGCGCGGCCAGCGCGCGGGTCGCCTCCAGGCCGTCCATCGTCGGCATCCGGATGTCGAACAGGCACACGTCGGGGCGCAGCCGGCGGGCCAGCGCGACGGCCGCGGCGCCGTCGGCGGCCTCCCCGACCACCTCCATGTCGGGCTGCGAGTCGACGATCATCCGGAACCCGGTCCGGACCATCTCCTGATCGTCGGCGACGAGTACGCGGATGGCCACGGGGCCGATTCTGTCAGCAACGCACCGGTCACCGCTCCCCGGCCGGCAGCAGCGCGACGACCTCCCAGCCGCCCTCCGGGCGCGGACCCGCGCGCAGCCGGCCGCCGAGCGCGCCGACCCGCTCGGCCAGCCCGGTCAGCCCGAACCCGCCGGACGGCAGCATCCGGCCGCGGCCCCGCCCGTCGTCCCGCACCGCCACCTCGACGCCGCCGCCGGTCCTGGTGAGGGTGACCCGGACGGCCTCGGCGTCGGCGGCGTGCTTGCGGACGTTGGTCAGCGCCTCCTGCACGACGCGGTGCGCCGACGCCGCCACCTCCGGCGGCAGCGTGCCGAGGTCGGGCGCGAGCGTCAGCGTCGCCGGAGGGTGGGTGAACCCGGCGACGAGCTCCCGGAGCTGCGCGAGGTCGCCGACGGGACGGGTGGCGGAGCCGCCGTCCGCGAGGGCGTCCCCGTCCGGCGCGTTGACGTGCTGCGCGTCCCGCAGCAGGCCGACCATGCGGCGCATCGACGTCAGCGCCTCGGTGCCCGCCTTCTCGATGCCGCCGAACATGCGGTCGAGGTCCTCGGGCTTCTGGCCCGCGCCCGCCTGCGCCGCGAACCGCGCCGCCTGCGCCTGGACGACGATGCCCGTCACATGGTGGGCGACGAAGTCGTGCAGGTCGCGGGCCAGTTCCAGGCGCTCGTCCCGCCGCGCCGCCGCCAGCGACCGGGACCGCCGCGCGTCCAGCGCCCGCAGGTACAGGCCGACGCCGAGGGAGACCGACACGGTGATGCCGAGCGGCGCGGTGAACAGCGCCGCGGCGAGCGCCGACCAGCGCAGCGGGGTCGCGAGGACCGCCGCGCCGAGCAGCAGCGCCGGCGGGAGGAGCTCCTCCCGGCGCGCCTTCCACACCACCCGCGCGATCACGATCAGCAGCCCGCCGATTTCGGCGAACACGCTCGGGGTCGTGAACGGCGGCCGGACGGCCGTCCCGAGGTAGAGGGTCGTGAACGCCGACAGCGCCCCCGCCCCGACGGCCCACGGGACGAGCCGCCGGGAGACCGCCGCGGCGTTGGCGACGGCCGCGACGACCACCATCCACAGGGCGGGCGCGTCCTGGAGGGCGTAGACGAGGCAGAGCAGCAGGAACAGGCCGGCGAACCCCGCGTAGGCGATGCGCACCACGCAGCCGCCCACCGAGTGGATGCGGTCCAGCCCTGCCCCGACGTCGTTCACGGTCATGCAGGGTACGTCCCGCCGCGGGCTCCGGGGATCGACCGTTCGGCCGATCCGCCCCGGCCGGTCGAATATGCATTCGAAAATGTCAGACCCGCCCCGTAGCGTTGACCACGTGATTTGGGCGACACCTGGGAACAGGCGTCGAACCGAGTGGCTTGTAATGACGTACTTAGGGGTATGTGGCTACCGGTGGCACCCGCACAGGAGCGGCCCACCGGGGTTCAAGGAAGGGGTGTTGGCATGAGCGCAGCGACCGGCACGTTCCATCTCTCCCACCCGCGGCTCGACGGGCCCGCCGAGCGGACCGTCGTGGAGCCGTGGCTCACCGAGCTTTCGCACGCGTCGCTGAACGCCTACGCCGAGCCCGCGCCCGCGCTGGCCCCGGTCGAGGCCCTGCCCGTGCGGCAGCGGCCCGTGCCCGCCCGCCGCATCGCCGTGGCGGCCTGACGCACCGACGAGAAGGGGATCGAGGGCGCCCTCGATCCCCTTTTCTCATGCCTCTGTGTCTCATATATCGATACGTACTTCTCAAACTCTGAGAACAGGTCGTAGTGTTCGGGCACCGGACACAGAGAGGTGATCCCGATGCCGGCCTACACCCACGGCCACCACAAGACCGTCCTGAGCTCGCACCAGTGGCGGACGGTCGAGAACTCCGCCGCCTACCTGATCGAGCACCTGCGTCCGGGGCTGTCCGTCCTGGACGTCGGCTGCGGCCCCGGCACCATCACCGCGGGCCTGGCCGAACGCGTCGCCCCCGGCCGCGTCGTCGCGGCCGACGCCGCCGAGACCGTCCTGGCCGAGGCCCGCAAGAGCACGGCGGCCTCGTCCAACGTCGAGTTCGCGGTCGCCGACGTCCACGCGCTGGACTTTCCCGACGACACCTTCGACATCGTCCACGCCCACCAGGTCCTGCAGCACGTCGCCGACCCCGTCCAGGCCCTGCGCGAGATGCGCCGCGTCGCCCGGCCGGGCGGCGTCGTCGCCGCCCGCGACGCCGACTTCGGCACCATGATCTGGTACCCGGAGCCGCCCGCCATGGACGCCTGGCTGCCGGTCTACTACAAGGTCGCGCGCGGCAACGGCGGCGAGCCCGACGCCGGCCGCCGCCTGGTCTCCTGGGCCCGCGCCGCCGGCTTCACCGACGTCACCGCGACCGCCTCCGCCTGGTGCTACGCCACCCCCGAGGAGCGCGAATGGTGGAGCGAGTCCTGGGGCGGCCGCCTGATCAACTCCTCGGTCGCCGACCACGCCGTCGCGGGCGGCCACGCGACCCGCGACGAACTCCAGCGCATCTACGAGGGCTGGAAGGAATGGTCCGCCGCCGAGGACGGCTGGTACTCGGTCACCCACGGCGAAATCCTCTGCCGCGCCTGACCCTCACATCGCCCAGCGCCGCAAGCCGCCGGTGGGCAGCCGCGCGGCGATCTCGGTGACCAGGTCGAACGCGCCGGACTCCAGCGCCGCCTCGACAAGGCGCCGGGCGATCACGCGGATGCGCGGCTCCAGCTCCTCGTTGCGGTGGACGGGCGCGTACGCGACCCGCGATGAGAGACCAAGATCGCCGAGGGCCGAAAGCGGCCCCTTACCGCGCGGCTAGAAGGGGTCGGTCAGTTCTCCCAGCTTGTCGGTCAGTTGCAGGTTGTGGGAGTAGTCGACGGGGACGGTGACGACGGAGACCGCGTCCTCGGCCAGGGCCTTGCGGAGGGTGGGGAGCAGGTCGCCGGCGGACTCCACGCGGTGCCCGCGGGCGCCGAAGCTCTCCGCGTACGTCACGAAGTCCGGGTTGCCGAACGCGATGTGGGAACTGGTGCCGAGGTCGAGGTCCATCTTCCACTCGATCAGGCCGTAGGCGGAGTCGTCCCAGATCAGGACGGTGATCGGGACGTTCTCGCGGACGGCGGTCTCCAGCTCCTGGGAGTTCATCAGGAACGCGCCGTCGCCCGTCGCGGCGAGGACGTTCCGGTCCGGGTGCGCGAGCTTCGCGGCGATCGCGCCCGGGACGGAGAAGCCCATCGAGGACAGGCCGTTGGAGACGATCAGGGTGTTCGGCTCGTAGGTCGGGTACATGCGGGCCATCCACATCTTCACCGCGCCGGTGTCGGCGAGGACGATGTCCTCGCGGCCCATGGCGGCGCGGACGTCGGCGACGATGCGGCGGGGCGAGAGCGGGAAGCCGTCCTCGGTGGCGCCCTCGGCGAGCTCCTCGCGGAGCATCTCCCGGATCTTGCGCCCGGTGCCGTTCACGTCGAAGCGGCGGTGGACGGAGTCGGCGAGCGCGTGCAGCGAGCGGGAGATGTCGCCCTGGACGCCGACCGCGACCGGGTAGTGGTCGTCGACCTCGGCGGGGAACTGGTGGATGTGGACGATCTTCTTGTCCGCCGCCGGGTTGATCTTGACGGGGTCGAACTCCTGGAGCTCGTAGCCGACCGTGATCAGGACGTCCGCCTCGTCGAAGCCGAAGTTGACGTAGTCGTGCCGCATGAAGCCGACGGCGCCGAGCGCGTTGGGGTGGTCGTCCGGGAAGACGCCCTTGCCGTTGAAGGTGGTCGCGACCGGCAGGCCGAGGCGCTCGGAGAAGTGGACCAGCGCGTCGCCCGCGCCGGCGCGGGTCGCGCCGTGCCCGGCGAGGACGATCGGCCGCCGCGCGAGGGCGAGCACGTCGGCGGCGCGGGCGATCTGGGACGCCGACGGCTCCTGCGTCCGGACGACGTTCAGCGGGAGGGGCGCGAGGTCGGCGGAGACCTTCGCCGCCTCGACGTCCTCCGGGATGGCCAGGTAGACCGCGCCGGGGCGCTCGGTCTGCGCGGTCTTGAACGCCTTGCGCACCATCTCGGGCAGCGCCTCGGCGCGCGGCGCCAGCTCCGACCACTTGGTGATCGGCCGGAACAGCGACACGAGGTCGATGACCTGGTGCGACTCCTTGTAGATGCGGTCGAGGCCGACCTGCGCGGAGATCGCGACGACGGGCGTGCTGTTGGTGGTGGCGTCGGCGACGCCGAGCTGCAGGTTGATCGCGCCGGGGCCGAGCGTCGCGGACGCCACGCCCGCGCGGCCGGTGAGGCGGCCGTAGATCTCGGCCATGAAGGCCGCGCCCTGCTCGTGCCGGACGAGGACGTAGCGGATCGAGGAGTCGTTCAGAGCATGGACGAAATGGATGTTCTCCTCGCCCGGAATGCCGAAGACGTATTCGACGCCCTCCGCCTCAAGGGTCCTGACGAGCAGGCGGGCGGCGTCTTGCTGCGCGGACATCTGTCCCATCTCCAGTTCGCGTCTCGCTGGTGCCTCCCGTACAGCACCCGGGGCGCGCCCTCCATTCCGCGGCGCGCTGTGGAGTCGATCTCAGTCGGCCGGACGGTCGGCGGGGCCGGATGCGGTCACCTCGCGGTCCACGGCGTCCGGCCGCTCCGGCGATCATCGTGCGCGCCCGCCCAGGGTAATCCCGACATTGGCCGCGACAGAGCCTTATCAACGGCAAGTCGTGAGAATATGGAAATTGTTATCCACATTCTGACAAGCCCAGTTCTGGTCTACCGTGATCACAATCAGGGCGATGGAATCCGTCGACTCCTCGCATCCCGGATTCTCCTCAACGGGAGGCCCCACGCTCGGTGAGCGTTCCGGCCCGTTCGAGATCGTCGACCTGCTGGAGGTCGCCGGCGCGGCCGGCTGAGACCGTCGCCGCCGCACCGGCCGGTGCGGCGGCGGCACGGCGGCGGCGCGGCTCAGGACTCGGCCATGTCCTTGATGGCGCGGAGGGTCGGCTCGTCCCGCACGCCGGCGATCAGCAGGGTGGTGACGGGGCTGTCGCGCCAGAGCTGGAGCCGCTCCTTGATCCGGCCGAGCGGGCCGAGCAGCGAGATCGCGTCGGCCAGCTCGTCCGGGACGGCCTTGATCGCCTCGTCGCGGCGGCCGGACAGGAACAGCTCCTGGACGCGCGCGGCCTGCTCCGCGAACCCGAGCCGGCCGATCAGGTCGAGGTGGAAGTTGCGGTCCTTGGCGCCCATGCCGCCGATGTAGAACGCCAGCGGCATCTTGGCGAACTCCAGCGCCGAGGCGAGGTCGTCGGTGACGATCGTGGTGACGGTCGCGGCGATCTCGAATCCGTCCGGGCGGTCGGCGAGCGAGGCGCCGAAGACGGAGTCGATCTGCTCCGGGTCGACGAACAGCGGCAGCCAGCCCTGCGCGACCTCGGTCGAGAGCGCGACGTTCTTCGGGCCCTCGGCGCCCAGGTAGACGGGGATCTCCGGCCGGACGGGGTGGACGATCGACTTCAGCGGCTTGCCGAGCCCGGCACCGCCGGGGTAGGGCAGCGGGTAGTGCGGGCCCTCGCTGGTCACCGGGCCCTCGCGCCGCCAGACCTGCCGGACGATGTCGAGGTACTCGCGGGTGCGGGCGAGCGGCTTCGGGAACGGCTGCCCGTACCAGCCCTCGACGACCTGCGGCCCGGACGCGCCGAGGCCGAGGATCATCCGCCCGCCGGAGAGCGCGTCCAGGGTCAGCGCGTGCATCGCGGTGGCCGCCGGGGTGCGCGCCGACATCTGGACGACCGCCGTGCCGAGCTTGATCCGGGACGTGCGGGCGGCGTACCAGGCCAGCGGGGTGAACGCGTCCGAGCCGTACGCCTCGGCGGTGAACACCGAGTCGTAGCCGCAGCGCTCGGCGGCCAGCACCGTCTCGGTCTGGTCGTCGGGTTCGCCCTGCCAGTAGCCGACGTTGATGCCGAGCTTGAGTTCCGCGGTCACGTTGCACCCTCCGGTAGTCGACGCACCGGCGATACTAGAACACGTTCTAGTTTCCCGGTAGGGGGTCGGCCTCCCGGCGGGGACGGTCCGGGCGCGAACGAGGGCCGCGGCGCGGTGCGCCGCGGCCCGCGGGGGGGGGGGGGGGATTCGCCGCTAGCTCTCCTTGATCGCGTCCAGCAGGCCCCGCCAGGCGGACGGGGTCAGGACCAGTGCCGGTCCGGCGGGGTCCTTGGAGTCGCGCACCGCGCGAAGGTCGCTGGACAGGGCCGCCATCTCGACGCACTGGTCGCCGCTTCCGCTGCGGGACGACTTGCGCCAGACGGCACAGGTGAGTTCGCGCTGCAGGTTGGTCACGGGCTGCTCCTTGCTGCCTCGGCTATGAGGTGCGCGGAATCCTCGGGGGACAGGGCTTGCGCCACGATGAGATCGAAGCGGTCCCTATGCTTTGCTATTTCCTCGGCGCTCTCAAGGTAAACGTCGCCCATAGTGCCCTCGACGTAGGCGATATCGGGGTCCGCGGGGTCTGGATACGACAATATGGTGAAACGTCCGTCAAGGCCCGCATGCGCCTCTGCTGTGTACGGAAGTACCTGGATCGTCACCGTTGGGCGGGTCCGCGCGGCGGTGGCGAGGGCCTCCAGCTGGCCCCGCATCACCTCCGGGCCGCCGATCGGGCGGTGCAGCACCGCCTCGTCGAAGATCACCTGGAAGCGGGGCGCGTCGGCGCGGTCCAGCAGCGCCTGCCTGATCTTGCGGGCGGCGATGCGGCGCTCGATGTCCTCCTGGGCGGGCAGCAGCCGGCCCGCCGTGATCACGGCGCGGGAGTACGGCTCGGTCTGCAGCAGCCCGTGGACGAGCTGCGGGTCCCAGGTGCGGATGTGCGAGGCCTCGTCCTCCAGCGCGACGTAGCTGCCGGCGAAGACGTCCTGGTAGGCCGTCCACCAGCCGCGCTGGCCGGCCTGCCGGGCGAGGGTGATGAGCGCGTCGCGGTCCGGGCTCGGGACGCCGTAGAGGTCGAGGATGTCGGCGATGTCGCCGGGCTTCGGGCGGGTCTGGCTGGTCTCGAGGCGGGAGACGGTGGCTCGCGACCAGTCCAGCCGGTCCGCCACCTCCTGCAGGGTGAGGCCCTGCTCCTCGCGCAGCTTGCGGAGCTCCCGCGCGAGGCGGCGGCCGCGGACGGTGGGGCGGTAGGTCATGGAAGTGGAGTCTTGCGACTCTCGACGCCCGTCACAACGCGATTGGCGAACCCGGCGGAAAGGTGGGGGGAATTCCGGGAAGACGGTTGCGATCGTGAGAATCTCACGAGACTCTTGAACGAGTGACCGTCCGGAGACTGACAGTGACCGCTGGACGGTCGCGGAGTCCGGGCACGTAGACCGCGGGAGGACCCGTGAAGAGCACGCCGGCCGATACCGCTGCGGACACCGCCGCGGCGGCGGACACCACCGTGATGGCGGAGAGCACCGCGGTGACCGACAGCGCGATCGACGCCCTGACCGGGACCGCCGCGCTGACCGAGACCGTCGCGTTGACCGAGACCCTCGCGGACGCCGCCGAGCCGCACGCCTCGCGGGACGGCGACGGCACCGCGCGCGACGGCATGCGCGGCTGGGTGTGGGCGCTGCCGGGCGGTCCCGGCTGCGCCGGCCACGCCCGCCGCGTGCTGCGCGACGCGCTCGCCTCGCTCGGCGCGCCGCCGGACGCGATCGCCGACGCGCAGCTCATGGTGAGCGAGCTGGCCACGAACGCCCACCAGCACGCGGGCGAGCACGGCCCGCACGAGCTGTGGCTCTACGGCGGCGAGGGGTGCGTCCGCGAGGTGCGCTGCGCGGTCTTCGACGCGTTCGCCGACGCCGCGCTGCCCGGCTACTCGTGGACGTCCGGCGACTGCGGGCGCGGGCTGAGCATCGTCCGGGAGCTGTCCGGCGGGCGCTGGGGGCTGCGGCGCACGCTGTCGCGGCTCGGGCCGCCCGTCCGCGGCAAGGCCGTCTGGTTCACGATCCCCGGCGCCGCCGTACCGCCCCGCTGACCGTCCGGGGGGCGAGGGCCGGGGTCAGTCTTTCTCCAGTGCGGGGCCGATGTCGCTGACCAGCGCCAGCAGCGACCGGGAGAGCAGCGTGTGCACCTGCTCGCGGTCGAGCGTCTTCTCCTGCAGCCACTGCCGGGTCGCCGCGTCCACCAGCCCGGTGTAGACGCGCAGGACGGCCCGCAGCGTCTCGGTCGGCTCCGGCACCCGCAGGATGGCCAGCATGTGCTCGACGGCCTCGTCCTTGAACCGGTTGACGACCCGCAGGAGCTCCGGGTCCTGCCCGAAGCCCTCGGCGTCCAGGGCCGCGAACCAGGTGGTCGCGTTCTGGTCGGCGGTGTCGAGGAACAGGTTCACCAGCAACTCGACGGACTCGGGCAGCGTCAGCCGGTCGTCCGGCGGCGGGACCTGCATCGCCGCGGACGCGGTCAGCCCGTGGACGACCTTGAGGAAGAGCTCCCGCTTCGTCCCGAAGTAGTAGTGGATCAGGCCGCGCTGCACGCCGGTCTCCCGGGCGATCGCGGCCGTGGACACCTCCGAGTACGGCAGCTCGGTGAACATCCGCCGGGCGACGGCGAGGATCTGGGCGCGCCGTTCGTCCGGGGACAGCCGCTGGTAGCTCACCGCGACAGCCTATTCTGTGCGGGCGGCCCGCGCCGGGCGGGCGGCGTGAGGGGAGCGCCGGTGAACGCCTTCGAGGGGACCGTGCGCCTGGTGGGCGAGCGGCTCGTCCTCCGCCCGTTCGGCCTGGACGACGCCGGCGCGCTGATCGAGGTCATCCGCGCCGAGGAGGACTTCCTTCCGCCGAACTTCCCGACTGCGCTGGAAGCCGAGCCCATCGCCTGGTTCCTCCAGGAGGGCGTCCACAAGGTTCAGCATTTCGGTCTGGGCATCCATCTCGCGGTGACAGAGCGTTACACGGGCGACCTTATCGGGACCATAGGGCTGTTCAAGGTCGACTGGTCCCATCTGACGTCCGAGGTCGGTTACGGGATGCGGCCCGGCGCGCGCGGGCGCGGCTACGCCACCGAGGCGCTCCGCCTGGTCTCCGACTGGGCGCTGCACGACTGCGGGCTGTTCCGCGTGGAACTCCGCGCGATGGTCACCAACCGCGCCTCGATCCGGGTCGCGGAGAAGGCCGGCTACCTGCGGGAGGGCGTCGCGCGCGGCGCCGAGCGCGACGCGGACGGCGTCAGCCGCGACATGATCGTCTTCAGCCGGATCGGGACCGATCCGCCGCTGCCCGGCGCGCCGGGCCCGCACGCGGACGGCGCCTCCGCGAGGCTCGTCGCCGACGATGAGGAGGGACGGTACCAGTGACCGCAACGGAACGGACGCTCGTGTTGTACGGGGAGGGCGCGCGCGACGCCGCCCGGGGGATGCTGCCGAAGCTGCCGGACGACTGCTTCGTCCCGGCGGGGGCGGTGCGCGAGGCGGTCGGGACGGCGGTCAAGGACGGCACCGCGCAGATCGTCCTGGTCGCGGGCATGGACGAGCAGGTCGCCGTGCTCGGCGGGGCGGCGGGCCTGCTGGAGTCGATCACGCTCGACATGGACTGCGGCGTCGCGCTGGCCGGGGAGGTCTCGCGGGTGGCGACCCCTCAGGACGCGTACGCGCTGTGGGAGGCGGCGGGCCGGCTCGGGCCGTGCGGGCGGGAGCTGTGCCGCCGGACGGCCGGGGAATTGGAGCGCCTCGCCGCCGAGGCCGCCGGCGCGCCGCACAGCCCGCTCGCCGCGCAGGTCGTCCTGCTCGACGCGGCCGGCGAGCGCATGGTCGGCATGTACGGCCGCATGGCCCGGTGAGCCGCCCCTGCGGGCAGGGTGGGCGGCGACGTGAGGTACGGGTGTCCCGTAGGCGAGTGGCACCGTAGGCGAGTGGCACGGTAGGCGATTGGTAGGGCAGGGCGATGCTTACGGTCGTCGGCTGTGATGGTTCGCCGCTTTCGGAGGCGGCGCAGGCGGTGTTGGGGAGCGCCGCGCTGGTGGTGGGGGAGCCCGCGCTGCTGGAGCGCCTTCCCTTGGCACCGGACGTCGGCAAGGTCGCCGCAACGGACGTGCTGGAAGCCCTGCAAGGGGTCGATGTCACCGAGCAGGACGTCGTGGTCGTCGTGGACGGTGACCCCGGCTACTTCGGGATCGTCCGGGAGTTGCTCGAACAGGGGCATGCGCCGGACGCGATCCCTGCGACGCCCTTGGTGGCGCGTGCCTTCGCCCAGGCGGGTCTGCCCTGGGAGGACGCTCTCGTCGTCTCAGCCAGGGGCGGGCATCTGCGGCAGGCCGTGAACGCATGCCGTGCCCATCCGAAGGTGGCGGTGCTGACCGGTCCTGGCGCGGGGCCCGCCGAACTGGCGCGCGCGCTGTTCCCGGTCACTCCGCGCTCGTTCGTGGTCTGCGAGGACTTGGGCGGGCCTAGGGAGCGGGTCGTGTACGTGCGTCCGGCGGAGGCGACCACTCGTCCGTGGAACAACCCCGACGTGGTGCTCGTGCTGGACAACCGTCACGCCTTGGGGGAGGCGAGCTGGTTCGCCGGGCCGCGGCGTGCTCCCGCCGGATGGGGCCTGAATGAGGACGCGTTCGGCGACGGCCCCGGCATGCGTCCAGACGTCCGGGCCTTCGTGCTGGCCAAGCTCGGCCCGGGGATCGGCGACATGGTGTGGGATGTGGAGTCCGGCGACGGCTCGGTGGGCATCGAGTGCGCGCGCTTCGGCGCCGCCGTGGTCGCCATCGACCGCGACTACGCCGCGTGCAGGCGGATCAGGGAGAACGTGCGGCTGCACGGGGCCAAGGTCGCGATGGCGTCGGGGGACGTCCAGTCGGCGGCCGGCCATCTGCCCGGGCCCGACGCGGTCTTCGTCGGCCGGGGCGGGCCGGGGGCCGTGCGGGTGTGCGCGCAGCTCAGGCCGTCCCGGCTCGTCGCCCTCTCCACGCCCGCCGATGTTCGGGTCATACTGGACATCCTGGACGAGCAGGGCTTCACCCCCGGCGCCGTCCGGCTCCAGGCGACCCGGCTGACCCCACCGGAGGAGCCCGGAGACCCGGTGATCGTCGTCTGGGGCGAGCGGGACGCCCGGACCCCGGCGCGGCGGCCGTCCCGGACGGACCGTCCGATCGAGACGATCCCGGCACCGCCCGGCGAGCCGGCCGGGCCGGCCGGGCCCCGCCGCCCGGCCGCGGCCGATCCGGACGTACCGCCCCGCAAGCCGTGAAACCCTGGTAACCCCGTCCGGAGGCAAGGATCCGGAGCACTGGAGGAGCGCAGTTGACCGTCCGACAGCCCCACCCGATCGAGGTCCGGTCGTACGAGATCCTGCGGTCCCGCGTCGACCTGTCGCCGATGCCGCCGCTGTGGCGCGCCGTCGCCGAGCGGGTGATCCACGCCACCGCCGACCTGGAGTACGCGGTGGACCTGCTGACCAGGGAGGAGCACCTCCAGCAGGGCTGGGCCGCGCTGCACGCCGGGGCGCCGATCGTCACCGACGAGGGCATGGTCGCCGCCGGGATCACCGCACGCGAGCCGATCTGCCACGCCGCCGACCCGGCCGCCGCCCGGATGGCGCGCGCCGCCGGCATCACCCGGTCCGCGGCGGCCGTGCGGCTGTCGTACTCGGAGGTCGGGCCGGGCGCGGTCTGGGTGGTCGGCTCCGCGCCGGAGGCGATCTTCGAGATCATCGAGCGCCGGGTCGCGCCCGCCCTCGTCATCGGCATGCCGGTCGGCTTCGTCGGCGCCCGCGAGGCCAAGGAGGCGCTGCGCGCCAGCGGGCTCCCGCAGCTCAGCAACGTCTCGGAGAAGGGCGGCTCCGCGGTCGCCGCCGCGGCCGTCAACGCGCTCCTGTACACGGAGGCGGAACAACCCCAGGCCGAGCCGCATCAGGCCGGGCAGCATCAGGCGGGGCAGCGTCAGGCCGGGCGTCACGGGGCCGGGTACGACCGGGCGGGGCGCTACGAGGCGGGGCAGTACGAGGCGGGCCGCCCATGAACGTCGATCTGCGCCATCACGGGGACGCGGAGGTCGGCGACGGGCTCGCCGACTTCGCCGTCAACGTCCGGACCGGCATGCCGCCGCGGTGGCTGGCCGAGCGGATCCGGGCGTCGGTCGCCGACCTCGCCGCCTACCCCGACCCGCGCCCGGCCCGCCGGGCCGTCGCGCGCCGGCACGGCAGGTCCGTCGAGGAGGTGCTGCTGACCGCCGGCGCCGCGGAGGCGTTCGTGCTGCTCGCGCGGGTCCTCGCGCCGCGGCGGGCGGTGGTGGTGCACCCGCAGTTCACCGAGCCCGAGGCCGCGCTGCGGGCCGCCGGGCACGAGGTGGAGCGGGTGATCCTCAGCAAGGACTTCACCCTCGATCCGGCGCTCGTGCCGGAGGACGCCGACCTCGTCGTGGTCGGCAACCCGACCAATCCCACGTCGGTGCTGCACCCGTCCGAGGCCGTCGCGGCCCTCGCCAGGCCCGGCCGGACGGTCGTCGTCGACGAGGCGTTCATGGACGTCGTCCCGGGCGAACCCGAGTCCCTCGCCAGCCGGCTCCCCACGGGCGTGGTGGTCATCAGGTCGCTCACCAAGACATGGGGGCTCGCCGGGCTCCGCGCTGGGTACATCCTGGCCGACCCCCATCTGGTGGGACGGCTCGCAGAGGCGCAACCGCTCTGGGCCGTGTCGACTCCCGCGCTCGTCGCCGTCGAAGCGTGCTCCTCACCGGAGGCCGTCGCCGAGGCCGAGGCGTGGGCCGTCGAACTCGGCAAGGAGCGTGACCGGCTGGCGGCGGAGCTCACCGGACGCGGCCTCTACGTCGTCCCTGAGGCGCGAGCGTCGTTCCTGTGCCTGTGCGTGCCCGATGCCCTCGGCATCAGGGCCTTGCTAAGACAGCGCGGTTACGCCGTCAGGCGCGGTGACACGTTCCCAGGGCTGGGCTCCGATTGGCTGCGGATCGCCGTGCGCGACCGTCCGTCCAATGACCGGCTGCTCGGCGTGCTGGGCGAACTCGGTATCTGATCCAGGAAGGACGCTGTGAACCTGATCGACGAGACCATCGCCGCCATCGGCCCGCTGGACGAGGCGGCCATGCGGGACGCCCGCGACCACCAGGCGCGGCTCACCAAGCCGCCCGGCTCGCTCGGCGTCCTGGAGGAGGTGTCGGTCAGGCTCGCCGGGCTGGCCGGGCAGTGCCCCCCGCCGCTGCCCGAGCCCGCCGCCGTGGCCGTGTTCGCCGCCGACCACGGCGTCCACGCCCAGGGCGTCACCCCGTGGCCGCAGGAGGTCACCGCGCAGATGGTGGCCAACTTCCTGGCCGGCGGAGCCGTGGTCAACGCGTTCGCCGCCCAAGTCGGCGCCGGTGTCAGCGTGGTCGACGTCGGCGTCGCCGCCGAGCTGGACGACGCCCCCGGCCTGCTGCGGCGCAAGATCGCGCCCGGCACCGCGGACATGACGGCCGGGCCCGCGATGACCGGCGCGCAGGCGCGCCGCGCCGTCGAGACGGGCATCGAGACGGCCCGCGAGCTGGCCGGCCACGGCGCGCGGTGCCTGATCACCGGGGACATGGGGATCGCCAACACCACCGCGTCCGCCGCGCTGATCGCCGCGTTCACCGGGCTGCCGCCCGAGCGGGTCACCGGCCGCGGCACCGGCATCGACGACGCCACCCACGCGCACAAGGTCGAGGTCGTCCGCGCGGCCCTCGCCCGGCACGGGCTCCCCGAGCGGGGCAGGCCGCCGCTGGAGGTGCTCGCGGCGGTCGGCGGGCTGGAGCACGCCGCGATCGCCGGATTCGTCCTCGGCGCGGCCGCGCTGCGCGTCCCGGTCGTCCTGGACGGGGTGATCGCCGGGGCCGCCGCGCTGGCCGCGGCCGCGCTGTGCCCGGACGCCCTCGCCGGATGCGTCGCCGGGCACCGCTCGGCCGAGCCCGGCCACGCCGCCGCGGTCGAGGCGCTCGGCCTGCGGCCGCTGGTCGACCTGGAGCTCCGGCTCGGCGAGGGGACCGGCGCGCTGCTGGCGTTGCCGCTGGTCCAGGGCGCGGTGCGGGTCCTGCACGAGGTCGCCACGTTCGACTCGGCCGGCGTCAGCGAGAAGGACGCCGGGCAGCCGTAACGGCGTGATCACGGCTTGAGTCACGCTCGGCTATCGAACGAGCGGAGCCCCTCTCCACGGACTCGACATCCCGAGTACCTTTGTTCCTCGAAGACACTGCCGGTCACCGTCGTCGAGAGAACCACCACGTGCCCCCGTACCTGCTTGGCCTGCGACTCGCCGGGCGACGCGTCCTCGTCGTCGGCGGGGGCCGGGTCGCCCAGCGCCGGGTCCCCGCGCTCCTGGACGCGGGCGCCGACGTCGTCCTGGTCTCGCCCGCCGTCACCGCGACCCTGGAGGGCCTCGCCGACCACGGCCGGATCACCTGGCACCAGCGCCCGTACAAGCGCGGCGACTGCCGGGGCGCCTGGCTCGTGCAGGCCGTCACCGACGACCCCCGCGTCAACGGGGACGTGGTCGCCGAGGCCGACGCCGCGCGGATCTGGGCCGTCCGGGCCGACGATGCCGAGGCGTCTCCCGCCTGGACGCCCGCGAGCGGGCACGCGGGCGACGCGACCGTCGGCGTCCTGCTCGGCGGCGACCCGCGCCGCGCCGCCGGCATCCGCGACGCCGTGGTCGAGGGGCTGCGCGACGGCGCGCTCGAATCCCGGAACTCCCGGCGCAAGCCCGCGGGGGTCGCGCTCGTCGGCGGCGGCCCCGGCGACCCCGGCCTGATCACCGTGCGCGGGCGGCAGCTGCTCGCCATGGCCGACGTCGTCGTCACCGACCGGCTCGCCCCCGGCGGCCTGCTGGACGAGTTGGCCGCCGACGTCGAGGTGATCGACGCCGCCAAGATCCCCTACGGGCGCACCGTCACCCAGGACCGCATCAACGAGTACCTGGTCGAGCACGCCAGGGCGGGCCGCTTCGTCGTCCGGCTCAAGGGCGGCGACCCGTTCGTGTTCGGGCGCGGCGGCGAGGAGGCCCTGTACTGCGCCCGGCACGGCGTCCCGGTCACGGTCGTCCCCGGCATCACCAGCGCGGTCGCCGTGCCGTCCGCCGCGGGCATCCCGGTCACCCACCGCGGGGTGTCGCAGGAGTTCCACGTCGTCTCCGCGCACGTCCCGCCCGGCCACCCCGACTCGACCGTCGACTGGGCGGCGCTGGGCCGCGCGAACGGCACGATCGTCCTGCTCATGGCGGTGGAGCGGATGGCGCTCATCGCACCGGCGCTCATGCGCTATGGTCGATCGTCCGACACGCCGGTGGCCGTGGTACAGGACGGCACGCTCCCCGGCCAGCGCGCGCTGACGGCGACGCTGGGCACGGTGGCCGACGAGATGTCCGCCGCCGGCGTCCGACCCCCGGCGATCGTGGTCGTCGGCGACGTGGTGAACGTGGCACGAGAGATCGACGTGATTCGAGCGGACATGGGACGGGATCCGTGACACCCCCGGCAGAGCGAAGCGCGGTCCACGACGAGGAGGCCGCCGGCCGGGAACGCGGGATCGATGACTCCGCGCCCGGTCTGGACGCCGTGCCCGAGAAGGACGCCGTGCCTGACAAGGACAGCCCCGAGACCTCCGACACCCCCGACACCTCTGAGCCCCCCGACACCTCTGAGACCCCCGATGCGCCGGAGAAAGCGGCCCCGTCCGGCAAGAGCAGGGGCAGGGCCAAGGCCGGGCGGCGCCGCGCCCCCCGGCCGGCCCCCGCGGGCGGCGGCACGGTCCGCCAGGGCGAGCTGATCCGGGCGCTGACCGCGCTGCGCGACCAGCTCGGCGCGTTCGATCTGCTGCTGGACGTCCCCGGCGTGCAGGAGGCCCGCGAGGCCCGCGCCGAGCTGCGCGGCCAGCTGGAGGACTACGTCCTCCCGCGCATCCAGGCCGCCGGCGCCCCGATGCTCGTGGTGCTCGGCGGGTCGACCGGCGCCGGCAAGTCCACGCTGGTCAACACTCTCGTCGGCGCCCGGGTGAGCGCCACCGGCGTGCTGCGCCCCACCACCAGCAGCCCCATCCTGGTCTGCCACCCCGACCACACCGAGTGGTTCATGAACGGGCCGATGCTGCCCGGCATGGGGCGCGTCCGCGGCCCGGCGCCCGACGCCATCGCCGGTGACCAGCTGGTCATCATCGGCAGCGACGTGCTGCCGCCCGGCCTCGCGCTGCTCGACAGCCCCGACTTCGACTCCGTCTTCGAGGACCACTACGAGTTCGCGACCAAGCTGATGGCCGCCGCCGACCTGTGGCTGTGCGTCACCACCGCCGCCCGCTACGCCGACGCGCAGGTGTGGCAGATGCTGCAGCGCGCCAAGGAGAACGGCGCCACGATCGGCGTCGTCCTGTCCCGCGTCCCGGACGGCGCCGGCGCCGAGGTCGTCGAGCACTTCGGCGAGATGCTGGACGAGCACGAGGTCGGCGACGCGCAGCGCTTCACCATCCCCGAGACCCGCATCGAGAACAGCCGGCTCCCCGAGGAGACCGTCGAGGACATCCGCGAATGGCTGATCGGCGTCGCCGAGGACGCCGACGACCGCGAGATCGTCATCAGCGACACCCTCGCCGCCGTCCTGGACAGCCTGCGCACCCGCGTCCCCGAGGTCGCCCGGCAGGTCGAGGCGCAGGTCGAGCAGCGCGCCGAGCTGGCCCGCGAGGTCGAGGCCGGGTACGGCACCGCCCTCGCCGAACTCGACGAGGCCACCCGCAACGGCTCCCTGCTGCGCGGCGAGGTCCTCGCCCGCTGGCAGGACTTCGCCGGCACCGGCGACCTGCTGAAGGCCTTGCACGTGCAGCGGTCCCGGCGCGGCCGGGCCGCCGGGCGCCGGGCCGGCCGGCGCAGCCCCGCCCGGGTGCGCGCGCTGAAGGCGGCGCTGCGCAGCGGGCTCGAATCACTGATCATGGCGTCCGCGGAGCACGGCGCCGAGCAGGTCATCGCGCGCTGGCGCGACCACCCGTCCGGGCGGCAGGTCCTCGCCGGGGTGGACGCCGACCTCGCGCACGTCTCCCCGGAGCTGTCGCGCCGCGTCACCCGGGCCGTCAGCTCCTGGCAGGACCACGTCCAGGAGCTGATCCGCACCGAGGGCGTCACCAAGCGCTCGGTCGCGAAGCTGGTCTCGTTCGACACCGAGGCGGTCTCCCTCGTCCTGATGATCGGCCTGCTCGGCTACGGCACGTCCGACGTGGCCGTCGAGGGCGGCAACAGCGCCGTCCCGCAGCGGCTGCTGAAGGCGCTGTTCGGCGCCGAGTCGCTGCGCGGCATGGGCGCCAAGGCCCGCGCCGACCTGCGCAGCCGCATCGGGATGCTGTTCGACGAGGAGGCCATCCGGTTCGGGCAGGTGCTCGACTCGGCCGGCATCCCGGACGAGACCGTCCCCGTCCAGCTGTACCAGGCCACCTACAACCTCGAGGTCGCCCGATGACCACCTCGGCCCTCCCCGCGAACTCGCCTGCGGCGACCGGCGGGATCCCGACGCTCGGCGAGGCCGCCCCTGCGGCCGTGCCCACCGGCCCGCCCGGGCTGGTCGACCGGCTCAACGCCCTCGACCGGCTCGTCCAGACCGGGTACGGACGGCTGGAGCAGCCCGTCCTCGACGACGCGCGGGCGCTGCTCGACCGCGCCGGGCAGCGGCTGCGGCTGTCCGGCGACCACACCGTCGTCACCCTCGCCGGCGGCACTGGCAGCGGCAAGTCGTCCCTGTTCAACGCGATCTGCGGGCTCGAGCTGTCGCCGACCGGGATGCGCCGCCCGATGACGTCCAAGGCCCACTCCTGCGTCTGGGGACTGGACGGCGCCGGGCCGCTGCTCGACTGGCTCGACGTCGACAAGCGGCACCGCTACGCCCGCGCCAGCGCCCTCGACCTGGAGCGCGCCGACGCCGGCCTGCAGGGCCTCGTGCTGATCGACCTGCCCGACCACGACTCCATCCAGGCCGTGCACCGCGCCGAGGTCGACCGGTTCGTCACCATCGCCGACCTCCTGGTCTGGGTCGTCGACCCGCAGAAGTACGCCGACGCCGCCCTGCACCGCAACTACATCGTCCCGTTCGCGCGGCACACCGGCGTCACGCTGATCGTCCTCAACCAGGTCGACCGGCTCGCCCCGCACGAGATCGACGACTGCGTCGCCGACCTGCGCCGCCTGCTGGAGGCCGAGGGCCTCGCCGACCCGCGGATCGTGACCACCTCCGCCGTCGCCGAGGACGGCGTGCACGGCTTCCGCGACGTCCTCATCGACACCGTCGCCGCCCGCCGCGCCCGCACCGAGCGCCTGTCCGCCGACGTCGACCGGGTCGCCGAGCGCTTCACCGCCTACCGCTTCGAGGCCGAGCCGCCGACCACCGTCGACGACGGCCGCCGCGCCGAGCTGATCCAGGCCCTCACCGACGCCGCCGGCGCGCCCGCCGTCGCCGAGGCCATGGAGAGCGCCTACGAACTGCGCGCCGCCGACTTCGTCGGCTGGCCCGTCACCGCCATCGTCAACCGGCTCCGCTCGGACCCCCTGCGCCGGATGCGCCTCACCGAACTGCGCGAGGAGCTCCGCAACGCCTTCACCGGCCCGATCGGCGCCCAGCAGGGCGACGTCGACAACGCGCTCCAGAGCGTCACCGAGGGCCTGACCCCCGCCCTCCCGACCCACTGGGGACGCTCCGTCCGCGCCGCGGCCCGCTTCCACGCCACCGAGATCCCCGAGGCGCTCGGCGACTCGCTGAAGGAGGCCCTGCCCACCTTCAACGCGGTGCCGCGCTGGTGGTGGCTGGTGAAGACCTGGCAGTACTTCCTCGTCCTCGTCGCCGTCCTCAGCGTCGTGTGGATCGGCTTCCTCGTCGCCTACGGCCTCCTCGGCGCGGGCGGCGACGACCCGGGCGGCCTCATCGGCCAGGCGGGCCTGATCCCCTACGTGGCCGTCCTGGTGGTCTGCACCCTCGGCATGGGCTGGCTCACCGCCTCCGCCTGCCGCAACCTGGTCGCGCTGTCGTCCGCCAAGCACGGCGAGAAGATGGAGCACCACATGCGGCTCGGCATCGAGCGCGTCGCCTTCGAGAAGGTCGTCGAGCCCATCGAGGACGACCTGGAGATCTACGCCCGCTTCCGCGAGGACGTCGACCTGGCCCTCGGCTGAGTTATCCACAATTCCCCGACCCCCTGCCGCCCGCCCTCCCGCTGGGCCACCGTTGGTCTCGCAACCGAGACAACGGAGGTCACAGTGAACGAGGCGCACGTCACCATCACCGGCTGGGTCGCCGCGGAGCCCCGCTACGCCGTAACGTCCAACGGAACGCCGTTCCTCTCCCTGCGGGTGGGCTGCACACCCCGCCGCTTCGACCGCCAGACCAACCAGTGGCAGGACGACGAGCCCCTCCACGTCACGGTCAACTGCTGGCGCAACCTCGCCGAGAACGTCAACGCGTCCGAACTCCGGCGCGGCACCCCCGTCGTCCTCACCGGCCGCCTCCGCATCCGCCAGTACGAACGCGACGACCAGTGGCGCTTCTCCGCCGAGGTCGAGGCCATGACCCTGGGCCCTGACCTGAACCGAGGCACCGTCGACTTCCGCCCCACCCAACGAAGCGGCCCCCTCACCGACGAAGACCGCCAGTTGGCCCGCGAAACCGCCGACCAATGGGCCCTGACAACCCCAACCGAAGAAGAACCCAAAGCCGCCTAACCCGCAGAGCACCCCCAACCACAAGAAACGAGACCACGCCCCCACGCCCTCGCAAGGCACAGCCACACAAAACAGAGCCACCGCAACGCACGGCCACGTAGACAGAGCAGGCTAGGCGGGGCACATAACAAACGCCCACGGATGCGCAGCCATACGCCCGGCGGCCCCCAAGGCGCGACCATGCAATGCGACCGCGTGAAGCGGGGTGACGTGATGCGCGGCCACATAAGGCGCGGTCACGTGTGCTCGTCCTCGTGAGGCGCGGCGCGTAGGAGGGGTCAGGTGATGTGTGGCCCCGTGAGCCGCGTCCTCGCAAGGCGCGGCCACGGTCTGCGCGGCCACGTGACGCAGGGTGACGTTTGATGGGACGTAACGTGACTCAGCGTTATGCGCGGCCCGTAAGACGCGGCCACGTGTGCTCGTCCTCGTGAGGCGCGGCGCGTAGGAGGGGTCAGGTGACGTGTGGCCCCGTGAGCCGCGTCCTCGCAAGGCGCGGCCACGGTCTGCGCGGCCACGGTCTGCGCGGCCACGTGACGCGGGGTGACGTGGTGCGCGGCCACGGTCTGCGCGGCTAGGTCGTGCGCGGCCATGTGACGCGGGGCCATGTGAGGTGCCGACCATATGAGGCGGGCCACGTGAGGTGCGGCCGCGTTGTGGGTGGTCATGTGATGTGGGTGGCCGTCGGACGCGGGTGGCGGGTGCGCGGCTACGTGATGCGCGGTCATGTGAGCCTCGGCCGCCTGAACCGCGGCCTCGCAAGGTGCGGCCATGCACGTGGCCATGTCGTGCATGGCCGTGCCAAGGGTGGCTACGTCGTGCGTGGTCATGGGATGCGCGGGGCCGGGTGAGGTGCGGCTACGTGAGGTGGGGGGATGTGAGCCGCGCGGTCGCGTGGGGCGTGGTCGCTTGCGCTGTCGCATATTGCGGGGCTGTGTGCCGCGTCGCCGCGTCGCCGCGTTGCCGTGTTGCCGCGTCGCCGTGTTGCCGCGTCGTGTGCGGGCTTGTTAGGTGCGGGCGTGTGCTGTCAGGCGCATGTTGACGTGTGAGGCGTCTGGCTTGTGGGCCAAGTGGGCGTGTCTTGGGTGAGTCGGGCGCCCTGGGCGGCGGTTGGTGGGTGGAGGTGTCTTTGGGGCGGGGCGGTGTGGGGGTCGCGTGCGTTTGTTCGGGGGAGCGGGGGGCCGGCCGGTGTGGGGCCCGGCCGGCGTCCCCGCGCCGTAGGGGTGTTTCTGCGGCCTGGTCATATCCAGGAAATGCCGCGCATGGCGATATCCCCCTCAGGATGTGCTGAGCACCGCGATCCCGCGGGCCCGGATGCGGGTGGCCGGGACGGTCACCCGCATGTGCCTTCCCGAACGTACCTGTTTCACGCCCGTTCCGCACACGTTGCAACTATCGTGTTACACAACGTGATTCGCGTAAGGGGGAAGGATGACGGCAGTGCAGTCGTCCGCCGAGGACCGTGGTGGGGAACTGGCCCGCACGCCCGGGCGCCGGGCGCGACTGGGGCGTCCGTCCCTGCTCGTGATCTACGTGCCGGTGGTCGTCGCCGTACATCTGGCGCTCATCGTCGCGGGGCTCGTGGAGACCCCGTTCCGGGCCGACGACCTGATGACGTTCGCGGCGCTGCTGGCGTGCGGGGCGGTGTGCATCGAGGCGACCCGGCGGCTCGGCATGCCGGCCGGGGTCGCCCGCGACCTGCTGTCGGCCTGGTGGCTGCCGGTCGCGCTGCTGCTGCCGCCGGTGTACGCGTTGCTGATCCCGGTGCCGGTGCAGACGCTGCTGCAGTTCCGGGTGCGGCGGACGCTGGTCTACCGGCGTGCGGTCGTCGCCGCCGCCGTCGGGATCGCCGGTGCGTGCGCCTCCGTGGTGTTCCACCTGGTGGTGCCGGAGCCGCTGGAGGGGGCGCCGCAGTGGGTCGTCGACGCGTATCCGGGCATCCCGGCCGCCGTCGGATGCGCCGCGCTGTTCACGGTGGTGAACGCGGCGCTCGTCGCGGTCGCGGCGCACGCGGCGAACCCCGAGAGCCGCTGGCGGGACGTCCTGTGGACCCGCGAGAGCCTGCTGCTGGACGTGGTGGAGCTGTGCGTCGGCACCCTCGTCGCGATCACCAGCGCCCTGTCGCTCGGCCTGCTCTTCCTGGCGCTGCCCCCCGTGATGCTGCTGCAGCGCAGCCTGATGCACCAGCAGTTGCAGGCCGCCGCCCGCACCGACGCCAAGACGGGCCTGCTGAACGCGGCCGCCTGGCAGCGGGAGGCCGACACGGAGCTGTCCAGGGCGCAGCGCACCCACGACGCGGTCGCCCTGCTGCTGATCGACATCGACCACTTCAAGCGGGTCAACGACACCCACGGCCACCTGATCGGCGACCAGGTGCTCGTGGGGGTGGCCAGCACGCTCTGCCACCAGTTGCGCGACTACGACGTGGTGGGCCGGTTCGGCGGCGAGGAGTTCGTGGTGCTGCTGCCGGGCGCCGACACCGTGGAGGCGTGCCGCGTGGCGGAACGGCTCCGCGGCCGCGTCCGCAGGCTCGCGGTGCCGGCCGAGGAGGGGACGGTCACGGTCACGGTGTCCGTCGGCGTCGCGCTCTTCCGCACCCACGGCCAAGACCTGCTGGAGTTGCTGGCCGCCGCCGACCTGGCCCTCTACCGCGCCAAGTCGTCCGGCCGCGACCGAGTGTGCCTACCGGCACTGGACGGCCCTAAAACGTCCGGCAACAGCTGACACCCGACACCGGTGACCGGGGGCTCGCCGGTCGTATCGGGCGTGTGGGCGTGCAGGGGCGGCACGGGCGACGAAGCGGTGCCCGAGACCCTCTAGGCTTGAGGATATGGCCGAGTACATCTACACGATGCAGCGTGTGCGCAAGGCACATGGCGACAAGGTCGTCCTGGACGACGTCACCCTGCATTTCCTGCCGGGCGCGAAGATCGGAGTCCTGGGGCCGAACGGCACCGGCAAGTCGACGCTGCTGCGGATGATGGCCGGTCTGGAACAGCCCTCCAACGGCGAAGCGCGCCTCATGCCGGGGTTCACCGTGGGCATGCTCCAGCAGGAGCCCCCGCTGAACGAGGAGAAGACCGTCCTCGGGAACGTGCAGGAGGGCGTCGCCGAGACCAAGGCGATGGTCGACCGGTTCAACGAGATCGCCGAGAAGATGGCGACGGACTACTCCGACGAGCTCATGGAGGAGATGGGCAAGCTGCAGGAGCAGCTCGACCATCGCAACGCCTGGGACCTCGACAGCCAGCTGGAGCAGGCGATGGACGCGCTCCGCTGCCCGCCCGGCGACGCCGACGTGAGCAAGCTGTCGGGTGGTGAGCGGCGGCGCGTGGCGCTGTGCAAGCTGCTGCTGGAGGCGCCCGACCTGCTGCTGCTGGACGAGCCCACCAACCACCTGGACGCGGAGAGCGTCCAGTGGCTGGAGCAGTTCCTCGCCAAGTACGAGGGCACCGTGCTGGCCGTCACCCACGACCGGTACTTCCTCGACAACGTGGCGACCTGGATCCTTGAGCTCGACCGCGGCCGCTGCTACCCCTACGAGGGCAACTACTCCACGTACCTGGAGAAGAAGGCCGACCGGCTCAAGGTCGAGGGCAACAAGGACGCCAAGCGCAAGAAGCGCCTCCAGGACGAACTGGAGTGGGTCCGCTCCAACCCGAAGGCGCGGCAGACGAAGAGCAAGGCGCGTCTGGAGCGCTACGAGGAGATGGCCGCGGAGGCCGCCAAGACCCGCAAGCTGGACTTCGAGGAGATCCAGATCCCGCCGGGCCCGCGCCTCGGCAACACGGTGATCGTCGCCGACAAGCTGACGAAGGGCTTCGACGACCGGGTGCTGATGGACGACCTGTCGTTCAACCTGCCGCCGAACGGCATCGTCGGCGTCATCGGCCCGAACGGCGTCGGCAAGACCACGCTCTTCCGCATGATCGTCGGCGAGGAGCAGCCGGACTCCGGTGAACTGCGGCTCGGCGAGACCGTCAAGGTCTCCTACGTCGACCAGGGCCGCGGCGGCATCGACCCCAAGAAGACGGTGTGGGAGGTCGTCTCGGACGGGCTCGACCACATCAACGTCGGCCATGTGGAGATGCCGTCCCGCGCCTACGTCGCCGCGTTCGGGTTCAAGGGCCCCGACCAGCAGAAGCCGGCGGGCGTCCTGTCGGGCGGCGAGCGCAACCGCCTCAACCTGGCGCTGACCCTCAAGCTGGGCGGCAACGTCCTGCTGCTGGACGAGCCGACCAACGACCTGGACACCGAGACCCTGTCCAGCCTGGAGAACGCGCTCCTGGAATTCCCCGGCTGCGCCGTGATCACGTCGCACGACCGCTGGTTCCTGGACCGCATCGCCACCCACATCCTCGCGTGGGAAGAGGGCTCGAACTGGTTCTGGTTCGAGGGCAACTTCGCCGACTACGAGAAGAACAAGATCGAGCGCCTCGGCGCCGACGCCGCCCGCCCGCACCGGGTGACGCACCGCAAGCTCACCCGCGACTGACCCACCGCACCACGCCGAACGGCCGCGCGGACACCCTCACCGGTGCCGCGCGGCCGTTCGCGTTCCCGCCCTGACAGGGCGCGCCCCGGCCACACCCGGATGCGCAGGCTGCTGAGCCCGGCGTTCACCCCGCGAGCGGTCGAGTCGCTGGGCCGGTCCGTGGTTCCAGGCTGGTCGGCCGGTCATGTGGGCTGGGTCCCAACTCTTCATGGATGGTCGCCGTTGCGGTCTCGGATTGGCCGGTCCTGCGGGGGTTGAAATGGGAGAGAGTGCGGGGCGCAGGGAGTGGAATTTGGTTCGGGTGTTGTTGGGGGAATGTCTGGTTTGGTGAGTGTTTTCCAATTTCCTGGTGGGCTTGACTGGGGGTATCAGGGCTGGAAGGCGCGGGGTTTTGGTGACCTGGCGGTCATTGGTGTTTTTGATCACTGGGGTGGTGCGGTGGATGTTGGTGAATGTGAGCTCCGGTGGCAGTCATATGCGTAAGACTGGGATGAAAGTCGTTCGTGCGACTGCGGAGGAGCTTTGTGGTGGAGTCGCTGATCTTCTGCGGCGGGCCATGGCCGGGCCGGGCGGCGCGGTGAGCGGGGACCGGGAGACGCTGACGTCGTTCCCGGCGTTCTACCGGCACTGGACGCCGCGGCTCACCGGGTATCTGCGGGCCCAGACGGCCGACCGGCGCTGGGTCGAGGCCATCACGCGGGAGAGCCTGCTCGCCGCGCGGTGCGGCTGGGACGAGCTGGTCACCTGCGAGCGCCCGGGCGTCTGGCTGTTCCGGGTCGCGACCACCCTGCTGCGGCGCTGGCAGGCGAAGGCGCGCGAGCAGTGCACGTCGCTGGACGAGATGGTCGCGGGCGAAACGGGAGGCGACGTGATGGCGGCGGTCCGCGGGCTGCCGCGGCGGCAGCGGGAGGCCGTCGCGCTGCACTGCCTGCTGGAGTTCCCCGTGCCGGACGTCGCGCGCATCCTCGGCGTGAGCGAGGACGCCGCCGCGACGCATGTGGAGCGGGCGCGCGGGCGGATGGCCGGGCTCGTCGGCGCGGCGGAGGGCGAGGCGCGGTGAGGGGTCCTCGTGACGGCGCCGTGCGGACGCCGTCCCGCGGGGGCCTGGACGGTGCCCTCGCCGATGCCGCGGCGGCCATCGCGTCCATGCCCGAGGGGGAGTTCGCCGTCGGGCTCGGCGAGGTGGAGGAGGAGTTCCGGCGGCGGCAGCGCGACGACATCGTCCGGGCCAGGCACGCGTCGTTCGTCGAGTCGCTCGAACTGGACCGGGCCGCCTACGAGCTGGCGCGCCGCCACGAGGCGGACGGGAACCTCGGCGAGGCCGCCCGCTGGTACCGGATCGCGGCCGGCAACGACCACGCGGACGCCGCGCTCCGCCTGGGCCGGACGCTCGACCGGCTCGCCGGGTCGCGCGGCCGCGAGGACCTGCCGCTGGTCACCGAGGCCGCGCAGGCGTACGCGGAGGCCTATGCGGCCGGCCATCCCGAGGCCGCCGACCGGATCGATGCGATGCTCGCCGGTTTCCGGCCCGAGCCGCGGGCCCGCTGCGGCCGCGTCCGCGACGTCCCGGCCGACCGGGTGCTCAGCGAGGAGGAGATCCGGGAGCTGAGCCGGCACGCCGCGCGGTGCACCACCTGCCTGGCGGAGTTCGCCGGCCTGCTGAACAGCGTGTCGGCGGCGCTGCCGACCGGTCCGGTGACCGATCCGTTCGCCCCTCAAGACTGATACCTCCCGCGAATCGAACGATGCGTTTTTCGTGTTGGACAGGTATCGTTCCCGTCTCCTATCGTCCGTTGCGGACCACACGGACGGAGGACGGACCTTGGCGCAGCTCACCGGACGCATGGTGATCGGCTTCGACCGCGTCGCCGGCACGGGGAGGGCGATCACCGCCGTCGATCCCCGCACCGGTGCGAACCTCGACCCCGAGTACCGCTACGGCGACGAGGGCGACGCGGCACGCGCCTGCGCCCTGGCGGAGGAGGCGTTCGACGCCTACCGCGCGACGACCGCCGAGCAGCGGGCCGCGTTCCTCGACGCGATCGCCGAGAGGCTGGACGCCCTCGCCGGCGACCTCGTCCGGCGCGCGATGTCGGAGACGGGCCTCCCCGAAGCGCGGCTGACCGGCGAGGTCGGCCGCACCACCGGGCAGCTCCGGCTCTTCGCCGCCGACCTGCGCGCCGCCGCCGCGCCCGGTTCGCTGGACGGCCTCCGCGACGGCGACCGCCCGGTCCTGAGCACGGACCCCGCGAACGAGGGCGGGCCCGAGATCCGGCAGGGCCGGGTGCCGCTCGGCCCGGTCGCGGTGTTCGGCGCGAGCAACTTCCCGTTCGCGTTCTCCGTCGCGGGCGGCGACACCGCGTCGGCGCTGGCGGCGGGCTGCCCGGTCGTCGTGAAGGCGCACGACGCCCACCCCGGGACGTGCGAGCTGGTCGGACGCGCGGTGTCGGAGGCCGTCCAGGCGGCGGGCCTGCCCGAGGGCGTGTTCTCGATGCTGTACGGGGACGGCCCGACGCTCGGCATCGCGCTCGTGACCGACCCGCGCATCCAGGCGGTCGGGTTCACCGGGTCGCGCAAGGCGGGCCTCGCGATCGCGCGGGCGGCGGCGAACCGGCCGCGTCCGATCCCCGTCTACGCGGAGATGAGCAGCGTCAACCCGGTGTTCCTGCTCCCGGACGCCCTCGCCGCGCGCGCCGCCGAACTGGCCGAGGGGTTCGTCGGGTCGGTGACGCTCGGCGCCGGGCAGTTCTGCACCAACCCCGGGCTCGTCTTCGCGGTCAAGGGCCCGCACCTCGACGCGTTCCTGGACGCCGCCGCGAAGCGGATCGAGGCCGACCCCGGCGCGCCGATGCTCACCCCGGGCATCGCGAGCGCCTACGCGGAAGGCGTCCGGCGGCTCGAAGGCCGTCCGGACGTGGAGATCATCGCGCGCGGGCGGGAGCCCGACGCGGCGGCCGGCTGCCGGGCCGCGCTCGCGGTCGTGGACGCCGCGCACTTCGGCCCCGACCTGGAGCAGGAGATCTTCGGCGCCTGCTCGCTCGTCGTCCGCTGCGACGACCTCGACCAGGCCGTCGGCGTGGCGCGCGGGCTGGAGGGCCAGCTCACCGCGACGATCCACGGCGGCGGCGACGACGCGGCGCGGCTGCTGCCCGTCCTGGAGCGCCTGGCCGGCCGGATCCTGTGGGACGGCTGGCCGACCGGCGTCAGGGTCGGGCACGCGATGGTCCACGGCGGCCCGTTCCCGGCGACGTCCGACGCGCGCACGACCTCCGTGGGGAGCCTCGCCATCGAGCGGTTCCAGCGGCCGATCGCCTACCAGGGGGTCCCCCGATGAGCACACCGGTCGTCACGCAGATGCGGGTCGTGCCGGTCGCCGGGCACGACAGCATGCTGCTCAACCTGGGCGGCGCGCACGGCCCGTTCTTCACCCGGAACGTGCTGCTGCTCACCGACTCGTCCGGCGCCACGGGCGTCGGCGAGGTGCCGGGCGGCGAGGGCATCCGCAGGACGCTGGAGGACGCGCGCGGCCTGATCGTCGGCAGGCCCATCGGGCGGTCGGACGAGATCCTGAACTCCGTCCGCGCCGCCTTCGGCCACCTGGACGCGGGCGGGCGCGGCCCGCTCACCCACGACACGCGCATCACCGTCCACGCGCTGACCGCGATCGAGTCGGCGCTGCTCGACCTGATGGGACGCTTCCTCGGCGTGCCGGTCGCGGCGCTGCTCGGCGACGGCGTCCAGCGCCGGACGGTCCCGATGCTCGGCTACCTGTTCTACGTCGGCGACCGGAACAAGGCCGACCTTCCGTATGAAGCGCCCCCGAAGGACGCGGACGGCTGGTTCCGGGTGCGGCGCGAGGAGGCGCTGACGCCGGACGCGATCATCCGGCAGGCGGAGGCCGCGCAGGAGCGGTACGGGTTCGCCGACTTCAAGCTCAAGGGCGGTGTGCTCCGGGCCGACGAGGAGGCCGAGGCGGTGCGGGCGCTCGCCGAGCGCTTCCCGGACGCGCGCATCAACCTCGACCCGAACGGCGCGTGGTCGCTGGAGGAGGCGATCCGGATCGGCGGTGCGCTCAAGGACGTCCTCGCCTACGCCGAGGACCCGTGCGGCGCCGAACTGGGCTATTCCGGACGCGAGACGATGGCGGAGTTCCGCCGCGCGACCGGCCTGCGCACCGCCACCAACATGATCGCGATCGACTGGCGGGAGCTGGGCCACGCGATCCGGCTGGACGCGGTCGACATCCCGCTCGCCGACCCCCACTTCTGGACGATGCGCGGCTCGGTCCGGGTGGCGCAGCTGTGCGAGGCGTGGGGCCTGACCTGGGGCTCGCACTCCAACAACCACTTCGACGTGTCGCTGGCGATGTTCACGCACGTCGCCGCCGCCGCGCCCGGCGCGATCACCGCGATCGACACGCACTGGATCTGGCAGGACGGCCAGCGCCTCACCAAGGACCCGCTGCGCATCGCGGGCGGGGAGATCGCCCTCCCCGACGCACCCGGCCTCGGCGTCGACATCGACGAGGAGCGGCTGGAGGAGGCGCACCGGCTCTACGGCCGGTACGGGCTCGGCGACCGCGACGACGAGGCGGCGATGCGGTACCTGATCCCCGGGTGGACGTTCGACCGCAAGCGCCCCTCCCTCGTCCGGGACTGAACTACTGCGGGTAACATCGGGCCGACCCCCGGTTCCCCATACCCCAGGCGAGGACATGCAGCGGACGCCTCCGGCCGAGTACCGGCACGTCTACGAGTTCAACATCCGGTTCGGCGACATCGACTCCCAGGGCCACGTGAACAACGTCAAGTTCCTGGGCTACCTGGAGGACGCGCGCCTGGAGATGTTCCACGGAGACCCGGTGCGCAAGGGCGAGCAGCCCGTCCGCGGCATGGTGATCTCGCGGCACGAGATCGACTACCGGCTGCCGCTGATGCCGACCGTGTACCCGATCCGGGTGGAGACGTGGGTGACCGAGGCCCGCGCCGCCTCGGTCAAGCTCGCCTACGAGGTGCGGGACGACGAGAACGTGTACGCGGAGGCGACCTCGACGCTCGTCGCGTTCGACGTCGAGTCGAACCGGCTGCGCCGCTGGACGCCGGAGGAGCGCGAGTTCATCGGACGCTACGTGGTGCCCCGCGCATGACCACGCTGGCCGGGCCGCCGTCCGTGCTGGACGGGCGCCCGCCCGGTGTGCGGCTCCGCGTCGTCCAGATGGCGGACGCGGAGGCGCTCGCCGCACTGGTCCGGGAGAACCGCGAGTACCTGCGCCCCTGGGAACCGGAGCGGGACGAGTCGTACTTCACGGTCGACGGCCAGCGCGACAACCTGCACGATCTCATCGAGGCGTACGCCGCCGGCGAGATGTGGCCGGGGGCCATCATGGTGGACGGTGAGCTCGCCGGGCGGATCACGCTCAACAACGTCCTGCGCGGCCCCCTGCAGAGCTGCTTCGTCGGCTACTGGGTGGCGCGCGCGCACGCCGGCCGCGGTGTCGCCACAGAGGCGCTCAGGCAGGCGCTCGACGTGGCGTTCGGCGCCCTGCGTCTGCACCGCGTCGAGGCGTTCACGCGGCTCGACAACCACGCGTCCCAGCGCGTCCTGCTGAACAACGGATTCACCGCCGTCGGGACGGCCCGCCGCCACATCCACCTGGACGGACGCTGGCATGACGAGCGCCTTTTCGAATGCCTGGCCCCGTGGGACGACGGAGTGGCGCTGACCCCGCCCGCGTGAACGGCGTTTCGGCCCCGGCGGCCCGGTGACAACCGAGCTGTCACGGATAGGTAACAAGCGTTACAGCAATCCGTTTTCGGCCGTCTTCTCCCTCTAGTGTCGCGACGCGAATGTGGAGAACCCACGTGAAAGGGGCACAATGCGGCGCGTCTCACGAGGAGCGATGGCACTGCTGCTCGCCGCCGGAATGACCGGGGCGGGCGCAACGGCCGCGCAGGCGGCGATCACCACGCAGGCCGGTCCCGCCCGGGCCGGTACGGCCCAGGCGGGCGACATTCTCGCCCAGCTCAAGGCCATTCCCGGAATGCAGGTGACGGAGAAGACCTCGACGATTCCCGGCTACCGCTGGTTCTGGCTGGAGTACCGGCAGCCCGTCGACCACCGCAAGCCCGGGGGGCCGTGGTTCGAGCAGCGCATCATGCTGCAGCACAAGTCGGCGGACAAGCCCATGGTGCTGTACACCAGCGGCTACAACACGCCGGAGGTGATGTTCACCTCCGAGCCGACGGCCCTGGTCGACGGCAACCAGATCTCGGTGGAGTACCGCTACTTCACCCCGTCCCGCCCCGAGCCGACCGACTGGACGAAGGACACGATCTGGCAGGCCGCCACCGACGAGCACCGGCTCATCGGCGCGCTCAAGACCATCTACAAGGGCAAATGGATCTCGACCGGCGCGAGCAAGGGCGGCATGACGGCCGTCTACCACAAGCGCTTCTACCCGAACGACGTCGACGGCAGCGTCGTCTACGTCGCGCCCAACGACGTCAACAACAACGACGACCGCGCCTACGACGCGTTCTTCACGACCGTCGGCGACGACCCGCAGTGCCGGGCCCACGTCAAGGCGCTCGCCCGCGAGTTCCTGAAGCGCCGCCCCGCGATGCTCAAGCGCTTCAAGGCCGCCGCCGACGAGCAGGGCCTGACCTTCACCATCCTGCGCACGCAGGACCGCGCGTTCGAGAACTCGGTGATGGACTACGAGTGGGCGTTCTGGCAGTACAGCCTGCAGTCCGACTGCGCGTCCCTGCCGCCGGTGGACGCCTCCGACGACGAGATCTACCAGACGCTCGACGCCATCTCGGGGCTGTCGTTCTACAGCGACCAGGGGCTCGCGCCGTACATCCCGTACTACTACCAGGCGGGCACGCAGCTCGGCTGGCCGTCGCCCAAGTTCAAGAACCTGCGGCCATTGCTGCGCTACGAGAGCAGCTACCAGCCGCGGACCTACGTCCCGCGTGACATCCCGATGCGGTTCGACCACGGCCGCGCCATGCGCGACATCGACCGCTGGGTGCGCCACAACTCCAGCCACATGCTGTTCCTGTACGGCGCCAACGACCCGTGGGGCGCCGAGCCGTTCACGCTCGGCCGCGGTGCCCGCGACTCGGCCGTCTACGTCGCGCCGGGGATGAACCACAGCGCCCGCCTCATCGCCCGGCTGCCCGCCGACGAGCAGGCCAAGGCGATCGCGGACGTCAAGCGCTGGGCGGGCGCCGAGACCGGCGTCCAGACCTTCACGTCGGCGCCGCGCGCCGACGACCCGCTCCAGCTCCAGCGCCCGCCGCTGTAGCAGGACGTCCACCGGCGAAGGCTCGCGGTGCGCCGGCTGTGCGCTGACCCCTGGCACAGCCCGGCGCACCGCGTCGCCAACGTGAGCGCGGCTACCGGCTGGACGTGAGCCAGGCGGCGGTGTCGCCGGGGAGCAGGTCGCCGTAGAGCGGGGCGCTGGTGAGCAGCGGGGTGCCCGGCGGCAGGCGCACCGGGTTCTCGCCGCAGTTCAGCGCGCACGTGAGCGGGCCGCGCCGGAAGAACAGGGCCGTGCCGGGGGAGTCGAGCCACTCCACGTCCTCCGGCAGGACGTCCGCCAGCCGGCGGCGCTGCGCCAGCGCGTCGCGGTACCAGGCCAGCATGGAGGACGGGTCGGACGCCTGCGCCTCCGCCGTCAGGGACGCCCAGTCCGGCGGCATCGGCAGCCACGGCCGGACGCCGTCGGGGGAGAACCCGTACGGTTCGGCGTCGCCCGACCAGGGCAGCGGGACGCGGCAGCCGTCGCGGCCGGCGAGTTCCCCGTTCGTGCGCTCGAAGATGGGGTCCTGGCGGGCCTCGTCCGGGAGGTCCGTCACCTCGGGCAGGCCGAGTTCCTCACCTTGGTACAGGTACGCCGAGCCGGGGAGCGCCAACAGCAGCAGGAGTGCCGCCCTTGCTCTGGCACGTCCGATCCCAGGGAGACCCCCTGCCCGCTCGTAACGTGTCACGTGGCGGACGGAGTCGTGACTGGACAGCACCCATGTGGGCGCGGCACCCGTAGGCGCCACCGCCTTCAACGCGGCGACTATCACGTCATGGAAGGCCGTCGCCGACCACGACGCCAGTTGCAGGTCGAACTGGAAGACTTGGTGCAGTTCGTCTGGACGCAGGTAGAGCGCGAGGTCTTCGGGACCGTCCGTCCACACCTCGCCGATGGCCATGCGGTCGCCGTCGTACTCGTCCAGGATCTGCCGCCACCTGCGGTACACCCCGTGCACTTCCGGACGGCTGCAGATGGGGCCGTTCAGGACGCGGCGGTCGCTTCCCCCGAGGTCGCGGAACGAGGCGTCCTTGAACAGGCCGGCGGCGACGTCGATGCGGAAGCCGTCCACGCCGCGGTCGAGCCAGAACCGCAGGACGTCCTCGAACTCCTGCGCGACCTCCGGGTTGCGCCAGTTGAAGTCCGGCTGCTCGCGCGCGTACAGGTGCAGGTACCACTCGCCGTCGTCCAGGCGCGTCCAGGCCGGCCCGCCGAACGCGGACGGCCAGTCGTTCGGCGGGTCCTCCTCGCCGGGGCGCTCGCCCGGCCGTCCGGGACGGAAGATGTAGCGCGAACGCTCCGCCGACCCCGGCGGCGAGGCCAGTGCCTCCCGGAACCAGCGGTGCCGGTCGGACGAATGGTTCGGGACGATGTCGACGATCAGCCGCAGACCGTGCGCGTGGACGTCCGCGACGAGGGCGTCGAAGTCGTCCAGCGTGCCGAACCGGGGGTCGACGTCGCGGTAGTCGGCCACGTCGTAGCCGCCGTCCGCCAGCGGGGAGGTGTAGAAGGGGGTGAGCCACAGCGCGTCGACGCCCAGGTCGCGCAGGTGGCCGAGCCGGGAGCGGATCCCCTGGAGGTCGCCCTCGCCGTTCCCGTCGGAGTCGGTGAAGCTGCGGACGTAGACCTCGTACACGACGGCTTTGCGCCACCACGGGATTCGCGTCATACACGGCGATCTACCCGTTTACGCCGCGGCGGTCACGCGCCCGGCACCATGTGGCCCGCGTCACCCGTCCCGCGTCAGGAAGGGGCGTTCACCAGGCTCCGCGCCGCCATCGTGAAGTAGTCCCAGAGCTGCTTCTCCAGCGGCTCGGGCAGCTCCAGCTCCTCGACCGCGTCCCGCATGTGCTTCAGCCACCGGTCGCGCTGGGCCTCGTCGATCACGAACGGCACGTGCCGCATCCGCAGCCGCGGATGCCCGCGCCGCCGGCTGTAGGTGTTCGGGCCTCCCCAGTACTGGATCAGGAACAGCCGCAGCCGCTCCTCGGCGGGACCGAGGTCCTCCTCGGGGTACATGGGGCGCAGATCGGGGTCTTCCGCGACGCCCTGGTAGAAGCGGTGCACCAGGCGATGGAAGGTCTCCTCGCCGCCGACCGCCTCGTAGAAAGTCACCTGTTCAGCCATAGCGCTCCCCACCATATGTGAGATGCGTCCCGATCCTCACCTTGATCGCTTACGGCGCCGGGGTGGCCACCGTGACGCCCGCCTCGTCGAACGAGCGCTTGACGCGTTCGCGCAGCTCGCGGGCGATGTCGCCCTGCTTTCCGGGGGCGGTCTTCAGCACGACCCGGATCACGATCGCGTCGCCGGCGAGGGCCTGCACGCCCCACACCGACGGCTGCTCCAGGACGAGCTCCTTCCACGCGGCGTCGGCGGCCATCTCGTCGGCGGTGGCCTGCAGGATCTCCTTGACCTTCTCGGTGTCCTCGTGGATGTCGACGGGGATGTCGAGGACGGCCCGGCCCCAGTTCTGCGACTCGTTCCCGACCTTCTTGATCTCGCCGTTCGGGACGTACCAGACGACGCCGTTGACGTCCCGCATCCGGGTGACCCGCAGCGTGACGGCCTCGACCGTGCCCTTCGCGCTGCCCACGTCGATGAAGTCGCCGACGCCGTACTGGTCCTCCAGGAGCATGAACAGCCCGGCGAGCAGGTCCTTGACGATGTTCTGCGCGCCGAACCCGACCGCGACGCCGATGACGCTCGCGCTGGCCAGGATGGGGGCGAGGTTCAGGCCGAGCGAGCCGAGGATGCTGAACAGCGCCGTCCCCATGATCAGGACGGACGCGATCGAGCGCAGCACCGAGCCGAGCGTCTGCGCCCGCTGGGCCCGCCGCTTGTTCAGCAGGACGGGGCTGCCCTCGAAGACCGCCCGGGAGCGCTCGCGGGCCCGCTCCGACATCGTCCCCTCGGCCATCCGCAGCGTGACCTTGGTGATCATGCGGTGCGCGATGTTCTTCACGACCAGCGCGATCACGAACGTGATGATGATCAGCAGCAGCGTGGTGAGGGGCTTGTCGAGCCAGGTCGCGAAGAACTTGGTGAAGCCGGTGTCGTGCGAGACGTTCCAGACCAGCCGGCACGCCGTGGTCGGCCTCGGGTCGCCGCAGGCCGACTCCGGCGAGCCCTTGTCGGCCCAGGGCAGGACGGCGGGCCCGGCGAGCGCCGGAGCGGACGTGGTGAGCGGCGTGGTGAGCGATGCGGCGAGCGCGGATCCCGCGAGTGACATGGTGCAGACCCTCCCCGGCCATTGTGGTGCCTCGCCACCTCGACCGTGGACCCGCGGCGCCGTACGAGCCCGATCGTAGGGGACGGTGACGACCGGTTCGTACGGTGCCGGGTGAGACGGCGCGACGCGGCCGGGGAGGGTCTGTCCGGCGAGCGTGTCCCGCGGGCCTGCGGCTGCCGCGCCTTTCCCACCGCGGTCCGCGGGACACGCCCGGTCTGGGGGAGCCGAGTGTCGATCATGGGGTGCCGGTCATCGGTGAGCCGGCCGTTCGGAGTGGGCGCCCTCGGGCGGGGCCCGGTCTCAGCGGCGGCCGCCCGCCGCGCGGGGGAGCGGCTGGAGCACGCGCGCCAGCTTCATGGCGGCGCCGCCCACGTCGTCCACGCGGTGCATGCGCTCTCCCCACGACCACCAGAAGTAGTGGTCCTTGGTCTCGGGAGCCGGCGCGCAGGTGACGTCCTCCGCCAGACTCGCGGCCTCCGGGTTCACGACCCGCAGGAAGGCGGGCCCCGAACGGGTCCGGACGACGCGGGCGACCAGACCCTGCGTGTCGAGTTCGTGCTCCAGCTCTTCCAGGTAGCCGACGCGTCTGTCGCTGACCACCTTGACACCCCCTCCATGGGCGAGCACCGGGCGCTGACCGGACCGACCGGATGATCGACTCTGTGAATCCGTTCGGTCACTCGCGGCGAGAATTGCAACTCTCACACTGGCGGGTCAAGAGACCGGCCGTCCGGCGAAGTACCGGATTACCCCACCTCAGAGGAAGGCTCTCCTCCCACGGAGGAAGAATCTCTACCCACGGAGGACGGGACGCCTCCGGCCCCCGCCCTCTTCTGCGAAACCGCTTGGCGACCCCCGTGACGGGGGTTACGCTGCGTGCGCGAGAGATTATCTGTCGTGGCCATCTAATGACCGGTCGCCGTGGCAGGGACGATCGCCCTCCCCCTGGGAACGGCGTCCCCGCCCGACGGTGAGGAGGCCGGAGTCGATGTCGGATCCCCCCCGGAAAGAAACGGACGTGGCTCGCCGGATCCGCGCGCATGCCCTGGCCCGGGGGCAAGGTCCGGTCCAGATCGCGCAGGAGATCCACGAGCAGTGCGGCCCGCTGTTCGGCACCAGCCGGATCAAGGCGCACCGCCTCGCCCACGGCGTCGCGCTGTCCGACATCGTGGCGCAGGTCAAGGCCCTCTACGAGGTGGACGGCAAGCCGCCGCCCCGGCTCGGGGAGACGCTGCTGTCGGCCTACGAGAGCGGCTACAAGCGCCCCGGTCCCGAGTACCTGCACTACATCTGCGCCGTCTACCGGGTCGAGCCCGACGCGCTCGACTACCAGAGTCCCTGCATCTGCGGCCGCGGCCACGCGGCTCGCACGGGCGCCCCCGGCGTCCCCCAACCGCGCGCCCCCGAGCGGCGCCCGGTGCCACCGGCCGCCGACGCGCTCGTCGGCGCCATCGTCCCCAGGGGCGAGGAACGTCCCTGGATCACCGTGAACGACTTACGGGGCCCCGACCGCGCCGAAGGCCCCCTGACCATTGATGTGGGAGAGGAGGACATCGTGCTTCGTAGGACCCTTCTGCAACTTCTGGCCGGAGCGGGCGTGGCGCTCGACGGTCAGTTCCTTGGGGCCGTCGACAACCTGCGCCGCAAGATGGACGACACCCTGGTCGGCGCGACCGTCTCGCCGACCATGCTGGACCAGTGGGAGGAGACGACCTACGGCTACGGCCGGCAGTACCAGGCGACGCCGTCCCTGCGCATGCTCTGCGACGTCCTGCTGGACTTCAGCGAGGTGCGCCGCATGTGCGACAAGCGGCAGCCGGTCGAACTCCAGGAGCGGCTGTGCCGGATCGCGGCGCAGCTGTCCGGGCTGTCCGGGCTGATCATGATCAACCTGGGCGACCACCGGCTCGCCCGGTCGTTCTTCCGGACCGCGCGCACCGCCGCCGACGAGACCGGCGACCGGCAGCTGCGCGCCTGGGTGACCGTCCGCGAATCCCTGGTGCCGATGTACTACGGCGACCCCCGGGAGGCGCTGCACCTGGCCCGCAAGGCCCAGGACCTCGCCGGCCGGACGCCCGGCGTCGCCGCCGCGATGGCCCCGGCCGTGGAGGCCCGCGCGCTCGGCATGCTCGCCCTGCGCGGACGCGGCGACGCCGCCCCGAGCGCCCGCCGGGCGCTCGTCCGCGGGCGCTCGGTCTTCGACCAGCTCTCCAAGACCGACACCGGCGACCTGGTGTTCGGGTTCACCGACCGGCAGATGGCCTTCTACGAGGGCGACACCTTCACCAACCTCGGCGACCACAAGCACGGCGACGAGGTGCTCAGCCACGCCCTCACCCTCTACTCGCCCACCGACCGCGTCGACCTGACCCTGGTGCGCCTCGACCGCGCGATGTGCAAGCTGCACGCGGGCCATCCCGACGCGGCGCTCACCGCGGGCCGGGAGGCCATCCTCGACCTTCCGGCCGACCACCGGTCCGACATCCTCGTGCACAGGGCCCGCCAGATCGGCGCGGCCGTGTCGGCCAAGCACGGCGACATCCCCGCGTTGAAGGACTTCTACGAGGCGCTCGCCGGCCCCTCGGTGAAGAGCCCGGCGCCCGTCCCTCCGGCCGAACAGGTCTGACCTCGCATGGGCAGCACCTTCTCGCAAGGCCACCTCGTCCGGATGCAGGACGAGCCCCCCGTATGGAGTTTCGGCGACCTCCGGATCCGCCGCTACCACACCGCCGACCACGGCACCGTCCTGGCCCTGCACCGCGAGGGCCTGGCCCAGGTCGGCCTGCGCCCCGGCGACGGCGTCTACTACGACCACGACTTCTTCCGCATGGAGGACATCTACCTCCGCAACGACGGCGAGTTCCTCGTCGGCGAACTCGGCGGCCGCATCGTCGCGATGGGCGGCCTGCGGCGCGCCGACCTCATCCCCGGCGGCCACGCCCGCGCGTTCGGCGGCTACGCCCCCGGTTCCCCCGCCCTGGACGCCGTGGAGATGGTCCGCCTGCGCGTCCTGCCCGCCGTCCAGCGCCGCGGCTACGGCGCCGCACTGGTCCGCGCCCTGGAGGAGCGCGCCGCCGAATACGGCTACCGCCTCCTGCGCGCCGACACCACCGAACTCCAAGCGCCCGCCCTGGCCCTCTACCGCAAGTTCGGCTGGCGGGAAACCCGCCGCGAGACCATCGGCGGCATCGTCAACGTCTACATCGAGAAACCCCTGCGCTGACCCACCGCACGAGCCCGGTACAGGTACGACACACCCCCTCCTGGAGGCTTCCCAACCCCAGGAGGGGGGTGCTTGGTCGCACGGGTGTTCCGTGCGTGTTCTTGTGGCAGCGTAGCGCGATCCTTGGACGTGTCCTAGGGAGGGGTTCAGGAAACCTTCAGGAGCGTCGGCCTCCTACCACCTGCATCAGGGGGTAGCGGTGCCGCCGGACGCAGGTGAAACCGCGCGCGGTGAGGGCTCGGACGACCTCGCCGTCGCCGAAGACGGTGAAGCCGGTGGCGCGGCGGAGCAGTTCGCCGCCGATGCGGGCGCCGGGCAGCGGGGACGGCCTGCGCGAGGTGAGGATGATGAGCCGGCCGCCGGGCTTGAGGACGCGGGTCATGCCGTCCACGGCCTTCCACGGGTCGTCGAACAGGTAGAGGGCGCCGAAGCAGCAGACGGCGTCGAACACGCCGTCGCGGAACGGGAGGTCGACCGCGTCGCCGCGGACGTAGCCGATGGTCCCGCGCGGTTCGCGGACGGCCTGGGCGAGCATGGTCTCGGAGGCGTCGAGTCCGACGACGAGGCCGCTCGGGGCGACGCCGTCGGCGAGGGCGCGGGTGACGTTGCCGGGGCCGCAGGCGACGTCCAGCACGGTCGCGGGCCGGTCGGCGGTGAGGCCGAGCCAGTCGCGGGCCATCGCGTGCTCGGCGGCGGTGCCGGGGCCGAACGGCCAGCCCTTGGCGACGTTGAAGCCGATGGGGCGCCACACCTTCTCGTACATGCGCGGCAGGAACGTCGACTCCATCGCCGACTGGGCGAGGGACGGCTTCGCCGGGGGCCCGAGCAGGTCGAGGTAGCCCGCGGACCGGTCCGGTGCCTCGGGCGGCTCGCGGAGCAGGTCGAGGACCCGGTCGGCGGTGGTCTGCGGCGTCACCGTGCTCATCCCGCTATTAGACCACGAGTCAATTCGTCCGAGCCCTCCGGGAAGGCCAGCCCGGTCTGCGCGGCCATGAACGTGAGGGTGTCGGTCATCAGGTCGGCCGAGCGGCTCACCGAGCGGGCGGCGTGGCCGACCTCGGCCTCGTTGCGCAGCAGGATCGGGGCGTCGGACGCGGTCGCGTGCTGGAGGGCGGCGCACAGCTTGCGCGCGTGCAGCGGATCCACCCGGGTGTCGCTGCCGAACGTCGTGAACAGGACGGCCGGGTACGCGGTCCCCACATGGACGTTGTGGTACGGGGAGTAGCCGATGAGCCAGCCGAACTCCTCGGGGTCGTCCGCCGTCCCGTACTCGTCGTTCCAGGTCTGGCCGAGCCCGAACCGCTCGTAGCGCACCATGTCGAGGAGCGGCGCCGAGCAGACCACCGCGCGGTACAGGTCGGGGCGCTGGGTGAGGGCCGCGCCGACGAGCAGGCCGCCGTTGGACCCGCCCGAGATCGCGAGCTGCGCGGGCGTCGTCAGTCCGTCCGCGATCAGCTTCTCGGCTGCGGCGTGGAAGTCGTCGAACACGTTCTGCTTGCGGTCCCGCATGCCCGCGCGGTGCCACTCCTCGCCCTCCTCGGAGCCGCCGCGCAGGTTCGCGATCGCGTAGACGCCGCCCGCCTCCACCCACGCCAGGATGCTCGCCGAGTAGGACGGCGTGAGCGAGATGTTGAAGCCGCCGTAGCCGTACAGGATCGCCGGACGCGGACCGGAGAGGCCGGGGCGGGACGCGATCAGCATCCGCACCCGCGTCCCGTCGCGCGAGGTGTAGACGACCTGCCGCGTCTCGATCTCGGGGACGGCGACCGTGCCCGGCGCCGACGCCCACAGCGTGGTCTCGCCCGTACGGGCGTCGTAGCGCATCACCGACGACGGCGTGACGTTGTCCGTGTAGCCGAACCACGCCTCGTGCCCGCCCTCGGGCCGCTCGATGATCCCGCCGATCGAGCCGTAGCCCGGCGTCGGCACGCTCCCGATCCGCTCGCCCGTCTCCAGGTCGTGGACGGTGATCTCGCTGATCGCGTGCCGCGTCCACCCGGCCAGCAGGATGGGGCGCTCCAAGTCGTCCAGGATCGCGAAGTCGGTGAGGACGGCCTCCGGGTCCTCCGGGACGAGGTCGCGCCACCGCTCGTACGACGGGTCGGACGGGTCGGCGACGCAGAGGCGGGACCGGGGCGCGTCCCGGTCGGTGAAGATGTAGGCGCGGCCGTCCCGCCCGACGTGCAGGCCGGTGCCGGCGTCCACGCCCTCCTGGACGACCCGCAGCGCAGGCGCCTCGAGGGACGACGCGGACAGGTCCGCGATCCACAGGTCGTTGCGCGGCGCCGTGCCCTGCGACGACGACACCGTCAGCCAGCGCCCGTCCCGGCTGACCCCGACCCCGTAGTAGTTGGTTTTGTCCATCCCCGCGCCGAAGACGAGCACGTCGGCGGTGTCGGGTTCGGTGCCGACCCGGTGCAGGTAGACGCGCCGGTGGTACTGCTCCTCGCCCGCCGGGACCTCCCGCGCGGGCAGCCGCCGCACGTAGTAGTACGCCTCGCCGCCCGGCAGCCACGCCACCGACGAGTACCGCGCCCGGTCGATCGGCCCCTCGACCTGCTCGCCGGTCGCGACGTCCATGACGTACAGCAGCGACTCCTCGTCCCCGCCGGTCGAGACCTTGTAGGCGAGCCGGCGCCCCTCCTTGTCGGGCTGCCACCCGTCGAGCGTCGTCGTCCCGTCCACGTCGAGGGCCATGGGGTCGACCAGGACGCGTTCGGAGCCGTCCGGGTCCACCGTGTAGAGGACGGGGTGCTCCTGGTCGGCGGCGCGCCGGGTGAAGAACCGGCGCCCGCCCCGCCACACGGGGGAGCCGACGCTGCCCGCGCCGAGCAGCTCGCCGAGCCGCTCGCGCAGCCGCGCCCGCCCCGGCAGCGCGTCCACGACCTTGTGGAAGAGCCGGTCCTGCGCCGCGAGCCACTCCTTGGTGTCGTCGGCCTCGGCGTCCTCCAGCCAGCGGTACGGGTCCGCGATCCGGTGACCGTGGATGTCCTCGACGATGTCCTGGCGCTGCGCGGGCGGATACGGCGTCATGTATGCACTGTATTGGCCGTTCCGGGCCACCCGTCCCGCACACTCCGACTCGCCGCGAACCCGCCCCCGCGTTCGATCCGGGCTCCGAAGGGGGATTATTGGGGTAGCGGACGGACTCCATCAGACGCCACACTGATGGAGGTCGGTTCGCCCCTGGGGAGGTCCTCATGGCGAGTGCGCAGGAACCGGAGACAATAACCGGGCCTCGGTTCGAGGCGCGGACGACCGCGCCCGCCGAGGCCGACGCACAGCAGAACCCGGTGGAGGCCGTCTGATGCGGCAGGTCCTCCTCCTGAACGCGACGTACGAACCACTCACCACGCTCCCGCTGCGGCGGGCGGTCTGCCTCGTGCTCCGGGAGAAGGCCGAGATCGTCCACCACGACACCTCGGGCGCGGTGCTGCACTCCGCGACGATGGCGGTGGAGGTGCCGTCCGTCATCCGGCTGCGGCGCTACGTCCGCATCCCGTTCCGCACCCGCGTCCCGCTGACCCGCGCCGCGCTGATGCGCCGCGACAACTTCCGCTGCGTCTACTGCGGCCGCCGCGCCGAGACCATCGACCACGTCCACCCGCGCAGCCGCGGCGGCAAGCACGCCTGGGAGAACTGCGTTGCCTCCTGCATGACCTGCAACCACCGCAAGGCCGACCGCCTCCTGTCCGAACTGGGCTGGACGCTCAGCATCACCCCCGCCGTCCCCCGCGGCGCCCACTGGCGCCTCATCGGCCTCGTCCACGACGGCGACCCCCAATGGGCCCCCTACGTGGCTGCATGACCCAGGGGGCTGTGTTGACCCAGGGGGGCGACCCCCTGGAACCCCCGTTGCGAGCCGGTCGATCCTCACGCCACGGTGCGGGTTTGTCGTGACCGTGCGGGTTTGTGGCGTGTCGCTGCGGTCGCCCGGCTCGGCGGGCAGGCCCGCTCCGGGGGCTGGAGCGCCCTCCGCGTGCCTGTCCGTGCGCCGGTGGCCGGGGCTTATCCTTGGAGGGTGCCTCGTTATGACTACCGTTGCCGGGCGTGCGGGTCGACCTTCGAGGTCTCGCGTCCGATGATCAATGCGTCCGATCCGGCGCCGTGCCCCGAGGGGCATGACGACACGGTGAAGCTGCTGTCCACGGTCGCCGTCACCGGCACGTCGCGCGGGACCGCGCCCCCGCCGAAGCCCGCCGGCGGAGGGGGCTGCTGCGGCGGAGGCTGCTGCTCCTAGCCGTTCTGGGCCGCGCGCATCGCCTTGCCGGTGGCGGCGGCGTCGTAGTTCGGCGGGACGCCCTGCAGCAGCACGGCCGTGCCGTCGATGTGGTCCGTGCGCATGGGGAGGATCGCCTGGTAGGCGTCCGACTCGTACCAGCCGCGGGCCTTGTCCATGTCGGGGAACTCGATGAGGACGTAGCTCCCCTCCAGCGGGCCCTCGATGACGTCGGGGTTGCTCCCGTGGACGAGGAAGCGGCCGCCGAACGGGTCCAAGGTGGCCTGGATGCGCTCGATGTAGACGAAGACGTCCTCGTGCAGCGGCGGCTGCGGGCGCAGGTGGGCGAGTGCGTAGGCGGTCATCGTGAACTCCCTTGGGTAGTGGCCGCCGGACTCTGTTCGTCCGGCGACCACCACTCTGCCCAAGGAGAGGGAACGAAGACGATTACCCGCCGGGTAATGCTCAGCCGTTGAGGCGCTCCACCTGGGAGACGTCGCGGGCCGCGCCGGTGGAGGCGGACGTCGCCATCGCGGCGTAGGCGCGGAGGGCGGCGCTGACCGGGCGGTGCCGGTCGCGGGGGCGGTAGCCGCCGAGGTCGGCGAGCAGCTTCTCGCGGCGGATCTCCAGCTCGTCGGCCGGGACGTCCAGTTCGAGGACGCGGTTCGGGATGTCGATCACGATGGGGTCGCCGTCCTCGACGAGGGCGATGATGCCGCCGCCCGCCGCCTCCGGGGAGGCGTGCCCGATGGACAGGCCCGAGGTGCCGCCGGAGAACCGGCCGTCGGTGATCAGCGCGCACGCCTTGCCGAGCCCGCGGCCCTTGAGGAAGCTCGTCGGGTACAGCATCTCCTGCATGCCGGGGCCGCCCTTCGGGCCCTCGTAGCGGATCACGACGACGTCACCGGCCTTGATCTTGCCGCTGAGGATGCCCTCGACGGCGTCGTCCTGCGACTCGAAGACGACGGCGGGGCCGGTGAAGGTCCACAGCTCCTCCTCGACGCCGGCGGTCTTCACGATCGCGCCGTCGGGGGCGATGTTGCCGCGCAGGACGGCGAGGCCGCCGTCGGCGGTGTAGGCGTGCTCGACCGAGCGGATGCAGCCGTTCTCGCGGTCGAGGTCGAGGGTCTCCCAGCGGGCGCTCTGCGAGAACGCCGAGGTGCTGCGGACGCCGCCGGGCGCCGCGTGGAACAGCTCGACCGCCTCGGGCAGGACGTCGGGGGAGCGGACGTCCCACTTGGCGACGAACTCGTCCAGCGACGCGGAGTGGATCGAGTGGGCGGAGCTGTTCAGCAGCCCGGCCCGGTTCAGCTCGCCGAGCAGCGCGGGGATGCCGCCCGCGCGGTGGCAGTCCTCGACGTGGTACTTGCCGGTCGCCGGGGCCAGCTTGCAGACGCACGGGACGCGGCGGGACACCTGGTCGATGTCGGAGAGGCCGAAGTCGGCGCCGGCCTCGGTCGCGGCGGCGAGCAGGTGCAGGATCGTGTTCGTGGAGCCGCCCATGGCGACGTCCAGCACCATGGCGTTCTCGAACGCGTCGCGGGTGGCGATGTTCAGCGGCAGGACGGACTCGTCGTCGCCGTCGTAGTAGCGCTTGGCGACCTCGACGACCGTGCGGCCCGCGTCCTCGTAGAGGCGGCGGCGGGCGGTGTGGGTGGCGAGGACGGTGCCGTTGCCGGGCAGCGCCAGCCCGATCGCCTCCGTGAGGCAGTTCATCGAGTTGGCGGTGAACATGCCGGAGCAGGACCCGCAGGTGGGGCAGGCGCTCTCCTCCATCTCGAGGAGCGTGTCCTCGGCGATCGAGCCGTCCGCCGAGGCGATGATCGGGTCGATCAGGTCGAGCTTGTTGCCGCCCATGACGCCCTCGACCGGCTTGCCGGCCTCCATCGGGCCGCCGGAGACGAACACGGTCGGGATGTTGAGCCGCAGCGCGGCCAGCAGCATGCCCGGGGTGATCTTGTCGCAGTTGGAGACGCAGACGAGCGCGTCGGCGCAGTGCGCGTTGACCATGTACTCGATCGCGTCGGCGATGATCTCGCGGGACGGCAGCGAGTACAGCATGCCGTCGTGGCCCATCGCGATGCCGTCGTCGACGGCGATCGTGTTGAACTCGCGGGGCACGCCGCCGGCCTCGCGGACGGCGCCGGCGACGACCTTGCCGACCTCGTCCAGGTGGACGTGGCCGGGCACGAACTGGGTGAAGCTGTTGGCCACCGCGACGATCGGCTTGCCGAAGTCCTCGCGTTCGACGCCGCTGGCGCGCATGAGGGCGCGGGCGCCCGCCATGTTCCTGCCGTGCGTGACCGTGCGTGACCTGAGCGGTGGCATAGACCTCTCCAAACCTGTGACGAGCCGAGCCGTGTTCCTGGGAGCGTTGCCCGCAGCGGCGGATCGCGGCGCTGCCGCCGGCTCAGCGTGAGGTCGCGCGCGGGCCGGCCTGTGACGGCTCCGATGCTACCAACCGGCGGGCGGGCATGAGAAAAGCCGGGACGCGGCCGTCCCGGTGGGGGCGGTGGTCCCGGCGTAGGCGGCGGTCACGGCACGGCGGGATCCCGGCGGGGGCTCGCCGTTGAGCCCCGGTGGGGCGGGCGGCCCGGGGAAGCAGGCCGCCCTCGGCCCTGTCGGCCTTGTGCCGGCCCGTCGGTCGGACTCAGTCGGGGTACTTCGGCGGCAGGGCCTTCTCCGCCGCCTGGAAGATGCGCCGGACGTCGGCGTCGGTGAGGATCTTCGGGCGGCGCCGCAGGTAGGCGCGGGCCCGGTTGCCCGCGTAGACGTCGACGTCGCGCACCCGCATGACCTTCCACGGGATGGACGGCCCGTAGATCGCCACGGACGGCTGCACCGGCACCTCGAAACCGACCCGCTCGGCGAGGATGCTGCTGGCCATCTGGGCCTCCCACCGGGCCTCGTCCAGCCGGTCCTTCTTGTTGAAGGGCCCGTGGAAGAGCTTCATGTGGGACATGGTGCGCACCGGAAGGCGCTTGTCCCACTTCTCGGAGTCGATGGCGTAGACGCCGCTCGGCCCGATCACCAGGTGGTCGATCCGCCCGTCGCTGACGCCGTCGTCGTCGCGCGGCACGGCCCGCGCGTGCAGCACGAGGTAGCCGCTGCGCTGGAGGGCCTTCAGCTGCCGCTCGGTGCGCCGTTCGGCGGCCGACGACTTCTGCCAGGCGGCGACGGACGAGCTCTTGCGCGAGCTGCGGACCACGTCGCCGACGACCACGAGGATCGCGACGGCGATGCCGAGCCGCCAGCCGGACAGGACCGCGACGGCGACGCCGGCGACGACGGCCGCGCCGGCCCGCCACGCCCAGCGGCGGAGCCGGGGATCGTCGAGCAGCACCGCGGCGGTGCGCTCGGTGGCGCGCTCCTCGGAGCCTCCCTCGGGACTCTCCTTCACCGGAGCCTGGTGGTGGTGCTCACGCGTCTCCTCCGTACGTGCCTCCTCCGCCTCGGATCCGGCCCGGGGGTGGCCCCTGGCTCCCTGCGTGTTGCCCCGCTCCATGATCGCCATGAGTGACGCTCCGTATTCCTTTCCCATCGGGGGCATGATCCTCCGTGCGCAGAGTAATCATCCGGCCGGTCGGCGACTAGTCATAGAGGGTTAATAGTTTTGTCGCCCTCCGGTCAGTGAGTAACTTACGCGACGGACGGGTGCGCCGATACTCTCCACCTTTCCTCGCCCTATCGTCCCTGCCCTCTTTGATGCCCGCGCACACGGCGTCTAGCGTTCCGGTTCGTGACACAAACACATGACCTCAGCGCCACCCGGATGGCAGCGGCCGTCCGCGCCCGGGACCTCTCCCCGGTCGAGCTCACCGACCACTACCTGGACCGCATCGAACGGCTGAACGCCCAGGTGGGCGCCTATGTGACGGTCACCGCGGAGCGGGCCCGCGAGGAGGCGTGGCGGGCCGAGAAGGCGGTGCTGGACGCGGCGGACCCGGCGGACCTGCCGCCGCTGCACGGCGTCCCGGTCCCGATCAAGGACCTGAACATGGTCGAGGGCGTCCGGATGACCTTCGGCTCGGCGGCCTACGCCGAGCTGACCGGATTCGCCGACGACCATGTGGTGACAAAGCTGGCGCAAGCGGGGTCTGTGCTGCTGGGCAAGACGACGACGCCCGAGTTCGGGCTGCCCTGCTACACGGAGAGTGACGTCGCGCCTCCGGCCCGGACGCCGTGGGATCTCACCAGGTCGGCGGGCGGTTCCAGCGGCGGCGCCGCGGCGGCGGTCGCGTCCGGGCTGGCGCCGGTCGCGCAGGGCAGCGACGGCGGCGGCTCGATCCGGATCCCGAGCAGCGCGTGCGGGCTGTTCGGGATCAAGCCGACCCGCGGCCGGGTCTCCGCCGGCCCGGTCATCCCCGACCTGTTCGGGCTGTCGACGAACGGGCCGATCGCCCGGACCGTCCGGGACGCGGCGCTGCTGCTGGACGTGATGGCCGGCCACATGCCCGGCGACCTGTACCGGGCGCCGGCGGCGGACGGGCCGTTCCTCGCCCACGCCGACCGGGCGCCGGGCCGGCTGCGCATCGCGCGGAGCATGCGGCCGCCCGTGCCGGGCGTCGAGGTCCACCCGGACTGCGTCGCCGCCTACGAGGCCGCGTCGGCGCTGCTGGAGGAGCTGGGCCACGAGGTCGTCGACCTGCCCGAGGTGCTCGGCGCCGACCTGCTGCCGCACTTCGCGACGCTGTGGGGCGTGATGGCGACGATGACGCCCGTCCCGGAGGAGAGCGAGCACCTGCTGCAGCCGCTGAGCCGCTGGCTGCGCGGGCTCGGGAACGCCACCACCGCGCCGCAGGTGATGCAGGCGCACGCCGCGCTGCAGGGCGCGCTGCGGGCGGCGTTCCCCGTCACGGACCAGTTCGACGCGATCCTGCACCCGACGCTCGCGTCACCGCCCGTGCCCATCGGCCACTTCCACGACCAGGAGCCGGAGGAGAACTTCCGGCGGCAGACGCACTTCACCCCGTTCACCGCCGTCTACAACGTGTCGGGGCAGCCGGCGGTGAACGTCCCGCTGCACTGGAACGACGAGGGCCTGCCGATCGGGATCATGCTGGCCGGGCGGCTCGGCGGCGAGGGCACGCTCATCTCGCTGTCCGCGCAGCTGGAGGAGGCCCGCCCGTGGACCGGCCGCAAGCCGGAGATCTGGACGGCGTGAGCCCGCCCGCGCCGGGCATGCTCCAGGCGTGGGCGACGACGAACTGATCAGGCTGGCCGGGCGGCACGGGGTCGCGACCCGCTACACCGACTGGCGCGGCCGGGAGGCGGCGGTCGCGCCGGACACGCTCGCCGCGGTCCTGGCGGCGCTCGGGGTCGACGCGTCGACGCCGGACGCCGTCAGGACGGCGCTGGAGCGGGCCGGCGGCCCCGGGCGCGGGCTGCCGCCGGTCGTGGTCGTCCGCCGCGGCGACGGCCTGCCGGGGTACCCGGACGCGAGCATCGAGCTGGCGACCGGTGAGAGCGTCCCCGCGGCCGGCGCGACCGGGGACCTCCCGCTCGGCTGGCACCGCCTGCGCGCGGGCGCCGACAGCGCGCCGCTGCTGGTCGCGCCGCGCAGGCTGGCGGTGCCCGACCGGCTGCGGGGGTTCGCCGTGCAGCTGTACTCGGTGCGGTCCCGCGCGTCCTGGGGGATGGGCGACCTGCGCGACCTGGCCGATCTCGCGGCCTGGAGCGCCCGCGCGCTGGGGGCCGGGTTCACGCTGATCAACCCGCTGCACGCCGCCGAGCCCGTCCCGCCGGTCGGCCCGTCCCCGTACTCGCCGATGAGCCGCCGCTTCGCCGCCCCGATCTACCTGCGCGTCGAGGACCTCCCCGAGTACGCGGCGCTGCCGCCCGAGGACCGCGACCGCCTGTCCGCGCTCGCCGAGCCGCTGCGCATCCCCGGCGGCACCATCGACCGGGACGCGGTCTGGACGGCCAAGCTCCAGGCGCTCGAACCCCTGCACCGGCTTCCGCGCGGCACCGAGGCGCAGCGCGACTACGACGCGTTCCGCGCCCGCGAGGGGACGGCCCTGACCGCGTTCGCGACCTGGTGCGCGCTCACCGAGAAGCACGGCCCGGACTGGCGCCGCTGGCCCGCCGAGCTCCACGACGCCGGAGGCCCCGCGGTCGCCGCCGAGGCCGCCCGCCTCGCCGGCCGGGTCGACTTCCACACCTGGCTCCAGTGGCGCCGGGACGGCCAGCTGACGGCCGCGCAGCGGGCGGCCCGGGACGCGGGGATGCCGGTCGGGATCGTCCACGACCTCGCGGTCGGGGTCGCGCACGGCAGCGCCGACTCCTGGATCTACCGGGACCTGTTCGCGCCCGGCATGAGCGTCGGCGCGCCGCCGGACGAGTTCAACCAGCGCGGCCAGGACTGGGGCCAGCCGCCCTGGCACCCGCACCGCCTCGCCGGCGCCGCCTACCTCCCGTTCCGGGAGATGCTCGCGGCCGCGTTCCGGCACGGCGGCGGGCTGCGCCTCGACCACGCCATGCAGGTGTCGCGGCTGTGGTGGGTGCCCGAGGGCGGTTCGCCGGCCGACGGCACCTACGTCCGCTACGACCGGGACGCGCTCCTCGGCTGCCTCGCCTGGGAGGCCGAGCGCGCGGGCGCCGTCGTGGTCGGCGAGGACCTCGGCACCGTCGAGCCCGAGCTCCGCGACGGCCTGTCCGACCGCGGCATCCTCGGCACGTCCCTGCTCTGGTTCGAACGCGACGCCGAGGGACGTCCGAAACCGCCGGACGCGTGGCGCGAGCTGTCCCTGGCCACGGTCGGCTCGCACGACATGCCGCCCATCGTCGGATTCGTCCACGGCGACCACATCGCGCTCCGGGACCGGCTGGGCCTGCTCACCCGTCCCCGCGAGGACGAGGAGGCCGACCACCGCCGCCGGCTCGGCGACTGGCTGGCGCTCCTCCACGAGGAGGGCCTGCTGCCCGCCGGGCCCGCCGAGGTCATGCGGGCGCTGGCCGAAGGCTCCACCGCCTACGACGGGCGGATCGTCGCCGCCCTGCACGCGTTCCTCGACCGGACTCCGGCCCGCCTGTCGGGCATCTCCCTCGCCGACGCCGTCGGCGAGCGGCGCACCCAGAACCAGCCGGGCACCGTCGACGAGTACCCCAACTGGCGCGTCCCCCTCGCCGACTCCGCGGGGATGCCCGTCCTCCTGGAGGACCTCCCGGACGCGATCAGGTCAGCGTGGCGGTGATCCGCTTGGTCACGTCGTGGAGCAGCGAGTCCGGACGCAGGCGGGCGCCGGCGATCGCCGAGAAGAGCGCGGGCAGGCCGGGCAGCGGGTAGGAGTCGCCGGCGTCCGCCAGGGCCTTGCGGCCGAGCGGGTGGTGGGAGAGCGACTTGCGGGCGCGCGTCCACGCCGTCTGCACCTCCTCCGGGGACGGGACGCCGAACCCGTGCCCGACCGGCGCCGCGTGGCGCAGCTTGACGAGGGCGCTGTCGGTGAAGTCGGCGGCGAGCCGGCACCGCTCGGTGAGGTCGGCGCGGACCGCGTCGTCCAGCCGGGTCACGACCGTGCAGGGCGTGCGGCAGCGTGCCGCGCAGTCGCCCAGGGCGGACGCGACCTGGCTGTGCTGGCGGTCGAGGTAGGCGCGCCAGCCGGGGCCCGGCTCCTTGGAGACGCGGAGCGTCCGCTCGCACGCGGACCGCTCCGGACGCGTGTGGTCGCACATGCGCGCCGAGCCCGGCTCGACGGGCACGCCGAACCGGCTGCCCGGGCCGCTCACCGACGCGCCGATGAGCGCCGGGTCGCCGGCGTGGCCGAGGACGGGCTCCCAGGCGAGCATCGGCAGGTACTCGCTCGCGATGTGGACGGCGGCGACCAGCGCGGCCATGTCGCGCCGGTACCAGCGGATCGCGATGACCTCCAGCAGCAGCGCGTACGCGGGCCGCAGGCTCGCGAGGGCGCCGCGCGGGCGCTCCCGCGCGGTCTGCGGCATCCGGCTGGCGCGGGCCCGGTCGAGCAGGTCGCGCGGGACCTCGCCGACGGCCTCCGGCATGCCGAAGTCCTCGGCGTCCAGGTCGAGGACGCGCTGCCCGAACGCGCACAGCGCCGCGACCGCCGTCGAGCGGCCGTCGGCGGCGAGCGTGCCCTGCGTGATCAGCGCCTCCAGGTCGCCGAACGCGTACCGGCGCGCGAGCGCCGTCAGCACGTCGTGTGCCGTCTCCATACCGTCCTCCAGCCCCCACCCGCCCCGTGACCATGCGATCGTTGCATGGTCACGGGGGTTCTGGACAGGCGTCAGGCGGACGCGGCGTCCTTGGCGCGGGCGCGCAGCGCGCGGGCGACGCCGTCGCGGCCCTCCGACAGCAGCCGGGCGAGGGCCGCCGGCGGGTTCTGCTCGGCGATGTACGCCTCGGTCCGGTCGATCGTGGACTGCTCGATCACCAGGAACGGGTAGGCGACCTCGGCGAACGTCTGCGACATGTCGCTCGTCCACTCCTTCCACACGCGGCCGACCTCGGCGAAGTACCGGTCGACGTAGGGGAGCAGCAGCTCGACCTGGTCGGGCTCGACGAAGCCGCCGAGCGTCGACCGGTAGACGGCGTTCGGCAGGTCGCCGGACACGACCCGCTCCCACGCGGCCGCCTTCGCCTCCGCGGCCGGGACCGCGGCCTTGCAGGCGGCGGCGTGCCGCTCGCCGGCGGCGGTGCGGTCCCGCTCGTGCTCGGCGTCGATCTCGGCCTCGCCCGCGCGGCCGGTGACGACGAGGCGGCGCAGCAGCGTCCAGCGCAGGTCGGTGTCGACGGTGAGGCCGTCGAGCGACTGCGAGCCGTCCAGCAGGCCCCGGACGAACGCCAGGTGCTCGCCGGACACGGCCGACGCGGCGAACGCCTGCGTGTAGGCGAGCTGGAAGTCCGAGCCGGGCTCGGCCTCGCGCGCCAGTCCGGAGAGCGTGTCGGCGAGCAGGGCGAGGCCGTCGGTGCGCCAGGCCGGGTCGGCGTACTGCTGGACGGCGGTGCGCGCCTGCCGCAGCAGCGTCTGCGTGACCGAGATGTCGGTGACGCCGCGGATGCCCTTCGCGACGAGCCGGACGTAGTCGCGGGTCGCCATCTCGGCGTCGCGCGTCATGTCCCACGCCGCAGACCAGCACAGCGCGCGCGGCAGGCTCTCCTTGATGTCGCCGATGTGCTCGATGAGCGTCCTCTGCGAGTGCTCGTCCAGCCGGATCTTGGCGTAGGTGAGGTCGTCGTCGTTGACCAGGACGAGGTCGGGCCGCTTCTTCCCGACGAGCTGCGGCACCTCGGTGCGGGCGCCGACGACGTCCAGCTCGACCCGCTCGCGCCGGACGAGCCCGTCGCCCGTGAGGTCGTAGAGGCCGATCGCGAGGCGGTGCGAGCGCAGCGTCGGGTAGTCGGCCTTGGCCTCCTGCAAGACGGTGAACGACGTGAAGTCGCCGTCGCCGTCCACCTCGTACTCGGGCCGCATCGTGTTGACGCCGGCCGTCTCCAGCCACTCCTTGGACCACGACGCGAGGTCGCGGCCGGACGTCTCCTCCAGCGCGCCCAGCAGGTCCGTCAGGACGGTGTTGCCCCACGCGTGCCGGTCGAAGTAGCGCCGCACGCCCTCCAGGAAGTTGTCGAGGCCGACATAGGCCACGAGCTGCTTCAGGACGGACGCGCCCTTGGCGTAGGTGATCCCGTCGAAGTTCACCTCCACCGCGCGGATGTCGGGGATGTCGGCGGAGATCGGGTGCGTGGACGGCAGCTGGTCCTGCCGGTACGCCCACGCCTTCTCCAGGTTCGCGAACGTCGTCCACGAGCCCGTCCACTTGGTGGCCTCGGCCTGGCACAGGACGCTCATGTAGGTGGCGAACGACTCGTTCAGCCACAGGTCGTCCCACCAGCGCATGGTCACGAGGTCGCCGAACCACATGTGCGCCATCTCGTGCAGGATCGTCTCGGCGCGGCGCTCGTAGGCGGCGTCGGTGACGCGCGACCGGAAGACGTAGTCCTCCAGGAACGTGACGGCGCCCGCGTTCTCCATGGCGCCTGCGTTGAACTCGGGGACGAACAGCTGGTCGTACTTGGTGAACGGGTACGGGCGGCCGAAGACCTTCTCGAAGTAGGCGAAGCCCTGGCGGGTCACGTCCACGATGGCGGGGGCGTCCAGGTGCTCGGCGAGCGACGCGCGGCAGTACACGCCGAGCGGGATGACGGTGCCGTCCTCGCGGCGGTACTCGTCCCGGACGACGTGGTACGGCCCGGCGACGAGCGCCGTGATGTACGTCGAGATCTGCGGCGTCGGCAGGAAGTGCCACGTCCCGCCCTCGGCGGACTCGGCCGGCTCGTTGGTGACGACCTCCCACCCCTCCGGCGCCTTCACGGTGAACTCGAAGGTCGCCTTCAGGTCGGGCTGGTCGAAGCAGGTGTACATGCGGTGCGCGTCGGCCGTCTCGAACTGCGAGTAGAGGTACACGCCGCCGTCCACGGGGTCCACGAACCGGTGCAGGCCCTCACCGGACCGCGAGTACTCGCAGTCGGCGACGACGCGCAGTTCGTTGTCCGCCGCCACGCCCGGCAGCGGGAGGCGGCCCTTCTCGGCGTCATAGGACGAGGGGTCCAGGGCCTTCCCGTTCAGCGTCGCCTCCCGCACGACGGCGCCGTGCAGGTCGATGAACGTGTCCGCGCCGGTCTCGGCGCTGCCGAACCTGACCACCGTGGTCGACCCGAAGCGCTCCGCGCCCGCGGTGACATCCAGGTCGACCGTGTACGACTGGACGGTGAGCAGCCGGGCCCGTTCCCGCGCCTCGTCGCGCGTGAGGTTGCCTGCCACATGAACTCCTTGGTCGGCTTATTCGCTTGGTGAAGTCATGTCTACCAACCGGACGCCGTCCGGGTCCGCCCGCCACGGCCTAAGGTGCGGGCTTCGGGGGCCTCCCGTCCCGGGAATCGGAACGGGTACGCCCCGGTTGTCGGTCTAAGGCAGCCCTTTCACGCTCTTGGAGGCGACGTTGACTGAGAACGCACCGACCCCGGTGGACTTCTGGTTCGATCCCCTGTGCCCCTGGGCGTGGATCACGTCCCGCTGGATCCTGGAAGTGCAGAAGCTGCGCCCGATCGAGGTCCGCTGGCACGTGATGAGCCTGGCCGTCCTCAACGAGGACAAGGACATCCCGGAGGACTACCGGCGCATGCTCGCCGATGCGTGGGGACCGGTGCGCGTGTGCATCGCCGCCGAGCAGAAGTACGGGCCCGAGGTGCTCGGCCGCCTCTACACCGAGATGGGGACGCGCCGCCACCACGAGAAGCAGAAGCTCGACCGCGCGCTCGCCGAGGCGGCGCTGACCGCGGCCGGACTGGACCCGGCGCTCGCGGACGCCGCCGACTCCACCGCCTACGACGAGGCCCTGCGCGCGTCCCACAAGGACGGCATCGACCGCGTCGGCCAGGAGGTCGGCACCCCGGTCATCGAGGTCGAGGGCAGCGCCTTCTTCGGCCCCGTCGTCACCCCCATCCCGCGCGGCGAGGCGGCGGTCAAGCTCTGGGACGGCGTTCTGGCCGTGGCGTCCACGGACGGTTTCTTCGAGCTGAAGCGAACCCGAACGAGGGACCCCATCTTCGACTGAGCTTCGGTCTCGAACGCGCCGGGCGCTCCGCATGCTTGCCTGCAAGCTACATGCGGCTTGCTATTGCGAGCATGTTGCAACTACTAGGGATGTGCCGCCAAACTGGACCTACTGACGGCAAACGGGTAGGGGTGGTTCAGCCGTGCACGTACCGGACGGATTCATTGATGCCCCGGTGTCCGTCGCGGCCGGTGCGGTCGCGGTGGCCGGGGTCGGGCTCGCGCTGCGCGGGGCGCGCCGCGAGCTGGACGACCGCACCGCGCCGCTCGCCGGGCTGACCGCCGCGTTCGTGTTCGCCGCGCAGATGCTCAACTTCCCCGTCGCGTCCGGGACGAGCGGGCATCTGCTCGGCGGGACGCTCGCCGCGATCCTCGTCGGGCCGTACACCGGCGTCCTGTGCGTCTCCGTCGTCCTGCTCATGCAGGCGCTCCTGTTCGCGGACGGCGGCCTCACCGCGCTGGGCGTCAACGTGACCACCATGGCGCTCACCACGGTCGTGATCGGGTACGGGCTGTTCCGGCTGCTGCTGCGGGTGCTGCCCAAGACGAAGACGTCCGTGTCGATCGCGTCCTTCGTCGCGGCCGTCGTCTCGGTGCCGGCCGCCGCCGTCGCGTTCACGCTGATCTACGCGGTCGGCGGCACGGCGGACGTGTCGATCGCCAAGGTCGCCACCGCGATGATCGGCGTGCACGTCCTGATCGGGATCGGCGAGGCGCTGATCACCGCGGTGACCGTGTCGAGCGTGCTCGCCGTCCGGCCCGACCTCGTGTACGGGGCGCGCGGGCTGCTGAAGCCGCTGGAGCTGCGCACCGCCGGGCGGAGCGCCGACACCGAGCCGTCCCGCGCCTGAGAGGGGAACCGACATGACCACCAAGCGCTTCTTCATCGGGTTCCTGCTCGTCTCGCTCGTGCTCGCGGGCGTCGTCAGCCACTACGCGTCTAGCAGCCCCGACGGGCTGGAGAAGGTCGCCGCCGACAAGGGCATCAGCGCCAAGGAGAAGGACCACTCGTTCAAGGACTCCCCGTTCGGCGACTACGGCGTCAAGGGCGTCGAGAACGCGCGGCTGTCCGGCGGGCTGTCCGGGGTGATCGGCGTCGGCCTGGTGCTGCTCGTCGGCGGCGGGCTGTTCTGGGGCGTCCGGCGGCGCGGCTCCGGTGCGGAGGCCGAGCGGGCCGCCGGCGACGAGCAGGCCGCGGGGGGCGAGCGGGCGCCGTCCGAGCCGGCGCGGAAGGGCTGATGGGCGCGGGCCACGCGCACCGGCTCTACGTGCCGGGCGCCTCGCCAGTGCACCGGCTGCCGCCGCAGTGCAAGCTCGTCGCCGTCCTGGCGTTCGTGCTGCTGGTCGTCGCCACGCCGCGCGAGCGGATCTGGGCGTTCGGCCTGTACGCGCTGCTGCTCGCGGCCGTCGCGGCGGCCGCCCGGATCCCGTTCGGGACGGTCGCGCGGCGCATCGTCATCGAGGTGCCGTTCGTCGCGTTCGCGTTCCTCATGCCGTTCGTCGCCGAGGGCGAGAGGATCACCGTGCTGGGGCTGCGGCTCAGCGAGAGCGGGCTGTGGGGCGCCTGGAACATCCTCGCCAAGGGGACGCTCGGCGTCGTCGCCTCGATCCTGCTGGCCGCGACCACCGAGCCGCGGCTGCTGCTGCTCGGCATCGAGCGGCTGCGGATGCCGCAGCTCATCACGCAGATCGCCACGTTCATGCTGCGCTACGGCGACGTCGTCACGGCGGAGCTGCAGCGGATGAAGGTGGCGCGCGCGTCCCGGGGGTTCGAGGCGCGCGACCTGCGCGCGACGGGCGTGCTCGCCAAGTCGGTCGGCGCGCTGTTCCTGCGCTCCTACGAGCGCGGGGAGCGCGTGCACCTGGCCATGGTGAGCCGCGGCTACGACGGGCGGATGCCGGTGGTGCACGACGTCGGCGCGTCCGCCGTGCAGTGGAGCGCCGCCGCCGTCCTGCCGCTGGCCGCGGCCCTCGTCGCCCTGGCTGCTTGGATGGTGCCATGACCCCGTCGCTTGAGGTGAAGGGCCTGGCGTACGCCTATCCCGACGGCACGCAGGCCCTGTTCGGCGTCGACCTGACGATCGGGCGCGGCGAGCGCGTCGCGCTGCTCGGCCCGAACGGCGCCGGGAAGACCACGCTCGTCCTGCACCTGAACGGGATCCTGCACGGCGGGCTGGGCGAGGTCAGGGTCGGCGGCCTCGCGGTCGACCCGAAGGACAAGAAGGCGCTGCGGGAGATCCGCCGCCGCGTCGGCATCGTCTTCCAGGACCCCGACGACCAGCTGTTCATGCCGACCGTCCGCGAGGACGTCGCGTTCGGTCCCGCCAACCTCGGCATGCGCGGCGCCGACCTGGACCGCCGGGTCGCGGACGCCCTGGAGCGCGTCGGCATGGCGCACGTCGCCGACCGGCCGCCGCAGCACCTCAGCTTCGGGCAGCGCCGCCGCGTCGCCGTCGCCACCGTCCTGGCGATGGAGCCGGAGATCCTGGTGCTGGACGAGCCGTCCTCGAACCTGGACCCGGCGAGCCGCCGCGAGCTGGCCGAGATCCTGCTGAGCCTGGACGTGACGGTCCTGATGGTCACGCACGACCTCCCGTACGCGGCGGAGCTGTGCCCGCGCTCGGTGGTCCTGTCGGGCGGCGTCATCACCGCCGACCGTCCGACCCGCGACCTGCTCGCGGACGCGGACCTGCTGGCCGCCCACCGGCTCGAACTGCCGTTCGGCTTCGACCCGTCCGCCGCCGTCCGCTAATCCACTCGGCTTCTCTTCGGCCGTTCCGCTTGCCTCGCCGCGCCGCCTTCGCAAGACTCGACGTCTCGACACTGGTAACGGTTTTCATACCCGAAATGAGGCATTCGTGAAGGTTGCGTTCGTCGGCAAGGGCGGCAGCGGCAAGACCACGCTGTCGTCGCTGTTCGTCCGGCACCTGGCCGGGCGCGGGCTGCCGGTGGTGGCCATCGACGCCGACATCAACCAGCACCTCGGCGTCGCGCTCGGCCTGGACGAGGCCCGCGCCGCGAAGATCCCCGCGCTCGGCGACCGGCTCCCGCGGCTCAAGGAGCACCTGCGCGGCGACAACCCGCGCATCTCGTCCGCGGACGCGATGGTCAAGACGACCCCGCCCGGCGCCGGCTCGCGGCTGCTGCGGTTCCGCGGCGACGACCCGTTCCACGAGGCGGGCCAGGAGGTCGACGGCGTCACGCTGCTCGCCACCGGTCCGTTCAACGACGACGACCTCGGCGTCGCCTGCTACCACTCCAAGACCGGCGCGGTCGAGCTGTACCTCAACCACCTCGTGGACGCGCCGGGCGAGTACGTCGTCGTCGACATGACCGCCGGCGCCGACACGTTCGCGTCCGGGCTGTTCACGCGGTTCGACCTGATGTTCCTGGTCGCCGAGCCCACCCGCAAGGGCGTCGGCGTCTACCGGCAGTACACCGAGTACGCCCGCGACTACGACGTCGCGATCCGCGTCGTCGGCAACAAGGTCCAGAGCGAGGAGGACGTCGCCTACCTGCGCGAGCACGTCGGCGACGACCTGCTGACGTGGCTCGGGCAGTCCGCCGCCGTCCGGGCGCTGGAGCAGGGCCGCGGCGGCGTCGCGCTGGAGGACGGCAACACCGCCGCGCTCGACCGCATGCGCGCCGAGGTCGACGGGCGCGCCAAGGACTGGGACAAGTTCCAGCGGCAGGCGATCGAGTTCCACGTGAAGAACGCGCGGCGCTGGGCCAGCCGCGCCACCGGCGAGGACCTGGAGGCGCAGGTCGATCCCGGCTTCCGCTTCCCGGCCGCGGCCGGGACCGCCTACGCGGGGTAGCCCCGGCCCTACCGATGGGCAGCGATCGCCACTACCCTTGCCCGCCATGACGATGCGGCGAATGCTGGTCATGGCGGGCGGCGCGGTGGTTCCCATCGCCCTCATCTCGATCCTGCTGGGCAACCAGTGGGTCATCGACGCGATCAACGACACGGGGCTCCACTGGGACGAGGGCATCGCACCGCCGCTGTACTGGCTGCTCTTCCCCTCGTGGAGGCTGACCCCCGGCGACTCCGCCTGGAGGTACGTCGCCGTGCTGGACTTCGGCGTCGTGCTGTTCTTCGTCCTGCTGATCCTCTTCGCGGTGGCGGGCGCCCGCGCCGTCGACGACCGGCGCGGCGCGATCGGCGCGGTCGTGACCGGCTGGTGGGCCACGGTCGTGGCGGGCGGGATCGCCGGGTTCGTCATCGGCGTCCTGCTGCGCTGGGCGCTGGACATCAGCAGCGGCAGCGGCCCGTTCATCTTCGGCGCGGTCACTCGGGGAGCGAGCTTCGGGTTCGCCTACGGCTGGCTCGCGGGGCTCGGCATGCTGCTCGGCTTCCTCATGAGCCGCGGGCGCGGCGCGGCGGCGCAGCAGCCCGGTCAGCCGGGGCAGTACGCGCCGCACCAGCCGGCCATGCCGGTGCAGCAGCCCTACGGGCAGCCGGCGCAGCAGCAGGCCGTCCCGTACGTCCCGCAGCAGGCGCAGCCGCAGCAGCCGTGGGGCGGCATGCCCCAGCAGCCCGTCCCGCAGCAGTACCAGCAGCAGCCGTACCAGCAGCAGCCGCAGTACCCGCAGCAGGCCCAGCCCCAGCCGGGCCAGCCCCAGCAGCCGCAGCCGCAGCAGTACGGCGCGCCGCCCGTGCCGCCGCAGCCGTCCGCGCCGGCGCCCGAGCAGGCCCCGCCCGCGGCCCCCGAGGCACCGGACGAGCCGAAGCCGGACGCGCCCGAGGACGCGGCGGACGACGCCGCGAAGGACGCCGCGACGGACGACGACCTCGGCCTCGCCGACCGGACGATCGTCGACCGCAAGCGCGACGGCGGGGACGCCTGACCCGGCGACCCGACCCCCGCGCGAGCGGCGCCCGGCGACCTGGGAGAATTCCCGCATGCGCGTGTTTCTTGGAACCGACCATGCCGGCTTCGAGCTGAAGGAGCACCTGGTCTCCTGGCTGAAGGAGAACGGGCACGAGGCCGTCGACTGCGGCGCGTTCGCGTACGACGCCGTGGACGACTACCCGCCGTTCGTCCTGCGGGCCGCCGAGCGGACGGCCGCGGAGCCGGGCACGCTCGGCATCGTCGTCGGCGGTTCCGGCAACGGCGAGGCGATCGCGGCCAACAAGGTCAAGGGCGTGCGGGCCGCGCTGGTCTGGAACGAGGACACCGCGAAGCTCGCCCGCGAGCACAACGACGCCAACGTCATCGCGCTCGGCGCCCGCCAGCACGACTTGGACACCGCGACCCGGTTCGTCGAACTGTTCATCGGGACGCACTACTCCAAGGAGCCGCGCCACACCCGCCGGATCAGGATGCTCAGCGCCTACGAGCACACCGGCGAACTGCCCCCGCTCCCGCGCGAGGGCTGACGACCCTCAGGGGTCACAGGCCGTTCTCGGACGTTCTGCGGGCGGCGGCGCCGCGCTTGCCCTGGCGGCGCCGCGCGTTCTTGGCGGCCTTGGTGCGCCGGGCGGGTTCGGCGGTCCGGCCCTGGCCGGGGGCGGCGGCCGGCGGTTCCCCGCCCTCGGGGCGGGGACGCGACACGTCCCGCGCGCGCATCGCCGCGTCCACCGTGATCCGCATTCCGGACTGGACCATGCGCCGTCTCCTCCCACCGCGGAACCACCTGTCCCCTGGGTGACACATACCCATATAAAACGGAGCTGGACCGTTGCAAAGAGTCACCGGGTCCCCGGATACCGACCGGAGGGCCCGATTGCTCGATACAGTGCCGGAGTCATGCTTCAACGACTGGTGCAGCTCCTTCCGCCGCGGGTGCGCGCCGTGCTGCGCCGCATCCCGCTGCTCGTGGCGCTGTACCGGCTGGCCCGGCAGGGGAAGCTGACCAGGGAGCGGAACGTCTTCGCTGTCCTCGCGGTGCTGGCGATCGCGATCGGGTTCGCGACCACCAGCGACTCGCGCGGGCTGGCCCCGTCCGGCGCGCTGGTGCTGATCGTGCTCGGCGGCGGGCTGCTGCTGAAGGTGCGCAGCCTGCTCGCGCTGCTCGGCGTCGTCGTCGCGATGGCGGCCTACAACGCCTGGAAGGACGTCGCCGCGATCGGCCCCGGCATGATCGCCACGCTGACGATCACGGCGGTGCTCGCGCTCACCCTGGCCCGGACCCGGCAGCAGCTCGGCGTGCAGGGCCTGCGCGGCGACTCGATGCTGCTGGAGCTGCGCGACCGGCTGCGGCGGCAGGGCGAGATGCCCGAGCTGCCGGACGGCTGGGAGACGCAGGTCGTGATGCTGCAGGCCGGCGGGTCGTCGTTCGGCGGCGACTTCGTCGTGTCGTCCTGCGACGGCGAGACGCTGGAGGTGGCGCTCGTCGACGTCTCCGGCAAGGGCACCGACGCGGGGACCCGGGCCCTGATGCTGTCGGGCGCCTTCGGCGGGCTTCTTGGATCGGTCCAGAGCGACCGCTTCCTGCCCGCCTGCAACGCCTACCTGCAGCGGCAGCGGTGGGACGAGGGCTTCGTCACGGCCGTGCACGTCGTCGTCGACCTGGCCTCGGGGGAGTACACGGTCGAGTCGGCCGGGCATCCGCCGGCGGTCCAGTTCGACGCGAGCAGCGGCGAGTGGCGGGTCAGCTCCGCCAAGGGCGTCGTGCTCGGCGTGGTGCCCGACCTGAGCTGCGTCCCGGAGACGGGCAAGCTGCGGCCCGGCGACGCGCTGCTCCTCTACACCGACGGGCTGGTCGAGTCGCCCGGCAGCGACCTGGACGCCGGGATCGACCGGCTGCTCGGCGAGGCGGAGCGGCTCGTCCCGCAGGGCTTCGGCAGCGGCGCGCGCGAACTGGTCGAGACGATGGCGGCGGCCCGCGACGACGACTGCGCGCTCGTGCTCATCTGGCGCACCTGACCGGCCCGCCCGCCGCGCGGCGGCCTACCCCCGCCGGTGTCCGCCCTTCTGCCCGCCCTTGTGCCCGCCGTGCTTGCCGTGCTTGGCCTGGTGCTTCGGCTTGTGCTTCTGCTTGGGCGGCTTCACCGGCGGCCGTTTGGCCACCGCCGGCCTGACGGCGCTCGCCCGCTTCGGCGGCGCGGCGGGCGCGGAGGGGCTCGCCGGGACGGCCGTGGCCGGCGCCGCCGGCGAGTCGCCCCTGCCCTGCGTGAACCCGCTGATGATGGCGCCGATGAGCAGCGTCCCGGCGGCGGCGCCGGCGCCCGCGAGCAGCCGGGTCCGAAGGGTGGGCGCGATGGCGCCCGCGGCCATCCCGGGCGGGGTGAACGCCCGGGTCTCGGTCTCCTCCCAATGCGGCGGGGCGGACGGTGCCGGGTCGGCGGGACGCTGCGGCCGCGGCGCCGGGTCCGCCTCCGGCCAGCCGCCGATGTGCGGGTGCGGCTGCGGCTGTGCGACGAGGGCGAGCAGCAGGTCGGGCGCGGTCGGCCGGTGCGCCGGGTCCGGCGCGAGCGCGGCCTGGACGGCGGGCACCAGCGACTCGGGCAGCCGGGACAGGTCGGGGTCCCCGATGCGGAGCGTCGCGGGATCGCCGCCGATCGGCATCTGCCCCGTCCCGGCGTGCGCGATAAGGCAGCCCCAGGCGAAGATGTCGGCGGCCGGGGTCGCGGGTCCGCCGACGAGCACCTCCGGGGCCATCCAGCCGGGCGTGCCGAGCACTTTGCCGGACGCGTCGGTGCCGCTCGCCTCGTCCTGCCCGCTCGCGATGCCGAAGTCGATGACGCGGCAGCCGGACAGCGTGAGCATCACGTTGGCGGGCTTCAGGTCGCGGTGCACGAGCCCCGCGGCGTGGATGGCGGCGAGCGCGGACGCGACGCCGATCGCGACGCCGTGCAGGTCGGCGGGCGGGAGCGGGCCCTCGGCGGCGAGCCGGCTGTGCAGCGAGACGCCGCCGACGTAGTCGGTGACGAGGTAGGGGCGGCCGTCCTCCTCGCCGTGCGCGAGCACCCGCGCGGTGCAGAACGACGCGACGCGGCTCGCGAGGTGCGCCTCGTCCTTGAACCGGCGGCGGTACACGGGGTCGCCGGCCAGGTGCGGATGGATCGTCTTCACCGCGACGCGTCCGCCGGACACCGGGTCGGCGCCGAGGTAGACCGTCCCCATGCCGCCCGACCCGAGCCGGCCCAGCAGCGTGTGTCCGGCGACCTCGCGCGGGTCGGCGGGGTCGAGCGGCCTGATGTCTCCGTCCATGCGGTGTTCCTGGCTCCCTCGGTCATCTCCCGTCCGTCCATCCCCGTTCAGCGGCGGATTATGGGCGGGTTCCGCAATGAACTGCGCGAACACCCTCCGGCCGGCCCTGCGGCGGCGTCCGTTCCGCGGTGAGGTTTCGGGGAGTCGTGGCCAGGAAGAACCTTGTCTGCGCCGCCCCCCGGTGCCGGGACGCGCGCGTGCGGCGGCCCGATCGCGGCGCCGGACACGCCACGCGCGAGCCGGAGGGGGAGGAGCGCCGGGGTGCGGAGAGTCGGGGGCGCGCTGTCGCCGTCGCGCTGGTCGGTGCGGACCCGCGTGACCGCCGCCGCGACCCTCATCGTCGGCCTGCTCCTCGTCGCCGGCGCGGTGGGGTTCTACCAGGTCGTCCGGCACACGGTGTACGACGGGCTGCACGGCCAGGGGACGCTCGTCATCTCGGATCTGTCCACGTTCGTCCGGGAGACGGACCCGCGCGGGATCCTGCACGTCCAGGATCCCGATTTCACACTGCTCCAGGTCGTGGACGGGGAGGGCGCCGTGCTGGCGTCCAGCGAGTCGCTGTCGGGGCGCGGGCCGCTGAAGGTGCCGGCGCCGCGGGCGGCGGGCCGGCCCGAGTTCCGCACCGTGCACGTGCGGGGGCAGGACGAGGTCTACGTCGTGTCGGAGCTGGTGCGGACCGGCGGCGGTGTCCGGATCGTGCACGCCGGCGCGCCCATCACCGAGTTCACCCAGTACAAGGGCCGGTTCATGGGCCTGCTCGTGGCGATGGCGATCGCCGCGACCGCGGCGGTCGGGTGGAGCGTGTCGCTGGCGGTGCGGCGGGCGCTGCGGCCGGTGCGGGTGATGAGCGCCGAGCTGGCCGACATCACCGGCGGCGAGAGCGACCGGCGGGTCAGCGTCCCGGGCCCGAAGGACGAGGTGTCGGCCCTCGCCACGTCCGTGAACGTGACGCTCGACCGGCTTGCGGACGTCCTGGCCCGGCAGCGCGCCTTCGTCGCGGACGTCTCGCACGAGCTGCGCAGCCCGCTGACCGGGCTGCGCGCCCAGCTGGAGGTCGCGCTGGAGCATCCGGAGGACGAGGACTGGCCGGAGGTCGCGCGGGCGGCGCTCGGCGACGCCGACCGGCTGCAGGGGATCGTCAGCGACCTGCTCGTCCTGGCGAGGCTCGGGGCCGGCGTGCGCGTCGAGCGGGAGCGCGTCGACCTCGGCGAACTGGTCCGCGCGGAGGCGGACCGGCGGGCGCGGCGCGTCCCCGTCGAGGTCGACGCGACCGCCGGCGTCGTGGTGCGGGCCACCCCGCACCACCTCGTGCGGGTGCTGACGAACCTGCTGGACAACGCCGAGCGGCACACGAGGTCCCGGATCTGGGTCACGGTCGCGGCGGACGGCCCGGACGCGGTGCTGGAGGTCCGCGACGACGGAGCGGGCATCGCGCCCGAGGACCGCGAGCGGATCTTCTGGCGCTTCCACCGGCTCCCCGAGAGCCTCGCCCGCGACCACTCCGGCACCGGCCTCGGCCTGACGATCTCCCGCGACATCGCCCGCGCGCACGGCGGCACCCTGGTCGCCGCGGACAGCGACCAGGGCGCCCGCTTCGTCCTCCGCATCCCCCGCGAACTCCGTTGACCTGCGGCGTGTTGTTGTTATGAGCGGCCGCATAACAACAACACGCCGCAGGTCAACGGAGGGTGGGCGGGCGGCGCGCGGCGTGGCGGGTCGCCTGCTCGAAGGCGTGGCCGATCTGCAGGACGGCCAGGTCCGCGTGGTGGGGGCCGACGATCTGCAGCCCGACCGGGAGGCCGTCCGGGGTGAACCCGGCGGGGACCGACAGCGCGGGGCACCCGGTCGCCGAGACGAGGAAGCAGGAGCGCATCCACTCCAGGTAGTCGGGCATGGGCCGCCCGGCGACCTCCTCGGGGTACTCGATGCCGGCGTCGAACGGCGGCACCTGGCTGACCGGCAGCAGCAGCGCGTCGTACCGCTCGAAGAACTCCCGGACGCGGTGGAAGAGCGCGGTGTGCAGGACCTCCGCCCGGCCGAGGTCGGCGCCGGTGAGGGTGCGCCCGGCGTCGATGTTCTCGGCGAGGGAGGCCTTGAAATCGGCGCGGCGCTCGTCCAGGAGGGGGCGCAGGGCGATGTCCCAGTGCCAGGCGCGCAGGGTGCGGAACACCTCGTCGGCGCCGGAGAGGTCCGGGTAGGCCTCCTCGACCGTGCAGCCCAGCTCCTCGAACACCTTGGCGGCGGGGGCGAGGACGCCGGTGACGGCCGGGTCGACCGGGACGGCCCCGCCGAGGTCGGGGGACCAGGCGACGCGGAGCCCGCGGAGGTCGCGGTCGAGCGGCGCGGCGAACGCCGAACCGGGCGTGTCGAGCGCGATGGGGCTGCGCGGGTCGGGTCCGGCGAGCACCGACAGCAGCAGCGCCGCGTCCGCGACCTCGCGGGCCATCGGGCCCTGCACGCCCATCGTCGCCCAGCCCGCCGGCACCGGCCACGACGGCACGCGCCCCGGCGACGGGCGGAACCCGACGACGTTGCAGAACGAGGCGGGGTTGCGCAGGGAGCCGCCCATGTCGCTGCCGTCCGCGAGCGGATGCATGCCGCATGCCAGCGCCGCGGCCGCGCCGCCGCTGCTGCCGCCCGCCGACCGGGAGAGGTCGTAGGGGTTGCGGGTCAGGCCGAAGACGGGGTTGAAGGTGTGCGACCCGGCGGCGAACTCCGGCACGTTCGTCTTGCCGAGCGTGACGGCCCCGGCGGCGCGGATCCGCTCGACGACCAGTTCGTCCTCGTCCGGGACGTGGTCGGCGAAGATCGGCGACCCGGACGTGGTGCGGACGCCGGCGGTGGCGTGGGTGTCCTTGTGGGCGACGGGCAGGCCGTGCAGCGGGCCCGGCCGCACCCCGGCGGCGAGCCGCTCGTCGGCGGCCCGCGCCTCCTCCAGCGCCCGTTCCGCGACCAGCGTCACGATGGCGTTGACCTGCAGGTTCGTCCGCTCGATCTGGTCGAGATGCGCCCGCACGACCTCGCGCGCCGACAGTTCGCGGGCGCGGATGCGGCGGGCCAGGTCGCGGGCTGAGGCGAAGCAGATCTCCTCGGACACGTGCGCTCCTCTCCTCCCGGGCCTGCCGCCGGGTTCGTCCCAGTGTCCACCCCGGGTGCCGGGTGGTCCCGCCTTGAGGTCATCATGCTGGGAAGACCGAGGGAAGGGGCCGCGTGGCGGAACGGGTCGGGGCGCGGGAACTGCTGCGCCGCGTGCTGGACGGCGGCGCATGGACGTCCTGGGACCGGCCGCCCGCCGGGGAGCATTCGTCCTCCTATGCCCGGGATCTGGCGGCGGCCCGGGAGCGCAGCGGCTGCGACGAGGCCGTCCTCACCGGGGAGGGGCTGCTGCGGGGCCGCCGGGTCGCGTTCGTCGTGTCGGAGTTCCGCTTCCTCGCCGGCTCGATCGGCCTCGCCACCGCCGACCGGATCGTCGCCGCCGTCGAACGCGCCACCGCCGAGCGGCTCCCGCTGCTGGCCGCGCCGTCCTCGGGCGGCACCCGCATGCAGGAGGGGACGGCCGCGTTCGTCCAGATGGCCCGCATAACGGCGGCCGTCGCCGCGCACCGCGCCGCCGGGCTGCCGTACCTGGTCCACCTGCGGCATCCGACGACCGGCGGGGTGTTCGCGTCGTGGGGGTCGCTCGGCCACGTGACGGCCGCCGAGCCGGGCGCGCTGATCGGCTTCCTCGGCCCGCGCGTGTACGAGGGGCTCTACGGGGAGCCGTTCCCGCCGGGCGTGCAGGTCGCGGAGAACCTCGCGGCCAAGGGCCTGCTCGACGCCGTCGTCGGCATCGACGATCTCGCCGAGGCGGCGTCGCGCGCCTTGGCCGTCCTGTGCGGCCGGCCGCCGTCGACTCCGGTGGCCCTGCCCGCCGGCCTTCCGCCGGACGAGGCGGCGTGGGAGTCGATCGAGCGGTCCCGCCGTGCCGGCCGTCCGGGCGTCCGCGAACTGCTCCGGCATGGCGCCGCCGACGTGACGCTGCTCTCGGGCACCGGGCAGGGCGAGTCCGACCGGGGGCTGATGCTCGCGCTGGCCCGCTTCGGCGCGGCGCCGTGCGTCCTGGTCGGCCAGGACCGGAGGAGCCAGCGCGGCGGCCATCCGCTCGGCCCGGCCGGGCTGCGCGTCGCCCGGCGCGGGATGCGGCTGGCCGCCCAGCTCGGCCTGCCGCTGGTCACCGTGGTCGACACGCCCGGCGCCGTCCTCTCGGCCGAGGCGGAGGAGGGCGGGCTGGCCGGCGAGATCGCCCGCTGCCTCGCCGACCTGATCACGCTGCCCGCGCCGACCCTCTGCCTCCTCCTCGGCGAGGGCGCCGGCGGGGCGGCGCTGGCCCTGCTGCCCGCCGATCGCGTCCTCGCGGCCCGGCACGCCTGGCTGTCCCCGCTCCCGCCCGAGGGCGCCTCGGTGATCGTCCACCGGACCCCGTCCCGCGCGGACGAGATGGCGGCGTCCCAGGGCGTCCGGTCGGCCGACCTGCTGCGCGGCGGCATCGTGGACGCGCTGGTGGCGGAGCGCCCGGACGCCGCCGACGAGCCGGAGGCGTTCTGCCGCCGGGCCGCCGCCGCGATCGAGGCCGGGCTGTCCGGCCTGTCGCCGACCGGTCCCGCCGCCCGCCAGGCCCGTTATCGTCGGGCCCCATGACCGAATCCGCCACCCGAGCCGCCTACGACGCCGTCGCCGTCCTGTACGCCGACCTCTTCCGCACCTACCTCGACGACCTGCCCCTCGACCGGTCCATGATCGCCGCGTTCGCCGACCTCGTCCGGGGCCGGGGGCCGGTCGCCGACGTCGGCTGCGGCCCCGGCCAGATCACGGCGTTCCTGCACTCCCTCGGCGTGGACGCGTCCGGTGTCGACCTGTCCCCGGCCATGCTCGCCCAGGCCCGCGCGGACCACCCGCACCTGAGCTTCGCCGAGGGCACCATGAAGGCGCTCGATCTCCCGGACGCGTCACTGGCCGGCGTCGTCGCGTGGTACTCGACCATCCACCTGGAGCCGGCGGAGCTCCCGGAGGCGTTCGCCGAGTTCCACCGCGTCCTGGCGCCCGGCGGCCACCTGCTGCTGGCCTTCCAGTCGACCGACGGGGACGCCCCGGAGCCGTTCGACCACAAGGTCGTCCGCGCCTACCGCCGGCCGGTCGAGTACCTGGCCGGCACCGCCCGCCGGACGGGCCTGGCCGAGGTCGCCCGCCTGCTGCGCCGCCCGAACGAGAACGAGCGCAGCCCGGCCGGCCACCTGCTGCTCCGCAAGCCCTAGGGGCGCGGCGCGCCGTCGAGATCGCGGGGCCGGACCTCACCGCCGGGGCCCGGCCTCCGGTGCCAGGGCCGCGCCCGCCGGAGGCGCCGCCTGCCCTGATGCCCCCGCGGGACGAACGACGCGACGACCGCGGCCGCCACCCCGGCGACGACGAGGGCGAGCGCGCAGACGACGGCCCGGTGCGCCCGGCACCGCCGCCCGCCCGCCCCGCTCGCGACATCCGGGACGCTCCCGGAAGATTCGGCCGGCCCGGTCCTGTCGCCCATGTCCTTCGCTTTCCTGTTCTCGGCGTGCCTCGCTCCCGCCGCCACAGTTTGTCACATGGTGACTACGCAACGCATCGTGGAAATCCCTTACAGGACCGAGTCGGCGCCCGTCCGCGTGCGGCCAGACCGGGAGGGCCGCCGGGTATTCGATCATGAGGTGGCGCGGGAGCGCTAGGTTGGCGGAAAGCCGACGAAACGGAAGGCGCCGCGATGGCCGAGACCCCGCAGATCGACACGACCGTTCCGCACTCGGCGCGGGTCTGGAACTATCTGCTCGGCGGGAAGGACAACTACGAGGTCGACCGGCGGGCCGCCGAGCAGTTCCGCGCGATGTTCCCGCAGATCACCGACATCGCCCTCGCCGACCGCGCCTTCCTCGGCAGGGCCGTCCGGCACCTGGCGGGCGAGGCGGGCATCCGGCAGTTCCTCGACATCGGCACCGGCCTGCCGACCATGGACAACACCCACGAGGTCGCCCAGCGGGCCGCCCCCGACGCGCGCATCGTCTACGTCGACAACGACCCGCTGGTGCTCTCGCACGCCCGCGGCCTGCTCAGCGGCACCCCCGAGGGCGCCTGCGACTACATCCACGCCGACCTTCGCGACCCCGCCGGCATCCTGGCGAAGGCCGCCGCGACCCTCGACTTCGACCGGCCGGTCGCGATCATGCTGCTGGGCATCATGCACTTCGTCCACGACGACGAGGAGGCCCGGCGCCTCCTCGCGACGCTGCTGGACGCCGTCCCGTCCGGCAGCCACCTGGTGGTCACGCACGCCACCCTGGACTTCGACGAGGGCGCGACCGCCCAGGCCGAGGCCCAGGAGGACTGGAACGAGAAGTCCGCCAACCCCATGGTCCCGCGCACCCGCGCCGCCATCACCCGCTTCTTCGACGGCCTCGACCTCCTGGACCCGGGCGTCGTCTCCATGTCCCGCTGGCGCCCCGAGCACACCCCCTGGGACGCCCCCGCCGAAGTCCCCGGCTACGCCGCCGCAGCCCGCAAGCCGTAGCGCCGGGTCACTCCGAGGCCGCCGCCTCGGCCTCTTTGAGGACGACGTGGTTCTTGCGCGCCCACTTCCGGATGTCGTACACCTTGCCTCGCCGGCGGCCCTTCTGGGTCACCTTGAGTTCGTTGACCGTGATGCCGAAGTCGTCGAGCAGATCGATGACCGCGATCACGGGGACCGTGGGCTCCTTCTCCGCCGTGTCGCGGGCGGGAGCGAGGTAGGCGACGGTCGCCCTGCGGATCAGCTCCGAGACGCTGATCCCGGCCGCCGCCGCGGCCGCCTTCACCTGGTCGAGCTCGTCCGAGGCGAACCGCGTGGAAACGACCCGGTCGAGCTGGACGGGCTCGGCGCCGTCCATGTACTCGGCGTACCGGTCGGCGTTCGCCCGGTGGTACTCGGCCTCCTCGGCGGGTGTCATCCCGCGGAAGGGCTTGATCTCGTGCTCCTCGGCCATGGCGTTCACTCCTTCCTCGGGTCGTCGTACGCCGTGATCGGCCGGGCCATGTCCAGTTCCTGCACGCCCCAGTCGCGTCGCACGAAGACCGGGTAGGCGAAGATCACGATGATGCGCCGCCCGCCGTCCGTCCTGCCGCGTAAGAGGTATCGGTCCTCGTCATGGGGGCCGTCCGGGACCCGGTAGATCTCATGCTCGTTGTGCGCCGCCTGTTCGACCTCTGCGCGGGTGATTCCGTGACCGCCCGCGTGCCATGTATTGCCATCGTCCCAGTCGTAGCGGAAGCTCGAACTTCATCGCACCATCACGTCATACACCGTAGGAACGATGTATGACAGAGGCTACCCGTTCGACCGGGTGGTCACACGTGGGCCGGGAGGCGGGCTCGGGGGTGGGCCGGGGGGCTACTGGGGAGTACGGTGGCGTGACCCCTGGGCTTGGAGGAACGTATGGCGTCGGTGGTCGAGATGGTGCCGCCCTCGGTGGCGGGCGGGATGCTGCGCGGGGTGTTCGCGCTGCCGGACGCCGTCAAGCGGCTGATCGTCGGGGCGCCGGTGCGCCGGGACGGGCAGCGGCTGGCGCTGGACGCGCAGCTGCTGCTGACGATGATGCGGCTGGAGGGGGAGCGGCGGCTCGCGGGCGGCACGGTCGAGGCGGCGCGGGCCGGGCTCGCCCGGTCGACGGTGTACCTGCCGAAGGCGCCCGCGCGGCCGGTGGCGGCGCGGAGCGTCGACGCCGGCGGGGTGCCGGCGCGCCTCTACACGCCGGAGGGGCTCCCGGAGGGGTCGCCGCTGCTCGTCTTCTACCACGGCGGCGGGTGGGTCATCGGCGACATCGGCACCCACGACACGGTCTGCCGGTACCTGGCGGTGCACGCCGAGGTGCGGGTGCTGTCGGCGGAGTACCGGCTGGCCCCCGAGCACCCGTATCCGGCGGCGCCGGACGACGCGCTCGCCGCCTACGAGCACGCGGTCGCGCACGCCGCGGACCTGGGCGCCGACCCCACGGCCATCGCGGTCGGCGGCGACAGCGCGGGCGGCAACCTCGCGGCGGTCGTCGGGGTGCTGGCGGAGCGCCGGCCCGACTTCGCGCTGCTGTTCTACCCGGCGACCGACCTGTCCGGGCGGCGGCGGTCGCGGTCGCTGTTCGCGGAGGGGTTCTACCTGACCGACGCCGACATGGACTGGTTCGGCGACCACTACTGCCCGGAGGAGCGGCGCGCCGAGGTGAAGGCGTCGCCGATGCTCGCCGACGACCTGACCGGCTTCCCCCCGACCTACCTCGCCACGGCCGGGTTCGACCCGCTGCGGGACGAGGGCGAGGAGTTCGCGAAGCGGCTGGAGAAGGCCGGGGTTCCGGTCGCGGTGCGGCGGCAGGAGGACCTCATCCACGGGTTCGCGAACATGTGGTCGCTCGGCGGACGGTTCCGGGAGGCGCTGTCGGAGGCCGCCGGGGCCCTGCGCACCGGGCTGTACGCAGGGCCGCGCGGCGACGGCTAGAGCGGCAGGCCGGTGAGGATCATGACCTTCTCCTCGGTGTAGTCGGCCATCGCCGACCGGAGGCCCTCCCGGCCGACGCCCGAGTCCTTCACGCCGCCGTAGGGCATCTGGTCGGCGCGGTAGGACGGGACGTCGCCGATCACGACGCCGCCGACGTCGAGCTCGCGGTGCGCCCGGAACGCGATGTCGAGGCTGCGCGTGAACACGCCCGCCTGGAGGCCGAACTTGGAGTCGTTGACCAGGTCGAACGCCTCGTCGACGCCGTCCACGGGCTGGACGAGCATGACCGGCCCGAAGACCTCCTCGCGGGACACCTTGGCGTCGGCGGGGACGTCGGCGAGGACGGTCGGCGCGTAGGCCGCGCCCTCGCGGGTGCCGCCGGTGAGGATCTTCGCGCCGGCGGCGACGGCCTCGTCCACCCAGGCCTCGACGCGCTCGGCGGCCTCCCGGCTGACGAGCGGGCCGACCTGGGTCTTGTCGTCCCACGGGTCGCCGGTCACGAGGGACGCGACGGTGTCGACGAGCTTCGGCACGAACTCCTCGTAGACCGAGCGGTCGACGTAGACGCGCTGGACGGCGATGCAGCTCTGCCCGGCCTGGTAGTTGGCGAACAGCCCGATGCGCTTGGCGGCCCAGTCGAGGTCGGCGTCCGGCAGGACGACGGCCGCGCCGTTCCCGCCGAGTTCGAGCGTGACGTGCTTGCGCGGCGCCCGGTCGTTGATCGCCCAGCCGACCGGGACCGAGCCGGTGAACGACACGATCGGCAGCCGCGGGTCGTCCACCAGGCCGGACGCGCGGTCGTTCGGCACCGGCAGGATCGAGAACATCCCGGCGGGCAGGTCGGTCTCGGCGAGCAGCTCGCCGAGCAGCAGCGCCGACAGCGGTGTCGCGGGCGCGGGCTTCAGGACGATCGGGGTGCCCGCCGCGATCGCCGGCGCGATCTTGTGCGCGGCGAGGTTCAGCGGGAAGTTGAACGGCGAGATGCCGAGCACCGGGCCCTTCGGCACGCGGGTGATGTAGGCCATCCGGCCCTCGGCGGCCGGGTCGGTGTCGAGCCGCTGGGTGGTGGCGCTGAAGCGGCGGGCCTCCTCGGCGGCGAACCGGAACGTGGAGATCGCGCGGGTCACCTCGCCGCGCGCCCACAGCAGCGGCTTGCCGTTCTCCGCGGTGATCAGCCGGGCGATCTCCTCGGCCCGCTCGGCGATCCGCGCGGACACGTGCGCGAGCGCCTCGGCCCGCGCGTGCAGCGGCAGCGCGGCGGCCCGCCTGCGGACGGCGTCCGCCGCGGCGACCGCCTCCTCCACCTGCGCGGGCGTCGGGACGGACACCGTCCCGACCACCCGGCCGTCGTAGGGGTGCGTCACGGTCAGCTCGCCGTCACCGGTCTCGGGCCGGCCGGCCAGCCAGAATGGGGTCGCGTTCATGCCGTTCACGCTAGTCGCGGCGGGCCCGATTTCGAGTCTCCACGGTGGCCAATCTCACCGCTCCGACTGGACGTGACGGCGAGTGCGATCCACAGCTCGGCGCGGACGGCCGGATCGTCCGGGTCGCGGCCGAGGAGGTCGGCCGCCTTCCGCATCCGCGCGCGGAGAGTGTGCCGGTGGACGCCCAGCGCGCGCGCCGCCGCCTCGCCCTGCCCGTTGGCCGCGACATAGGCCCGGACGGTCTCCACCAGGTCCTCCTTGCGGAGCGGTGCGAGAAGTGTGTCGGCGAAGGCATGCGCGAGGCCGGGCTCCAGCAGGCCGAGGACGCCCTGCCCGGGGAGGTCGGTGTAGTGGAGCACGTCCTGCTCGGTCTGCTCGGCCGCGGCGAGGGCCTGCTCCGCCTGCCGCAGCGCCGCCGCGAGGTCGCCGGTGGCGGAGGCGGGGGCGCTGACCCCGATCGGGCCGGGCAGCAGCGCCTCGACCGCACCCGTCAGCTCGTCCGGGACGATCACGGCGCTGTGCCCGTCCAGCGGAAGCGCCGGGCAGCGCGCCCCGGCCGGATCGGACTCCAGCGCGTCCAGGACGGCGGTGCCGCCCGCGCAGGCCAGCACGCGGACGGGCCCGCGCGGCACCGACGGCCCCTCGTCCGGGCGGCCGAGCAGCAGCGCGGCGAGCGAGGCCCGCAGCTCGCGGCCGGTGCGCGGCGTCTCGGACTGGAGCGTCAGCAGCGCGACGGCCGCGCCGACGATCGTGTGCGCGGCGTGCGGGAGCGGCGCGTCCGTCCCGACCGCGAGGAAGCCGCGCGGCCGCCCGCCGAGCCCGATCCGCTGCACCGCGACGTGGTCGTCCGGGACGGCCAGCGAGAGGCTCGCGGCGGGACGGGGCCGCAGCCGGGCCAGCTCGGGCGCCAGCGCGGCGGCGCGGCTCCGCGCGCCCGCGGGCTCGGCGTGCCGGACGTCCCCGGACGCGTCCAGCAGCAGCGCCCAGCCGCCGAGCAGCCGCGCCAGCCGGGTCACCAGGGCGCCGGGGCCGGTGAGCGCGGCGCGGGTCAGCTCCCGCTGGGCCTGGTAGGCGCGGGTGACGTCCTCGTACCACTCGGCGGCGAGCATCCGCGACACCGCCTTGCCGATCGCGATGAACGGGGTCGGGCGCGGCACCTCCAGCAGCACGAGCCCCTGGTCGCGCGCCGCCGCCAGCAGCTCCGGCGGGATCGTCTCGTGGATGACCCCGACCGCGAACCCGAGCCCGGCGACGCCCCGGCCGACCAGCCGCGCCACGTACGCGGCGGCGTTCGCGGAGGTCAGCCGCATGCCGGTGGTGAGGACGAGTTCGCCCCCCTCCAGGAACGGGGTCGGGTCCTCCAGTTCGCTGACCGCGACCCACACGACCGGGGCGTCCGGCAGCGGGCCGGTGCGGGACCGCAGGCCGAGCTGGCGGAGGGCGGCCACGGCGGCCAGAGTGGGCGGCATCTCAATCCCTGTGCAAAGTGTCTACCTCGCCGGACGGATTTCGCCGTCCCGTACGGTTCATCGTAGGCGGACCCCGGCTTATGTTCAGGCCATGACCAGCCAGGACTCTGCCCTTGGGGCAAGCGGCGGCCGTCTGCCGCAGGAACGCCGTGTCGTGACCGAGATCCCCGGACCGCGCTCGCGGGCGCTGCAGGAACGCCGGGTCGCGGCCGTGCCGCCCGGCGTCGGCAGCGTCCTGCCCGTGTACGTGACGGACGCCGACGGCGGCGTGATCGTCGACGCCGACGGCAACTCGCTGATCGACTTCGGCTCCGGCATCGCGGTGACGAACGTCGGCAACGCCAACCCGCGGGTCGCCGAGCGCGTGAGGGCGCAGGCCGGCCGCTTCACCCACACCTGCTTCATGGTCGCGCCGTACGAGTCGTACGTCGCGGTGTGCGAGAACCTCAACCGGATCACGCCGGGCGACCACGAGAAGCGGTCGTTCCTGGTGAACAGCGGCGCGGAGGCCGTGGAGAACGCCGTCAAGGTCGCCCGGTACGCCACCGGGCGGGACGCGGTCGTGGTGTTCGAGCACGGCTACCACGGCCGGACGCTGCTGACGATGACGCTGACCGCGAAGAACATGCCGTACAAGCACGGGTTCGGCCCGTTCGCGCCCGAGGTGTACCGGATGCCGCTGGCGTACCCGTACCGCTGGCCGACCGGCCCGGACAACTGCGGCCCGGAGGCGGCGGCCGAGGCCATCGACAGGATCAGCAGGCAGATCGGCGCGACGAACGTGGCGGCGCTGCTGATCGAGCCGATCCAAGGTGAGGGCGGGTTCATCGAGCCCGCGCCCGGGTTCCTGCCCGCGCTCGCGGAGTTCGCCCGCGCGAACGGCATCCTGTTCATCGCCGACGAGGTGCAGACCGGCTTCGCCCGGACCGGCGACATGTTCGCCTGCGAGCACGAGGGCATCGTCCCCGACCTGGTCGCGACCGCGAAGGGCATCGCCGGCGGGCTGCCGCTCGCCGCCGTCACCGGCCGCGCCGACCTCATGGACAAGGTGCACGGCGGCGGCCTCGGCGGCACCTACGGCGGCAACCCGCTCGCCTGCGAGGCCGCGCTCGCCGTCCTGGAGGAGATCGAGGACGGCAAGCTCACCGAGCGCGCCCGCCGGATCGGCGAGATCATGCTGCCCCGGCTGCGCGACCTCGCCGGGAGGCACCCGGCGATCGGGGACGTCCGCGGCCGCGGCGCGATGATCGCGATCGAGCTGGTGCGGGAGGGCACGAAGGAGCCCGACCCCGAGCTGACCGCGCGCGTCGCCAAGCGCTGCCACGAGCGCGGCCTGCTCGTCCTCACGACCGGGACCTACGGGAACGTGCTGCGCTTCCTGCCGCCGCTCGTCATCCCCGAGGACCTGCTGAACGAGGGCCTCGACATCCTGGCGGAGGCGTTCGGCGACTGACCGGGCTCAGGCGGGGCCGGGCGCGAAGGCGTCCTCGTAGAGTCGGGCGAGGATGTCGTAGGACTTCAGCCGGTCGGCGTGGTCGAACACCTGGGTGACGACCATGACCTCGTCCACCGCGGTCCGCCCGATCAGCGCGTCCAGCTGCTTGCGGACGGTCGGCGGCGAGCCCATCACCTGGTCGGCGAGCCGCGCGTCGATCATCTGCCGCTCCAGCGGCGTGTACGGGTGGGCCGCGGTCTCCTCCGGCGTCGGCAGCGGACCCGGCCGGCCCTGCCGCAGCCGCAGGAACGACAGCGCCTGCGGCGCCGCGAGCTCGCGCGCCCGCTCGTCGGTGTCGGCGGCCGTGACCGACACGCCGATCATCGAGTACGGCTCGTCCAGCGCGCCGGGGCGGAACGAGTCGCGGTACAGCGTCAGCGCCGGGACGGTGTTCTCGGCGCTGAAGTGGTGCGCGAACGCGAACGGCATCCCGAGCAGGCCGGCGAGGCGGGCGCTGTAGCCGCTGGAGCCGAGCAGCCAGATCGGCGGCTCGTTCCCGGCGGCCGGCGTCACCTTGCTGTCGGCGCCGAAGTAGTTGCGCAGCTCGATGACCTGCTCGGGGAAGTCGTCCACCGACAGCGCCTCGGGGGAGCGGCGCAGCGCCCGGGCCGTGGCCTGGTCGGTGCCGGGCGCGCGGCCGAGGCCGAGGTCGATGCGGCCCGGGTACAGCGCCTCCAGCGTCCCGAACTGCTCGGCGACCACCATCGGCGCGTGGTTCGGCAGCATGACCCCGCCGGACCCGACCCGCATCCGGGACGTGGCCGCCGCGACCTGCCCGATCAGCACGGCGGTCGCCGAGCTGGCGATGCCGGGCATCGCGTGGTGCTCGGCGAGCCAGTACCGGTGGTAGCCGAGCCGCTCGGTGTGCCGGGCCAGGTCCAGGGTGTTGCGCAGCGCCTGGCCGGACGTGGAGCCGCTGACGACGGGGGCGAGGTCGAGGACGGAGAAGCGCACGCTCATACCGTGTGCCAACCCGCCCGGAGCCGGTCCTCTTCCCGGCTACCTGGTCAGTGCCACGGCGGCCCCGGCGACGACCGCGATCACGACCGGCACGGTGATGCAGAGCCAGGACCAGTTCACGAGCGCGCGCGCCCGCGCGGGGTCCTCGGCGAACCGGGTCTCGGCGCGCGTGTAGAGGAGCGCGGCGACCACGGTCAGCGGCAGGAACGCGAACGTCGTGACCAGTCCGAGGACGAAGGCGGCGGCCTGCCCGAAGCGGGTGTACGTCCCGTCCGGGCCGATGCCGAAGGCGAGCGAGGGGGCGGAGGCGGCGGCGGGGGCGGTTTCGGTCATCTCAGCGCACCGATCTCTAGAAATGTGACCTGGATCATACGCTTCGTGATCGATCCGCGCGAGGGGCCGGCCGCCCCTTTCGGACGGCCGGCCCCGGCAGAGGGCCAGTGCGGGGTCAGCGCAGGTTCAGCCCCAGCAGGACGGGGTCGTGGTCGGACGAGCGGAACGCGTCCGGCCTGTAGAACTCCGGCGGGTTGAACTCGGTGTTGTAGTCGAGGAACACCGGTTCGTCGCTGTTGACGTGCCAGATCGTCGCGCCCGTCACGCGCCGCGACAGGCCCTTGCCCGCCAGCGCGTGGTCCAGCTCGCCGGACTGCCCGTCGAACACGTAGCTGTACCGGTCGGCGGGCCGGACGAACCGCTGCGTCTGCGAGACGAGCCCGGCGCCGGTGAGCACCTTCACCGGGTCCTCGGCCGTGTAGGCGTTGAGGTCGCCGACGACGAGCGGGTTCGGCACGCCGTCCGCGATCGCCTTGATCGCCTCGGCCTGCGCGACGCGGCGCGCGTTGTAGCAGCCCTGGCCGTCGCCCTGGTCCTGGTCGGGGCCGGTGGCGCCGCCGCAGCCCTTCGACTTGAAGTGGTTGGCGATCATCGTGAACGCGGTCCCGCCGGACGCGGGCCGGAACGTCTGCACCAGCGGCGGCCGGTCGAAGACCGGGTCCTCCGACGAGCGCGCGGCGCCGACGGGGGCGACCTTCGCCGGCTTGTAGACGAGCGCGACGTGGATCTCGTCCGTCCCCGGGTAGGGGTGCCGCACCCACGCGTACGTCCCGGCGCCGGCCTCCTGGTTCAGCCGGTCGACGATGGCCTTGACGGCGGTGTCGCCGTTGTTCTCGACCTCCATGAGCCCGACGACGTCGGCGTCCAGGCCCTTGAGCGCGGCGGTCAGCTTGGCGAGCTGCCGCTCCTGCTCCTCGGCGGTGTCGGCACCGCGCTTGTCCAGCGTCGTGAACCAGTTGAGCGTGTTGAAGCTCGCCACGCGCACGTCGCCGCCGACGTGCCGGGGCGTCTTCCGCGCCGGGTTGGTGTTGGCGAAGTGCGCCGCCCGGGTCGGTTCGAGCCGGTACTCGCCGAACCCGTAGCTGAGGACGCCGGTGAGCCCCTGCGTCGAGTCGCCGATGCGGAGCACGCGGGGGTCGGTGTAGGGGATCGTGTCCGGGTTCTGGACGTTCGACCCGTCGTCGACGAGCAGCTTCCGGGCGTCGTTCCCCGCCTGCGTCGAACCGTGGCCGTCGGTCGGCTGGAAGAGCCGGCCGCCCGCGGAGACGGTGACCTCCCCGTACCGTCCGAGCTGGTAGACCTCGGTGGCGGTGAGCCGCTGCCCGAACCGCAGCAGCATCCCCTCGTACTGCTCCAGCGCGGCGCCGCCGCGCAGCGGGAGCCGGACGCCGGTCGGGGCGACCCGCCCCGTCCCGCACACGTCCACGGCCGAGACGGGCGACAGTTCGGTGAGCCCGTTGTACTCGACGGCCTTGCCGGTGACCAGGACCCGGTCGCCGACCGAGACCTCGCTCGTGGAGTAGACGAAGAGCCCGTCGGAGGTGCGCGGATCCCGGTCGGGCGTCGGGTCCTGGACGAAGAAGCCCTTGAGCTGGTCGGACCGCTGGAAGTCCGCGGTGACGACGCCCTCGACCCGGACGGTCCGCCCGGCGAGCGGGCTCGCGTCCCCGCTGCCCTGGACGTCGGCGATCTGGTGGTCGGCGGGGGTGCCGCAGGTGGGCGGCTCCGCCGCGGCCGCCGCCGGCACGCCGGCGGCGAGGCCGGCGGCCAGGACGGTCGCGAATGCTGCTGCTGTTCGGCGCATGGCGGGAGAGTAGGGCGGGGCCTCGGCGGGTCGGCGAACCGTTAATGAAGACTCAACCAATTTGCAACGGATTGTCGCAATCTTGGGCCCCGCTCGACCCGGTCTTTGCGAAACGCTTCGCAGGCCCGATTGGATGACCGGCTGGAGGCCGTGCCGAACCACCGAGGAGGGCCGTGACCGAGCCGCCCGCGCCGCCGGAGTCGTCCGGCGGGAAGTACGCCCGCACCCGCGACATCGTCGCCGTCTTCGCCGTGCTGCTGATCGCCACGGCGGTGCTGGTGGTCGTGCTCGTCCAGGCGTGGCCGGAGGGCCCGCGGATCGGCCCGGACGGGCGCACGGAGATCACCCCCGGCGCGAAGACCGCCCATTTCCCGGGCTGGTCGCCGACGCTGTCGCGGGAGACGAGCCTGTTCGTCATCGTCATGGCCGGCGGAGCGCTCGGCGGCATCGCGCACGTCCTGCGGTCGTTCTACTGGTACGTCGGCAACCGGGCGCTGCGCCGGAGCTGGCTGGCGATGTACCTGCTGCTCCCGTTCGTCGGCGCGCTGTTCGGCCTCATCGTCTACCTGGTGGTGCGCGGCGGCCTGACCTCCCCGTCGGGCGGGGCCGCCGACATCAACCCGTACGGGATCACGGCCATCGCCGCGCTCGTCGGCCAGTTCTCCCGCGAGACCGCGGAGAAGTTCCACAGCGTCTTCTCGACCCTGCTGGCGCCCGCGCCGCAGGGCCGCGACCACGTCCTGGCGCCGGCGGTCACCGGGATCGAGCCGGCCGGCGGCCCGCCCGGAACGCGGGTCACGATCACGGGGACCGGCCTGGCGTCCGCGACCGACGTGCTGTTCGGCACGGTGCGGTCGCCGGCCGCGGACGTGACGGACACGCTCGTCCGGGCGATCGTCCCGGAGGGGGCCACCTCGGCGTCGCCGGTCGTGCGCACCCCGGCGGGCGCGGCGGCGAGCCCGGAGCCGTTCGTCGTCGAGCCGCCTACTTAGCGTCGCGCCAGTGGTCGTGCCAGGCGTCGTAGGCGGCGCCGGGGAGCACCCGCGGCAGCTCCGACGTCGGCAGCCGGCCGAGCTCGGCGCCCGTCCGGGCGACGCCGAACTGCAGCTCGGTGGCGTAGGCGGTGCGGGTCAGGCTCCGCGGGCCCGCGACCAGGCAGGTGTGGCGGGGGCCGGGCAGCTCGCCGTCGGGGATCGCGGCGCCCACCGCGAGGCTGTTGGAGACCGCCACCCAGGCGCCGAGCTCGGTGACCCGCGCCTCGGCGCCCTGCTCCTCCCAGCGGTGCTCCAGGATCGGCTTGGAGAAGATCGGGACGAGCAGGTGCGACACCCCGCACGCCAGCAGCTCGCGGTCCCAGCGGATCGACCGGCCGAGGTCCTCGCAGATCAGCACGGCGAGGCGGCCCAGGGACGAGTCGAGCACGCTGATCTTGCGGCCGGGCCGGATGTGCTCGGCGGCCGTGCCCGCGTCCGGTGCGTCGGGCAGCCGCCACAGCCGCATCTGCGCGGCGTCCAGCGTGAAGCCGGACATCTTGTCCTGGACGAGCAGCTCCTTCCCCGTCCAGCGGTCGAGCAGGACGGCGCGGTTCGGCGGCGGGTCGCCGCCGCCGAGCGGACCGCTGCCGAGCAGGAGGAACCGCAGCGGCCGGCGGTTCCGGTCGCGCCCGGCCGTGTCGAACGCGACCTCCTTCCAGTGCTCCAGCAGCGGGTCCGACAGCGACGCCTCGGGCATCACGGCGAGCTGCGCGCCGGACTCGTCCAGCCTCCGGAGGACCGCCTTGATCCGGCTGCGCAGCCCGGAGGAGTCCATCGGGCGGAGCCGGTAGACGGCCGTGCCGTCCCGCTCGGCGAACTCGATCTCCACGTCGTCGTAGGTCTCCAGCACCGGAGCGCAGCCGACGGCGATCGGCTCGTCCCGGCTGAAGTGCGGGTCCTGCACGGCCGGCAGGACCGCGTGGTCGATCATGTCCCACGCCGCCTGCGGGACGCGGTGCACGCCGAAGAACTCCGCCTTCGACCGCAGCCCGCGAGGCCGGCCGGGGAAGGCGCAGCGGGGCAGCAGCGCGCCGGTCGTGCCCGGCCCGTTGAGCCGGCCCTCGGTCAGGTAGTTGACGAGCACGCCCGCCAGCGCGGGCGCGCCGTGGTAGGGCGCGTACGGGCTGGCGTGCGCGAGCGCGATGTCGAGCCCGAGCAGGAGCATGAACCGGCCGCGGTCGCCGTACTCGGCGATCATCTCCTCGGTGACGGCCGGGTCGAGGACGCCCCGGTCCAGGACGATCTCGCCGATCTCGTTCGCGCGGCGCCGCACCAGCTCGTCCTCGTACCACCGGGTGGCCGTCCAGCCCTGGAAGACGTCGTCGGGCATCGCGTCGTAGAGCAGGACGAAGAGATCAGCTGGTTCGGCCGGATGCGCGGCTGCTGCCAACTGATCCTGCATAAGCGCCCCCGGGGGTCGACAGGCACGGTCACTGGTGGTGGGTCGATGCTAACTCTCCCGCATCGGCGGCACCGTGTCGTCCGCAACAGAGCGGCCGAGGCGCGTGAGGCGCACATCACTTGACATTCACTTGGCATGGGCGCACCCTGGAGGTGCCCGGCGATGCTCGTCGACCCAGGAGTGAGCCGTGAACCCGTCCACCGACACCGCCCCCGACCGCCGCGACCGCAGGACCGAGATCCGGCGCCTGATCGACGCGATGGAACACGCCAAGATCATCGGCGACGGACACTTCTCGGCGCTCGGCATGCTGATCACCGACGCCTCGCTGAGCGCCGACGAGCCCGCCCTGACCGAGTGCCAGGACGGGCTCCAGTGGCTGCACCGCCACTATCTCGACGTCGACGCCCTCGACGGCGCGCAGCGCGAGCAGCACGGCCGCATCCTCGGGCTGATCGACGTCGTGCACTGGGCGCTGAAGCGGCTGCCGTCCGGCCTCCAGCTCGCGCTGCAGCCCGACGGGTACGCCGCGCGGTTCCTCGTGGCCGTGGCCCGCCGGGAGGGGCTGTCCAACCAGCAGCTCGCCGCCGAGCTCGGCACCGACGAGACCGAGATCAGCCGCGTCGGCCGCAAGCTGCTGTCCGCGGGCGTCGTGTGGCGCCGCAAGGAGTGGCGGCACAACGCCTGGGACCTCACCCCGCGCGGCCGGCAGTACCTGGAGACCTCCGGCCTGCTGCCCGCCGACCCGGCGCCGGGCCGTCCCGCCGAGCGGCACCGGCCCTCCCCGGACGCCGTCCCGCGCCGCGCCGAGGCGCCCCGGCCGCCCCAGTCCCCGTCCCCGTCGTCGGCCTCGTCCCGGGCCCCGGCTCCGTCGCCGTCCCGCGAGCGGCCGCGCCCGGCCGAGGGCTGAGCCGCCGCCCGCTCAGGAGCGCCGGGCGAGCGGCAGCGCCAGCAGGATCACGGCGGCCGTCAGCGCGAACGCGGCGGGGAAGCCGCTGTGGGCGGCGGCCACGCCGAACGCGGCGCCGCCCACGCCCATGCCGCCGTCGTAGCCGATGTTCCACAGGGCGCTGACCGTCCCGTACGCGGACGCCGGCGCCCGCTCGTACATCATCGCCAGGCTCGCGTTCTGGGTGACGCCGAAGCCCGCGCCGAACAGCACCATCGAGCCGAACACGGCGGCCGGGTGCGGGACGAGGACCAGCAGCGCGATCCCGGCCCCGGCGACGGCCAGCGCGGGCATCAGCAGCCGCGCGGCGCCGTGCCGGTCGCCGGCCCGCCCCGCCCACCAGCGGGCGGCCGTGGTCGCGGCCGGCTGGACGAACAGCGCCGCCGCCGCGACGCCCCCGGCCGGCACCGCCTCCGGCAGGAACGTGATCAGGATGCCCGCCGCCATCGCCGTCGCGGCGAACGCCGCCGCCGGGCGCAGCAGCTCCGGCGACCGCAGCCCCGCGACCATCCCGAGCGGCCGCTCCTTCGCCGCGGACGGAGCGGCGGACGGGGCGGCGGACGGAGCGGCGGACGGGGACGGGGACGGCAGCCGGTTCGGAATGCCGGGCAGCAGCGCGAGGGCGGCGAGCGCGAGCACCGTGCTCGCGACGAAGACGGGCGGGTAGCCGACCCGGTCGGCGAGCCACACCCCGAGCGGCAGCGCGAGCACCGCGGGCGCCCCCGAGGTGATGCCGAACAGGCCGAGCGCCTCGCCGCGCCGCCCGTCCGGCGCGAGCGCCGCGACCAGCGCGTTCGGCAGCACCACCGCGACGCCGAAGCCGAACCCGCGCACCAGGCTCGCCCCGATGATCACCGCCGTGCCGGACGAGAGCGCCAGCGCGAGCGGCGGCGCGGCGAGCAGCAGCGTGCCGGCCGCGAGCACCGTCCGGTACCCGAACCGGGTGAGCAGCCGGGGGAGGGCGAGCTCGGCGAGGACCGTCGTCAGCATCAGCGCGCCCGTGGCGAGGCCCGCGCCGGCGCGGCCCGCCCCGCCGTCGACCGCGTACATCGGGACGACCGACAGCAGCAGGAAGACGCCCGACAGGCTCGTGACGGTGACCGCCAGCACCAGCACCAGCGGCCGCGTGACCAGGCGCGGACGCGTCCCGCCGGCCCGTTCGGCGTCCCGCAGTGACTCGCTCATGCCCGCGACATTAGGGGACGTCCAGGACGACCCGGTCTTTGAGTTGGTTGCTAAGAAGCGCGCACGAGCATGTGAGAAGACTTCATTCCGCGCGGCGGGCGTGATCGGCACAGTCGTCAGCGTTCGGTGTCCGGCCCACCCCCTGGAGCAGGAATGCGCCTCCGCACCTTGTTCAGCACCGCCGTGCTCGGCGCGGCGCTCGCCGTCCCCGTCACGGCGCCGCAGGCCGCGGCCGCGCCGCCGGGCTGCGACGCCACCGACGCCGACATCTACGCGGCGCCGCCGGCGGCGGTCACCGGGAACCCGGGCGACCTGCTCGCCTGCCGTCCGGCGAAGCTGACGAACATCCCCGGCGACGTCCCGATGAAGGCGTGGAAGGTCAGGTACGTCTCGACCGACGCCAAGGGGCAGAAGAACATCGTGACCGGGACGGTCGCCGTCCCGGACGCCGCCTGGACGAAGGGCGGCTCCCGCCCGACCGTCGCGTTCAACCCCGGGACGCTCGGCTCCGGCCTGCAGTGCGCGTTCTCCAAGCAGCTCGCCGGCCAGTACGTCGACATGTACGAGGGCGGGAACCTGCAGCTGTTCCTCAAGGCCGGGTTCGCGGTGGCCGCGACCGACGGGGCCGGGTACCTGAACGGGCAGGTCCACACGTACATGATCGGCGCGAACGCCGGGCACGCGCTGCTCGACATCGTCCGGACGTCCCGCCGGATCCCGGGCGGGACGCTCACCGCGGACGGCAAGGTCGGCATCTCCGGCTACTCCGAGGGCGGCGCCGCCTCCCTGTGGGGCGCGCAGCTCGCGTCCTCCTACGCGCCGGAGCTGAACGTGGTCGGCGCGGCGGCGGGCGGCGTGCCCGGCGACCTGAAGCTGACCGCGAAGCAGCTGAACGGCAGCTTCTTCGCGGGCTTCCTCGCCGACGCGCTGGTCGGCCTGAACGCCGCCTACCCGGAGATGCCGTTCACCGACCTGATGAACGACAAGGGCCGTCGGGCCATCGAGGACGTGAAGTCCAACTGCCTGTTCGGGACGCTCGCGGTGTTCCTCGGCGCCCGCGTCGAGAACTTCTCCAAGGACGGGCTCAGCCTGGAGCGGCTCTACGCGCTCAAGGGACCGGGCGGCGTGACGTGGAGCGAGATCGTCGACCGGCAGAAGCTCGGCGTGGACATCGGCACGCCCTCCTCCGGCGCCACGTACACGATCGGCTTCCCGGTGTTCCAGTACCGCGGCTGGCTGGAGGAGATCATCCCGCACGAGACCGAGGACGCCACCCGGCAGGCGTACTGCGAGGCCGGCATCAACACGACGTGGAAGAACACCTACCCGACCGAGCACCTGTCGACCGACTGGGGCGCCGCCGGGGACGTGACGAACTTCCTCGGCGACCGCTTCGAGGGCAAGCCCGTCCAGGGCAACTGCTGAGCTAAGGAGAACCAGGACATGACAGCGGGTGTCGCCGACGTCGGCAACCGAACGCCGCAGCCGGACATCTCCGGCACGGTCCCGTTGCCCGAGCGCATCGCGGTCGTGGTGTTCGTGGCCGCGCCGATCCTCGGGCTGCTGGCGGCCGTCCCCTTCCTGTGGGGCTGGGGGATCGGCTGGACGGACGTCGCCATCTTCGCCTTCCTCTATCCGCTCAACGCGCTCGGCATCACGGTCGGCTACCACCGGCACTTCACGCACGGCGGCTTCAAGGCCAAGCGGTGGCTGCGGATCGCGCTCGCCGTCCTCGGCGGGCAGGCGATGCAGGGGTCGGTGGTCCGGTGGGTCGCCGACCACCGCCGCCACCACAAGTACTCCGACCAGGAGGGCGACCCGCACTCGCCGTGGGCGTACGGGCCGGGCGTGTGGGGCCTCACCAAGGGGCTGTACCACGCGCACATGGGCTGGCTGTTCAGCAAGGACCGGACGTCCCGCAGCAAGTACGCGCCCGACCTGCTCAGGGACAAGGACATCCGGTTCCTGTCGCTCGACCCCGTCTACGCGGTGATCGTGCTGTCGACGTTCCTCGTCCCGATGGGGCTCGGCGCGCTGCTCACGTTCTCCTGGCACGGCGCCCTCACCGCGCTGTTCTGGGCGGGCCTGATGCGCGTGTTCGTCGGCGAGCACGTCACGTTCTCCATCAACTCCATCTGCCACGTGTTCGGCAAGGAGGACTTCAAGACCCGGGACAAGGCCCGCAACGTGTGGTGGCTGGCCATCCCGTCGTTCGGGGAGTCCTGGCACAACCTGCACCACGCCGACCCGACCTGCGCGCGGCACGGCGTCCTCAAGGGCCAGATCGACATCAGCGCCCGCGTCATCTGGCTCTTCGAGAGGCTCGGCTGGGTCTGGGACGTCCGCTGGCCCGACCGCGAGCGCCTCGCCTCCAGGCGCGTCACCCCCGACGGAGAAGCAGCATGAAGGACCTCCCCGCACTCGACCGGACGCCGCTGATCGAGCGGCTCGCCCGGTTCGCCAAGGACTTCCCCGGCGACCGCGCGTACACGTTCATGGACTACATGGCGGACCCGGACGGCGTCGCCACCCACGTCACCTGGGGCGAGCTGGACCGGCGCGCCCGCTCCATCGCCGCCGCGATCCGCCGCGCGACCGAGCCGGGGCGGCGGGTCGCGCTGCTCGCCCCGCAGGACCTGCACTACGTCACCGGGTTCCTCGGCGCGATGTACGCCCGCGTCATCGGCGTCCCGCTGTTCTCCCCGGACCTGCCCGGCCACGGCGACCGGCTGCTCGCCGTCTACGAGGACGCCGAGCCGGACGCCGTCATCACCACGCGCGCGTCGCTGCCGGCCGTCGAGGCGTTCCTCGGCGGCGAGTCGGTGCGCGCGCCGGCGGCGGTCATCGTCGCGGACGAGGTGGACGCGGCGCTCGACTGGGCGCCCGAGCCGATCGACCCCGGCGACGTCGCCTACCTGCAGTACACCTCCGGGTCGACCCGGACGCCGGCCGGCGTCATCATCACGCACGGCAACTTCGCGACGAACGCCGAGCAGCTGTGGCGGACGTTCGAGGGCATCCCGCGCGAGTCGTCCGGGGTGAACTGGCTGCCGGTGTTCCACGACATGGGCCTCGTCACCACGGTCGCGCTGCCGCTCGTCTACGGCAACCCGGGCGTGATCATGGACCCGGTGGCGTTCATCATGCGCCCGGTCCGCTGGCTGGAGCTGCTCAGCGAGCAGGAGCACGCGTTCACCGGCGGCCCCAACTTCGCCTACGAGTACCTCACCGCGCAGGTCACCGAGGAGGAGAAGGCGAAGCTCGACCTGAGCGGCGTGCAGGTCTTCATGAACGGCGCCGAGCCGATCCGGGAGAGCACCCTCACCGGCTTCTACGAGGCGTTCAAGGACTGCGGGCTGCGGCCGGAGGCGCAGGTGTGCGCCTACGGCCTGGCCGAGGCGACCGTGTACGTGTCGGCGTCGTCCCGGTTCCGGACGCCGACCCGCGTCGCGTTCGACCACGAGGCGCTCCGCCGCGGCGCCGCCGAGCCGTGCGACTCCGGCGCGCCCGGCGCGATCCAGCTGATCGCGTGCGGGACGTCCTACGGCCAGCACGTCGTGATCGCCGACCCGGAGACCGGCGTCCGGCTCCCGGACGGCGGGGTCGGCGAGATCTGGGTGCACGGCCCGAACGTCGCGGCGGGCTACTGGGGGCGTCCCGAGGCGACGAGGGAGACGTTCGAGGCGGAGCTGTCCGGCACGGTCGGCGACCTGCCGCGCGGGCCGTGGCTGCGCACCGGGGACCTCGGCGTCCTGCACGGCGGCGAGCTGTTCGTCACCGGACGGATCAAGGACCTCGTCATCGTCGACGGCCGCAACCACTACCCGCAGGACATCGAGTTCACCGTGTCCGGCGCGCACAAGGCGATCCGCCGCGAGTACACCTGCGCCGTGTCGGTCGACGCGGACTCCGGCACGGGCGACACCGAGGGCCTCGTGGTGATCGCCGAGCGGAACCGGCGGGTGCCGGTCGCGCTCCTCGACGTCGAGGAGGTGGCGCGGGCGGTGCGGGCGGCCGTGAAGCAGCAGCACGACCTGCGCGTCCACGACTTCGTGCTGATCGAGCCCGGCGGCCTGCTCCGCACCAGCAGCGGCAAGATCGCCCGCTCGGCCTGCCGGCGGGCCCACCTCGACGGGACGCTGCCCGTCACGGAGGTCGCCGCGCGCGCCGAGTGACGCTCACGCCTGCTCCCCGTCCGCGTTGTCCCGCAACCAGACGGGGAGCAGCAGCATGAGCTCCAGCCGGATCGCCGGGTCCTCGATGTCGTAGTCGAACAGCTCGTGGAGCTGCGCGAGCCGGTACCGGACGGTCTGCGGGTGCACGCACAGCGCCTCGGCCGCGTCCGTCGCGTTGAAGCCGTGCTTGAGGCACTCCAGCAGCGTGGCCGCGAGCCGGGACCCGCGGTGCGGGCCGACCGCGGTGAGCGGCGCGAGCCGGCGCCGCGCCGCCGCCTCGGCGAGCGTCCACCCTTCCTGCAGCAGCAGGTCGGGCATGTGCCGGTCGGCGTGCACGAGGCCGGTCCCGGTCCGGCCGAGCCGCCCGGCGGCCAGTAAGTCCAGCGTGCGGTGCGCCCAGTGCAGCGACACCCCGGCCCGGTCGGCGGGCACCGACGGGCCGACCGCGCCGGTCCAGCCGCCGAGGGTGGCGGTGAGCCGGTCGGGCCCGCCGGGCCGGTCCGGGTCGGGCATCACCAGGCACGGCCGGCCCCGGTCCAGGCCGCTCAGCAGGAACGGCGGCAGTCCCGCCGGCCCCTCGCCGCCGCTGCCGGGGCGCGGGGTCAGCACGATCACCGCGAGCCGCTCGGGCAGCGCCCACCCGGCGAGGTTCGCCTGCTCCACGACGACGTCCCGCGGCGCCGCCGGGTCGGACAGCAGCAGGCTCAGCAGCCGGCTGCGCCGCTGCTCGCGCTCGCCCGCCGCCTTCTCCCGCGCCCGCGCGTAGCCCTGCGCGGCGGCGGACGCCAGCAGGTCCAGGTAGGCGAAGTTCACCTCGGTGAGCGCGATCGCGAGCTCGCGCGGCTTCTGCAGCCGGTCGGCCTCCCGCGACAGGTACCGCCACGCCGTCCGGGACGCGACCCGCAGCGCGTTCTGCAGGTGCTCCAGCGAGCGGCCCTCCATCGCCTCGCCGTACCCGATGTCGAAGAAGACCTGGTGGACCTCCTTCCAGGACGCGTCCGGGTCGGCGATCATCTGCACGAAGTGGCCCATGCCGCGCGTGACCGCGACGCGCATCACCTCGACGTAGACGGGGTCGCCGGGGCGGGCGTACTCGGGGACGTGCCGGAGCACCCCCTCCACCATGATGTCGGCCAGTGCCGGGAGGTGCGGGCGGATCCACCGCGCCTCCTCGCGCGGGACGTCCCGCCAGGGCTCGCCCGACAGGTCGTCGGTCTCCGCGGACGTCTCGTACAGCTCCGTCACAGTGCCACCTCCGTCAGCGAACACCCGGGCCGCCAGGCTAAGTAACCTGGATCACACACGACACTCACATCGGTGACAACGCCACCGCCTTCGTTGTCATACGGGGTGGAACGGCACCCCTGAGAACGGACCGGACATCGTTCCGTTCATCGCGCCGAGACGGGGCGCGACCCGGCGGGAGGCCCCTGTTTCGGGGCGGTGCGGGCGGGTAGCGCTCTGCATCGGAGGTCGCTGATGGATGGTGGAGCCGTGCCCGTCGTGGCGGAGGACGGGCGGCGGCGGATCGCCCGCACCGATGTGCTGCTCGCCGAACCGCGGCTCGCCGAGGCGGCCGGGCGGCTCGGGCGCGGGGTGGTCAAGGCGGCCGTCGTCGCGGCGCAGCGCAGGGCGCGGGCGGGCGAGATCCCGCCCGGCGCGGTGGCCGACGCCGCCGTCGCCGCGCTGCCGGTGACGGCGTCCGGGCTGCGGCCCGTCATCAACGCGACCGGCGTCCTGCTGCACACCAACCTCGGGCGCGCGCCGCTGTCGGACGCCGCGCGGGAGGCCGTGGCCCTGGCGTCCGGTGCGACCGACGTGGAACTCGACCTCGCGACCGGGCGGCGGGCGAGGCGGGGCCGGTCGGCGCTGGCGGCGCTGGTGGAGCGGGTGCCGCAGGCCGAGGCCGCACACGTGGTCAACAACGGCGCGGCGGCGCTCGTGCTCGCCGCGCTCGCGCTCGCGCCGGGGCGGGAGATCGTCATCAGCCGCGGCGAGATGGTGGAGATCGGGGACGGGTTCCGCATCCCCGAGCTGCTCGCCGCGACCGGTGCGCGGCTGCGGGAGGTCGGCACGACCAACCGCACCGCGCCGGAGGACTACGCGGCGGCGGTCGGCGAGCAGACCGGGTTCATCCTGAAGGTGCACCCGTCGAACTTCCGGATCGAAGGGTTCACGCGCGGCGCGGACGTCGCGGAGCTGGCCGGGCTCGGGGTGCCGGTCGTCGCCGACATCGGGTCCGGGCTGCTCGCGCACGAGCCGCTGCTGCCGGACGAGCCCGACGCCGCGTCCATGCTCAAGGCGGGCGCGCACCTGGTGACGGCCAGCGGCGACAAGCTCCTCGGCGGGCCGCAGTGCGGGCTCGTCCTCGGGCGGGAGGACCTGGTGCGGCGGCTGGCGCGGCATCCGCTCGCGCGGGCGCTGCGCGTCGGCAAGATGACGCTGGCGGCTCTGGAGGCGACGCTCCGAGGGCCGCGCACCCCGGCCGAGGAGGCGCTGCACGCCGACGCGGCGGTCCTGCGCGAGCGTGCCGAGCGCATCGCCGCGCGGCTGCGGGACGGCGGCGCCGACGCGGTCGCGGTGGACAGCGAGGCGGCGGTCGGGGGCGGCGGCGCGCCCGGCGTCGTCCTGCCGAGCGCGGCCGTGTCCGTGCCCGAGCACTATGCGGCGCGGCTGCGGCGGGGCGTCCCGGCCGTGATGGGACGGGTCGAGGACGGGCGCTGCCTGCTCGACCTGCGGCCGGTGCCGCCCGAGCGGGACGGTGACCTGACCGAGGCGATCCTGGCCGCGGCGGCGCGATGATGCACGTCGTCGCCACGGCCGGGCACGTAGACCACGGCAAGTCCACCCTCGTCCGCGCCCTGACGGGGATGGAGCCCGACCGGCTGGAGGAGGAGCGGCGGCGCGGCCTGACGATCGAGCTGGGCTTCGCCTGGACGACCCTGCCCGGCGGCGACCGCCTCGCGTTCGTGGACGTCCCCGGGCACGAGCGGCTCGTCGGCACGATGCTCGCCGGCGTCGGGCCCGTCCCGGCGGTCATGTTCGTGGTGGCCGCCGACCAGGGCTGGCAGCGGCAGTCCGAGGAGCATCTGGCGGTGCTGGACGCGCTCGGCGTCCGGCACGGGCTCCTCGCCGTCACGCGGTGCGACCTCGCCGACCCCGACCTGGCCGACCTGGCGCGGGAGGAGGCGCTCGCCCACATCGCGGCCACCTCCTTCGGCGAGGTCGAGTCGGTCATGGTCAGCGGCACGACCGGTGACGGCCTGGACCGCCTGCGCGCCGCGCTGGAACGGCTGACCGCGTCCCTCCCCGCACCCGACGCCGACGCCGACGTGCGGCTGTGGATCGACCGCGTCTTCACCGTCCGGGGGAGGGGCACCGTCGTGACCGGGACGCTCGGCGCCGGGACGGTCCGCGTCGGCGACCGCCTCGCCGTCGGCGGCGACGTCGCGCGCGTCCGCGGCCTGCAGAGCCTCAAGGAAGACCACGATGAGGTCGGCGCCGTCGCCCGCGTCGCCGTCAACCTGCACGGAAGCGCGCGGGCGGCGGGCCGGGGCGAGGCGCTGCTCACCCCCGGACGCTGGCTCACCGCCGACGTCGTCGACGTGCGGCTGCGCGGCGAGCCGGCGCACGCCCTGCCGCGCGAGCTGACCCTGCACGCGGGATCGGCGGCGGTGCCGGTCCATGTCCGGCCGCTCGGCGCCGACACCGCGCGGCTGGCGCTGCGCCGGCCGCTGCCGCTGCGGGCCGGCGACATCGCGCTGCTGCGCGACCCCGGCGCCCACCGCGTCCCGGCCGGGGTCACGGTGCTGGACGTCCGCCCCGAGCCGTTCCGCAGGCGCGGCGCCGCGGCGGCGCGCGCCCGCGACCTCGCCTCGTTCGGCGAGCGGCCCGATGGCGCCGCCGAACTCCGCCGCCGCGGGCTCATCACGCGGGCTGAGCTGGTCGCGATGGGCTTCCCCGTCCCGTCCGCACCGGTGGCGGGCGACTGGCTCGCCGACCCCGGCCACTGGGAGGGCCTCCGCGAACGCCTCGTCACCGCCGTCGAGGAGCACGCCGCCGTGCACCCGACCGACCCCGGCCTGCCCGCCGACGCCGCCCGCCGCGCCCTCGGCCTGCCCGACCGGGCCCTCGTCGAGGCCCTCGCCGGCGGCCTGCGCCGGCGCGACGGCCGCATCTACGGGGAGACGACCGCGCCCGAACTGCCGGCGCCCGTCCGGAAGGCCGTCGACGCGATCCGCCGGGACCTGGGAGAGGCGCCGTTCCGGGCGCCGGACGCGGACCGGCTCGCCGAACTCGGACTCACCCCGAAGCTCCTCGCCGTCGCCGCCGCGACCGGCGCGCTGCTGAGGGTCGGCGACGGCATCGTCCTGCTGCCCGGCGACGACGCCCGGGCCGCCGCCCTGCTCGCGGGCCTCGGCCGCCCGTTCACGCTGAGCGAGGCGCGCCGCGCGCTCGGCACCACCCGCCGCGTCGCCGTCCCGCTCCTGGAGCACCTGGACGACAAGGGCTACACGGTCCGGGTGGACGACCTCCGGCGGCGCTGCACCCGGGAGGGGTAGATGAAGAGACTGACCCAGTACGCGCACGGCGGGGGCTGCGCCTGCAAGATCCCGCCCGGCGAGCTGGAGGACGTGGTCGCGGGCCTCGGCACCGTCCCGGACGCGCCCAACACCGAGCTCATCGTCGGCCTCGACACCGGCGACGACGCCGCCGTCGTCCGGCTGCCCGGCTCCCGGGGCGGGCTCGCCGCCGTCGCCACCGCCGACTTCTTCACCCCGGTCGTCGACGATCCCTACGACTGGGGGCGGATCGCCGCCGCGAACGCGCTGTCGGACGTCTACGCCGTCGGCGGCCGCCCCCTCGTCGCGGTGAACCTGCTCGCCTGGCCCCGCGGGGTCCTGCCGTTCGACCTCGCCCGCGAGGTGCTGCGCGGCGGCCTGGACGTCGCCGCCGAGGCCGGCTGCCACGTCGGCGGCGGCCACAGCGTGGACGACCCGGAACCGAAGTACGGCATGGCCGTCACCGGCGTCGCCGACCCGGCCGCCCTGCTCCGCAACGACGCCGGCAAGCCGGGCGTGCCGCTCACCCTGACCAAGCCGCTCGGCATCGGGGTGCTCAACAACCGGCACAAGGCGACCGGCGAGGTCTTCGAGCACGCCGTCGCGGCCATGGTGAAGCTGAACCGCGAGGCGTCCGCCGCCGCGCTGGAGGGCGGCGCCGTCTGCGCCACCGACGTGACCGGCTTCGGGCTCCTCGGGCACCTCTGCAAGCTGGCCCGCGCGTCCGGCGTGACCGCCGTGGTCGACGCCGCCGCCGTTCCCTACCTGGACGGCGCCCGCGAGTCGCTGCGCGCCGGGTACGTCAGCGGCGGCACCCGCCGCAACCTCGACTGGGTCGCCCCGCACACCGACTTCGGCGGCGCATCCGAGGAGGACCGCCTCCTCCTAGCCGACGCACAAACCTCGGGCGGCCTCCTGGTAGCGGGCGAGATCCCAGGCGAGCCGATCATCGGCGAACTGACCCCGGCAGGCGAGCACCCCCTCCTCATCCGCTGACCCTTCTTACGTTGACCTGCGGCGTGTTGTTGTTATGAGCCGCCTCATAACAACAACACGCCGCAGGTCAACGTCAGACTTCGGTGCCGGTGTCGTCGGTGATGCCGGCTCGGGCGCGGTATTCGCGGACCAGGGCCGGTGCGGCGGGGCCGCGCGGGCGGCGGCCCGGACGGATGTCCACCGACAGCGCCTTCGCCTCCTGGATGTGGGTGTTCGGGTCCAGCGACAGGTGCAGCAGCTCGTTCGCCGCGTCACCGGTGCTGTAGCCGTTCGGGCCCCAGTGGTAGGGCAGGCCGATCTGGTGCATCGTCCGGCCGTCCACGGTCAGCGGCTGCATCCGGTCGGTGACCAGCACGCGGGCCTCGATGACGGCGCGTGCGCTGATGATCGTCGCCCAGCCGCCGTGCTCCAGCCCCTGCATGGCCGCCAGCTCCGGCGACACCTCGCAGAAGAACTCCGGCTGGAGTTCGGCCAGGTACGGCTGCCAGCGCGACATGCCGCCCGCCGTGTGGTGCTCGGTGAGCCGGTAGGTGGTCGTCACGAACGGGTACACGTCCGCGCCCGGCGACCCGTCGACCGGCGCGTACCGGTTGTCGGGGTGCGGCGGCAGCAGGTGCCGGACGGGGTTGCGCTGCTGCGTGTACAGCGGGTTCGTGAACGGCGACTCCTGCGGCTCGTAGTGCGTCGGCAGCGGGCCGTCGGTCAGCCCCGCCGGGACGAACAGCCACGCCTTCCCGTCCGCCTGCATGATGAACGGGTCGTCGCCGGCGAGCGCGTCGGGCCCCGTCGCGTCGCTCGGCGGCTTGTAGTCGGGCGGGCGGTCGGCGATGAAGTCGGGCACGTCGTGGCCCGTCCACGTGCCCTCCTCCGCGTCCCACCAGACGTACGCCTTGCGCTCGCTCCACGGCTTGCCGTCCTTGTCGGCGGACGCCCGGTTGTAGATGATGCGCCGGTTCGACGGCCACGCCCAGCCCCATTCGGGCGCGACCCAGTGCTGGTCCCTGCCGGGCTTGCGGCGTGCGGTCTGGTTGACGCCGTCCGCGTAGCAGCCGCAGTAGATCCAGCAGCCGCACTTCGTGGACCCGTCGTCCTTCAGCTGCGTATAGGACGACAGTGGGTTCCCCTCGCCGTCGAAGCCGTTGATCTCGGCCAGCACCGCCTCGGCGTCCGGCTCGTCGAGCGGGCCGTGCGTCGGGTAGTCCCACGTCAGGTCGAGGACGGGGCGGTCCATCTCGTCGGCCGACCCGGCGAGCTTCTCCCGGATGATCCGGCCCAGGTGGTACATGAACCACAGGTCGCTGCGCGCGTCCCCGGCGGGCTCCACCGCCTGGTGGTGCCACTGCAGCATGCGCTGGGTGTTGGTGAAGCTGCCGTCCTTCTCGGTGTGCGTGGCGGCGGGCAGGAAGAACACCTCGGTGCCGATGTCCTCGGTGCGCATCTCGCCCGTCTCGATCTCCGGGCCGTCCTTCCACCACGTCGCCGACTCGATCTGGGAGAAGTCGCGGACGACGAGCCAGTCCAGGTTCGCCATCCCGAGCCGCTGGATCTTGGAGTTCGCGGACCCGACGGCCGGGTTCTCGCCCAGCAGGAAGTAGCCCTTGCACACGCCGTCGATCTGCGCCATCGACGTCTCGTAGGTGCTGTGCGAGCCGGTCAGCCGGGGCAGGTAGTCGAAGCAGTAGTCGTTGTCCTCGGTCGCCGCGTCGCCCCAGTACGACTTCAGCAGGCTCACGGTGTACGACCGCATGTTGCCCCAGAAGCCCTTCTTCGCCGACTCGGCCCGGACGAACGCGTCGAGGTCCTCGTTGGTGTGCGCGTGCGGCATCGGGATGTAGCCGGGCAGCAGGTTGAACAGCGTCGGGATGTCGGTCGAGCCCTGGATGGACGCGTGGCCGCGCAGCGCCAGGATGCCGCCGCCGGGCCGCCCGATGTTGCCGAGCAGGCTCTGCAGGACCGCCGCCGTGCGGATGTACTGGACGCCGACCGTGTGCTGCGTCCAGCCCACCGCGTACACGAACGCCGACGTCCGGTCCCGGCCCGAGTTCTCGGTGAGCATCTCGCACACCTGCAGGAACTGGTCCCGCGGGACGCCGCAGATCCGCTCGACCATCTCCGGGGTGTACCGGGAGTAGTGCCGCTTCAGCACCTGGAACACGCAGCGCGGATGCTCCAGGTCCGGGTCCCGCTCCGGGTGGCCCTCTCCTATGGCGGCGCCGCCGGAGCCGTGCGCCTCGCCGCGCCCGGCCTCGGAGACGCGGTCGTCGTACTCCATGTCCCGCTCGCCGGCGGCCGACTGCACCTCCATGCCCTCGTACTGCCACGTCGTGTGGTCGTAGCTGCGCTTCTCCGGGTCCAGGCCGGAGAAGACGCCGTCGAGGTCCTCGGTGTCGCGGAACTCCTCGGTGAGGATCACCGGCGCGTTGGTGTAGGCCACCACGTAGTCGCGGAAGTACCTGTCGTTCTGCAGGACGTAGTTGATGATCCCGCCGAGGAACGCGATGTCACTGCCCGCGCGCAGCGGGACGTGCGCGTCCGCGAGCGCGCTGGTCCGGGTGAACCGCGGGTCCACGTGGATCAGCTTCGCCCCGCGCGCCTTCGCCTCCATCACCCACTGGAACCCGACCGGATGGCACTCGGCCATGTTCGAGCCCTGGATGACGATGCAGTCGGAGTTCTGCAGGTCCTGCTGGAAGGTGGTCGCGCCGCCGCGGCCGAACGAGGTCCCCAGACTGGGGACGGTGGAGGAGTGTCAAACGCGCGCCTGATTCTCGATCTGCACCGCGCCGAGCGCGGTGAACAGCTTCTTGATCAGGTAGTTCTCCTCGTTGTCGAGCGTCGCGCCGCCGAGGCTGGCCAGCCCGAGCGTGCGCCGCACGCGCAGGCCGTCCTGCTCCCACTGCCAGCCCTGCCGGCGCGCCTCGATCACCCGGTCGGCGATCATGTCCATCGCCGTGCCGAGGTCGAGCGGCTCCCAGTCGGTGCCGTGCGGGCGCCGGTACAGCACCCGGTACTCGCGGGCCGACCCGGTGGTCAGCTGGAGGCTGGCCGAGCCCTTCGGGCACAGCCGCCCCCGGCTGACCGGGGAGTCCGGGTCGCCCTCGATCTGGGTGACCTTGCCGTCCTTGACGTACACGTCCTGCCCGCAGCCGACCGCGCAGTACGGGCAGACGGACTTCACGACCCGGTCGGCGGTGCTCACCCGCGCCCTGATCCGCTCGGACCCCGCGCTCTTCGCCGCGGCTCCGCGGCCGAGCGGATCGTCGCCGGTGAACTGGCGGTAGACGGGCCATGACCCGATCCATGTACGAACGCCCATGTCACCCCACCCTTCACCGCTGGCGCGCCGTCCACCTACCCGCCGCCGGAACGGCAAAACACACGTGTGGTTCATCAGCGGTCCGTTCTTGTCGTCTCGCGACAAGAACGGACGCGGCCCTTCGGGAGCGGCTCAGCCGAGGACGGCCGCGCCCGCCTTCTCCACCAGGCCGGCGTACTCGGCCCGCTCGGACGGCGTCAGCGCCCGCTCGTACACCTCGGCGGCGAGCCGGTCGGTGATCTGCTCGGCCTCCGCGAGCCGGGGCTTGAGGTGCGCGCAGTCGGGGAGGTCGCCCTGCCAGCCGCAGAACCGGGCCTTCCCCTCGCCCTCGTCGGCCAGCACGGCCTCCAGCGGCGACAGGCCGACGGCGGTCGTCGCGACGAGGTGCAGGCCGCCGCGCAGCTCCCGCAGGACCTGCAGCACCTGCACCAGCCGGCCGGGCCCGCTGTCGGGCAGCGGCTCGGCGCGCCAGCCGCAGAACAGCGGCAGTCCGGCGCCCTCGGCCGCGTCCGCGACCCGCTCGGCCAGCTCGCACAGGCGCGGGTCGTCCGGCACGTGCTCCTCGGCCCACGCCGTGAACGCGGTGGCGTACCGCCGCGCCGCCTCCCGGGCCCCGGCGACGGCGATGCCCTCGTCCCACATGGCCCGGACGACCCCGGGCTCGAAGAAGCCGAGCGCGGCCCGCACCACGCCGCCGTCGACGTCCCCGAGCACGCCGCCGCGCCCGGCGAAGTAGAACGCGAACGGGTTGCCGTACCCGAGTTCCTTCCCGTGCGCGGAGACCGCCGGGTCCAGCATCCACTTGGAGCCGATGTCGTGGACGATGCCGTCCGCGGCCCGGACGGTCTCGGCGGCGGTCAGTTCCGGCATGGCGGCCTCCTCGGTGGCACGGCGATGTAAGCGGGAGGTTACCCGGCGGCCGGAGAGCCGTGCCAGTCGAGGCACACCACCACGGCGTCGTCGGCGAGACCGGCGCCGTCGTGGAACTCGATCAGCTCGTTGATGATGGTCAGCGGCACCTCCGCCGCGTCCTGCAGCCGGCTGCGCCGGGTCGCCTGCTCCAGCGCGTGCGTGCCGAACTCGCCGCGCCCGGTCGTCGCGGCGAAGACGCCGTCGCTGACGATGACCAGCCGGTCGCCCGGCTCGAGCGCGAACCGCTGCGGCCGGTACTCGGTGTCGGGGAACATGCCGAGCGGGAGCTGCTGCTCCAGCGGCACCCGCGTCACCTCGGTGCCGCGCAGCCGCAGGATCCGCGGCGAGCCCGCGTCTATGACGTGCACGGTGCCGTCGCCGACGTCGATCCGCATGACGAGGGTCTCGGTGAACTCCCGGCCGCCGTAGCGGACGTGCACCATGTCGTTCGCCAGGCTCGCCTGCTCGCCGAGGTCGGCGCCGGAGCGGCGCGCGTTGCGCAGCGCGCCGACGGTGAGCGAGGTCAGCAGCGCCGCGCTGATGCCGGTGCCCGCGCCGTTGGTGACGGTCAGCGCCAGATGGTCGTGCTCGGCGGACCAGTCGAAGTTGTCCCCGCCGATCGAGTACGCGGGCTCCAGGTGGCCCGCGAGGCTGAACGCCTCGTCCGCGCACCCGTGCCCGGGGAGCAGCTGCCACTGCAGCTCGGCGGCGAGCGTGAGGCGCCGCCGGCGCCTGGCCCGCTCGTACCGGTCGGTCCAGTTCCACGCGACCTTCAGGGCGATGCCGAGCAGCTCGCCGATCTCCGCCGGCGCGTCCGGGCCGCCCCACGGCTCCGCCGAGGCGACCTCGAGGACGCCGAGCCGCTCGCCCCGCGCGGTGACCGGTATGTAGGTCCGCGTCTCGCGCGGCCCACCGCCGTCCTCGGCCCCGGCGACCAGCACGCCGCGCGTGACGTACGCGCGGCCGGCGGTGCTCTGCCGGATGGGGAGCGCCTCGTCGGCGGACTCGGCGGCCCCGAGCGCGGCCGGGACCGGCTCGACCGGCAGCAGCACCCGCGAGTGGTAGTCGCTCACCAGCAGCCGGACGCCCGAGACCTGCGGGTACTCGCGGCGGAGCACGGCGGCCAGCGCCTCGGGCACCGCGTGCGCGGGCGCGGCGCGCAGCGCCCGCTCGATGGCGGCCGGGCGGCCCCGCTCACCCGTGGCCAGGCGGCCCTCCGTGCTCATCGCGACCCCATCTCGTTGCTGTCTGCCGACGCCGGACGCGGCCGCGCCCCGGTCTCCGGCCGGCCCCCTCGTCCGGCCGGCCACCAGGGGGAGCGGCTCCGTGCTCCGGTCCGTCCCGGCCACCGCTCACCCGGGGACGGAGGACCGCAGGGGAAGACTGCCAAAGAGTTTGCCTTATGGCAAATACTTGACGTCGAGTGGTGAACACGCCGTCAGGCGGTGCGGGAGTCGGTGCGGGAGTCGAGGGCCCGCGGCCCGCCGGGCGCCCGCCGCTCGCACGCCTGGCCGAACTCCGTCAGCGCGTCGATCAGCCGGGCCCGGGACGCCGGCGACAGGTGCGCGAGCACGTCCCGCACCGCCGCGCGCCGCCGCCGGACGAGCTGCGCGTGCAACTGCTCGCCCTGGTCGCTGAGCCGGACGATGATCTCCCGCCGGTCCGCGCGGGCGGGCTCGCGCACGATCAGCCCGGCGGCCTCAAGCCGGTCGCACAGCCGGCTCGTGGACGAGGGGATGGCGCCGAGCTCCTCGGCCAGCCCGCCGAGGTTCAGCCGTCCGAACCGCGAGATCGCCTCCACCGCGCGCAGCTGGATGGGCGAGATGGCCGGTTCGAGCCCCTGCTCCGCGCGGCTCCACAGCTGCGCCGTCGTGCTCAGCACGCGCTCAACGGCGGCCGTCACGTCGTCCGGGACGCCGGCCGCCGCATCGTCCACCGGCTCGTCACCCGACGTCCGCGGTCGTCGCTGGCTCACAGCTCGGCCTTTCGCACGGAGTACCCTTCGACGGCCCGGTTCCCAGGGCGCCCGCCGCGTCCTCCCGGCGGAATCACCGCAGCGCGTCGGCCGTGATCGGGCGGTACGGTCGCGGGCGGTACCCCACGATAGAGGCAACCGGCGTCACGGCGCGACGGTGCGTCGGGCGGCGGGGGCGGGCCGGTGCGGAGGCGGTCGACGAGGACGTCCAGTTCCGCCGCGGTCCCGGGGGCGTCCCACGTCCAGAACGGGACGGTCCGCAGGTGCCGGCCGCGGGGGTCGAGCAGCTGGCCCGCCAGCTTCAGCTGCCACAGCGCCACCGCCCGGTCGGTGACGGTGAGCCGCGGGAACCGCCGGCGCAGCGCCGCCTCGAACGACCGGATGTGCTCGACCGAGCGCAGCCAACGGCGAACAGGATGTCGTGCGGGCCCGACAGCGACGCGCACATGCGGGTCTCCCGCAGGCCCGCGAGTTCCCCGGCGACGTCCAGCTCGCGCTGGTCGTGCTCGCCCTCGCTTGCGTGGCCGTCTCGTTCGTCGCCGTCCCCGAGTCGGTGCGCCGCGCCACCGGGTGCTGCCCGCGATGCTGGTCAGCGTCGTCGCGTTCACCGCCGTCATCGCCCGCAGGGTTGGATACCGCACGCGCTGATCGGCTCGTTCCTGCTGGTGGCGGCCGGCTTCACCGCGTTCGCCGCCGCGCACGACGTGCTGTGGGTGGTGGTCGCCGAGCCGACCGTGCTGGCGGCCGGGATGGGGGTGGCGCTCGGCGGGATGCCGACCGTGATCGCGGAGGCGTCCGACCCGTCCCGGACCGGCATCTCCACCGCCGTGTACAACAACGTCAAGACCGTCGGCGGTGCGGTGGCGGGCGGCATGTTCGGGACGCTGCTCGCCGCGCCCGCGGGCGCGGGCGGCCCGGCCGAGGGCGGCTATCCGGCCGTCTGGCTGGTCAGTGCCGCGTTCGCGCTGCTGGCCGCCGTGCTCGCGCTCGCCGCGCGGGGGCGCGCGGCGGCCTGACGTCCGGTGCCGGACGCCCTGCTCGGCGGGGCGTCCGGCCTGTTGACATTCGGGCGAGTTAGCGCAAACATTCGGGGCGTAGCGAGGAAATCGGGGAGGCGATGTGGCCGCCGAATCACCGGAGGCGCCCGACGGCCGGCGGCTGGCGGTGATGGAGGACGTGGCCGCGATGGCCGGCGTCTCGGCGATGACCGTGTCGCGCGTGCTGAACACCCCCGAGAAGGTGCGGCCGCAGACCCGCGCCCGGGTGATGGCGGCGGTGCAGGCCCTCGACTACCGGCCGAACTCGGCGGCCCGGGTGCTCGCCACCGGGCGGTCCGGGGTGCTCGGCGTCGTCAGCTTCGACACCACCCTGTACGGGCCCGCGTCCACGGTGTTCAGCATCGAGCAGGCCGCCCGCGAGCACGGCTACAACGTCAGCATCGTCAGCCTCAGCTCGCTGAACCGGCGCTCGATCGGGGAGGGCGTGGAGCGGCTGCGCGCCCAGTCCGCGGACGGGATCATGGTCGTGGCCCCGCACGAGTCGGCCGCCGACGGGCTGAAGGAGCTGCCCTCCGACACCCCGCTGGTCGCGGTCGGCGCCGGGGGCGACGTGCCGTTCCCCGCCGTGGCGGTCGACCACCGGGCCGGCGCGGAGCGGGCCGTCCGGCATCTGCTGAGCCTCGGCCACGAGACCGTCCTGCACCTGGCCGGGCCCGCCGACTGGGTGGACGCGAGCGGCCGCGCGGACGGCTGGCGGGCCGCGCTGGAGGCCGCCGGACGGGAGGTCCCGGACGCGCCGACCGGCGACTGGAGCGCCCGCTCCGGCTACGAGATCGGCCGGCAGATCGCCGCCGAGCCCGAGGTCACCGCGGTGTTCGCGGCCAACGACGCGATGGCGCTCGGGCTGCTGCGGGCGCTGCGCGAGGCCGGCCGCGACGTGCCCGGCGAGGTGAGCGTCGTCGGCTTCGACGACGTGCCCGAGGCCGCCTACTTCCCGCCGCCGCTGACGACCGTCCGGCAGAACTTCGGCGAGGTGGGGCGGCGTGCGTTCGGCCTGCTGCTGGGCCGGATCGAGGGAGCCTCCCGGCCGGTTCCCGATCCGGCCGCCGCCCGCCGCGTGGTGGAACCCGAGCTCGTCGTCCGGGAGAGCACCGGGGTGCGCCGCCGCACCTGACCCCCCCGTCCGAGACCGAGGCGCCTTTCGGCAGCCCGATGATGTTAGCGCTAACAAAGGAGCGGACATGACAGCCCCCGAGACCGCCGCGCTCCGCACCGAACTCGCCGTCCTGCACCGGCTGCTCGTCGAGGGCGGACTGGTCGTGTGGACGGCCGGGAACGTCTCCGCCCGGGTGGACGGCGGCAGCTTCCTGATCAAGCCGAGCGGCGTGCCCTACGAGGACCTCACCCCCGACGCGATGGTGCTGTGCGACCTGGAGGGCAAACCGGTCGGCGACCAGCCCCTCAAGCCGTCCAGCGACGTGTTCGCGCACGCGTACGTGTACCGGCATCGCCCGGACGTCGGGGGCGTGGTGCACACCCACTCCACCTACGCGACCGCCTGGGCGGCGCGCGACGAGCCGATCCCGTGCGTGCTCACCGCGATGGCGGACGAGTTCGGCGGCGAGATCCCGGTCGGCCCGTTCGCGCTCATCGGCGGCGACGACATCGGCCGCGGCATCGTCGAGACGCTCGACGGGCACCGCAGCCCGGCCGTCCTCATGCGCAACCACGGGGTCTTCACGATCGGCGCCGACGCCCGCGCCGCCGTGAAGGCGGCCGTGATGTGCGAGGACGTCGCCCGCACCGTCCACCTGTCCCGCCAGCTCGGCGAGCCGCTGCCGATGGACGCGGGCGACATCGACCGGTTGTACGACCGCTACCAGAACGTCTACGGGCAGAGGGGCTGAGGCATGAGCTTTCCGAACCGCGAGATCTGGTTCCTCACCGGCAGCCAGGGCCTGTACGGCGACGACACCCTGCGCCAGGTCGCCGACCAGTCCGGCGCGATCGCCGCGCGGCTCGGCGAGGCGCTGCCGGTCGCGCTGCGCTGGACGCCGGTGCTGACCGACGCGGACGCGATCCGCCGGATCTGCCTGGACGCGAGCGCCGACGACTCCTGCATCGGGGTGATCGCCTGGATGCACACCTTCTCCCCGGCGAAGATGTGGATCGCCGGCCTGGACGTGCTGTCCAAGCCGCTGCTGCACCTGCACACGCAGGCGAACGTCGAGCTGCCGTGGCACTCGATCGACATGGACTTCATGAACCTGAACCAGGCCGCGCACGGCGACCGGGAGTTCGGCTACATCCAGTCCCGGCTCGGCGTCGCCCGCAAGACCGTCGCCGGGCACGTCTCCGACCCGGCGGTGGGCGCCCGCATCGCCGGATGGGCGCGCGCGGCGGCCGGGCACCACGAGCTGCGCACGCTGAAGCTCGCCCGGTTCGGCGACAACATGCGGGACGTCGCGGTCACCGAGGGCGACAAGGTCGAGGCGCAGCTCCGGTTCGGCGTCTCCGTCAACACCTACGGCGTGAACGACCTGGTCGACGTGGTGGACGCCGTCGCCGACGTCGACGTCACCGAGCTGGTCAAGGAGTACGAGGACGCCTACGACGTCGTCCCGGAGCTGCGGCCGGGCGGCGACCGGCACGAGTCCCTGCGCTACGGCGCCCGCATCGAGCTGGGCCTGCGGACGTTCCTCGACGGCGGCGGCTTCAAGGCGTTCACGACGAACTTCGAGGACCTCGGCGGCCTGCGGCAGCTGCCCGGCCTCGCCGTCCAGCGGCTGATGGCCGACGGCTACGGCTTCGGCGGCGAGGGCGACTGGAAGACGGCGACGCTGCTGCGCACGCTGAAGGCCGCGTCCGCCGGCCTGCCCGGCGGCACGTCGTTCATGGAGGACTACACCTACCACCTGGAACCGGGCAACGAGCTGATCCTCGGCGCGCACATGCTGGAGGTCTGCCCGTCGATCGCGGCCGGGCGGCCGTCGCTGGAGATCCACCCGCTCGGCATCGGCGGGCGCGAGGACCCGGTGCGGCTCGTGTTCGACGCCGCGCCCGGTCCCGCCGTCGTGGTCGGCCTCGCCGACATGGGGGACCGCTTCCGGCTCGTCGCGAACGAGATCGAGGTCGTCGCGCCGCCGGAGCCGCTGCCCATGCTCCCGGTCGCCCGCGCGGTGTGGCGTCCGCTGCCGGACCTGCGCACCTCCACCGAGGCGTGGCTGACGGCGGGCGCGCCGCACCACACCGTCCTGTCCGCCGCGCTCGGCGCCGAGGAGCTCGCCGATCTCGCCGAGATGGCCGGGGTCGAGCTGCTCACCATCGACGCCGGTACCACGCTGCGCCAGTTCACCAAGGAGATCCGCTGGAACCAGGCGTACCATCGCCTGGCCCAGGGCCTTTAGAGGAGGAGCCCATGAGCGCGGACGAGCGGTACGTCGTCGGGGTCGACTTCGGCACGCTGTCGGGGCGGGCGGTGGTCGTCCGCGTCCGGGACGGCGCCGAACTCGGCGACGGCGTCCACGAGTACGGCCACGGGGTGATCGACGAGCGGCTGCCGTCCGGGGTCCCGCTTCCCCCGGACTGGGCCCTCCAGTCGCCCGAGGACTGGCTGGACGTGCTGCGCCTCGCCGTGCCGAAGGCGCTGGCGGTCGCGGGCGTCCCGGCGTCGCAGGTCATCGGCATCGGGACCGACTTCACCGCCTGCACCGTCCTCCCGGCGGCGGCGGACGGCACCCCCCTGTGCGAGCGCCGCCCCGACCGCCCGCACGCCTGGCCCAAGCTGTGGAAGCACCACGCCGCGCAGCCGCAGGCCGACCGGATCAACGCGCTGGCCGCCGAGCGCGGCGAGCCGTGGCTGCGCCGCTACGGCGGCAAGATCTCCTCGGAGTGGCAGTTCGCGAAGGCCCTGCAGCTCCTGGAGCAGGACCCGGAGCTGTACGCCGAGGCCGACCGCTGGATCGAGGCCGCCGACTGGATCATCTGGCGGCTCACCGGCACCGAGTCCCGCAACACCTGCACGGCCGGCTACAAGGGCATCCACCAGGACGGCCGGTACCCGTCCCGCGAGTTCCTCGCCGGGCTCCACCCCGGCTTCGCCGACTTCACCGGCAAGCTCGGCCACGAGATGGCGCCGCTCGGCGGCCTCGCCGGGACGCTGACCGCGCAGGCCGCCGGCTGGACGGGCCTCCCCGAGGGCATCGCGGTCGCGGTCGGCAACGTCGACGCGCACGTCACCGCCGCGGCCGCCGACGCCGTCCGGCCCGGCCAGATGGTCGCGATCATGGGCACGTCCACCTGCCATGTCATGTCGTCGGACCGGCTCGCCGAGGTCCCCGGCATGTGCGGCGTCGTCGCCGACGGCATCGTGCCGGGGCTGTGGGGCTACGAGGCCGGCCAGTCCGGCGTCGGCGACATCTTCGGCTGGTTCGTCGACACCTGCGTGCCCGCCTACTACAACCAGGTCGCCGCCTCCGAGGGCCGGACCGTCCACGAGCACCTGACCGCGCTCGCCGAGGCGCAGCCGGTCGGGCGGCACGGCCTCGTCGCGCTCGACTGGCACAACGGCAACCGCTCGGTCCTCGTCGACCACGACCTGTCCGGGCTGATCGTCGGCCAGACCCTCGCCACCAGGCCCGAGGACGTCTACCGCGCCCTCATCGAGGCGACCGCGTTCGGCGCCCGGATGATCGTGGAGACGTTCGAGGCGTCCGGCGTGGCGGTCGAGGAGTTCGTCGTCGCGGGCGGGCTGATGAAGAACGCCTTCCTCATGCAGGTGTACGCCGACGTGCTGCGGCGCCCGCTGTCGGTCATCGGGTCGGCGCAGGGCCCGGCGCTCGGCTCGGCGATCCACGCGGCCGTCGCCGCGGGCGCCTACCCCGACATCACCTCGGCCGCCGCCGCGATGGGGCGCCGCGTGCCGTCCGCGTACGTCCCGGACCGGGCCCGCGCCGACGCCTACGACGACCTCTACGAGATCTACCGGGCCCTCCACGACCACTTCGCGGACGGCGCGATCATGCACCGCCTCCGCGCGCTCAGAGCACCGGCGGGCAGCCCTACTGAGTCCGAGTAGAGCCGGGGAGGACGTAGCTGGTCGTCGCGGTGCGGCCCGATGCCCGGCCGACGGCACTGACCTCGACCGTTCCGGGCGGCGAGGCGCGCAGGAGCCGGTACTCGAAGCCGCCGTCGCCGGCGGCGGTGACCTGGTACCGGCTGCGCGCGCCCAGCGGCCAGGTGCAGGCCAGGTCGACGGTCTCGCCGGGCTCGAACCCCGTGCCCTTGATCGGGCAGGCCGCGCCGTCGGCCGGGACCGCGCACGGCGTCAGGCCCGCGGAGTTCGATCGCGCCGATCCGCAGCGGCAGGGTTCCGGTGTTGGACACGGTCACCGTCCCCTCGCACGCCGTCCCGCTGCCGTCGCAGTCCAGTTCCAGCGGTGCGGGCTCGACCGGGCGGGGTCGCCTCGGCGCTGGTGCGGGCCGGCCGCCGCGGTTCCCCTCTCGCCACCGGGGGCGTTACGGGTGATCATCGGATCCGCCGCTCGGGGCCGTGCCGGGTTCGCCCGCGCCGCGCGTCCGGTGGGCTCGCCTGCGCTCGTCCTCGGTGCCGATCGGGTCGTCCACCACCAGGGGAGTGCCGCCGGCGGGCATCGGGGTGTGGTGGTCGGTGGTGTAGAAGCGGACCTCGTGCCCGTCGGGGTCGTGCGTTCCGGGCAGGATCCAGCCGATGGTGGCGAAGTGGACCCCGGCGTGCTCGTCGCCGAGTGCGGTGAGCCGGGCGGCCAGGCCTTCGAGCTCGGCCTTGCCCGGCACCCCGATCGCGAAGTGGTCGAAGCCGCGCGGGCGCTGTTCGTCCGCGAGGGCTACCACGCGACGACGCTGACCGCGGTCGCCGACCGTGCCGAGGTCGGGCACCGGACCGTCTACGTCCGCTTCGGCACCAAGGCGGCGCTGCTGCGGCATGTGGTCGACGTCGCCGTGGCGGGGGACACCGCGGAACGGGCGGTCGCCGAAAGGGACTGGTACCGGGCGGCGCTCACGGGCCGGACGCTCGCCGACCGGATCGAGGCGCTGGCCGAGGGGACCGCCGGCCTCATGGAACGCGCCGCCGATCTGTTCGAGGTGGTGCTCCAGGCCCAGGCCACGGAGCCCGAGCTGGCGGAGGCCTTCCAGGCCGGCCGCGCCGACACCCGCGGGCTGCTGCGGCGATTCGTCGAGAGCGCCCGCACCGACGGCCTGCTCGCGGAGACGACGGATCCGGCGTGGCAGGAGGAGACGGTCGCGCTGGCCGGTCAGGCGGAGACCTACCTGCTCCTGCGACGCACCACGGGATGGGCGCCCGAGCAGTACGGCGCTTGGCTGCGCCGCACCCTGACGCACGTACTGGCGGCGCCGCTGCGGTGATCCAGGGTCAGCGGGCCGGCGCGGTGCTGCGGCGGACGATCAGGTGGCTGGGGACGAGCTTCGGCGCGTCCGCCTCGCTTCCGGTCAGCTGGGCGATGAGCAGCTCGACGAGGTGCCGGCCGAGGGCGGTGAAGTCCTGCCGGACGGTGGTGAGCGGCGGGGTGAGGAACGCCGCCTCCGGGATGTCGTCGAACCCGATGACGCTGACGTCGTCCGGCACCCGGCGGCCGCTCTCGTGGATCGCCCACAGCAGCCCGAGCGCGATCTGGTCGTTGGCCGCGAACACCGCCGTGACGTCGCCGTCGGCGGCGAGCAGCCGGCCGCGCTCGTAGCCGGACCGCGCGCTCCAGTCGCCGGGCGCGCAGTCGGGGACGTCGGCGCCGGCCTCGGTGAGCGCGTCCCGCCAGCCGCGCGTCCGCTCGGTGGCCTCCGACCAGTCGTCCGGGCCCGGCAGGTGGTGGACGGTCCGGTGCCCGAGCTCCAGCAGGTAGCGGACCGCCTCGCGGGGCGCCAGGTAGTGGTCGCCGGACACGGTCGGGACGGCCGCGTCCGGCCCGAGCAGGACGGTCGGCAGGTCGCCCGGCAGGTGCCGCAGCGCCTCGTCCGGCGGGACGTGCCCGGGGATCATGATGATGCCGTCCACGCCCTGGTCGCGGAACCGGTCGACGGCCCCCGCGACCGCGCCGTGCCCCGGCGACTCCAGGCTCGCGACGCTGGTGAAGAAGTCGGCGGCGCGGGCATTCCGCTCGATCGCCGCGATGATCGACGCGGGGCCGAACAGCGCGGTGTCGAAGCTGACGACGCCGAGCGTCCGGGACCGGCCGGTGGCGAGGGCCCGCGCCGCCGCGTTCGGCCGGAAGTCCAGCTGCGCGGCGGCGGCCAGCACCCGGTCGCGGGTCTTCGCGCTGACCATCGGATGGTTCTTGAACACCCGCGACACGGTCTGGTGGGAGACCCCTGCGAGCCGGGCGACGTCGCGGAGCCCGGGTCTGGCGGGTGGCGTGGAGGTCATGGCACCTCGGAACATACCGGGTCCGCCGTCCCCGGGCCGACCGGTCAGCGCGACGCCCCGGCGCGCCGCTTGGCCCAGATGTCGAACGCGACCGCCGCCAGCAGGACGAGGCCCTTGATCAGCATGACCCGCTCGCTCGGCGCGCCGAGCAGCGACATGCCGTTGTTGATCACGCCCATGATGAGGCCGCCGGTGATCGCGCCGACCACCTTGCCGACGCCGCCCTGCACGGCCGCGCCGCCGATGAACGCCGCCGCGATCGCGTCCAGCTCGAACATGTTCCCGGCGGTCGGGCCGGCCTGGTTGAGCCGCCCGGCGAACACGATCCCGGCGACGGCCGACAGCACGCCCATGTTGACGAACAGCCAGAACGACACCGACTTGACCTTGATGCCGGACAGCTTCGCCGCGAGCGGGTTGCCGCCGAGCGCGTACACGTGCCGGCCGAACACGGCCCGGTTCATCACCAGCGTCGAGCCGAGGACGAGCACGCCCAGCAGCACGAGCACCCACGGCATGTTCTTGAACCGGGCGAGCTGCACGGCCATGAACATGACGACCACGACGCCGAGGGCGTACCGCAGCACGAACACGGTGAGCGGTTCGACCTTCTGCCCGTAGCGGATGCGGCCCTGCCGGTTCCGCCACCCGAGCCCGGCGTACCCGCCGACCAGCGCCAGCGCGACGAGCAGCGTGAACAGGTCGGCGCCGCCGAGCGGCCCGAGCCCGATGTTGCCGAGGTAGCCGGACAGGAAGCCGTTGGCGATCGTCCGCACCTCGTCCGGGAACGGGCCGATGCCCTGGTTGCCGAGGACGGTCAGCGTCAGCGCCCGGAACACCAGCATCCCGGCCAGCGTCACGATGAACGAGGGGATCTCGAAGTAGGCGATCCAGTACCCCTGCCACGCGCCGATCGCGGCGCCCGCGAGGATCGTCAGCAGCACCGCCGCCGGCCACGGCACGTTGTGCTCGACCATCAGCACCGCCGCGATGGCGCCCGTCACCGCGACCACCGACCCCACCGACAGGTCGATGTGCCCGCCGATGATGACCATGATCATCCCGATGGACAGGATCAGGATGTAGGAGTTCTGGACGATGATGTTGGAGATGTTCTGCGGCGACAGCAGCTGCCCGTCGGTGAGCACCGCGAACAGCGCGACGATCAGCCCGAACGCGATGTAGATCCCGCTCTGCCGCAGGTTGACCGGCAGGGTCCGGCCCGGCTTCGGCCGCTCCGCCGGCGGCGGTGACACGGCCTTGTCGGCCGACGCGACGCTGCTCATGCTCTGGTCTCCTCGGTCCGCATCATGTTCTGGGTCATGTACTGCATGAGGCGCTCCGGGGTCGCGTCGGCGCGGGTCACCTCGCCGGTGATGCGGCCCTCCGCCATCGCGTAGAGGCGGTCGCAGATCCCGATCAGCTCGGGCAGCTCGGAGGAGATCACCAGTACCGCGCGGCCCTGGTCGGCCATCCGGTTGATGATCGAGTAGATCTCGTACTTGGCGCCGACGTCGATGCCGCGGGTCGGCTCGTCCAGGATCAGCACGTCCGCGTCCGTGAAGATCCACTTGGACAGGACGACCTTCTGCTGGTTGCCGCCGCTCAGCTGCCCGGCCGGGGTGAGGACGCTCGGCGTCTTGATGTTCATGTCCCGGCGGAACCGCTCGGCGACCTCGTACTCGCGGTTCTCGTCCACCCAGCCGGCCTTCGCGAGGCCGCGCAGGCCGGCGGCGGAGACGTTGCGCTTGATGTCCTCGATGAGGTTCAGCCCGTAGGTCTTGCGGTCCTCGGTCGCGTAGGCGAGCCCGTGCCGGATCGCCTCGGTGACCGTCCGGACCGCGATCTCCTTGCCGTCCTTGTAGATCCGGCCGCTGATCCCGGTGCCGTAGCTGCGGCCGAACAGGCTCATGGCGAGCTCGGTCCGGCCCGCGCCCATCAGCCCGGCGAGGCCGACGATCTCGCCGCGGCGCAGGGTGAGCGCGGCGCGGTCCACGACGACCCGGCCGTGCTGGGTGGGGGAGTGGACGGTCCAGTCCTCGATCCGCAGCACCTCGGCGCCGATGTCGGGGACGCGGTCGGGGAACCGGTTGTCGAGGTCGCGGCCGACCATCCCGGAGATGATGCGGTCCTCGGAGACGTCGCCGGCCATGTCGAGGGTCTCGATGGTGCGGCCGTCCCGCAGGATCGTGGTGGAGTCGGCGATCGCGCGGATCTCGTTCAGCTTGTGCGAGATGATCACGCAGGTGATGCCCTCGTCGCGCAGGCCGCGCAGCAGGTCCAGCAGGTGCGCGGAGTCGGCGTCGTTCAGCGCGGCGGTCGGCTCGTCCAGGATGAGCAGCTTCACCCGCTTCGACAGCGCCTTGGCGATCTCCACGAGCTGCTGCTTGCCGACGCCGAGGTCCATCGCCGGCGTCACCGGGTTCTCCTTCAGCCCGACCCGCGCCAGCAGCTCCGCGGCGTCGGCGTTGGTCCGGTTCCAGTCGATGAGCCCGAACCGGCCGCGGCGCTCGTTGCCGAGGTAGATGTTCTCCGCGATCGACAGGTACGGGCTGAGCGCCAGCTCCTGGTGGATGATGACGATCCCGCGCTGCTCGCTGTCGCGGATGCCGGAGAACCGGCACGTCTCGCCCTCGAACTCGATGTCGCCGCTGTACTCGCCGTGCGGGTAGACGCCGGACAGCACCTTCATCAGCGTCGACTTGCCGGCGCCGTTCTCGCCGCAGATCGCGTGGATCTCCCCCCGCCGCACCTCCAGGTTCACGTCCTGCAGAGCCTTGACCGCGGGGAAGGTCTTGGTGATGCCGCGCATCCGCAGTATCGCGTCGGTCATGGTCCTCCTTGCGGGGACGGGTGGGGCGGCCCGCCGGGGAGGTGGCGGGGGCCGCCCCACCCAGGCGTCACTTCAGCTGGGCCTCGGTGTAGTAGCCGGTGTCGATGAGTTCCTTCTTGTAGTTGTCCTTGTTCACGATCACCGGGTTCAGCAGGTACGACGGGACGACCTTCTCGCCGTTGTCGTAGTCCTTGGTGTTGTTGACCTGGGGCTTCTCGCCCTTCAGCACGGCGTCGGCCATCTTCACCGTGACGGCGGCGAGCTGCCGGGTGTCCTTGTAGACGGTCGAGTACTGCTCGCCCGCGATGATCGACTTCACCGAGGCGACCTCGGCGTCCTGCCCGGTCACGATCGGGTACGGCTGGCCGGGCGTCCCGTAGCCGTTGGACTTCAGCGCCGACAGGATCCCGATCGACAGGCCGTCGTAGGGGGACAGGACGCCCTGGACCTTCGTCCCGCCGCCGTAGTAGCGGGTGAGGAGGTCCTCCATGCGCTTCTGCGCGCGCTCGGGCTCCCAGCGGAGCGTCGCGATCGTCTTGAAGTCGGTCTGGCCGCTCTTGACGACGAGGGTCTTCTTGTCCAGGTACGGCTTCAGGGTGTCCATCGCGCCGTTGTAGAAGAACGTGGAGTTGTTGTCGTCGGGGGAGCCCGCGAACACCTCGATGTTGAACGGGCCCTTCGCGGTGCCCTCCGAGCCGTCCGCCTTCTTCAGCCCGAGCCCGACGAGCAGGGACGTCGCCTGCTGCACGCCGACCTTGTAGTTGTCGAAGGTGGCGTAGTAGTCGACGTTCGGGGAGTTGCGGATCAGCCGGTCGTAGGAGATGACCGGGACGCCCTTGTCGGCCGCCTTCTGCAACTGCGTGGTCAGCGCCGTGCCGTCGATGGAGGCGATGACCAGCAGCCGGGCGCCCTTGGTGATCTGGTTGTCGATCTGGTTGGCCTGGGTCGGGATGTCGTTCTCGGCGTACTGGAGGTCGACCTTGTAGCCGAGCTGCTCCAGCTGCTTCTTGAGGTTGTCGCCGTCGTGGATCCAGCGCTCGGACGAGCGGGTCGGCATCGTGACGCCGATCAGGGCGCCGGCCGCCGGCTTCTTCTCGGCCTTCTCCTTGTCGACGGTCTTCTGCGTCGAGCCGCACGCGGTCATGCCGAGCGCGAGGCCGAGGCCCAGCGCCAGGCTGACGAACTTCCTACGCTTCACGTCTCACCTCGGGGGTGGTGCCGGTGTCCCCGGACACACTGTTACCGGTCACACTGCCATGTCAAGGCCCCCTTGGTGCGCCGCGTCACAACCGTGACCTCTCGGCTATACGCCGACTTTCCGGGCGGGCATGCGCGAGCGAGCCCGCGGCCGGAACGGCCGCAGGCTCCCATCTGCGCGTTCGGGGACAGGCCCGGGGAGGGGAGGGGCGGGTCAGTCGCGGGCCACGGGTCAGGACCCGCTGAAGTCGTCCCGGGACAGGCCCTTCTCCGCCATCTTGTCCTCCAGTTCGGCGCCGAGTTCGTTGCGCGTGTCCGGGCCGGGCCGGGGCTTCTCCTGGTCCACGTCCCGGCCGGGGTCGCCGCCGGGCTTCATCACGACCTGATCGGTGTCGTCGGTCTTCGGCGCGTTCTCCTCAGGCGTGGTCATCTCTGCCCCCGTCTCGTATGGCTCACAGGTCTGTCACGGCATTCGCCGTCACGGCTCGCCGGCGCGTCCGGCCGTCGCGCTACGGGCTACCCGGGGACGCTCGCCTCTAACGGCCGGTCCGCCGGCCGCCCGGGTCAGCGGGCCGGGCGGGAGCCGCGGCGGTGGCCGACCCGGATCCCGCTCCACACCAGGTTGATGAGGAACAGCACGATGCCGATGATCAGCAGGTAGAACAGGCCCTTCACGACGACGCCGATGATGCCGAGCGCCACCGCGACGAGCAGGATGAACAGGAACAGGGCCATGGCTCGATCCTTCCTGGACGCACGTCAGCGGCGGGCGAGCCGGCGCTCGTCGGGTGCGGCCTCGTAGGCCAGGTCGTAGTGGGCGAAGACGGCGCTCTCGTCACCGGCGGGCAGCTCCCCGTCGGTGTCGATGGCGGGCGCGCCCTTGATCTGCTTCTTCGGGTGCGCGACCCGCAGGTGCTCCGGCCCGACGGTCGCGCCGTCGAGCGGCGCGAACACGAGCCGCTGCCGCATCGGCATGCCGGTCTTGATGGTGGCGAAGGCCGGCTGGTCGGTGAGGGTGTCGACGTAGACGGCCTCCAGCTCACCGATCTTGCTGCCGGACTCGTCGATCACCGTCCGGCCGCGCCATTCCCGGATGTCCTCGATCTCGAACATGTCTCGTCCAGCCGTTGTACGGAAAACCCCTTCTACGGCGTCATCTACCCAGCTCACGGCGGATATGTCGCCGATCCCGGCTTTCCGGGAGGGTTCCCGTTCAGGCCGGCGCGACGGCGCCGTACTCGGCGAGTTCCTCCTGGTAGGGGAAGGCGCCCGGGGTATAGGAGCACCACGGCTCGGACGCGAACGGGTCGCCGGACGTGGCGAAAGCCCGCGAGCGGGAGCCGCCGCAGAGCGTCCGGAACTCGCAGGCGCCGCATTTCCCGGTGAGGTTGGCGGGGTCGCGCAGGCCGACGAACAGGGGCGACGTCCGGTAGATGTCGGGCAGCCGCCCGGTCCGGACGCTGCCCGCCGGGGTGGGCAGGAAGCCGCTCGGATGGACGGTGCCGCGGTGCGAGACGAACACGAACCCGCGCGCGGAGCCGACGTCCATCGGCGCGCGCCGGGCGCGCCGGACCGGCAGGTCCAGCCCGGCCAGCCGCCGCCGCAGGTCCGCGTAGAGCGGGCCGAGGCCGAGCGCGGCCGCGTGGTCGGCGCCGTGCCGCCGCAGGATCTCCCGCTGGACGGCGATCCGGCGGAAGTGGTGGGCCTCGGTCGTCCGGGCCGGGATGTGGGCGCCCGCGTCGTACACGAAGTTCAGGACGTCCTCGACCTCCCGCGGCCCGAGCCCGGGGAGCAGCGTGCCGCGGCCGGTCGGGACGAGCAGGAACGCGCTCCACGTCAGCGCCCCCAGTTCGTGGACGATCCGTACGATCTCCGGCAGGTCGGTCAGGTTGTGCCCGGTCACCGTGGTGTTGATCTGCACCTTCAGGCCCAGGTCGCGGGCGGTCCGCCAGGCGTCGATCGTCCAGCCGTAGACGCCCGGCGTGGCGCGGAACTCGTCGTGGATCCGCGCGTTCGAGCCGTCCAGGCTGAGCGAGACCGCCCGCGCGCCCGCGTCCCGCAGCCCGGTGAGCCCGGCCTCGGTGAGCGTCGGCGTGCCCGACGGGGACACCGCGACCGGCAGGCCGATCCGCGAGCCGTGCCGGACGAGGTCGAGCAGGTCCGGGCGCTGGAACGGGTCGCCGCCGGTGATCACGAACATCGGCGGCGGGCCGCCGAACGAGGCGACCTGCTCCATCAGGCCGAACGCCTCGGCCGTGCTCAGCTCGCCGGGGTCCCGGTCGGGCCGGGCCTCGGCGCGGCAGTGCCGGCAGGCGAGCGGGCACGCCCGCGTCGCCTCCCAGATCACGATGAACGGCCGCTCGGCGGTGTCGTGGCGGGGCGTGCGGATCTGTTTCACGGTCGCTTCCACGGTCATGGCGGGCTCACGTTCGCAGCAGGTAGTCGATCGCGTCGGCGGCGGTGTAGTCGCCGCCGGTCGCGCGGACGAGGTCGGGCAGGAAGCCGAGGTCCTGGCCGAGGGTCGGCAGCGGCGGCTCGACGTAGCCGTCGGGCCGGTGCTGGCCGTGGCCGATGTTCGCGACGAGCGCGTTGCACAGGCAGCGGCGCCCGCCGGTGTCCTCGATGGCCCCGCCCTTGCGGACGTAGGCGTCGATCGGCTCGGCCGGGCAGCGGTAGCCGACCTTCCCGTCCGCTTTCAGGTAGGGGGTGCGGAGGTAGCTCAGGTCGCAGAGGCGGGGGCGCCTCGTGTAGACGTCCGGCTCGGACAGCGTGCCGGGCAGCGCGGCGACCTTGAACGGGAACCCGGTCGGCGAGGCGCGGGGGTCGTTGCGGACGCGGAGGGTGCCGTCCAGCGCGCGGTCGATCAGCTCCTTGCGCAGCCCCGGTTCGAGGCCGGACTCGCGGCACAGCGCGAACACGCTGCCCGCCTGGATCCCGGCGGCGCCGGCCGCCCGCGCCTCGGCGAGCGTGCCGGGCCGCGCGTAGCCGCCCGCCATCCAGAACGGCAGGCCGAGCGCGGCGACCTTCGCCGGGTCGACCCGGTCCCGCTGCCCGTAGACCGGCTCGCCGGCCTCGTCCAGGCGCAGCCGCCCGCGCGGCGGCGCGCTGTGCCCGCCCGCGACCGCCGTCTCCAGCACGAACCCGTCCGGGCGGGTCACCGGCGACCGGGCCAGGTACAGGGCGAGGACGGACGACGACACGATCGCCAGGAACCGCGGCCGCCCCACCGGGCCGCCGGACAGCGACGCCGGGTCGAACGCGAACGGGCGGCCCTCCTCGGCGCCCGCGACCGCCACGGTCACGCGGCCCGGGGACCCGGCGGCCAGCGCGTCCAGCAGCGCCGGGATCTCGCTCGGGATCCCCGCGCCCATCAGGACGTAGTCGGCGCCGGCCAGCATCGCCCCGTAGGCGGCGGCCGGGGTGGCGAGCTGGATCTTCTCCAGGTAGTTGATCCCGACCGGCCCGCCGTGCCCCTGCTTGGCGAGCCACACCTCGGCGAAGTTCCCGGCGACGGTCAGCTCGTCCCGCGTCCGGTTCGCCCGCAGGCCGAGCTTCGGCACGGGCCGGTACCGCTGCCCCGGCGCGATCCCGCCGGGCACGAAGTAGCGCTCCAGGATGCGCTCGCCGACCCCCGGCAGCGGCAGGTGGGCGAGCGCGCGGCGCAGGTGGCCGCCCTCGTCCCCGGCCTGGAGGCCGCGGGCGAGCAGCGCGTCCAGCGCGACCCCGGAGACGACGCCGAGCTGCCCGGTCCGCGCGACGGCGCTCGCGAGCCGCCACCCCGAGACGCCGGCGCCCATGCCGCCCTGGACGATGCGCGGCTCCTCCGGCTCAGACATCCCGGTCCCGTGCGGTCGCCGCCCAGGTCAGCAGGGTCAGGCCGGCGGCGCGCGCGTCGCGCCGGGTCGCCAGGATCGCCTCGACCGTGTCCGCGGGAAGCGTCTCCACCATGATCGACAGCCCGTCGCAGTCGCTGACGTGCGGGAGGATCCGCCGGGTCAGCTCGATCCCGCGCTCGGCCTGCCGGGGCGTCAGCCGGTCGTACTCGGCCAGCGCGTACAGCCGCCGGACGGTCCGGATCGCGCCGTCGTGGTCGGCGAGCAGCTTGGCCACGTACTCGGCGCCGAAGACCGCGACGAGCCGCGGGTACATCGACTCCTCCTCGTAGCGGAAGTGCGGCCCGGTCGCGGCGTCGACGGCCCGGACCAGCTCGCGCACCCGCTCGGTGTCGCGGAGCCGGAACGCCTCCACCAGGTCGAGCAGGAGGTCGCGGACACTGCGGTGCTCCGTCCGGAAGACGTCGGTGAACTCTTGGACGAGTGTCGGCATCGTTCGCCTTTCTTTGTCGGGAGGTCAGACCCGTTCGAGGACCTCGGGGAAGGGGCGGCGGGGCGTGCCGGGCACGATCGGCCCGTAGCCGAACCGGATGACCGACTGGATGTGGCCGTGCGGCCGGTCCCCGGCCGGGCCGCCGCCGCGCATGTCCAGGAGCTGGGTGAGCATCGAGGCCGCCACCCCGCGCCGCGCCGCCGTGAGCAGGACCCGCTGCAGGGCCTGCCCCGCCCGCAGCCAGTCGCGCGGGCCGTCGCCCCTGGTGAGCAGGACGCCGAGCTGGGGCCGGGCGGAGAAGTCGTCGGCCGCCCGCCCGGCGGACGCGCCGGCCGCGCCGAAGTCGCGCAGCGGCAGGCCCCGCCCGCTCGGCCGCGGCCCGAACGCGTACCAGGGGACGCCGTCGCCGCGGGTCCGGTCCGGTGTCCAGCGGGCCAGCTCGGCGAGGTAGCCGGGGTCGGCGGTGAGCTTGGCGTCCGCCGCCGCGATCAGGCTGAGCAGGTACGCCGTGGTCTGCGGGCCGGGCAGGCTCAGCGCCACGCCCTCCTCCCGGGCCGCGGCCGTCAGTTCGTCCCGGACGATCTGCGGCACCCGCCGCTTGCCGAACGGGCCGCGGTTGGTGCGCCGGTGCGGGATCGCCGCGTACAGCTCCGCCTGGCCCGGCGACGGCATCGTCGCGTCCACGGCCCGGACGGCCGCCAGCAGCGACGGCCGGCGCCCGGCGTCCGGGAGCGGCTCGACCAGCGGCCGGTGGCCCGTCGTCCGGATCGCGAGCCGCAGGTTGAACAGCGCGGCGCCGCAGCTGATGTGCAGGGCCCGGCCGCCCGGGTCGATGACCGGCAGCGCGCGGCCGGTGTCGGCGTGCAGCTCCATGACCGCCGCGTCCTCGTCCAGCCGGAAGAACCAGGGCTGGGTGTTGTGCACCGACGGCGCCGCGATGGCCGCGGTCATCAGCCGCCGGACCCCGACGTGCGTCGCGAACGGATGGGGCATGGCGCACCTCCTCGTGCTGCCGCTGTGCCTCTCCAGGCTTCCGCCCGCCGGTTCGGCCGCCCCAGGGCCGAAGGTCCCGCGAGCGCGGGGACCAAGGACGGTACGTCCGCGAACCGGGCCCTTCGGTCCCCGCCGCCGGGACCTTCGGCCCTCCCCGCACGGCGCCCCGCACCCGAACCCTGGGACCATGACCCTCCCGCGCGTCCCCTGGCATCCCGCCGTCGTCGGCGTCGTGGTCGGCTGCCTGCTGACGGCCGCCGCGGCGCTGTTCGCGAGCAGCGGCCGGACCGACGCCCCCGCGCAGACGGTGGCTGCGTCGGGGACGCGGGTGGTGGAGGTGACGTTGGCGAATATGCGGATTCGTCCGGGGACGATCGAGGCGGCGCCTGGTACGCGTCTTGTTCTGCGGGTGACGAACAGGGATGCGATGCGGCATGACCTGCGGTTGGCGTCGGGTGAGGCGACGCCGATGCTGGGTCAGGGGGAGTCGGCGACGCTGACGGTGCCGTCGGTGAAGGGTGCGATCGACGGTTGGTGCACGGTGCCGGGTC